>NZ_JABX01000045.1 GCF_001469165.1 Thiohalocapsa sp. ML1 | reverse complement strand
TCGAGCCGCGTCGGCGCCGAGCCGGCTGGAAAGCCGGCGATCCCGGTCAGCCGCGGACTGGGAGCGCCGGCTTTCAGCCGGCTTCGCGTGCCGGGGGCTCGATGCCCCCGGCGCGCGATCTGCGGCGCGGGAGCCGGGCGGTTGGCCGTGCCGCGCCGCCGGGGTAGGCGAGCGCGCATGTGCCCGCTTATCAGCACAGACGCCGCCGATGCGGCATCGAGCCGCGTCGGCGCCGAGCCGGCAGGAAAGCCGGCGATCCCGGTCAGCCGCGGACTGGGAGCGCCGGCTTTCAGCCGGCTTCGCGTGCCGGGGGCTCGATGCCCCCGGCGCGCGATCTGCGGCGCGGGAGCCGGGCGGTTGGCCGTGCCGAGCCGCCGGGGTAGGCGAGCGCGCATGTGCCCGCTTATCAGCACAGACGCCGCCGACGCGGCATTGAGCCGCGTCGGCGCCGAGCCGGCTGGAAAGCCGGCGGTCCCGGTCAGCCGCGTCGGCGCCGCTCCTAGCCCCTAGCTCCTAGCTCCTAGCTCCTAGCTCCTAGCTCCTAGCTCCTAGCTCCTAGCTCCTAGCTCCTTCCTATTTGATGCGGCGCAGCAAAATTGTGATCCAGGCGGTTTCTCTCGGCCCAGTTCGTCAGTATCATCAAGTACTAATGCAAACGTCGTGGGCCGCTTCGATGCGGCCCGGCCGTTCCGGTGTCGCGGCGTCCCGCCGCCAACACCGTCCCCAACAATGAGTCAGCTCCGATGACGCAAGCCGTGCCGTACCAGTTGTCCCCCGTTCTCATCCGTGCCGGCGTCTGGAGCCTGATCGGCATGATCTACGCGCCGCTCTACCTGGTGCTGAGCGAGCTGTTGAGCGCACCGCTCGGCGTCGTCGCGATGCCGGCCGCAGCGGGCATCGCGGGCGGCATCGGCGCGGCCTTCTACGGCGCGCGCCAGCTCGCGCTCACCGCCAGCGTTATCGGCACGGGGCTGGCCGTGCTGGGCATGGCGATGGTCGGCCCGAACGTCTCGCCCTGGCTCTTGAGCCTCGCCGCGTTGGTGGTAAGTCTGGCCGTGGGGTTTCTCGTGCGCTTTCCGTGCCGCTGCACCGCGAACGTCGGGCTCAAGGTCGCGGCAGGGCTGTCCATGGGCGCACTCGCCGGCGGACTCCTGCTCACGGCAGACCTGCTCGCGGGCGTTCGGCTGCCGGCGCCGGCGGCCGTGGCCTTCCTGGTCTCCGTGACCGGCGTGCTCTACGTCAGCGTGCTCCTTGCGCGGCCGGCGCGGCCCACGCAGCGCGGGCGCTTCTGCGACCTGAACGAGGGCCTCATCATCGCGATCATCGCGGCGGTGGCCGCGAACGGGCTCACGGCCTTCGCCGGTATCTTCGCCATCGGTGAGGCCAGTGTGCTGACCATGCCGCTGCTGCGCGCGAGCGAGCTGCTGCCGGCGGCGCTGCTCGCGGCGATGTTCGCCGGGGCCGTCGCCGGAGGGTTGTTGGAGGTCTTCGAGTTCGACTGGGTGGACCGGGTTTAGGACGGCGAAGGCGCGGACCGACAAGGCCTTGAACCAAGGGCCAAGGGCCGAGGCGGGCGCCCCCGGGCCTGAATCCCTTGCTCTTGCGTCCGGCCGCGCGCACGCGCAACCTAAGCGCCCGTGACACCCGCCCTAATCGATCATCATCCCTCGTGAAGCGTTCCGGCAGCAGCCAGCGCTGGCTCGCCCGGCAGGCGAGCGACCCCTACGTGCGCCGCGCCAAGGCCGAGGGCTATCGTTCCCGCGCCGCCTACAAGCTGCTGGAGCTCCAAGAGAAGGACCGGCTCCTGCGCCCCGGCCTGTGCGTCGTGGACTTGGGCGCCGCGCCGGGCGGCTGGACGCAGGTGGCGGCGCAGGCAGTGGGGCGGCACGGGCGCGTGCTGGCGCTGGACCTGCTGCCGATGGCGCCGGTCCCCGGCGCCGACATCCTCACCGGCGACTTCAACGACCAAGCCCTCCTTGAGGCCGCGCTCGCCTGGCTCGGCGACGCGCCCGCGGATCTTGTGCTTTCCGACATGGCCCCAAACGTGTCGGGCATGAAGGCGGTGGACCAGCCGCGGTCCATGCTGCTCGTGGAGGTCGCGATCGACTTTGCCCGGCGGGTGCTGAAACCCGGGGGCAGTGTGGTCGTCAAAGCCTTCCAGGGAGCAGGCTTCGACGAGGCGCTGCGCGATTTGCGCGGCAGCTTCGACAAGGTGGTCTGCCGCAAGCCCGAGGCGTCCCGCAGCCAGAGCCGCGAATCCTATTTTGTGGCAAAAGGCCTTCGGGTCGGTTAGGGTTCCGCACCATCGCAACGCAACCAAGCCGTCGCCGGGCTACCACATGCCCGCGCCGGCGACTGATGAGGCACGCGCCGTGAGTGACATGGCAAAAAATCTGATTCTCTGGGTGGTCATCGCCATCGTGCTGATGTCCGTCTTCAACAACTTCACCGCGACGCAGTCCCAACCGCGCAGCGAGTCCTATTCGGACTTCATCGATCAGGTGCGCCAGGGCCAAGTCAGAGAAGTGACCATCTCCGGTCGGACCATCGAGGGCCTGACGGCGGGTGGCCAGCGCTTTACCACGTACAGTCCGGGCGACGATGGCTTGGTGGGCGACCTGCTCGACAACAACGTCGAGATCAAGGCCGCACCGCCGGAGAAGCCCTCCGTGCTCATGCAGATCCTGATCAACTGGTTCCCGCTGTTCATCCTGATCGGGCTCTGGATCTTCTTCATGCGCCAGATGCAGGGCGGGGCCGGTGGCCGTGGCGCCATGTCCTTCGCCAAGAGCAAGGCGCGCATGCTGAGCGAGGATCAGGTCAAGGTGACCTTCGCCGACATGGCCGGCGCCGAAGAGGCCAAAGAAGAAGTCGTTGAGGTGGTGGACTTCCTGAAGGATCCGTCCAAGTTCCAGAAGCTCGGCGGCAAGATCCCGAAGGGCGTGCTCATGGTCGGCCCTCCGGGCACCGGCAAGACGCTGCTCGCCCGCGCTATTGCCGGCGAGGCCAAGGTGCCGTTCTTCACCATCTCGGGCTCGGACTTCGTCGAGATGTTCGTCGGCGTCGGCGCCTCGCGCGTGCGCGACATGTTCGAGCAGGCCAAGAAGCACGCGCCCTGCATCATCTTCATCGATGAGATTGACGCGGTCGGTCGCCATCGCGGTGCCGGCCTGGGCGGCGGTCACGACGAGCGCGAGCAGACGCTGAACCAGCTTCTTGTGGAAATGGACGGTTTTGAGGGCAACGAGGGCGTCATCGTCATCGCCGCCACCAACCGGCCGGACGTGCTTGACCCGGCGCTGCTGCGCCCGGGCCGCTTCGACCGCCAGGTGGTCGTGCCGCTGCCGGATGTGCGCGGACGCGAGCAGATCCTGAAGGTGCACATGCGCAAGGTGCCGACGGCCGATGACGTGATCGCGTCCGTGATCGCCCGCGGCACGCCGGGCTTCTCCGGTGCGGATCTCGCCAACCTGGTCAATGAGGCGGCCCTGTTCGCGGCGCGCGCCAACAAGCGCCTGGTGGACATGGAGGATATGGAAAAGGCCAAGGACAAGATCATGATGGGCACCGAGCGGCGCTCCATGGTCATGTCCGACGACGAGAAGAAACTGACCGCCTACCACGAGTCCGGCCACGCCATCGTCGGCCGGATCGTGCCGGAGCACGACCCGGTGCACAAGGTGAGCATCATCCCGCGCGGCCGGGCGCTCGGCGTGACCCTGTTCCTGCCGGAGGACGACCGCTTCAGCTACAGCAAGCAGCGCTTAGAGAGCCAGATCTCGTCGCTGTTCGGCGGGCGCCTGGCCGAAGAGCTCATTTTCGGCGCGGAGAAGGTCACCACTGGCGCGTCGAACGACATCCAGCGTGCGACGGAGCTGGCGCGCAACATGGTCACGAAGTGGGGGCTGTCGGACAAGCTCGGCCCGCTCACCTACAGCGAAGATGAGCAAGAGGTCTTCCTCGGCCACTCGGTGACGCAGCACAAGACCGTGTCGGACGAGACCACGCACCTGATCGACAAGGAAGTGCGCAACTTCATCGACCGCAACTACGAGCGGGCGAAGAACATCCTGCTGGAGAACATGGACAAGCTCCACGCAATGGCGCAGGCGTTGATCAAGTACGAGACCATCGACGCCTTCCAGATCGGCGACATCATGGAGGGCCGCGAGCCGCGCCCGCCGAAGCAGTGGTCCGAGGACGCCTCGCCGCCGCCGAGTGGCAGCGCTGATGCGCCGACCGGGGCCAAGCCCGACACGGATCCGCGGCCGTCCGGTGGTCCCATCGGCGGTCCCGCCGGCGAGCATTGATCCCGTCTGAGATCGCGCCAGCCGCCGCAGCCGCGGTGGCCGGGCGCAGGGTGCTCGTCTGCGGTCCGCACCAGCTCGATCTCAGCACGCCCCGCGTCATGGGCGTGCTGAACCTCACCCCCGATTCCTTCTCGGACGGGGGTGTTTTTTTTGCCCCGGATGCGGCGCTGCGCCGGGCCGAGCGCATGCTGGAGGAGGGCGTCGACATCATCGATATCGGCGGCGAGTCCACGCGGCCCGGCGCGGCGGACGTATCGGCAGAGGACGAGATCGCCCGCGTGGTGCCGGTCGTCCGGGCGCTGGCCCGGCGTCTGCCGGTGCCGATCTCGGTGGATACCTCGAAGCCGGAGGTCATGCGCGCCGCGGCGGAGGCCGGGGCGACGCTGATCAACGACGTCCGCGCGCTGCGGGCGCCGGGTGCGCTCGGGACGGCGGCGGCGCTCGGCTTGCCGGTGTGCTTGATGCACATGCAGGGCGAGCCGCGCACGATGCAGGCGGAGCCGAGCTACGGCGACGTCGTGGCCGAGGTGAGGGCCTTCCTGGCGGAGCGCATCGCCGCCGCCGTCGCCGCAGGCGTGCCCGCGGAGTCGCTGCTGATCGACCCCGGCTTTGGCTTTGGCAAGCGCTTGCCGCATAATCTCGGCCTTTTGGCGCGCCTGCGCGAGCTCTGCGATCTGGACGTGCCGTTGCTGGTGGGCCTGTCGCGGAAATCCATGCTGGGCACGCTGACCGGCCGCGATGTCAGCGAGCGGCTGCCGGCCAGTCTTGCCGCGGCCGTCATCGCCGCCGAGCGCGGGGCGAAACTGCTGCGGGTGCATGACGTGGCCGCGACAGTGGATGCCGTGAAGGTGGTCGTGGCCGTGGCGGCGGCACAGGCCAACGCGTAAATAAGCTCCGCCTGCCGTGCGAGGGGAATCCGGTTGAAGCGCAAATACTTCGGCACTGATGGCATCCGTGGGCGCGTCGGCGACCCTTTCATCAGCCCGGATTTCGTTGTCAAGCTCGGTTGGGCGGCGGGGCGGGTGCTTGGCAATTCGTCCAAGGGCACGGTGCTGATCGGCAAGGACACACGGATCTCGGGCTATATGTTCGAGTCCGCGCTGGAGGCGGGCCTTGTCGCCGCGGGCATGGACATCCGGTTGCTCGGGCCCATGCCGACACCGGGTGTTGCCTACCTGACACGGACCTTCCGCGCCGCCGCCGGCATTGTCATCACGGCCTCCCACAATCCGTACGACGACAACGGCATCAAATTCTTCTCCGGCGACGGCGATAAGCTGCCGGACGCCGCGGAGCTCGCCATCGAGGCAGAGATCGACCGGCCGCTCGTCACCGTGCCGGCGGCAGAGCTCGGCAAGGTTAGGCGCGTCGATGACGCCGCCGGGCGCTACATCGAGTTCTGCAAAGGCAGCTTTCCGCAGGCGCTGTCGTTGAAGGGCTTGAAGATCGTCATCGACTGCGCCCATGGCGCCACCTACAACATTGCGCCCTACGTGTTCGAGGAGCTCGGCGCCCGGGTCAGCGCCATCGGCACCGCGCCGGACGGGCTCAATATCAATCGCGATGTCGGCTCCACCAAGCCCGAAGCGCTGGCGAGCCGGGTGCTCGAGGCGGGTGCTGACTTGGGCATCGCCTTCGACGGCGACGGCGACCGGCTCATGATGGTGGACGGGCACGGAGCCATCATCGACGGCGACGCGCTGATCTACATCATCGCCAAGTCGCGCCAGGCGGCGGGCTGCCTCGCCGGGCCTGTGGTGGGCACGCTGATGAGCAATCTTGGGCTTGAGCTCGCGCTGCGCCGGCTGGAGGTTCCGTTCGAGCGGACCCAGGTTGGCGACCGCTACATTATGGAGCACTTGAAGCGGACCGGCGGTGTGCTGGGCGGCGAGCCCTCGGGCCATATCATCTGCCGCGACCGCACCACCACCGGCGACGGCATCGTCGCCGCACTGCAGGTGCTGGCGGCCCTGGCGCAGCAGGACTGTTCCCTCGCCGAGGCGGCGGCGGCTGTTGAGCGCTACCCGCAGGTGCTGATCAACGTCCGCCTGGAGCGGCGCATGGACCCGAGCACGCTGCCCTCCGTGCAGGCCGCGGTGGCCGCGGCCGAGGCGGAGCTTGCCGATCAGGGGCGCGTGCTGCTGCGCCCGTCCGGCACCGAGCCCGTGGTGCGGGTCATGGTCGAGGGCATGGACCCCGAACAGGTGCAGGCGGTGGCGGAGCGGCTCGCCGACGTGGTGCGTGCCGAGGTCGGCGCCTGAGGGCGCACTGCGGCAGGCCGCCCCCGGCACGGCGAACGACAAGATCAGCACGCGCGGCCTCGCCCGTTGGGCCGGCGCGCAGTCCTCCGACAGGAGCTTTCGATGTCATCGACGACCTCCATCCATGGCATGTGGTCCTCGCGGCTGGCGTTCATCCTCGCCGCGACCGGGTCCGCCGTGGGTCTCGGCAACATCTGGAGGTTCCCCTACACCGCGGGGGAGTACGGTGGCGGTGCCTTCGTGCTGGTCTATCTGTTGTGTGTCGCCGCCATCGGCGTGCCGATCATGATGGCCGAGATCATGCTCGGCCGGCGCGGCCGCCAGAGCCCGATCAACAGCATGCGTGCGCTGGCGCGGGAGGAGGGCGCGAGTCCGTTCTGGCAGTTGCTCGGCTGGGTGGGCATCCTGTCCGGGTTTCTGATCCTGTCCTTCTACAGCGTCATCGCCGGCTGGACGCTGGCCTATGTGTTCCGTGCCGCGGGGGGGCTCTTTTCCGGCGTTGACGCCGCGGGCTCCGAGGCGATGTTCAACGCCTTGGTGGCCGATCCCGAGCGCCTGCTCGCCTGGCACACGGTCTTCATGGTCATGACCGCGCTCATCGTCGCCCGCGGCGTGTCGAGTGGGCTCGAGCAGGCCGTGCGCTGGTTGATGCCGGCACTTTTCGTGCTGCTGGTGGTGATGGTGCTGTACGCCGCGCAGGCCGGGGAGTTCCGGGCCGGGCTCGCGTACCTCTTCTATCCGGATTTCGCCAAGCTCGGCGCCCGTTTCGGCGAGGCTGTCCTGAGCGCCATGGGGCAGGCGTTTTTCAGCCTGAGCCTGGGGATGGGGGCCATCATGATCTACGGCTCCTATCTGAACAGCCGCGCTTCCATCGGCCAGAACGTGGGCATCATCGCGGGCATGGACACGCTGGTCGCGCTGCTTGCCGGCATGGCGATCTTTCCCATCGTTTTCGCGAACGGGCTGGAGCCTGGGAGCGGTCCGGGGCTGATCTTCCAGACCCTGCCCATCGCCTTCGGGCAGATGCCGGGGGGCAGCCTGTTCGGGGCGCTGTTCTTCGTGCTGCTGGTGTTCGCGGCGTGGACATCGGCGATCTCGCTGCTGGAGCCGATGGTGGCCTGGCTGGTGGAGAACCGCGGCCTCAGCCGCCCGCGGGCGGCAGCGCTCGCCGCTGCCGCGGTCTGGCTGCTCGGCATCGCCTGCCTCTTGTCGCTGAACCTGTGGTCGGATATCACGATCTTGGGCAGGGGCTTCCTGGTCTTGTTCAACGACCTGACCGCGAACGTGCTGCTGCCCCTCGGTGGCGTGGCCATCGCGATCTTCGCCGGCTGGATCATGCGCCGCGCCTCGAGCGCCGACGAGCTCGGCCTCGCGGGCGATGGCTTGTGGTACCTTGTCTGGCTGGTCCTGGTGCAGTTCGTCGCGCCCGCCTGCGTCGTGCTCGTATTCTTGAACGCGATCGGATTGTTCTGACGTGCCCGTCATCAAAAAAAGTGCTCTGGTGCGGCATTCCGCACAGCGAATGTTCGATCTCGTCGCCGACGTCGAGGGCTATCCGGACTTCCTGCCCTGGTGTCAGGCGGCAAAGCTGTTGTCGAAGACGGATGAGCAGATCTGCGGTCGCATCGAAGTGGCCCGGCTCGGCGTGCGGCAGCGGTTCTCCACCTGCAATCGCCTCGAGCCGCCGCATCGAATGCAGATCGACCTCATCGATGGTCCGTTTCGCAAGCTGACCGGCGCCTGGACCTTCAAGGAGCTGCGGGACGACGCGTGCAAGGTCGAGCTGGAAATGGACTTCGAGTTCTCCGGCCGACTGATCGACAAGGCCTTCGGCGGGGTGTTCGGGCAAATCGCGAACTCCCTCGTGGATGCTTTCTGCAAACGAGCAGACGAGGTGTACGGTGACTGACGAAACGCTGCGTGTCGAGGTGGCCTATGCGCGGGAGCACGCACAGGCATTGCTGCCGGTGCAGGGCGCGCCGGGTCTGACCATTCGCGAAGCCATCGAGCGTTCCGGCATGCTTGAGCGATTCCCTGAAATCGACCTTGCCACGAACAAGGTCGGCGTGTTCGGGAAGGTGGCGAAATTGGACATGGCGCTCGCCGATGGCGACCGTGTCGAGATCTACCCGCCGCTCATCGCGGACCCGAAGCAGGCGCGCAAGACGCGTGCGGCGGAGACCGCGGCGGGCGGGGACGACGGCTGAGCCGCGGCGCCCGCGCCGGGCCGGCCTGGCCCCCAAGCAAAGGGCCGAGGGCCAAGGGCCCAGGCGGGCTCCTCGGCCCTCGGCCCTTTTGCCTCACATTCGGCGCCATCAAGGGCCGGGTCCGCTCAGTTCCTCTTGTCCAGCCCCACCGCATCCAATGCGCGGCCGAACAGTCCGCGCCGCGCCTCCCAGTCGGGCACCTTGACGATGATCTCTGGGTTGTCCTCGCCAGGAATGCCCTCACCTCGGCCGACGGGAACGAAGCCCTGGATGCGCACCAATGCGTCGTCCTCAAAAAACAGCGTCAGCGGTCGCTTCTCTAGCGGCGCGTTGCCCCGCTTCATCGTGTAGGTATAGTCCCAGCGATTGGCGTGGAACATGTCGGTGAGCATCGGCGTGCCCAACAGGTAGCGCACTTGCGCGCTCGTCATGCCCAGTTCCAACTGGTCGAGCATCTCCTTGGTGACGATGTTCCCCTGCTGGACCGGCATCTTGTACACGAAAGGCAGGTCCGACAGCATGGAGCCACGGTACTCGTCCTGCTGCGTGTTGCGCGCGCAACCGAATTGTGCGGCAATACTAAGAATAAGGAAGATAGTAGAAATAATTCTCATCGGGTTGGTTCATCTGCTGCGGCTAGCTGCCAGCGTGCAAGCGCTCGGCCAGTTCAGGGCCGGCTTTGCGCGGGCCGCGGCAGCCGAGCCGCTGTGGGCGGGCGGAATGGATGGCCTGGAACGATTCACCAAGTCTATCGCAGGCGACGGGGCCCCAGCACGGGTCGCCGCCTCTTGCCGAGGTGCGATGCGATGATGGAGAACCAGCAGATCAAGCAGGCCGGGCTCAAGGTTACCCTGCCGCGGATCAAGATTCTGAACGTGCTCGAGACGAGCGAGCTCCGGCACCTGAGCGCCGAAGACGTCTACAAGGAACTGCTCGCGGCGGGTGAGGACATCGGGCTCGCGACGATTTATCGGGTGTTGACGCAGTTCGAGGGTGCGGGGCTCGTCTGCCGGCACCACTTTGAGGGTGGCCAGTCGGTGTTCGAGCTGAACCGTGGCGGCCATCACGACCACCTCGTCTGCGTCAAATGCGGTGCCGTTGTCGAGTTCATGTCCGAGATCATCGAGGAGCGTCAGCGGGCCATTGCCGCCGAGCACGGCTTCGAGATTCAGGACCATTCGCTGATCATCTACGGCATCTGCGGCAGTTGCCGCGCGCAGGCGTCGTGATGGCGCCATCGTTGCGCGTTCGCTGACGCAGCGCCGCGTAGGCAGCAGGCGAGCGTCGGTGCCAAGCCTCCCCGACATCCGTATCGACCTTGCCACGCAGACCTTGCGGTTGCGCCATGGCGCGGTGGAGCGCTGCTGCGAGGTCTCTACCGGGGCGAACGGCCCGGGCGAGTGCCGGGGCAGCGGCTGCACGCCACGCGGGCGACACCGGGTGCGGCTCAAGATCGGTGCCGGCTGCCCGCCGGGGGCGGTGTTCCGCGGGCGCCGCTGGACGGGCGAGGTGTACTCGGCCCGGCTCGCGGCGGCTGCGCCGGGGCGCGACTGGATACTGACCCGCATCCTGTGGCTCACCGGCACCGAGTCCGGCCGCAACCGCGGCGGCGACGTGGACAGTCTGCGCCGCTTCATCTATATCCACGGCTGCCCGCCGACGGAGCCGATGGGCGTGCCGCGTTCCCACGGCTGCATCCGGATGCGTGACGATGACCTGCTCGCGCTGTTCGACTCGGTGCTCGTCGGTACGCCGGTGGACATCTGCTGAGCACCCGTGCCCGCGGCCGTATTCACCCGCGCCGGTGCCGCCCTGCTGGTGGTTCTCGGCGTCTCGACGCTGGTGTTTCTGCTCATTCACCTGGTGCCCGGCGACCCGGTGGAGGCGATGCTTGGCGAGCGTGCGCAGGCCTCCGACCGGGCGGCGCTGCGCGCCGCGCTGGGCCTCGACCTGCCGCTCTGGGAGCAATATCTGCGCTATCTCGGCGGGCTCGCGCAGCTCGATCTGGGGGCGTCGCTCATCGACCAGCGGCCGGTGGCGGAGATCCTGGCGGAGCGCCTGCCGGCGACGCTCAGGCTCAGCGCCGCGGCGCTCGGGACGGCGCTCGTCATCGGTCTGCCGCTCGGGGTGCTCGCGGCGCGCTGGCGCGGCAGCGCGCTCGACGCCGGTGCGATGACCGCATCGCTGCTCGGTATCTCGATGCCGAACTTCTGGCTCGGCCCGCTCCTGATCCTGGTCTTCTCGCTGTGGCTCGGCTGGACCCCGGTGAGCGGGGCGGATGCGCCCGGGGCCATCATCCTGCCCGCGCTGACGCTGGGCACCGCGCTGGCCGCGATCCTCGCCCGCATGGTGCGCGCGAGTGTGCTGGAGGTGCTCGGCGAGGACTATGTGCGCACGGCGCGCGCCAAGGGCCTCGGCGAGCCGGCGGTGCTCTGGCGACATGCGCTGCGCAACGCCTGGCTGCCGGTGCTCACGGTCATCGGCATGCAGCTCGGTGGCCTGCTGGCCGGGGCCGTGATTACCGAGACCGTGTTCGCCTGGCCCGGCATCGGCAGCCTGCTGGTGGAGGCCATCAAGGCGCGTGACTTCCCGGTGGTGCAGGGCTGCGTGCTCCTGATCAGCGTCTGCTATGTGCTCGTCAACGCGCTCACAGACACCGCCTATGCCTGGATCGATCCTCGCGTCGGTGCGCGCTGAGCGTGCGGCGCCGTCGCTGCTGCGCCGGCTCCTGCGGGCGGCCCCTTGGCTGGTGCTAGCGGCCTGGCTGGCCGCGGCGCTCGCCGGACCCTTCGCGACGAGCAGCGCCAACGCCATCGACCTGCCGCGTATCCTGGCGCCGCCGTCGGCCGATCTGCTGCTGGGCGCGGACGATCTGGGCCGGCCCGTGCTGGCGCGGCTCCTGGCGGGGGCGGGGACATCCTTTGCGGTGGGACTCGGCGTCGTGCTCGTATCGGCGACCATCGGCGCGCTGATCGGCGGTGTGGCCGGATTTGCCGGCGGCTGGGTGGACCTCGTCGTCGTGCGCGTCATCGATGTCTTCCTCGCCTTCCCGGGCATCCTGCTCGCCATTGCGCTCGCGGGCATCCTCGGACCCGGGCTCGGCAACGTCGTCATTGCGCTCGCGGTGGTGAGCTGGGTGGGCTACGCGCGGCTCGCGCGCGCGCAGGTGCTGTCGCTGCGCATGCGCGATCACGTGCTCGCGGCGGTCGCCCTCGGCGTCGGCCCCGCGCGCATCCTGCTGCGGCATCTGCTCCCGCTCGCCGCGGCGCCGCTGATCGTCGAGGCGACCTTCGGCATCGCCGCTGCCGTGGTCGCCGAGGCCGGGTTGTCCTTCCTCGGGCTCGGCGTGCAGCCACCCGCCGCGTCCTGGGGCAGCATGATCCGCGACGGCGTCGCGCAGATGCTCATCGCCCCGCATCTGGTCGCCGCCCCCGGCCTGGCGCTGATGCTGGTCGTGCTCGCGGTGAACCTGCTCGGGGACCGGCTGCGCGACCGCCTGGACGTGCGCACGGCGCCGCGCTGACGTTCAACGCCCCGCCCCTCCAGCGTCCTTTGGAGATGACATCCAAGACCCCCGCGAGTGGGACGGCGCATGCGATGCGCCCCGCCAGGGTCCTGCCGCACCGCACAATCGGCGCACGCGGGCGCTTCGCGGCGCAACAGGATGGGCTCGGGTGATCTCGTCCGTTACTGCGCCGCGCCTGCATTCGGGCCAGCGATTGGAGCTTGCAGCCAAATGTGCCGGACCATGATGGGCCCTGGATCGTCCTTCGGGGCCGTGCGCCCAGGATAGCGGAACGACCTCTGATGCGTTGACTCGGCCTGATCGGCGCCAATGCCGGCGGCCCGGGGAAGGTGCCGGGTTCCGAGACCATCCGGCTGCCGGCTCGACGACTGCTTGAGAAAAGGCGTCAGATCGTCGGCGATGGTCGATCCGTCGCGCACGTAGGCGAGCATCAACGCCTCTTGCCTGGCCCAGGCATAGTCTCCTTCAACGAAGCGCAGGAGACCTTTACTGCAATACTTCGCCACCGTTTTCTCGCTGAGCGCAGCTATGATCTTGCACTCGATCGTCAACGGGTGAAGGAAACTGTCGCCGCGGGCGTTGAGCAGCACCGATATGTCGGGCCTCAGTTCCAACCGATCGCTTTTGTAGTTCAATGTTTCCACGCCGCGCTCGGCCCGATGGGCCAAAGCCGCGAAGCGCCGCAGGTACGGATCTTCATCCGCCAGTTGGCGATTGATCGCATTCACTATTGTTGCGTTGACCAACGGTTCGTCCGCGCCGGCTATCGTCTCCAGTTCAGTTTCCGAAAGGCCCTGCCAAACATACAGGAGCGCCTCCGCGATCGCCTCCAAATGCAGCCGGTGCAGTGGCCGAAGGGGCAGTTCTATCCCATCCGTAAGCTGACGCCAGGCTGCATTCTGCTCGGCTATTCTCGCCTTCTTCAAGTCCTAGACCCTCCACCGAGGTCGTCGAGGTGCTCCCACACGATTCTCTCGGCGAGCAGCCGGGCCTGGCTTGAGGTCCAGTAGCGACGCTGCTGTAGGCGTGCGATCAGGATCGATCTTGCCGCCGGTACCGGTGCAACGATCTCGGATGCCGCCATGCGGTCGGCAAGCCGGATGACCTGCTCCCAGTCTTTCCTGTCGTCGGTTGGCGGGGCCTGTCCCCCGGCCTCGACAGCCGATACCCGAAGGACGTTCCAAGGTCCCAACCCTTGCTGCGAAGGGATCGCCGCGACCACCAGATCGGCACCCAAGGGCTCCGCCCAGGGCCGGAGCTCCTCCTCCAACATCCGGGAGAAGGTCGAGACCTCGTCGGCGCTCGCCTGCTCCTGCGCCAGCTTTTGGTTTGCCGAGAACGGGAGATTGCAGGCCAAGGTGTCTTCGATGGACTGCACGTTGCGCTGCTGCAGGCCGAACAGGGAGAAAACCCAGGTATCCAGATTCGACCAGGACTCGTCACGGTTGTCCGCGGCGAGTTCTTCAAAAAGCAAGTCGATCCGCTTCATGTCTTCGGGCTGAAATCCGGCTAAGGGCGGAATCGGGATCTGATCGATGGTCGTCTCCTTCTCGATGGCGTCTCGTTCTACTGCAAACTTGCCGCTTGTGACAAGTGCGTGCCAAAGGGAGAAGTTGCTTTGCAGGAAAAGTGCGACGTATCTGGTAAGCTGCTGCGCAAGCGGATGTCCATGAGCACTGTATCCGTAATAGCTTTCGTTGTACACGATGTCCCGAGTTGAGACGGCCGCAGATATGCGGCGACGGGCCACGGGAGGTGCCTCTTGCACGATTGCCAGGGGAGCACGAAATAGCGAGCGCGGCCGAGGATCATGGAGACGGGCGAGCCGAAAGGGCTTAAGCATACTGACATCGATGGCAAGGCTGCGGATGCCGCCAACGCCGAGGTCCGGAAGACCATTTAAGTAGTCGGCGGGCACCCCAGGTAAGCCGTCTCCGCCCTTTCGAATACGGCTGCTCGGGCGTAGTCTTTGATAGCCATTTCTCGTAGAAGGGCTACCCCCCCGATCCGACGGGAATAGTTCGCGCCAATACTGTTTGAGCGTTGGATAGCCCTTGGCCTCGATGCGCGAAATCAGTTCCAAGTCCAGCCGCGTGCCGCGGAACAGGGTCTTGAGGATCGTCGGTCGCTCGACGATCTGTCGGGCGGAAACGATCTCGGCACTCGTCGGATCGACCCGCATAACTCCCGCACGGTTCAAACCTTGTTCAAGGCGCGGGCTCAGGAACCGAAAGCCCGAGCCAGGCGGGGGCACCCGGTTGCGCGCAAACAGCAGACAGAAGGGCGCGGAAATGCCGGGCCAGACATTGGTCTTGCGCAGATCTGCTCCGTTGACGACCCCGGTGATGTCGAGGGCAGAAAAGATGGCGGCGCGCGCCTCGGGCATACCGTCCCCTTGCTGGAATAGCATCCGAGCGGACAGGGCAAGGGCAATGCGACCATCGTCGCAGCACCATTCCATCGCGCGCCAGAGAAACGCCAGGTCCGGGACCTCATTGGGGAGCGGCGGCGACGGGTAGTTTGGACCAAGCCGTTCTTTCGCGATGTGTGCGATTCGATCGAGGACCTTCGGCCAGCCTTTCAGGCGTCCGGCGCCTGTCCATGGGGGATTGCCTACCACCACATCGTAACGACCGGCATGCTCCTCGCCGACCGCTGGCCCGAGGCTCCCCAGCCGAGCGTCCGAGTTGGTTTCTCCAAGGTCGCCAACCTTCCACAGAACGCGATCCCTGAGGTTGTCATCGAAACGCAACTTCGTCACCGGCTCGGGGCTTGGGTCCAGTTCGATCGCGCTGAGATAAAGCCCGAGTGCCGCGAATCGCAGGGCCGCCTCGTCGATGTCGAAACCGGTGAGCTGGGTATAGAGAATGTCCCGTAGCGTGCGGGTGTTCGGTCGTTCCCCGCTTGCCGCCCAGCGTTCGGCCACAAGCTGGCGAAAGGCGGTGATCAGGAAGACGCCGCCGCCGACCGCGGGGTCGAGCACCCGCGGGGGGCGAGTCCGGTCGACCGGTTCCTGTGCGGCCAGGGCACCGCGGACCAGTACCTCGGCGATGGGTCGTGGCGTGTAATAGCCGCTCTGCTTCTTCTGCTCCCCGGCGCGATGGCGGCGCAGGTAGCCCTCATAGGCCTGGCTCAGGACGCCGACCGGGATCTGCGAGAAGTCCAGATAGTCCCACTTTTGCTCCCAGCCGAGATAAAGCCGCCCCGCGGGCGCACGGCGCATGATGTCGGCCAGCGGTTTGCAGGCTTGCGCAGACATACGCTCCGGGAGGCCCGGGGTCAGCGGCAGGAAGTCCCCGTTGAAGGTCGTGTCCAGCCACGCGGAGGTTCTCGCTGCTTTGTGTGGATCGTCGAAGAGGCGGTGTTGTTCGCCGGGTTCGAAGACACCGGGAGGCATGAGATCGCGGTCGCAGAGAAAACGCGCAAACAGGGCGCGCCCGGCCAGCGAGATCGCGTCGCCGTGGTCAAGTTCAGCCGCGATGAGTTCCCTCAGCGCCGCGTTGAGCAGTGCGAGAATGACTTCACTGATCCAGTGCTTTTGAGCAACCAGGGCACGGGGGCGCTCGTTTGCGAGATAGGGCAGCACGATACCCTCCGCGACCGGCGCATCGATTCGGCTTCCATCAATCGGCCCGGACTCCAGCGCAACCTGGTGGACGATGAGACGCCCGGCCTGGATTACGCCGAGGTAATGGGCATCCCCGCGCAGGGCGATGCGGCGACGCATGCGGCTTAGGCGCGTCTGGTCGCCATCAATCATGTCCCCGTCCACGAGGAACATGAGCGGATTGCTCTGCCATTCGTAAACGCCGACGAGCGCGCTCAGGTCGGCGGTCGAATCCCTCCGGCGCGCGTCGGTGAGGGTGGCATAGGGCAGCAGCGCCGGATTGTCGTCGCCGTCGAAGGGGATGAGACCAGCCGGGTTGGCCCCGTAGCGGTCGGTGAGGATGTCCAGCCCGTTCATGATGGGCATGACTCGCGGGAGTCGGGAGCCCGGGGGCTCATCGGACCGCCCCCAGCGGCAGTTTGAGGGAAGCCTGCGAAGGCTGCGGTCGCGGCTCCGCGGAGACCCGGGCGCACAGCGGCCCCAGATCGAGCGTGAAGCCGGCCAGGTCGGACGGGGTGGGGTCCCCGGCACGTTGGAAGCGCGCCTGGGAAGGGGTCAGGAACACGCGCGAGCGCGGCCAGTCCAGGCTGGAGCGGGCACGCAGCCAGGTGTGAAGCTCCGCGAAAGCGGCGGCATAGCGTGAGGCAGTGACGCCCATGTACTTCATTTCCAATGCAATCAGGGCCGCGATCAGGTTCGCGTCGTCGTACTGGGCATGAACCCCGGTGCCGCCGGCCGGGCGCAACGCGACCAGTACCCCGGCCCGATCCCAAGCCTTGCGGTCGGTTTCCGAGCAGCCGACACGCTCGCGCAGCTGTAGCGCCTGCATAGACCTAGAGGGGAAAAATCTCGCTTACGGGACAGCATAGACCGTGGCGGACTGTCATTCCAGACGGCAAGGCGATGCTTTCGCGCTCGGCGATGTGCGAAAGCGCGAATCACCTGATCTTGTCGGGGGCGTCGCGTCACCTCGCCACAGGGCAAGCATGAGCCCGTGGACTGCTTGTCCGCGTCCCCGTCTGCGCCCCTGTGATAACCTCCGTATCACTGTTTGTGATACGGAGAGAGGTGCATGGGTTCAGTCAGTCTGCGTCTACCCGATGAGCTGGAGCAGAAGCTGGACGCCGAGGCAGACCGCTCCGGCCAGCCCCGTTCGCAGTTGATCCGCGATGCCATCGCCGAGCTGATCGCCCGGCGCGAGCGGGAACGAGTCCTGGCCGAAGTGACCGCCGCGGCGCGCGTGCTGGCGTCCGACCCCACGGCCTTGGCCGAGGCACGTCAGATCGCCGAGGACTTCGTCGAGGCGGAGAACGACGCCCTCGATGTTGCCGAGGGGCGCCGGCCTGGCCAGCCCTGGCGCGAGGAGCTCGGCGAGCGGTGGTGGAAATAGAGCGGTGGTGGAGATAGAGCGGCGCGGCGACATTTGGGTCGCCCGTTTGAACCCGAACCGAGATGGCGAGATAGGCAAGGTCCGCCCCGTGGTGGTGATCCAGTCCGATGCGCTCAGCGCGGCAGGCCTTGCCACCGTCTTGGTTGTTCCTCTGACCACGCAGCATCGGCCGGGCAGCGAGGCGCTGCGTGTCCACATCTCCGCCCGCGGCCGCCTGCGGCGAGACTGCTGGGCCATGGCGGAGCAGGTGCGCGCACTCGACCGCTCCCGCTTCGGCGATGGCCCGCTTGCAACCCTCACTGCCGATGAGCTTGCTGCCCTCGAACGTGCGCTGCAGGCGGCGCTCGGGATGTGGTGAGCGCCGCAGCCCCGGCTTTTCTGCTGATGGGAGATGCACGAAAAAGCCGGCCCGAGGGCCGGCTCAATGGGGCTGCGCGGGGTCGGTGGGCGGCAGGCCCATGACCGGGCCGGCCCCGACCGGCCCCAAGCCGATCGGGTATCGCGGTTATTCGCTGTCAGGCGGCGGCGCCGACCCCTGCACCTCATAGACCGCGATGGTCTGGCTGACCTCGTTGGCGGTGACGAAGAGCGGCGTGCCGGTCGGGCTCTGCGCGACGCTGACGAAGGCCGTACCCTCGACCGAGATGTCGCCAGCCGGCGCCCCCGGCGTGTAGGACACGAAGCGCGGCAGGTGCGGGTTGTCCACGTCGTAGACCATGACGCCGCCGCCGGCGCGCTCCAGGCCGATGAAGGCGTAGGGGCGGCCATCGACGACGCCGACGATCACCGACTCGGGCTCCGCGCCCTTGTTGTCGGAACGCCCGTCGAGCTTGGCCGGATCGCCCTTGTTGGCGTTGAACAGCGTCGGCGTCTGCTGCGCGGTGACCCGCGCGAAGTCGTCGTTGCTGTCGGCCATGGTGCCCATCTCGACATCCCAGATCGAGAACGAGCGGGCGCCGTAGGAGAACAGCGCCTCATGCTCGCCGTTGGCGTTCAGGCCATCGTTGCGCGAGATGTCGAGCCGACCGAGGTTCTGTGGGAGTTTCAGCGTGGCACCGTCGGGGAAGGCGACCGGATCGAGCTTGGTGTTGTTGCTGCCGACGCGGCGCTCCTCATTGCGTGCGTCGCCCTCGTTCGCGGTCAGCACGAAGGTACGGCCCAGGCCCGGATCATAGGTTGCGATACCGTCGGGCATGTACATCCCCCGCACCGGCCACGGCTGGATGTTGATGCCGCCGTCCTGATCGCTCGCATCGAGCGCGTTCTCCAACCGGCTGTGGTCCTTGGTGCCGAGCGGGATCAGGTTCGGTTCGATCGCGTAGGGCGTCGCCGTCAGGTCGACGACGGCAAGGGTGTTGGCCTCCTGTAACGCGATGTACGCCTTACTATCATCGGCGGCGAACGCGACGTACTCGGGCTCGAAGTCGTTGGCGGCTGCCTTACCTGGGAAGATGCGCACGCCGTCGAGCCGCAGGTCATCCTCCAGCCCGTTGAACTGCTGGAAGTCGAGCTGCGTCACCACCGCCGCCGCGACGCGCCCGGCTGGCGTTCCGTCCGTGGGCACGTCGATGACCGTCACCGAGCCCTCCGGATCGACCCCGCTGTCGAGATCGATCTCGCCTTCGTTCGCGACCACGACCCGATTGCCGGCGTTGTCCCAGGCGAGCATGTCTGGCAGCGCCCCGGCCGGATGGGAGCCGAGGAAGACGCCGTTGGCGTCGTAGAACGCGACATAGCCTTGATCGGTCTTCGGGTCGGCGGCCACGGCGGCGGCGAGCAGGCCGTTCTTGTAGCCGACGCTGGTCACGTCACCGCCGATGAAGCCCGTGACGTCGTTGGCCACATCGGTCTTCGGGTCCAGCGAGGCCAGCACGTCGCCGTCGTCCAGGTTATGCGGATCGCTGAAGTCCACGATGTGGACCTGTTTGCCGGTCGCATCCGGAGCACCGGCGACATACAGGCGTTGCTGGTCCGGGTCGTAGTTGACGATCTCGGCGCCACCGAGCTGGAGCCCGCCAATCTTGACCAGGTTCAGGGCGCCGGGCGGAATGTCGAGCACGGTATCGGCCTTACCGGCGACGGCCAGGTTCTGGATGCGCAGGTCGTCGATCGGCGCGGTCTCTGGCAGGTCGAACGGGACCTCGGCGAAGAAGGTGCCCAGGTACTCGGCGAGGGCGCTCTGCTCGCTGCCGGGGGCCGCGAAGGTGAAGATCCCGTCCGGGAGCAGGCCGCTGCCCACCAGGTCCACGCGATCGGTCTGCGGGAACGGGTAGCCGTCGCCGCCGGGCGGCGGGGATTTCGCCGGGTCGCCGGCCAGGAAGTCCAGCGTCACGGTGCGGAAGGTGCGGTCGGGATCGCCGACCAGCACGCCGCCGTCGACAACGACATCGACCACGGCGCCGCTGTCATCGACGATCGCGAGCGTCTGCACGCGGCTGCCGGGGGGCTGGGTGAGGTCCCAACTGAAGCGAATGCCGCCGACCTGCGGGAACCTACCCTGGGTGTTGGTGCCGTCCGACGCGGCCACACCGTGCTCGATGACCGCGACCAGTTCTGCCGCGGTCAGCGTCAGCAGCGTCAGGCCGTTGTTGAAAGAGAGCGCCGATTGCACGTCGAGTTGGCTGACGAGGTTGCCCTCGCGCGGTCGTAATTCGACCTCGCTCGGGTCGGTGGAGCCGGGCGGAACGAGCTCGTCGCCGATCCTGGAACGGATACCACCGCCGTTCTTGATGGACACGACCACGGTGTGATCGGCCTGGCGCGCCATCCAGAGATTGGCGTCGGCGGTCAGGTTGCCGAGGTTCGACTCCTCGGTGCGCACCGTGCCGCGGCGACCGTCCAGATAGACCTCGCTCAGGCCCAGGATGTTGAAGTCCTTCTCCAGGACGATGGCGAGCATCTGGTCGGCGAGCGCGGCGACGGTCGGGTCGGCGTTGGCCGTGCTCAGGCCGAAGACGGCGAGGCGCGTGTCGGTGGTGGCATAGACGCCGTTGACGCTGTCATCCAGGCTGGCCAGGTCGATCAGGCCGTCCACGCTGAAGTCCGACACCAGTCGGCCCAGGTATTTGTAATCGCCGTCGGTGTTGACGATCAGCACCGGCTCGCCGTCGGCGGAGGTGAGCGCGATCGGATAGGTTCCCGCGGCGACATCACCTGGCCACAGCACATCGTTGGCGTCCGCCAGCAGCGTGTTGGAGCCGCCGGCGATGATGATGTCAACGTCCGCGAGCCGCTCGGCCAGCGCCTGCTCGATGGCGATCTGCTGCATGTGCGCGAGCAGGATGACCTTGTTGATGCCGCGGGCGGTCAGCGCGTCTACGGCTGGCTGGATCTCCGCGGCGAGCGCGTCGAGGTCCGCCGGATCGGCGGCGTCGAAGTCGATCGGGTAGATGCCGATGTTGCCCGGGCTGGTGATATTGCCGAGCGACGGCGTCGTCGCACCCACCACGCCGATGGTCTCGCCGTTCACGTCCACCGTCGCCCAGCCGGCCAGGCTGTTCGGGATGCTTCCCGCGTCGAGTCCGTCGGCGACGACGCGGGGCGCCGTGTTGGAATCGGCGGTGAAGTCCAGATTGGTGCTCAGATACGGGAACTGCGCGCCGGGCCAGCTCTTGTCCACGCCGATGATGTCCACGAAGGCGGACGTGCCCTGGTCCAGCTCATGGTTGCCGAGCGCCGAGGCCTGAAAGCCCATGGCGTTCAACAGGGCCGCATCGCCGCGGCCAACGCCGGGCACGCCGAGCAGCGACGCCATCCGATCATCGTCGGCGACGCTGTGGCGCGGGCCGGGAATCCAGTTGTCGCCGGAGCTGAGCGTGATGCTGTTCGGAAAGCTCGGATCAGCGCGGAAAGCGTCCAGGAAGGCGGAGAAGCCCTTGACGTTCTCCAGCGCCGCGGTGGCCCCGGTGCTGTCGATGTCGGCGACGTGCAGCAGTTGGAGCTGGAAGGGTTCGTCGTCGATCTGCCCGGCCAGGCTGAGCTGCGGGCGCACGCGGCCGGCGCGTTGCAGCAGGATGCGGACCGGGGCGGTGGTCTCGCCCGGTGCGAGGCCGGGGCCATCGACGTCGACCTCGAAGTAAGGCAAGCCACTATCCGTGCCGTCGGCGCCCACAACGGGCAGGCTCGCGCTTTCCACCAGGATGCGCAGCGGCCCGGTGAGGGCGTTGGTGCCGCTGTTCGAGAGCCGGGCTTCGACGAACCAAGCCTGCTGCACGCGGTTGTAGAACAGGCTGCTCTGGACGACTTCGAGATCGCCGCGGGCGATCCATTCGGCGTTAGCCGCAGCCGGCAGCACGCCGGCCAGGACGAGCGCGATGGCGCCGGCAAGGGGGGTCTTCTTGGTCGGTTGCATGGCGGTACTACTCCTGGTTGGCGACTTGACGAGACAGGAACCGGCCGCGACCGGCCAGCAGGCCTAGGCCCAGCGTCAGCAGCGCGAGCGGCGCCGGTACCGGCACCTGCTCGATGCGGATGTTGCCGACGGTCAGGGTCTCGGCGATGTCGTCGAAGTCCGCGACCTGGAACAGGATCTCCGCCATGCGCCCGGCGTACTCGGTGATGTCCACGGGGCCGCCGCCAAGCAGGTCCTTGGTGGCCAGGACGCCGTTGGGGTCGAACAACTGCGCGATGACCGTGTCATCCGGGTCGGATAGGAAATAGGTGATGTCCAACAGCAGCGCGAGGCCGGTAAAGCCGGGCGCCAGCGTGTCGACGACGAACCGCTGATACATGATCACGTCATAGACTTCGTCGACGCCGTAGCTGGTGGTCAGCGTCGCGCCGGCGGGGCCGGTGCTGAAGTTGCCGCTGTAGGCGCCGGGCAGCGGGTCGACGGCCACGGGACCCGACAGGTCGAAGACCTCCCCGGACCAGCCATCAAAGCCGGCACTGAAATCGCCATTGGTCAACGGCCCGGCTGACGCCGAACCGGTGCCGAGCAGCGCGGCGAGGGTGATGACAGGGAGGATTGCCGCGCCGCCGGCGCGTCGGTGGGCAGGGAAGCAGGGGAAGAACATGGGGTCGCATCTCCAGGTCGAAGGGTCAGACCCCCCGGTACGCCTGAGCAGGGACGCCGGGGGTCGGCAATTTGCACCCGGCATTGAACAGGCATTTCGTTACCGTGCGATGGCGGGAACATGATCATTGTGTGATCGTGAGGTCTGACCCCGGAGGTCCCGTCGCCGGTCGGTTGGGCGCACGCATAGACTGCTTGACGGCGCAAGATGCGTGAGGCTCCGCGTCGTTGGGGGTGCCGCTGCCGCTGCCGTTCCCGCGGTCGGCAGCGCTGGGTTATCCTTGCCCGGGATCGGGGTGTTGCCGCCTGCCGCGTCTCGGGGCAGCGTGCGCGCGACCTGGACGAACCCGCGGCCCCGCGCTGAGTCTCCCCACACCGTCCCGCCGTCGCTCTCCCGGAGGAAACCCCATGTCCAAAATGCCTGCCGAGCGCTACTCGGCCGTGCTGTCACGCGCCGACTGCCTGGCGGATCAGGCCGCCGTCGAGGCCGCCCTCGACGACATGGCCGAGCGCATCAGCGCGACGTTGGCCGACAAGGACCCGCTCGTGCTCTCCGTAGTCACCGGCGGCATCGTCGTCACCGGGCTCCTGCTGCCGCGGCTCGGCTTTCAGTTACGGCTGGATTACGTGCATGCCACGCGCTATCGCGGCGAGCTGAGCGGTGCGGACCTGCACTGGCAGCACCGGCCGAGCGACGCCATCCGCGGCGAGCACGTGCTGGTTGTGGACGACATCTTCGATCGCGGGCACACCATGGAGGACATCGTGCGCGCCTGCCACGATGACGGTGCCGCGAGCGTCACCGCTGCCGTGCTGGCGCTGAAGGATGGGGCGGCCGAGACCGACTACCGCCCGGACGTGGTGGGCCTTGCGCTGCCGAACCGCTACGTCATGGGCTATGGGCTGGACTACAAGCGCTATTTTCGCAACCTCTCCGGCATCTATGCCGCTGCGAATGAGGACTGCTGAGGACGGCCAAGGACCGCTGATGATCTGTTCGCGCGTGCTCGGAGCAAGCACCGCCACCGGCAAGCCGGCCACGATCGCATTCAAGAAAACGCTAATATAATCAGGCGCTTTTTGACATTAAGCCGATTGTGCGTTAAATCATAAGGCACACGCTGCCTGCGTTTTTTTGGCGCGGGCGCTTGGAGCCGTCTTGCCGGTGCCTTCACCGCAACGCCACGTCGCCGGCGCGCCGACACCGTCGCCCGCGGCACGGCGAATCCGTCGGCGGCTCACTGCACGTGAACGAGGAGGATGGGCAAATGCAATCACTCGATGGCTACCGCAATAGCCACGCTGAGCTCCGGCAGATGATCGATGACCTGCGCTCGATCATGACCGCGGACCAACTCAAGATCCGGCCGAATGCGAAGACCGCGTATGAGCTGATGTGCGACCTCGCCAAGAAGGTCAAGGCACACCTCGCCGAAGAGGATCGGCAGCTCTACCCGAACCTGTTGATTCACGAGGACCCAAAGGTCAAGTCCATCGCCTGGGGCTTCATCAGCGGCGAGAAGCCACTGCGGCGCACCTTTGATGAGTACTATCGCAAGTGGCTCAAGAACTGTGACTTCAACTTCAGCGAGGAGTTTTTGGAGGAGTCGCAGGAGATCTTCGACATGCTGAGCTACCGCATCGACCGCGAGGAGCAGGTCTTGTTCCCAAAGCTGGTCGAGATCGGCATGTTCCACGGCTACGCCGCGCAGCCGGCATAACCGAATCAGGCCCCGGAGCCTGTCTACGCACTGCCGTCGGCAGTGTACTTAGCGCCGGTGCCGTCCTGCACCGGCTTTTTTTTGTCCGACTTGTTGCGTCCGGTGGTTGTCTCGTGGTCGTCTGGCAGTCGTCTGGCTGCCAGCATTGCGGACACGGATGGCGGCGCGTAGACTTCGCCGGCTTTTCATGCGTGCGTGGCACGTCGGGCAGCGACCTCCGACAAAGCGAGGCAGCGATTAAGACATGGGTGTTCTCGGCATCATCGGCGGTTCCGGCTTCAGCGCATTGCCGGATACGGAGCTGGTCCAGCGGCAGTGGCTGGATACGCCCTACGGCGCCCCCTCCGCCGATCTCCTGACCCTGCGCCACGCGGGCCGGGAGTTTCTGTTCCTGCCGCGCCATGGCGAGGGGCACAGCATTCCGCCGCATGCTATCAACTACCGGGCCAACATCCACGCCTTGAGCGATGCCGGCGCCACCGACGTGGTCGCCCTGGGCGCGGTCGGCGGCATCGCCGATGATTGCGGGCCCCTGCGGCTGTGCATCCCCGACCAGCTCATCGACTACACCTGGGGCAGGCTCGGCACCTATTACGACGGTGCCGACGGCGAGGTCGTGCATGTCGATATCACGGCGCCGTTCACGTCTGCCTTGCGTGCGCGGCTCCTGGCCGCCGGGGCCGGGATCGGTCTCAGTCTGCGTGACGGCGGCACCTACGGCGTCACCCAGGGTCCGCGGCTGGAGACCGCGGCCGAGATCCGACGCATGGAGCGGGACGGCTGCGACCTGGTCGGCATGACGGCGATGCCTGAGGCGTCGCTCGCACGCGAGCGCGGGCTCCACTATGCGCTGCTTGCCTTCGTCGTGAACTGGGCCGCGGGCAAGGGCGATGGCGGCGAGGTCGGCATGGACGAGATCCGCGCCAACCTGGCGGGCTGCGGTGACGCCGTCCGCAGCCTGCTGCTTGCGCTGCTGGCGGAGGCCTGACAGAACCCCGCACGGCTTACCGGGCGCCACACCCCTGCAACGGGTATTATTGGCGCCCTAGCTTTCGACTCAAGAGGTGAACATCATGGCGGATTCAGGCGATAAGGCATCCGACACCAAAGCATCCGACACCAAAGCATCCGACACCAAAGCATCCGACAGCAAAGCATCCGACAGCAAAGCATCCGACAGCCGGCTCAGTTTCATGCCCAAACTCCTGCTGTGGGGCCTGGTGCTGCTGTTCGGCTATCTGTATCTCGGCGCTGTGGAGCGCAGCGAGGAACTGACGCAGCCGCAGGCGAGCGCCGGTGACAGTGCTGCCGAGGCCCCTGCGGCGCAGCCCCAACCTGAAGCCGCGCAGTCGGCGCCTGCCCAGGCTGCCGCTGAGTCCAAGCCCGCCCCGGCGGCCCCGACGCCCGCGCCCGCGCAGTCGCCGGCCTTCGCCACGTCGCCGATGCCGGCTCAGCAGCCGCCGCGGGCCTTCATGCAGGTCCCGCCGGTAGCCGAGCCGAGCCCGAGCCTGAGCAAGACCCCGGCCCAGTCCACCCAGGCGCCGGCGAGCGCACCGCCCGCAGCCGCCGAAAGCCAGTCGGTCAGCAAGGCCGAGGCCGAGGCCTTCGCGCAGGCCATCATGGACGACGCCGACGCGGCCAAGCCCGCGCCCGCAACCGCTCCGGCGCAGGCGGCGCCCAGCGTGCCCGCGCCCGCCGCCACCGCCGCGAGCACGCCGGCAGCTCCGCAGCAGCAGCCGTCAACGCCGGCCGCAGGCCCGACACAGCAGATGCCGGAGCCCGGCGCGATGTCGCGCGCGCCGAGCGCAGCAGCGCAGCAGCCCGCCCAGGACCGCCGCGACGAGATGATCAATCAGTACGAGGCGATGCGCAGGCAGGCCATGGAGGATGCGCAGAAGCGTTGGCAGCAGTACTACGGCAGCCGTCCCCCGATGCCCATGGGTGCCCCGCCCATGCCGATGTATCCGGGCTATGCGCCGCCGGGCCAGTACCCGATGCGCCCGCCGATGCAGCAGGCACCCGCTCCGGGGGCCGCCGCGCAGTAACGACAGTCCGGCGCCGCGACAGCCGCCGCGCGGCAGTTCCCGGCGCTGCTTCGTCGATCCGACTACGCAACGGCCTCACCGCGCGTCCCGCGGTGAGGCCGCTTGCCGATTCCGGCCTACCCCGCTTCTCAGCCACAGCGTCGGCGTCCGTTCGGCAGGCCAAGGGCCCGCGGGTCCCGGCCGTTACCGTTCCGTCTGCTCGGAACCGAGCCCCGATCCATCATGTTCCGACCCCTCCCGCTGTACGTCGGCCTGCGCTATACCCGCGCGAAGCGGCGCAATCACTTCATCTCGTTCATCTCGCTGATCTCGATGCTCGGCATCACGCTGGGCATCGTCGCCCTCATCGTTGTGCTGTCGGTGATGAACGGCTTTCACAAGGAGATCCAAGAACGCATCCTCGGCATGGCCTCCCACGCGACACTGAGCGTGCCGGACGGCGGTATCGCCGACTGGGAGACGCTGGTGGAGCGCGTCGAGCAGCATCCGGAGGTGCTCGGCGCGGCGCCCTTCGTCGAGCTCGAATCCATGCTGATGAACGCCGGGCGCACCAACGCCGCGTTGCTGCGGGGTATCGTGCCGGACCGCGAGGACGCCGTCTCCCTGCTGCGCTCGGACATGGTCATCGGCTCCGTGGATGACCTCACCGCCGGCAGCTTCAATATCATTCTGGGCAGCGAGCTCGCCGCGGTGCTCGGCGTCGGCGTCGGCGACAAGGTGACGGTGGTTACGCCGCAGTTGAACGCAACCCCCGTGGGCGTGATGCCGCGGCTCAAGGCCTTCAACGTGGTTGGCCTGTTCGAGGTCGGCATGTCCGACTACGATCGCGGCGCCGGCTTCATGCACATGACCGACGCGGCGCTGCTGATGCGGCTCGGCGATGCGGCCGAGGGCGTGCGGCTCAAGCTTGCCGAGATGTTCGACGCGCCGCTGGTGTCCCGGGAGATCGCCTACGCCCTCAGCACCGAGGCCATGCCGGCGGGCAGCACGCCGGCTGCTTACCGCGTCTCGGACTGGACGCAGGTCCATCGCAACTTCTTTGCGGCGCTGCGCACCGAGAAGCGCATGATGACCATCATCCTGTTCCTGATCGTTGCCGTCGCCGCCTTCAACATCGTCTCGACGCTGGTCATGGTGGTCACGGACAAGCGCGCGGACATCGCCGTGCTGCGCACGCTGGGCGCATCGCCGGGGCGAGTCATGGCCATCTTCATCGTCCAGGGCACCGCCATCGGCGTGGTGGGCACGCTGCTCGGCGTCGTCGGTGGGGTGCTGCTGGGCTGGAACGTGGAGCCCATCGTCGCGAGCATCGAGCGCGCCTTCGGCGTGCACTTCCTGGACCCCAGCATCTACTACATCAGCGCTTTGCCGTCGGACGTGCGCCTCGGCGACGTGGTGCGCGTCGGCGGCGGTGCCTTCCTGATGTCGGTGCTGGCCACGCTGTACCCGGCCTGGCGGGCGGCGCGCACGGACCCGGCGGAGGCGCTACGCTATGAATGATCTCGCACCCTTGCCTGGCGTCGCGGCGGCGCAAGCCGTTGACGCGCCGCCCGTCCTGGAGGCCCGCGGCGTCGGCAAGACCTTTCGGCAGGGGCCGCTTGAGGTGGAGGTGCTCCGCGGCGTGGACCTCGCCGTACGGCGCGGCGAGCGCATCGCCATCGTCGGCTCATCGGGCTGCGGCAAGAGCACCTTGCTGCATTGCCTAGGCGGCCTGGAGCGCCCGAGCGTCGGCGAGGTGCGCTGGAGCGGCGACGACCCGATGCGGCTGTCGGAGCGCAGGCGCGGGCAACTGCGCAACCGCAGGCTCGGCTTCATCTACCAGTTCCATCATCTGCTGCCGGAGTTCACGGCACTCGAGAACGTCGCGATGCCGCTCCTGATCGGCGGCGCGACGCCCGCCGAAGCAAGCGCGCGCGCGGCGGCACTGCTCGCGCGTGTCGGCCTCGACCATCGGCTTAGGCACCGGCCCGCGGAGCTCTCCGGCGGTGAGCGCCAGCGCGCCGCCATTGCGCGCGCGCTGGTGACGCGGCCCGACTGCGTGCTCGCGGACGAGCCCACGGGCAACCTCGATCGGCACACGGCGGGCGGCGTCTACGAGCTGATGCTGGAGCTGAACGCGGAGCAGGGCACGAGCTTCGTCATCGTGACGCACGATCTGGAGCTTGCCGCGCGAGCCGATCAGGTCTGGCGCTTGGACGACGGCGTGTTGACCGGGGCATCAGCGTAGCGGCGCTTGCGCGCGGCGATCTCGCGCCGCAGGCTCCGCCGCCACAAGAACTGCACGGTGAAATAGCCGATGGCCGCAGCAGCGCAGGCGCAGATCACGCAGCCGAGCGCGAGCGGCCCCAGCACGCCGAGCCAGTTGTGCCAGTCGAGCCAGAAATCCAGCTCGAAGGTATGGATGTGCTGGCCCAGCAGCCAGGCGCCGATGGCGTAGGCCGTGTAATACATCGGCGGGATCGTGAGCGGATTGGTGAGCCAGACCAGGGAGGCCGCAATGGGCAGATTCACCCGCAGCTTGATGGCCGCCGCCGCCGCCATGAACACCTGTCCGAAGGGCGGCATGTACATCATGAACAGCCCGACGGCGACGCCGCCCGCTGCGGAGCGGCGGTTCAGGTGCCAAAGGTTCGGGTCCTTGAGCAGCGTACCGAACATGCCGAGCCAGCGGCTCTGCAGGATCACGCGGGGGTCGGGCAGAACGCCCTTGAGCCAACGTCGCACGGTCGTACCCGGTGGCGTCACGGTTGGGGGAGCTGCACCGAGTATACGTCAGCGCCGACATGCCCAATCACGGCTTGATTCGCGCCGTTGCGCGCCGACGCCGTGGCCTGCGCGCGCGTGCCGTCGGCGCTGAGCCGAATCCGCATGCTCCGCCTCTCGCCGACGCCTGTTGCCATCGCCTTTGCCGCGGGCGTCGGTGCGCTGTTCGCGCTGCCGCGGCTACCGGTGCCCGACCCGTTACTCGCGCTGACCGGGGCACTGGTCGGCGTCGGGCTCGTGCTGCTTTGGTGGTGGCGGTTGCGTGCGCTCGCGCTGCTCGGGGCAGTTGCCATCGCCGGCGCGCTCTGGGCCTATGCCGATGCCTGCGGCGTGCTCTGCGAGCCCTTCCCGGAGGCGCTGGTCAAGCGCACGCTGGTGGCCGAGGGGCGCATCGTCGGGCTGCCGGAGCAGCTCGCCGGTGCCGAGCGCTTCCTGGTGCGGATCGAGGCGCTCAGCTTCGAGTCCAAGCCCGTGGATTTCCGCGGCTTGGCGCGCGTCAGTTGGTACCGCGACTCCCCCGGGCTCAAGGCCGGCGAGCGCTGGCGGCTCTCGGTGCGCCTCAAGCCGCCGCACGGCTTCCTGAATCCGGGGGGCTTCGATTACGAGCGCTGGCTGTTCGAGCAGGGCGTCGCCGCCACCGGCCATGTCGTGAACGCGGAGGACGCGCGGCTGCTCGCGGCCGGCCCCGGCGGTCAATGGCTGAACCGCTGGCGGCAGGCCCTGCGCGAGCGCCTGGGCGCCTTGCTGCCGGATGGGGTGTCGGCCGCGCTGGTGCGGGCACTGGTGCTCGGCGATCGCGGCGGGCTGACGCCCGAGCAATGGGAGGTCTTCGCGCGCACGGGCACTAGCCATCTGATCGCCATCTCCGGCCTGCACGTGGGCCTGGTGTCCGGTTTCGTATTCCTGCTGGTGCGCTTGGGCTGGGCGCAGTTGCCCGCGCTGGCCCGCCGCATTGCGGCGCCCCGGGCCGCGGCGGCCGCGGCACTGCTCGCGGCCACTGGCTACGCCGGGCTCGCGGGCTTCTCGGTGTCGACGCAGCGGGCGCTGGCGATGCTGGCGGTCCTGCTGATCGCGACCATGGCCGGGCGCACGCTGCGGCCGTTGGCCGGGCTCAGCCTGGCGCTGCTCGCGGTGCTGCTGGTGGACCCCTCCAGCGTGCTGTCCTATGGCTTCTGGCTCTCCTTCGGCGCCGTCGCGATGCTGTTCTACGCCCTCGGCCAGCGTCTGGCCCCGCCAATGGCCGTGATCCGCTGGGGCAGGGCGCAGTGGGCCGTGGGGCTCGGGCTGCTGCCGCTGCTGCTGTTCTTCTTCGGCCGCGCGTCGGTGGTGGCACCGGCGGTGAACTTGGTGCTGGTGCCTTTGTTCGGCCTGGTGCTGCCGGTGGTACTGGTGTCCACGCTCGTGGCGTTGGTCGGCGACTGGGCGCTCGCGCTGTGGCCGGTGGCGATGCTGCTCGATGCGGGCTACGCAATCCTTGCGCGCATCGCGGACTGGGACGTCGCCGGGGCGACGCTGCGCGGGCGGGCAGTCTGGGTCTGGCTGGCCGCCGCGGCGGGCGTGCTGCTGCTGCTCGCCCCGCGCGGGCTGCCGGCGCGCTGGCTCGGGCTCGTGCTGCTGTTGCCGCTGGTGCTCGCGCGAGCGCCGACGCCGCGCACCGGCGAGGCGCTGCTGACCATGCTGGACGTGGGGCAGGGGCTCGCGGTGGTGGTGCAGACGTCCGGCCACACGCTCGTCTACGACATGGGGCCGCGCTATCCGAGCGGCTTCAACACGGGCTCCGCCGCCGTCGCGCCCTATCTGCGCCATCATGGCGTGAATGCCGTGGACCTCGCGGTGGTGAGTCACGCCGATCAAGACCACGCGGGTGGCCTGGCGGGCCTGCTGGACAGTATCCCGGTGCGGCGCATCCTAAGCGGCGAGCCGCAGGAGCTCGATGCTGCGGCGGAGCCCTGCAGCGCCGGGATGCGCTGGCGCTGGGATGGCGTGGACTTCAGCATCCTGCACCCGCCGGGTCCGGGGCTGTCGGGCAACGACGCCTCCTGCGTGCTCCGCGTCGAGAGCGCCGGTGCGAGCGTGCTGCTCCCCGGCGACATCGAGGCGGGCGTCGAGGCCGAGCTGGTCGCGACCCTGGGCGCCGCGCTGCGGGCGGACGTCCTGGTCGCCGCCCATCACGGCAGCAACAGCTCCAGCACGGCGGCCTTCCTCGCGGCCGTGGCGCCGGAGTGGGTCTGGTTCTCCGCCGGCTATGCGAATCGCTTCGGCTTTCCGAATGCACCGGTGGTCGCGCGCGTCGCCGCGCAAGGCAGCGCGACGGTCGCGACGCCCGCGGACGGAGCGGTCAGCCTGCTGCTGCCAGGCGCGCCTGCCGAGCTGGTGCCGGAGCGGCACCGGCGCGTAGACCGGCGCCTGTGGCGGCATCGGCCCGATGAGCTCGGCCCCCGTTAGTGCTCGGGCGCCTGGAACGGCTCGACGCTGAACGCGTCCTCTATCGGTTACGCAAGCCCCAGCGCGATGCCACCACGGCGCTGACGCTCACGCAGCCACGGGTGACGGCAAGACGCAACAAGGGGTAGCCGATGCCCCGACCCCACGCACTCGTCGCCACGGCCAGCCGCGCTACGCGCAGCACGGGCAACGGATAGCGCGACAGGCGCTTCGCAACTTGCGGGGGACGCCCGGACCCTGGACCTCGGCCCCGGAGAGACGCAGAGCCTGATGTGGTTCGTGCAGTTCACGCCCAATGGCCAGGTGGCCACGGCGGTCGGCAACGCCGACGTCGTCGCGAACCTGCAGACCCTGGCCGACGCGGACCTGCTGGCCGCGGTCGGCGGCGGCAGCAACGAAACGGCCAACATCGTCAACTGGACGCCCGCTGGCCTGGCGTCGGTCCCGATCCCCGGCACGCTGTTGTTGATCGGCGCCGCGCTGCTCGGCGCCCTGGCCGCGCGGCGACTGCGCCGCGGCTGAGCTGCACCGTGCCGGTCGGCTCGGGGCCTCATCCGCTTCGCGCCGGCATCTGTGCTGCTGCCCACCCCGCGCGAGCGCGGGGCGGGCCAGGCTTGCGCCGCCCTGTTCGTCGGGCCGCGCTGTCTGTGCCGGACGTTGGTGTCCTCTCGACGCGGAGGCGCAGCAGGCCTTGCGAACGGCGCTGGCTAGTGGGTTGTTGAACTTGTACCATCAGCGCGTACAAGTTCGCGATGGTGTCATGATGTCCGAAACCACAACTTACTCCGCCGCTCGTGCCAATTTTGCGTCGCTGTGCGATCGGGTCACGGCTTCCCGTGAGCCGGTCATCATTCGCCGCCGCAATGCGGCGGATGTGGTCCTGATTGCTGCCGATGAGCTGGCCGGTCTCATGGAGACAGCGCACCTGCTGCGCTCCCCGCGCAATGCGGAAAGGCTGCTCGCGGCACTCGCTCGGGCAGAGGCCGGCGGCGGCGCCCCATCGTCTCCCGCCGAGCTGCGCGAGCGCCTGGGTCTTGGTCAAGCGGCGGACTGAGCATCCGGTTGGCCCGGCGGACAGCGAGCGCTCTGCGGTCCTCCAGCGGGAATTCGTCGAGGATCTGCGTTTCTGGGTGGAAACGAACCGCAAGACCGCGCTGCGGGTGCTTGATCTTGTGGATGCCGCCCTGCGCGATCCGTTTCGGGGCATCGGCAAGCCCGAGCCGCTCAAGTATCTCGGCCCGGGTTGCTGGTCGCGTCGCCTGACGCAGGAGCACCGGTTCGTCTATCGGGTCGCCGCGGACCGCATCGACTTTCTTCAGGCGCGTTATCACTATTGAGCCGGTTGATTGAGCCGGTTGATTGAGCCGATTGTTTGAGCCGGTTGGCACAGACGGAGCTGCGCATCGAGCGGTTCCCGGCGTACTGCCCGTTCGCGCTTCGAGGAGGTGCTGAGCAAGGACTGGCTGCCCGACGACCACGCCAGAGGCGATTGCCTTACGCTTTTCCACCAGATAACGCTGGCCATTCGACGCACGCGGGAACGCAACCCGCGCCTTGCTCTCATGGCGGTGCGCGACCCCCGCAGATGAAGCGGCGGACTGGGATCGCCGGCTTTCCAGCCGGCTCGCCGCCGACGCGGCTCGATGCCGCGTCGGCGGCGTCTGAGCTGATTAAGATGGCACACGCGCAGTCGCCCGCCCCGCGACGCGGCATGGGCAACCGCCCGGCTCCCGCGCCGCAGATCGCGCGCCGGGGGCATCGAGCCCCCGGCACGCGAAGCCGGCTGAAAGCCGGCGCTCCCAGTCCGTGCCGGCGCGGTGTCGAGCCCGCTTGTTGGGCATACCTCAGTTGGAGACCACTTGTCGCGGTCCATCAGCAGCTTGCGGTGATCCGACCCCGAACTTTGCCTGTCCATCCGCAAAGCTACGAGCCGTTGATCCGCTCGCTACTGTCTCCGGCCTCAAAGGGCCGAGGGCTAAGGGCCAAGGCAGACCTCCTCGGCCCTTGGCCCTTTGCGCTTGCGCCAACGAGCGGGCGGCGCAAGACGACGCTCCGTGCCCTGGTTGGTCTGAGGCTCTGCCTCGCTAGGCGTCAGGTGCGCGGCCGATCGGGGCGGGCACCGCGTGCCGAGGGTCGGACTCGCGCGGCTGCGGGCCGTCACGGGCGAGCTGGTATGATGCGCGGCTTTGGGGCGGGGCGACGTCGCCGCTTGCGCGAAGCCCAACGCCGAGGAACTACGGAGTAAAGCCCAACGTGTTCGAGCTGTTCCAGGCGGGTGGTTGGCTGATGCTGCCCATTCTGCTCTGCTCCATCGCCGCGCTGGCGATCGTCATCGAGCGGCTCTGGGCGCTGCGCCGTTCCGTGATCATGCCGGACGACCTCGTGAGCCGCATCTGGCAGATGGATCGTCGGCGGCTGCTCAACGATGACCGCATCGCCGAGATTCGCGAGGGCTCGGCGCTGGGGCGCATGCTCGCGGCCGGGCTGGTCAATCGCTTCCATTCGCGGGAGGTGATGAAGGAGTCCATCCAGGACACCGGGCGCCAGGTGGTGGCGGACCTGGAGCGCTACCTCAACGCGCTCGGGACGATTGCTGCCGTGACGCCGCTGCTCGGGCTGCTCGGCACGGTGCTCGGCATGATCGAGGTCTTCGGCGTCATCATGGAGGCCGGCGTCGGCAACCCCGGCGTGCTCGCTGGCGGCATCTCCCAGGCGCTGATCACCACCGCGGCGGGGCTGTCCGTGGCGATTCCGGCGCTGATGTTCTACCGCTATTTCAACAATCGCGTGGACAAGATCGTCATCGCCATGGAGGAGCAGGCGCTGCGCCTCATCGAGGTGATGCAGGGCGAGCGCGAGGCCGCGAGCACCGACGGGAGCGTTGCGTGAACCTGCGGCCGCGGCGGCGCGATGACCCGGACATCAACCTGACGCCGCTCATCGACGTCGTGTTCCTGCTGCTCATCTTCTTCATGGTGTCCACGACCTTCAACGACGACGCCAGGCTGCGGCTGGAGCTGCCGCAGGCGGACGGCGAGCCGGCCGGGGCCGCGGAGCTTGAGCTCCTGACCATTGTCATCGACCTGTCCGGTCGCTTCTACGTGAACGATGGGCAGGTGCTCGGCACCGACGCCGGCACGCTGATGCGCGCCCTGCGCGAGGTCACAGACACCGACCGCGAGCTTCCGGTGCTGATCAAGGCGGATGCGAAGACGCCGCACCAGGCCGTGATGACGGCGCTGGATGCGCTCGGGCAGCTCGGCCTGAGCCGTGTGGCCTTCGCCGCGAGCCGCATGGACGAGGCGCCGTGACCGCGCCCGCGCGAGTGAACGTGCAGGACAGCGGGCGCGAGGTCTACGCCCGACTCCTCGGCTACGTGAAGCCCTACTGGCGCATGTTTGCGCTGTCCATCGGCGGCATGCTCGTGTTCGCATCCACCGAGCCCGTGTTCGCGGCCATGATCAAGCCGCTCTTGGACGGCAGCTTCGTCGAGCGCGATCCGAACATAGTGCGGCTGATGCCGATCCTGCTCGTGGCCGTGTTCGTGGTGCGCGGCATCGCTGGCTTTGTGAACAACTACTGCCTCAAGTGGGTGGGGCGGCGCGTGGTGGCGGACCTGCGCCAGCAGATGTTCGACCACCTGCTGCGCGCGCCGACGCGCTACTACGACACCCACGGCACCGGCCAGCTCCTGGCCAAGCTCACCTACAACGTCGAGAACGTCGCGACCGCCGCGACCTCGGCCATCACGACCCTGGTGCGCGACGGCTTCACGGCGCTGGCGCTGCTCGCGTACATGCTCTATCTAGACGCGGCGCTGTCGGCGATCTTCCTGCTCATCGGCCCGGTGATGGCCTTCTCGATGAAGTACGCAACGCGCCGCTTCCGCCGCTACGGCGCGCGCATCCAGGACCGCGTCGGCTCGCTGACGCATGTGGCACAGGAGGTCATCGACGGGCACCGGGTCGTGAAGGCCTTTGGCGGCGAGCGCCGCGAGTCCGACACCTTCTCGGCCATCAACGAGAAGACGCGCTCGCTGCAGATGAAGATCATCGCCGTGGAGTCCGTCAGCGTGCCGGTGGTGCAGTTGCTGTCCGCCGTCGCCATCGGTGTCATCGTGTATCTGTCTACGCTGCAAGGGCTGCGCGAGGACATCACGGTGGGCACCTTCATGTCCTTCGTCGTCGCCATGGGCCTGATGCTGCCGCCGGTGAAGCGGCTCACGGCCGTGAATTCCGAGCTCCAGCGTGGCATCGTCGCCGCCGACAGCCTGTTCGAGCTGCTCGACAGCGAGACCGAGCAGGACACCGGCAAGCAGACGCTGACGCGCGTGCAGGGCGAGATCGAGCTCTGCGGCGTCACGCACGTGTATGACCCGGCCAAGGGGGCGGTGCTGCACGCGCTGGATCTGCACGTGTGCGCCGGCGAGAGCGTGGCGCTGGTGGGGCGCTCCGGCAGCGGCAAGTCGACCCTGGTGAGCCTGCTGCCGCGCTTCTACGACCAGACCGAGGGGCAGATCCTGATCGACGGCATCGACCATCGCGAGGTGACGCTGGCGAGCCTGCGCGCGCAGATCTCGTTGGTGACGCAGGACATCGTGCTGTTCAACGCGAGCGTCGCCGACAACATCGCCTACGGCGCGTCGGCCGCGGCGTCGCGGGCCGACATCGAGCGCGCCGCCGAGGCCGCCCATGCGCTCGAATTCATCAACGCGTTGCCGCAGGGTTTCGACACGCTGGTCGGGGACCGCGGCGTGCTCCTGTCCGGCGGGCAGCGGCAGCGGCTCGCCATCGCGCGGGCCATGCTCAAGGACGCGCCGATCCTGATTTTGGACGAGGCCACCTCGGCGCTGGACACCGAGGCGGAGCGGCACATCCAGCAGGCGCTCGCGGCGCTGATGGCAAACCGTACCACGCTGGTCATCGCCCACCGGCTCTCCACCATCGAGCACGTGGACCGCGTCGTGGTGTTGGAGCAGGGGCGCATCATCGAGCAGGGCAGCCATCGGGAGCTGCTCGCGGCCGGCGGCACCTATGCGCGGCTGCAGCGTGCGCAGCTCGTGGTGCCGCTGCCGGAGCCGGCGCGCGACGGCGCGGCTAGCGCCGGCGCGGGCGCGTGACCCCGCAGGACGTCTGGTATGGCGATGCGCCCGCGGCACGACTCGCCTCTGCCGCGCTGGCGCCGCTTGGCTGGGCCTACTGCGGGATTGCGGCGCTGCGGGCGGCGCTGTATCGGCGTGGCTGGCTCGAGAGCTTCGCGGTGGGCGCGCCGGTGCTCGTGGTCGGCAACCTCACCGTCGGCGGCACGGGCAAGACGCCGCTGGTGCGCTGGCTGGGGGCACGTCTCCGCGAGCGCGGCCTGCGGCCCGGCATCGCGGCGCGGGGCTACCGCGGCAGCGGCGAGCGGGCTCCGGCCGTGCGTCCAACCGTGCGCCCAACCGTGCGACTGGTGCCGCCGGACGGCGACCCGGCGCTGTTCGGCGACGAGCCCGTGCTGCTCGCGGCGGACGGCAACGTGCCGGTGGCGGTGGGCGCGGACCGCGTCGCCGTTGCCCGGGCACTGATCCGCGAGCACGGCTGCGACGTCGTGGTCACCGATGATGGACTCCAGCACTACCGGCTGCGGCGCTGCTGCGAGATCCTGGTGCAGGACGGCGCGCGCGGGCACGGCAACGGCCGCTGTCTGCCGGCGGGGCCGCTGCGCGAGCCCGAGCGGCGCGCGGCGCGGGCAGACCTCTGCATCGCCACCGGCGGCCGGCCCGGCCTGCTCGGCATGGCATTGGTGCCGGGTGCGGCGGTGAGCCTGGCGGAGCCGGACCGTACCTTGCCGCTGGCCGGGCTCGCGGGCCGGCGCGTCACCGCCGTGGCCGGCATCGGCAACCCGGCGCGGTTCTTTGGCATGCTGGAGCAGCACGGCATCGGCGTTGATGCCAGGCCCTATCCAGACCATCACCGCTTCACGGCGGCGGACATGGCAAGCTGGGGCAGCGGCCCGGTGCTGATGACCGAGAAGGACGCGGTCAAGTGCCGGCGGCTCGGGCCGGGCGCGGAGCACTGGCTGGTGCCGGTGCGTGCGGTGCCCGACGTGGCCTTTATCGACGCGCTTGATGCGCTGCTCGCCCGGCGCGGCGTGCTTGGTCAGGGACCGGCACCCGGGCGTCCCGCGGGGCCTGCCTGAGGCGACGCTCGGGTGCCTTGTCCCGTGCCGACCTGGCAGCATGGGCGATTACTGGCTTTCATCGCCGAACGCCGCAGCCTGACGGCGCGGCAAGCAAGGCCCCAGCGGGCGCCGCCCGCCGGCGCCTGCCTCAACCATCGGAGTGCAAGAGCATGCCGGAGAGCTTTCGCATCGTCATCCCCGCGCGCTACGGTGCCAGTCGCCTGCCTGGCAAGCCGCTCGTGGACATCGGCGGCAAGACCCTCATCGCGCGGGTCTGGGAGCAGGCCGGCGCCAGCGCGGCGGCGGAGGTCGTCGTCGCCACGGACGACCAGCGCGTGGTCGATCACTGCCGAGCCATCGGCGCCGACGCGGCACTGACGGGCGCCCATCTGCAGAGCGGCACCGACCGCGTCGCCGAGCTGGCGGCGGCACGCGGCTGGGCGCCGGATGACATCGTCGTCAACCTGCAGGGCGACGAGCCCTTGATGCCGCCCGCGCTCATCGACCAGGTGGCCGCAGCGCTGATGGGGGCCGACGGGGCGCCGATGGCGACCCTGGCCGCGCCCATCACGGAGGCCGCGGCGCTGTTCGACCCGCACGTCGTCAAGGTGGTCACGGATGCCGCAGGCAGCGCGCTGTACTTCTCGCGCGCGCCGATCCCTTGGCATCGGGATGAGTTCCTGCGCGGGCGCGCACGCCTGCCGCAGGGCACGCACTTTCTGCGGCACATCGGGCTCTACGCCTATCGCGTGGGCTTCCTCGCACGCTTCGTGGCCTGGCCGCCGGCCCCGCTGGAGGTTGCGGAGTCGCTGGAGCAACTGCGCGCGCTCTGGCACGGGGAGCGGATTCACGTCGCCATCGCCGACGTCGAGCCGGGACCCGGCGTCGACACGGCCGACGATGTGCGGGCCGTGCTGAGCCGGCTCGCGAGCATTTGACGTCAGCTTGAAGCTGCGGCGGCGTTCAATGCCGCGAGCAGGCGGGTCGCGTCCTCGGTGGGCTCGCCCTCGGTCGTCAGCAGGGCGAGCTCCAGGTGCTCCTGCCCCCGGCCCGCGGCGTTGCCGTACTGATCCGGCTGGATCGGCGGTTCCGCGTCCTGGCTTTCCAGCACCAGCCGGCCGTCCGCCACCAGCACGTCGACGATGCGCCAGGGGCGCCCGGCCAGGATCACGCGGCGGCCAACGTGGCCCCGCAGGTCGGTCATCAGGTTCTCGGAGGCAGGCATCAGGCTGTCGTCCCGTCGTTGCAGTGGCCGCCAAGATGGGGCCTGGTTGCCACTTTCGCACGCGGCGCGACGGCTTCGCCCGGTGTCGGAGCTCGGCAGCGAAGCAGTTGCCAGGCCGGTGTCGGGACCGGGCCGGACCGGGCCGGGCCGGAGCGGGCCGGAGCGGGCCGGAGCGGGCCGGAGCGGGCCGGAGCGGGCCGGAGCGGGCCGGAGAGCCGACCTCCAGGTCGGCTCGGCTGGTGTGTTGACCTGGAGGTCAACACTCCCGAGAACGCTCCAGCCAACACGCCAGACAACGGGCGACTCGGGTCGATTTCGACTTCGATTTCGACTTCGATTTCGACTTCGATAGCGATTTCGATAGCAATGGAGCTCGCTGGAGCAAGTAGCCGTGAAGGAACTCGGACAGTTCTGCTCTGTCGGTTTACAGAGGCCCAAAAAAAGAGCCCCGCGAGGTCGCGGGGCCAATTCACCACTGAGGAGGTCAGAGAGCGGAAACGGCAGAGAGGGAATTTCCGCCTCTGACCCCTAGTAAGCAGGTTCGATGCCAACCTTGCGAGAGCGCCGCCGATCAAGCCCCCGAGCAGCCATGCAACCCCGCGACGGCGTTCCGGCGCGGCAAGACTGTGCGATTCTAGGCCACGCTGGGCCCATTTTGCACCGGATGAGTGCGTTCACGTCCTCGGTGTTGCGCATAAGCTTCTGCCTAAGTTGCGTTCTCGCGACACTCGGCCCGGCGGCGGCCGAGCAGCGGACGGCTTCGGGCTGGCTGCAGTTGGAGCGCGATCAGCGCACCTATCGCGAGCGCGTGGCGCCACTCGATCTGCAAGAGCAGCGCGAGCTCGGCGTCATAGAGCGCAGCCAGCGGAACGATCTGCGCGCGCTGGAGCAGCGGGTGGACCGCGCCGAGCAGCTCGATCGGCGCCGCGAGGCCGGGCCGGACCGGGCGCGACCCGTGCCGCGCCGCGACTACGCCACGCAGCGGCGCCGTGCCCTCGAGCAGCAGCGGCTCGACGTGCAGACCCAGCAGCAGGGCCTGCCCTACGGCCGACGCCCCGCGCCGCCGACGCCGGGCCGGCCGGTGTGGCGATGGTAGAATCCATGGCTTTCAGCCGACACCGAGCAACCGAGGAGACATGACGGCGCACGCAAAGGTCAGGGTCCTATTCGTCTGTATGGGCAATATCTGCCGATCGCCGACGGCGCAGGGGGTGTTTCGCAAGCTGGTGGAGGATGCCGGGCTGGTCGATCGCATCGAGATCGACTCCGCCGGCACGCACGCGTACCACGTCGGGGAGCCGCCGGACGCGCGGGCGCAGGCGACGGCGCTGCGCCGTGGCATTGATCTGTCGGATCTGCGCGCCCGGCGGGCCGTGCCGGCGGACTTTGAGGCGTATCACTACGTGTTGGCCATGGACCAGGAGAACTACCATGCGCTGTCCGACCTGTGCCCGCCGGGGCGCGGCCTGGAGCGGCGTCTGACGCTGTTGATGGACTACGCGCCGGCGGCGCGCCTGCGCGAGGTGCCGGACCCCTACTACGGCAGCTCCGGCGGCTTCGAGGCGGTGTTCGACATGGTGGAGGAGGCGGCGCGGGGGCTGCTGGAGGATATTCGGCGCCGGCATCTGTGACCGGGGTCAAGCAGGCAGTCGCATCGCAAGCCGACTGTCGATGCGGTATCAAGCGCAGCGCCGAGAGCAGTGCTTCATGCTCCGTTTCGCCAACAGGGTCTCCACTGCGACATCGATCTGCAGCGAGACCGTAACCATCCGGTGCGTCGTCGCGTTTATGGACGATACCGCTTGCCGAAGGCTCGCATCGCGCGGACGCCGCGGCTCCTTGCCCGCCAGGTGCCGGGCCTGCGCCAGTAGCTCAGTGGGCAGACTCATGCGCCGACGCGTCCTCGTCGGATTTGATCTCCGAGACCCCGCGGTAGCGCAGATAGGGCCAGCGCTCGATTCCCTCGGTCGCCAGGGCCTCGGTCGCCAGGGCCTCGGTGATCCATCGGCGCGCCGCGTCTCTTTGCTTGAAGAAGTCCGGGCGCTCAAACGCGTCATCGTCGATGACCAGCCACAGGAAGACCGCAGGATCATCGTCTAGGTCGTGGTCCAGAGTGAGGCTGAAGTCCCTGACGAACCTTGGTGGATGCTTGCGCAGCTCGGATGCGAGACGCTCGCTTTCAGTCATGATCGGGTCTACTGCCTGAGTAAGGAGGGAGCCGGCAGGGGATACGACATTGTCTAGCGAGGCAGAGCCTCAGACCGACAAGGATGCCGTCTGGCGCAGCCCGCTCGTTGGCGCATTGAATCAAGGGCCGAGGGCCGAGGGCCGAGGGCCGAGGAGGGTTCCCTCGGGCCTCAGCCCTCAGCCCTATCCCCAGGTGTCCTCGCCCGACGCGCTCCCGCGTCAACGCGCCGGCTTGACGTCGCCGTCGACGGCGGCACCGTGGTCCCTGGCGGCCATCGAGGTCGGATAGTCGGTCCGCGCCGGGTAGCGGGCAAGGTCGGCAAGGATGTCGTGGCGCAGCGGGTGGTCGATGTCCTGCGGATGCAGCCCGATGCGCACGAGCCCCGCGCGTTGCGCCCGGTGCCGCCCGAGCGCGTTCCAGAGCTTGAGCACCGGCACGCGCAGCGCGGCGTCGGCCTCGTAGCCGAGCACCGGTGAGCGGCGGACCTGCCCGCTGGCGCAATCCATCACGCCGTCGAAGCGCTCCAGCCAGCGAAAGCCGGCCGCCCGGACCCCGGCCGCGTCGATGTCGCCGACGGCCCAGGCGGGCGGGACGTAGACCTCGGGCGGTGCCAGGCCATTCGACTCGAACCAAGTGCGGCAGCGGCGGAGCAGGGCGGAGATGCCGTCGCGGTCCAGGGCCAGGTGCTCGGCGACGTTGCGCGACAAGAGCAGGCTGTGCAGGCGATGCCGCAGGCCGCGGATCTGTTCCACATGGTGCTGCCAGCCATGCCCCGCGAGGCGATACCCGGCCCGCTCCAGCGCGCGCAGCTCATCGATGCCGGCGGTATCCCAGCCGGTGCCGGGCACCACCAGCAGCGTCACCGGGGCGACGGCGTGGCGCTCCAGCAGCGCGAGCGTGCGCCGCACGGCGGGCATGGTCTCGGGCATCAGGTCATGCACGGACACCAGTGCCAGCGGTGATGCCGCTGGGGCGGGTAGGGTGGCCGCGTCAGATGGAGACATCGTCGGCGCCGCCCGCGTCCTCGTCCCGCAGGAGGCGCAGCCAGTGGCGCAGGTTGCGGTCGTTGATCTCGCGCGCGGCCTCGCGGGCGATGTCGGCCTTGCGTTGGAGCAGTGCGTGGTCCAGCGCCTGGACGCGGGCCAAGGTCTGCCCCAGGTCCTCGTTGGCGTGGATCTGGAACAGCCCGCGCCGCAGCGAGTCCCAGCTCAGGATGCCGCACTCGGAGGACACCACCACCAGGCGGGAGCGCGCCATGGCCTCCAGTGCGATGGTGCCGAACGACTCCACGGTGGAGGGCAGCACCACGGCGTCGGCGCTGTCGAGCAGCGGCAGGATCTGCTGGCGCTTGACCCAGCCGACGTAGTGCAGGTTCGGCAGCCGGTCGGCATGGTCGAGCAGCCACTGCCGCAGCGGGCCGTCGCCCGCCACCTGGAATTGGAGATCCGGCAGCGCCGCCGCCGCGTCCACGACGGCGCCCAGGTTCTTCTCCGGCGCCAGACGGCCGGCGAACAGCACCCGCCGCAGCCCGTCGCGTAGCGGCTGCGCCGGCGTGTCGAGGAAGGCCTTCGGGATGGGTGTGCCCATGAGGCCGACGCGCTTGGCGCCGATGCCGCGGGCAATCTCGACCATCTCCTCGGAGTTCGCGAGCACCAGCGCGCCCTCGCGGAATAGCGCGCGGTTGCAGGCGTTGAGGTAGGCCTGGGCGACGCGCCCGCGCGCCAGCCAGTCGTCGTTGATCTGGGCGAGGCGCTCGAAGTGGGTATGGAAGCCGACGACGAGCCGCGCATGCCAGCGCTTGGCGAGCACCATGCCGAGCATGCCGAAGGGGCCCGGCGTCGGCACGATGACGACGTCCGGTCGCAGCCGGCCCATGCGGCGCATCACCAGCGGCAGCGACGGCAGCACGAAGCGCTGGGTGGAGTCCCCTGGCAGCGGCAGCGAGAGCCCGCCGTACCAGTGCCCGGCGCGAAAGCGCGGCGAGATCAGATCCACCCGCGCGCCGACGGCCTTCAGGTGCTCGGCGAGGTCCCGATAGTAGGCGCCGACGCCGTTTCGCTCCGGCGCCGCGTCGGACACGATGGCGATGCGCAGTCCCGCGCCGTTGAGCTCGGTGGCCGCCGCCGCGGCCTCGGTGTTGTCCTGGGCATCTTCGCCCTGCGAATAGATCAGCATCGCTGCGCTTACCCGGCCTCGGTGGCCATTGCTGCGGCGCCCGCGGCGTCGCGGGCGCCCTCGACATTGGCCTCGGCCCCGGCCGGCGCCGTGCCGGCGACGCCCCCCTCAGGCGCTGCGCGGCACAGCACCGGGTGGCGGTAGGCGCCGGCGAAGCGGCGCGCAAGCGCGTCGGCGTCGAGCCCAAGCTCGGCGAGCCCGTAGCGATGACCGCTGCGATAGGCCCGTGCTGGTGCCGCGGCCTGCTCCAGCACCGTGGCGAAGGCGTCGTCCAGTGGTAGTCCTAAGCGGGCGTAGGCGTCGTGAACCGTGCCCGCGAGATCGCGCTTGAGGTCCGGCAGCGCCGCGGTGACGGTGCGCTCCGCGGCGGGGCCGTTGGCGAGCCGCAGCAGGTTGTCGTAGTAGAACGCGAGTTGCGCAATGAAGCGCTCGCGGATCAGGGGGCTGTCCGGCGGCACGCCGAAGAAGGCGAGCCCGGAGCGGATGGAGCTGAGCTGCGAAGGCACGGTCTCCGTCGGGTCGCGCAGGCAGATCAGAAAGCGCGCGTCCGGAAAGGTTTCGGCGAGGCCGTTGGCCAGCGACGCGAAGGCCGCGTTCTTGGACAGGAGCCGCTTGTCCGGCCCATGCACGTACAGGTGCCGGCGCAGCGCGTCCGCGTAGAAGCGGAGCAGTCGGCGGCGCTCCGCCGCCGGCATGTCGCGGTCGAAGCTGCCCATGCGCCAGAGGTGCGCGCTGTTGGGAAAGGGCAGCGCCAGGATGAAGCAGCTCAACACCGGCATCAGCGCGAAGTAGTCCTCCTCCGGCGTGTCCAGGCTCATGGCGTGCACGTCATCCAGGGCGGTGAAGATGCGCCGCTCCGCGAGCGTCATGAGGCCCCGCAGCGGCCCCCCGATCCGGGCATCGAGTCGGCCCACCGCACGCCAGAAGAGCCGCTGCGAGACCGATGGCGCAAACAGGCACTCCCAGGTGGCGAAGGTCGTGAACTGCGGGTCGCGCGCCAGGACGGCGTGCAGGTTGGTGGTGCCGCTGCGGGGCACGCCGAGCACGAACAGCGGGGCGCGGATCTCGACCTGCCGGTAGCCGCGGAAGAACAGGTCGTCCAGCAGGAAGCCGAGCCAGTGCAGACCCTGCACCAGCGCAAACAGCGGAAAAAAGCCGAGCATCACCCACACGCGGCGCGCGGAGATGCGACTCGTGCCGTCCGGGGAACGGAACAGCGCGCCGACCGCCATCCCGATGAACCGCGTTGTGCTGGTCAGAAACAGATGAAGCATCCGCCTGGAACATCCGCCTGCGCGTCGGGCCGAGCGGCCGGTTTAGGTTGACTCTCGGCGGCGCGCCCCGAACAGGGCTGCCCCGCCGTCAGCCCGCCATACTACCCTAGGCGCCGTGGAAACCGAAACCGAGCCGGTGCGGCCCGGTGCGGCCCGGTGCGGCCGCCCCATCGCGCTGCACCGAATGGGCGCGGGCCGCAGGCGCCGTGCGGGCTGTCGGCAGTGCTTAGCCCGGTCCGGAGCGATCGGCCGCCGCGAGCCGGTCCGAGAAGGCCGCGATGGTGTCGGCGGCAGGCACCTCCGCTGCTGTTGCTGTCCCCTCTGGTGCAGATGCAGCAACCGCGGTCGGATCGATGCCCTGCGGCTTCGGCGGTGTGTCGCCGTCGTGGCGCGGCAGCGGTGCGACGTTCGCCGGCGGCTCCAGCTCCGGTACTCCCTGCGGCTCAGGTGCGCTGGGGGCCGTCTCCGCAGGGTCGTGATCGCCGATCGCGAAGCCGTCGCTCATGCCGTCGTGGCGTGGGCCGTCGTCGGCAGTGACCGGCGCCTGCGTGGCGCGCGCGGGTGGCGGCGGGGCCAGGTCCGCGGCTGCATCGTGCTCCGCGCGCGGGGGGCCGCTCGCGTCGCTCGGCAGCCGGTCCATGGCGGCTTCCCCGGGCTCGGCGCGCGCCGGGGCGACCTGCGCTGGAGATGGGTCGGCGGCCGTGGCCTGCGCGTCGGCTCCGGACTGTGCTGGCGCGGACGGCGTCGGCGTATCGGGCGCGGCGTCGAATGCCTGCGCCGGCGCCACGTCCTGCTCGGCAACAGGGGCGCGGGCGCGACGCTCGGGGCGTGGCGAGTCCTCGAGGGCGGCAGGCGCCGTCGGCGTGCCGGCGCTGTCGGGCGCATCGCCGGCTGTCTCGGCGCTGTCGACTGCCGCGGCCTCGCCCTCGCGCGTGCCGCTGCCGCGCCGCCGACGGCCGCCCCGGCGCCGGCGGCTGGAGCGGCTGCGGGGCGTGGCTTGCTCCTCGCCGCCCGCGGCCGCGTCGGCTGGTGCAGCGAGCGCCTCGGTGTCGATTGCGGGTGCGCCGTCCTCGGCGTTGCGGTCATGGCGGGTGTGCGGATGCTGGCGCCGGGCTGGCTGGCCGTCGACGGCCATGGGCAGCGTCGCGCCGCGGGCCATCAACTGCTTGCCGGCGGCAGCCTCGGGCACATCCGGCGTGCCCGCTGCCGACCGGCTTTGGTCATCGGCGCTCACCTGTGCCGGATCGCGCTGCCCGCCGCGGCGCGGGCGCCGGTCGCGGCTGTTGCGCGCGCGCTCGCTGCCGTCGCGGCGCTCATGCGTGTGCTGACGCGCGTTCGGCTGCTGACCGTCGCTTGGCTGCTGCTGATTGTTGCTTGGCTGCTGCTGACGCTCGTTCGGCTGCTGACGCTCGTTCGGCTGCCGGCGCTCGTTCGGTTGGCGGCCCCGACGGCCCTGCGCCGGCTCGCCGGCGCCTTGCGCTGGCTGACGCTGGTGGCGTTGCTCGCGACCGGGCTCGCCGGCCGGCCGCGGCCCGCGGGCCTCGGCGCCCGTAGCCGGCGACGCCTGCTCGGGCGGCCGCGGCACGCCGGGGTGCTCGGTGCCGTGCGTGCCGCCGCCGTCCTCGGGCGGCGCGAAGATCCGCCAGAGCTTCTTCAGCATGCTCTCCTGGTGCGCGCGGACGTGGGCGTCGGCCTCCTCGTCCATGGCCTCGTCCATGGCCTCGTCCATGGCCTCGTCCGCTGCCGACTCCGGTTCCGACGGAGTCGAGGCCGGTCGCTGTGGCGCCGGCAGCGCGGGCCGCACGCCCTTGACGGCCGGCTCCTCGGGCTTTGCTTCCGGCCGGGTGCTGGCGAACTGGGGCACGGCGAGCTCGGGACGTACGGCGAGCGTGTAGCTCGGCTCATCTTCGTTCAACCGCTCGACATCCTGCACGCGCACGCGCTCAATGGTGAAGTCCGGGGTCTCCATGTGCTTGTTCGGGATCAGCACGATGCCCACCTGATGGCGCTGCTCGATCTCCAGGATCTTGCGGCGCTTCTCGTTCAGCAGGAAGGCGGCGACATCCACCGGCAGTTGCGCGTGGATGCGCGCGGTGCTGTCCTTCATGCCTTCTTCCTCGATGATGCGCAGCACCGACAGCGCCAGCGATTCCACGCCCCGAATGCTGCCCTGGCCCTTGCAGCGCGGGCAGACGTGCTGGCTCGACTCGCCGAGGGACGGCCGCAGCCGCTGGCGCGACATCTCCAGCAGCCCGAAGCGCGAGATGCGGGCCACCTGGACGCGGGCGCGGTCTTGCTTGAGCGCATCACGCAGCCGGTTCTCGACCTCGCGCTGGTGCTTGGCGGGGGTCATGTCGATGAAGTCGATGACGAAGAGCCCACCCAAGTCCCGCAGGCGCAGTTGGCGGGCGATCTCGTCCGCGGCCTCCAGGTTGGTGTTGAAGGCCGTCTCCTCGATGTCCGCGCCCTTGGTGGCGCGGGCGGAGTTGATGTCGATGGAGGTGAGCGCCTCGGTGTGGTCGATGACCAGCGAGCCGCCGGAGGGCAAGCGCACTTCGCGCTGGAAGGCCGATTCGATCTGGCTCTCGATCTGGTAGCGGGTGAAGAGCGGCACCTCGTCCCGGTAGAGCCGCAGCTTCTTGTTGCTCTGCGGCATCACCTGTTGCAGGAATTCCTCCGCGCGGCGGTAGACCTCGGCGTCGTCGACGACGATCTCGCCGATATCTGCGCGCATGTGATCGCGGATGCTGCGGATGATGATGTCGCTTTCCTGGTAGATCAGGAACGGTGCCTTGCGGCCTTCACCGGAGGTCTTGATGGCGTCCCAGAGCTGGAGCAGGTAGTCGAGGTCCCACTGGAGCTCCTCGGTGTTCTTGCCGACCCCGGCGGTGCGCACGATGAGGCCCATGTCCTCCGGGATCTCGAGCTGGCTCAAGACCTCGCGCAGCTCGGAGCGATCGGCACCGTCGATGCGCCGCGACACGCCGCCGGCGCGCGGGTTGTTCGGCATCAGCACCAGGTAGCGCCCGGCGAGCGAGATGAACGTGGTGAGCGCCGCGCCCTTGCTGCCGCGCTCTTCCTTGTCGATCTGGACGACGACCTCGCGCCCTTCCTTGATGAGCTCCTTGATGTTGGCCTTGCTGCCGGGCTTGAGCTCCTGGCTGAAATAGGCGCGGGAGATCTCCTTCAGCGGCAGGAAGCCGTGGCGCTCGGAGCCGTAGTCTACAAATGCCGCCTCGAGGCTCGGCTCGACGCGGGTGATGAGGCCCTTGTAGATGTTGGCTTTCTTCTGTTCCCGCCCGGGGCTTTCGATATCCAGGTTAAAAAGTTTCTGGCCGTCCACGATCGCGACGCGCAGCTCTTCCGGCTGCGTGGCGTTGATCAGCATTCTCTTCATGTTCTTTGCGCACTCTTGCCGTGGCGCGCGGCGTGATGCCGTTGCCCGACGCGACCTTTTCGGCCGGGCCCGGGGATCCCGCTCGCAGTCGGCTCCCCATGCCGACGGGCTCGATGTTCGTGGTCGTCGCGCCGCGGTATTGCGCGGCGACCGGCGGCCAGGCAAGCGTCGAGCACGCGCCTGTGTTCACTTCGCGCGGCCGGCTAGGGTGGGCCGGGGCGCTGGTTCGGGCGGCGACTGCATCGCTGCCCGGAAAAATCGGATGCGACAGCCGCCACAGCCCGGGTATCGGGCGCGGCTTGCGGTTGTCGCGGTGCTGGCAGCAACGGCTGCCCCGAGGCGGCGGCTCTGCACTGTGACGGCGCGCCGGTGGGTGTACCATGGGCGGCGGGCTACCGGCGCACTGTTGCATCCGGGTTGTCACTGGTGCCGTGGGCCGGGGTCTGGATCGCACTGGATCTCTGTGCTGATGCCGGTGGCGTGCCCGGCTGGTTGTTGTGGACGCAGGTCCGTTGCCGAGCTGCGCCGTGTAGTGTCGATCCCGGGGGCACCGACGCTCTCGCGTCGCTTTCGCGGACGCGCATAAGTGGCTAAGGCTAGCAAGGTTTTCGAGGGTCGGCAATTGACCGAGTCGAACAGTTCCGCCGGACAGAGCCGCCGGCAGACCGCACCGGACGTGCGTCACCTACAGGTCGGGCCCC
>NZ_JABX01000044.1 GCF_001469165.1 Thiohalocapsa sp. ML1 | reverse complement strand
GGCCAACCGCCCGGCTCCCGCGCCGCAGATCGCGCGCCGGGGGCATCGAGCCCCCGGCACGCGAAGCCGGCTGAAAGCCGGCGCTCCCAGTCCGTGCCGGCGCCGCTCACTGGGACCGCCGGCTTTCCAGCCGGCTCGGCGCCGACGCGGCTCGATGCCGCGTCGGCGGCGTCTGGGCTGATAAGCGGGCACATGCGCGGTCGTCCGCCCGGCGGCGCGCCATGGACAACCGCTCGGCTCCCGCGCCGCAGATCGCGCGCCGGGGGCATCGAGCCCCCGGCACGCGAAGCCGGCTGAAAGCCGGCGCTCCCAGTCCGTGCCGGCGCGGTGGGTTGACACATGGGCATCATGTCCACTCGCCGCACACGCGGCTATATCCGGAGCTTAGCCGCTCCATCGATAAACAGGGCCACCCCACGGCTCGTCGGTCTGAGGCGAAGCCTCGCTAGGTACTAGATGCCCCTAGCCCCTAGCCCCTAGCCCCTAGCCCCTAGCCCCTAGCCCCTAGCCCCTAGCCCCTAGCCCCTAGCCCCTAGCCCCTAGCCCCTAGCCCCTAGCCCCTTCCTATAATTGTCTGGCCAGAAAATTCTCCAACCCCATCGCCTCCATCTGCGCGAGCTGCTGCTCAAGCGCATTCACATGCGTCTCCTCGCACTCCCTGAGCATGTCGCCGAGCATGGCCTGGGTCTGGAAGTCCCGCTCTTCGATGCAGCAGACCATGGCCACGCGCAGGTGGTCCACCAGGCGGTACTCCATCTCGACGTCCTTGCGCAGCATCTCCCGCACCGCGGTGGCGGTGGACATGGCCTCGCCCTGCACCAGATCCGGCGCGCTGCCCAGAAACAGCATCCGGCGCAGAATCAGGTCCGTGTGCCGGCGGCTCTCGGCGAGGGCGGCATTGGCGCGCGCGGCGAGCTTGATATAGCCCCAGTCCTCGAACATGCGCGCGTGCACGAGGAACTGATCCGTCGCCGCCAGCTCGCCGTTCAGCACGAGTTGCAGGTGGGCGAGGACACGTTGGTTGCCTTTCATTGTTATCTCTCTACTCGGATCGGTAAAGATTCTGTCGCTATCGCCGACGAGCGATATCGCGCGACACAAGGGTTTCGCACTTCGACGCGGCTTGAGCGGGATACGGTTAGGGGTGGAAGCTAGAGTTAATTTTCGATCCCGATTTCGATCCCGATTTCGATCCCGACGAACGGCCGGGAGTGTCGGACATCAGCGTGTATCCGTTGTTTTTTAACGGTGCCTGGATTGCTTGACGGAGCCCTCATCGGCCCTCGGCCCTCGGCCTTTGGTCGGTCTGAGGTCCCGCCGCGGCTGCCGGCGGGCGCCCGGCGCCTTCACCAGCGCGGCCAGTGCGCCGCCAGTGCGCCGGTCTCGATGCCGAACCGCCCGAGCAGCGCGAACAGCGCGCGCGGCTCCGGCGCGAGCCCCAGCAGCAGCACCGCGAGCGCGAGCAGCGCCAGCGACGCGGGCCAGGCGCGCAGGCTGAGCGGCTTGAGCGCGGTGCCGAAAGAGCGCTTCACCTGGCGGCCAAGCAGGTCCACACTCGCGAGCTCGTCCAGCACCAAGTGTGTACTGTAGCCGAGCAACACGAACGCCGTCACCAGCCAGGACAGCGCCGCCGACAGCCCGAGCCACAGGTCCGCCGCGATGCCGGCAGCAAGCGCGATGACCGCGGCCATCAGCAGCGTGTGCCAGATGCCGCGGTGCACGGTGAAGCGCGAGAACACAAGCCGCAGCGGCCAGCGCACCAGCGCCCAGGTGCCGGCCCAGATCAGCATCAGCTCCAGCGCCCGAAAGCGCCCAGCAAAGGCGAAGGCCACCAAGAAGCCGATGACGATGCCGGCGATGTCGAAGGTCGCGCGCAACGGCGTCGAGTCGTCGGCATCAATGTCCGGCAGCAGGCTCGCGACGGTGCCGACGGCGAAGAGTGCCTGAGTCTCGGCGGCGTTGCTGAGACCTTCGCCATAGCTTGCGAAGGCCGCGACGGCCGCCACGACGGCCCCGCCGGTGAGGTGGGTGCGGAAGTTGGCCAAGGCCGGTGGCGGCGCCGGTTAGTCGGGGTACAGATCCGGACCCCAGCCGCGCTCCTTGGCACGGGCGATGGCGGCGTCGTAGATGCGCTTGTGGCGCGCGCGCAGGTCCTCCGGCAGCATCGAGACCATGTGGCCGTAAGGGCGCCACGCGTCGGAGACCTGATCGTAGAGGTTCTGGATCGCGGCGATGGACCAGCCGGCGCAGGTCTCGTCCTCCGCAATCAGGCCGAACACCTGTGCGTCGCGCACGATGGTGCCGGTGGTCGTCATGCCGCCGTAACTGTCCTCGTCGAGGCCGGGGTAGATCTTGTGCAGTCGTCGCATGTGACGCGTCCTGTGATGGAATGGCCGGATTGTCGCGGAAGCGGAGGCGAGGGGCTAGCTCCTAGCCCCTCGCCCCTAGCCCCTAGCCCCTAGCCCCTAGCCCCTCTCTTCAAAATGCAGGATACAGTTGTTGACCTGATCCGCCACGGCGAGCCCGTCGGCGGGCGCATGATCCGCGGCAACGGCTGCGACCACCCACTGAGCGAGACGGGCTGGGCGCAGATGCGCGCCGCCGTGGCGCCGGCCATCGCGCAGGGCGCGCCCTGGCAGCAGATCGTCAGCTCGCCGATGGCGCGCTGCCGGGAATTCGCCGGCGAGGTCGCGTCGCGCCTCGGCCTGCCGCTGGCCGTGGAGCCGGAGCTGCGCGAGATCGGCATGGGCGCCTGGGAGGGCCATCGGCACAGCGAGGTGGCGACCGCGGACCCGGTCTTGTTCGACGCCTTCCGGCGCGACCCGGTCGCGCATCGCCCGCCCGGGGGTGAAGGGCTTGCCGCCTTTCGCGAGCGCATCGCCCGCGCCTACACGCGGCAGCTCGCGCACTGGCCGGGGCAGCACTTGCTCATCGTTTGTCATGCCGGCGTGTCGCGGGCCGTGCTCGGGTATGTGCTCGGCGCCGAGGACGCGGCCTGGTATCGCATGACCATCGACTATGCCGGCGTTAGCCGCATCGCCCACGGCGCCTTCGGCGGGTCGGTCCACTTCGTGAACGCGCCGCACGCGCGATGTTGACCACCGCATAGCGTGCTGCGGCGGCGCAAAGCAGCGTCCGCTCACACAACTCGCCGGCAGTTTCGCGCTACCATCGGCGCACCGCGAACCGCCGCCCGCGCCCGTCGGCGGCGGCCTGCAATGGAGTGAGCCATGACCCTCGTCGCCTTCTTCGCCGGCGTGCTCGTGTACTTCGGCATCACGGTACTGAGTCGCGCCTGGTTTGTCGTCAAGCCCAACGAGCGGGCGGTGCTGGTGACCCTCGGCCGCGCGCAGCGCCTGGGCAACCAGTTCGTCAAAGACCCGAACATGAGCGAGGACGAGCAGAAGCGCTACCGCTATCCGCTGCTGCGCATTCTCGGCCCCGGCTGGCACTTCAAGTGGCCGTGGCAGCGACCCGTCGTCGAAGACATCGCCACCCACTCCATCGACATCACCTGGGACCCGACCAAGCAGCAGTCCACCATCGAGGCGGTGACGAAGGACAACCTCACCACCGGCATCGACGGCCAACTGCGCTGGCGCGTGGCGCAAAGCAACTTCTACGCCTACAGCTTCGGCGTCGATAGCCCGTTGGAGCACGTGATGGGCTATTTCGTGTCGGTGCTGCGCGAGCGGGTCGCGAACTTCGTGGACCCGCGGGGCCAGAGCCTGGTGGAGGGCGGCGAGCTCGGCGGCGCCGACGGCGGTGCCGAGATCGTGGCGGAGCTCTCCGAGGGCGTGTCCATCAATGATCTGCGCAAGAACCTGCCGCTCCTGAACGACTACATGGAGCAGCAATGCCGCGCCACCGGCGCGCGCTACGGCATCGAGCTGGACGCGGCGCTGATCACGCAGATCGACCCGCCGCCCGCCGTGGACCGGGCGCTGTCCGCCATCAACAGCACCCGCAACCAGGTGGCCGCGGACATCAGCACCGCCCGCGCCGACGCCGAGCAGCAGATCACGATGAGCAAGCGCGCGGTGGAGATCGCGCACAACAACGCGCAGGCCGAGGTGGCACCACTGAAGGAGCTGGCCGCGACGCTGAAGGGCATCAAGGCCAAGGGCGGCACCGCGGCACTGATTGCCTACATCCGCAACATGCGCATTCCGCTGCTCGGCAATGCCCGGCGCATCGTGCAGATGACCGCCGCCACATCCGCCGCCGCCGCTACCGTCGAGGGAGGCCGCCATGCCCAATGACCCCATCGGCTTCATCCCGGCCTTCTTCGCCGGACTGCTCGCCATCCCGATCCTGCTCGGCATCGCGCGGCTGTTGAGCCTCTACACCGTCGTCAATGAGCAGGAGGCGGTGGTCTATACCTTTCTGGGCAAGGTGATGGGCATCCTGGACGAGCCGGGGCTGCAATTCCCGCTGGTCCATTTCGGCCCGAAAGCGATCCTGGTGCCGCTGTTCGGCACGCGCCAGCCGGTGAGCATGAGGATCCGCCAGCGCTACCTGCGCAACCAACTGGTCAATTCCGAAGAAGGCACGCCGATGAGCGTCGGCGTCTGGTACGAGATGCAGGTGTCGGACCCGGTGGCCTATCTGTTCAACAACGCCGATCCCGAAGGCTCGCTCGAGGCCAACGTCGCCAGCGCGACCATCTCCACGCTCTCCAATCTGGAGATGGACAAGCTGCTGGAAGATCGCCACCAACTGAGCCGCAAGGTGCGCACCACGGTGTCGCCGCTGTCCGAGAAGTGGGGCTTTCGTTTGGGCTCGGTCTACATCCGCAAGGTCGCCTTCACCGATCGCGAGATGGTCGACAACATCACGGACAAGGTCGTCAAGCGCCTGGTGCAGGTGACGAGCGCGATGAAGCAGGACGGGGACAACCGCGTCGGCCTCATCAAGAGCCAGACCGCCTACAAGGTCTCGGAGCAGCTCGCGCAGGCTGCCGCCACCCGCCCCGCCGTGGTCGGCGAGACGCTGAACGAGATCGCCGCCGACGACCCCGAGGTGCTCGACGCGCTGATGCAGGTGCTGGAGGCCGAAAAGCTCATCGCATCCGGCGCCGAGGTGGATGTGCTGCCGGCCGAGGCGCAGGTGCTGGTGTCGCTGTCCAGCCCGGGGCCGCAGCCGGCGCCGAGCACGCCCGCCGACGCCGCCGCGCCGAGCCGCTTCGCGCGCTTCCAGATCGACGAGGGGGTGCTGCGCTAGCGCTTCGCGGCGGAGATCCCGAGACTGGGCGGCGGTGCTCCTCCGCACCGGGGCGCAGAGCGCCGCACACGCGCGACACCGCTGGAGCATTGTCGCAAGTGGACCAACGCGCAACGGCCCGAGCTGATCTCGGGACTTGCGGGTTGCGCAGCGGCCCCAGCCACGCTGGCTCGCGCCTGCCTTGCCCCCCCGGTTCGGTTGGTTGTAGTGTCGGCCTGCATGCGGCACCAGTGCCACAGTGACAGGTGCCCGCCGGCGCCACCACCAGCCGCCCGCCGCCAGGCCGGTTCACCATCATGTCCACCCGAGCAGAACAGCTCCCCTTCCCGCCGCGCCTGCCGTCTGAGGACGAGCTGCCCTGCGATGACGCTATGCCGATGGAGAGCGCCCGACACCGAATGCAGATGGAGCTGCTGCTCCGCGGCTTGGAGCTCTGGTCCGAGGCGCGCGGGGATGTGGTCGCCAACGGCAACCAGTTCCTGTACTTCAACACCGAGCATCTGCGGGCGCAGGACTTCCGCGGCCCCGACGTCTACGTTGCCATCGGCGTACGCCCGGGCGAGCGCAAGAGCTGGGTGGTCTGGCAGGAAGGCAAGGCGCCCGACGTGGTCGTCGAGCTGCTCTCGGAGAGCACGGCCGGGGCGGACAAGGGCGAGAAGCTGCGCATCTACCGGGATCAGCTACGGGTGCCGAACTACTACTGGTTCGACCCATTCTCACCCGAGGATCGCGCCGGGTTCATCCTGCAGGGCAACAGCTACCTGCCGCTGCTTCCGGACGGCGCCGGGCGGCTCCCGGTGCCGAGCCTGGGCCTCAAGCTCGGCCTATGGCAGGGGCGCTATCTCGGCCTGGACACCCAATGGCTCCGCTGGACGGACCAAGACGGGCACTTGCTGCCGTTGCGCGAGGAGGCCGAGCGCGCCCGCGCCGATGCCGCCGAGGCGGAGCTTGCCCGCCTGCGGGCGCAGCTCCAGCAGGGTCGCTGAGGACGGCTCGCCGGCGCGACGCGCGGACGCTCGCCGGCCGCGGGCCGCGTCACAGCCGGCCGCCTTCACCTGCCGCCGGCCCCGTCATCACCTGCTGAGCCCGCCGCCCCTGGCCCAACAGGCGCCTCCGGCGCGACCAGCCGCGCAGCGAGCACCTTGTCGATGCGCTTGCCGTCCATGTCCACAACCTCCAGGTGCCAGCCCTCCCAGTCGGCCGCGTCGCCGGTCTGGGGCAGACGCCCGAGCAGCAACAGCAGCATGCCGCTCAGGGTGTGATAGCGGCCGCGCTCCTCCTCCGGCACCTGCTTGAGGCCGAGCTGGTCCTTGAGCTCGGGGATGGGGATCAGCCCATCGATGAGCCAGGAGCCGTCGCCGCGCTGCACGGCCCAGGCGTCCTCGGGGTCACGCGGCACGAACTCGCCGGTGACGGCCTCCAGGACGTTCTGCAGCGTCACCAGGCCAATGACATCCCCGTACTCGTCCACGACGAAGACCATCGAGGTCCCGTTCGCGCGGAATTCCTCCAGCAGCTCCATGCCCGTCAGCGATTCCGGCACATAGGCCGCCGGCTGCAGCCCCTGCGCTAAGTCGATGCCGTCGTGCAGGCATTGCCGGAAGAGCCGCTTCATGCTGGCCACGCCGACGATGTCCTCGAGCCCGCCGCGGCAAACGGGGAAGCGGGAGCGCTCCGAGCCTTCGATGCGCTCGAGGTTGGCCTCGAGGGGCAGGTTCAGGTCCAGCCAGACGATCTCGCTGCGGGGCACCATCAGCGAGCCGATCTGGCGGTCGTCGAGCCGGAACACATTGCGCACCATGGTGTGCTCGCTCTGGTCGATCACGCCGGCCTCGGAGCCCTCCAGCAGCAGGGCCTGGATCTCGTCCTCCGTCACCCCGGGGCTGGCCTGCTCGCGCTGTCCGAGCAGCCGCAGCACGACGGTCGTGGACCAGGCCAACAGGATGACGAAGGGCCGCGCCGCAATGGACAGCGCGTGCATCGGCGGCGCGACGAGCCGCGCGACGCCCTCCGGGTTGATCTGGCCGAGGCGCTTGGGCACCAGCTCACCGACGACGATGGTGACGTAGGTGATGCCGGCGACCACGGCCGCCGTGGCCGTGATCACGGCCGTATCCGCGGGCAACCCGAGGTCGACCAGCCAATCACGGACCGGAAGCACCAGCGCGGCCTCGCCGACGATGCCGCTCAGCACGCCGATGGAGGTGATGCCGATCTGGATGGTCGAGAGGAAGCGGTTGGGGTCCTCGCCGAGCCGCACGGCCACCGCGGCGGCCCGATCACCGGCCTCCGCGAGCCGCGCGAGGCGCGCCCGACGTGCGGTGACCAGCGCGATCTCGGACATCGCCAGGCTGCCGTTCAGGACAACGAGTGTGAGCAGAAAGAGGATTTCCATGGGTTAACGGGGCGACTATTGCGTGCTGCACGGAGCGGGTGTGCAGCTCAAAGCAACAAAACCGAGCGCGCGATCAGACCCGCACCAACCGCTCCAGCAACAGCGAGCGCAGATCCCGCCGGCCGTCCAGCACGGCCATGACCAGCACGGCGTCGGCCTCGATGCGGTAGACCAGCCGCCAGGGGCGCTCGATCAGCTCGCGATAATGGTAGACGTCGGCGGTGCGCAGCTCCGGCACGATGCGGCCGCGCTCGGGCTGCTGCGCCAGGGTTGCAGCCCGCGCCTCCAGCCGGTCCAGCACGGCGAGCGCGTTATCGACACTGTCCTCGCTGATCCAGCCGACGATGGCGTCCAGATCGCGCTGGGCCGTTCGGGTCCAGCGGACTTCGCGCTCGGCCATCCGGGCTCAGCCGCCCTGACCTCGCGCGGCGTCGTCGCGCTGTGCTTGCAGCCGCCGCCGGAGATCGGCAAAGACCTCGGCCTGCGCAATGCTGTCGCCCCGGCTCGCATCCCGCTCCCCCTCGGCCAAGAGCCTCAGCATCAGCATCGCACGCTCGCGGGCCTGGTAGTGCTCGTAGTCCTCCACCACGGCGCGGGCGCGGCCGTTTTGGGTCAGCACCAGCGTCTTCGGCTCGTCCCGCACTTGGTCCAACAGCCGGCTCGCGTCGGCCTTGAACTGGCTCAGGCTCAGGATATCTTCGCTCATCTTACCAACCGTATTCGGACTGAATTTCGTCGCAAGCTACGCCGCGGGCCCTGTCCCGTCAAGCTTTGCCCCGGGCGAGCGGATCGGCGAAAAGCCCTGATCGCATGCGACAATCCCGCCCGCCGCGCATCCCGGCGCCGGTCCCAGCGCCCGCGAGCCAGTTGATCCCCCGAACGTGAACCCCCTCAAACGCCTCGCCTCCCAGACCGCCGTCTACGGGCTCAGCAGCATCGTCGGCAGGTTCCTGAACTACCTGCTGGTGCCGCTGTACACCTATACCTTTGTGCCGGCGGACTACGGCGTCGTCGCGGAGTTTTACGCCTACATGGGCTTCCTCGCGGTGCTCATGACCTTCGGCATGGAGACGGGCTACTTTCGCTTTCGCTCGGCGGGCGAGGACGATCCAAACACCGTGCTGGCGACGGTGCTGCGGTTCCTGATCCTCGCCAACGGCGGCTTTTTGATCTTGGCGGTGGTCTTCCAGCAGCCCGTCGCCGAGCTGCTGCGCCACGGCGCGCATCCGGAGTACATCTGGTGGGTCGCGGCCATCCTGGCCATGGACTCGGTGGGCAGCGCGGCCTTCGCGCGGCTGCGGGCGGAGGACAAGGCGCTGCGGTTCGCGGGCATCAAGCTCATCGAGATCGGCGCCAACATCGCGCTGAACGTGTTCTTCATCGTCATCTGCCGGCAGGCGTTCGAGGCGGACCCGGGGTCATTTCGGGGGCAGATCTGGGACCCCGAGATTGGCGTCGGCTATGTGTTCCTGTCCAACCTCGCGGCGAGCGGGCTCAAGCTGCTCCTGCTGACGCCGCAGTTCCGCGGCGCCCTCACGGGCTTCGATGGGGCACTGTTCCGGCGCATGCTGCGTTACTCCCTGCCCATGGTCGTCATCGGCATGGCCGGCATCGTCAACGAGATGCTGGACCGCGCCGCGCTCAAGTTCCTGCTGCCCTACGACGACGCGACGAACATGGCGCAGCTCGGCATCTACAGCGCCGTCTATAAGCTGTCGATTCTGATGACCCTGTTCATCCAGGCCTTCCGCTACGCGGGCGAGCCCTTCTTCTTCAGCTACGCCAAGGAGAAGGACGCGCGCCAGGTCTACTCGCTGGTGCTGACCTGGTTCGTGATCTTCTGCGTGTTCATCTTCCTGCTGGTCACGCTGTACCTCGACGTCTTCCAGTACTTCGTCGGCAGCGCCTACCGCGAAGGCCTGCACGTGGTGCCGGTGCTCCTGCTCGCGAACCTGCTGCTCGGCATCTACGTGAACCTGTCCATCTGGTACAAGCTCACGGACCGCACGCTGATGGGCGCCTGGGTGGCGCTGGCGGGCGCCGGCATCACTGTCGCGTCGCTGTGGCTCTTGGTGCCGACCTTCGGCTTCGAGGGCGCCGCCTGGGCGCACCTCATCTGCTACAGCGTCATGGTGCTCTTGTCCTACGGCCTCGGCCGGCGCTACTACCCGGTGCCCTACGAGGTGCTGCGGGTGCTCGGCTACGTCACGCTGGGCCTCGGGCTCTACGCCGCCGGTCGCTGGCTCACGGACACGCTCGGCTGGCATTTTGCCGCCGCCGGCACCCTGCTGCTGGCGCTCTATGTCGCCATCGTCGCCCTGCTCGATGGCCGCCGGCTCACCCGCGCGAAGGGCCGGCGAGCCCGACCGGCGAGGCCGCAGCGGGCGCTGCGCGTGCAGGCAACCATGCGCCCGCAGGCGACCATGCGCCCGGCGGCGACGCGCCCGCGGATTGCCACGGCCGCGGCCGCGGCGGCACCCAAGCCGATCCTGGCCTACATCGACCTCGCGCTGGCCGCGGTGGCGCTGGGCATGGCCATCGCGAGCATGCTGCTGAACGACGCCGACAAGGCGCCGCTCTACGCGCTGCTCGCCTATCTGCTGTGGCGGCTCGGCAGCAGGCGCTGAGGCGCGCATGGCGCGCTTGCCTCAGGCGGTTACCGGCCGATGCAGCGCGGCTCGGCATATCCTCGATCACCCGGTAAACAGCCATGACGCAAACCCCACCCCGTTCGAACGGTCCTGCAACAGCCTGGCTCGCGGCAATCCTCGTCGCGCTGCTCGCCCTGCCCGGCATCACCCTCGCGCAGCACGCGCTGGAGGCGGACGCGGAAGCGCTTGCGGGCGCAGCGTCTCGCGACCTCAAGGCCGCCGTCGCGCGCATGCAGCCGCTGGTGGAGCGCTACGGCTATGCCGGCGTCGCCGGGGCGGTGTCGGTGGAGGGCTTCGGCGTGCCGGCGCCGGGTCAGACCCTGTTGATGGCGGGCGCGCTGGAGGCCGCCCGCGGGCACATGCACCCGCTGCTCCTGTTCCCGCTCGCCGTGCTCGCCGCCGTGCTCGGCAACAGCCTGGGCTACCTCATCGGCAAGCGCGGCGGACGCCCGCTGCTGCGCAGGCTGCACGTCAATGAGGCGCGTGAGGCGAAGCTCGCCGGCCTGTTCGAGCGCTTCGGCGGCGGCTTCATCGTGCTCGCGCGGTTCTTCGACGGCCCGCGGCAATTGAACGGCATCCTCGCCGGCACACTCGCCATGCCCTGGTGGCTGTTCACCGTCTTCAACGTCCTCGGCGCCCTGCTCTGGGTCGGCGTCTGGGGGCTCGGCACCTTCTACCTCGCCGAGCACCTGCACGCCGTGCACGCGCTGATCCAGAAGATCAACCCCTGGATCGCCGGCGCCGTCGCGCTGGCGCTGATCGCCGTCCTCGCCTATCTGTTTCGGGGCCGGCGACGCAACGGCGCAGCGGCCACGTCCCCGCCCCGCAAGGACTAGCAGCCGACCGACCCGTGTCGGGGCCGTTGCTGCACGCTCGTGCCGGGCTCCGCCCGGCCTACCGTCTTCGCTGCTCCGCAGGAGGAGCCTTGCGCCCAACGTCCGCGGGCTCCAGGCCCGCCAGCCGCCGCGGCGCGAGCAGGTTGCGCTCTATCCACGCGTCGGCCTGGCTCTCGCCGCGCATGACGTTGTAGTACTCCATGGCAACCTGCGCGCTGATAACGGCGCTCTCCAAGCCCGAGACCAAATCCAGCGCGATCCTGTGGCGGGGGTCGTCCTCGGCATCGAGGTGGGCATAGACCCAAAGGTTCGTGTCGACAATTGTCTCGTGCCGAGGCTCAGCCTCGGTACGCCTCCTCGCGGCTCTGCCACCTCGGGCCGTGCACCGGCGGCAGAGCCGCCGGACCCGGTGCCGAGGCGGACCCTCGGCACCAGCCGGCAGCAGTTGCCTGCCCGGAGTCGGAACCGGGCCGGAGCCGGGCCGGAGGGCCGACCTGCAGGTCGGCTCCGCACTCGCGACATCCGTGCATCGCGCTCTGTCGCCGTGTTGACCTGGAGGTCAACACTCCAGTCAACACCCGTCATCCGTCATCCGTCATCCGTCATCCGTCATCCGTCATCCGTCATCCGTCATCCGTAAACACACCCGGATACTCGATGACGACCACGGTATCTCGTGCCGAGGCTCTGCCTCGGTACGCCTCTTCGCGGCTCTGCCGCCTTCGGCCGCGCACTGCCTCACGTCGCTCTTGTGCTCGTTTTCTTTCCTTCTCTGCGCCTCTGCGCCTCTGCGCCTCTGCGCCTCTGCGCCTCTGCGCGAGATCTCTCTCTAGCGCGCCCGGCGCTCAAGGCGGCCTTGCGTCGGTGATGCCCCAGTTTGGGCATGTCGCCGGTTGCCGCGGCGCCGCGGATCGGCTGCAATGGCCCCGGCACCCACTGAGGAGGCCCCATGGCCCTGACCCTGACCCGTTACACCGATGTCATCGAGATCGTCGGCGACATCCTGAAGGTGCGCATCGGCAGCGCCGGACAGGGCGCGCCGAGCATCGCCTACGACGACCTGGCGCTGGTGGAGGGCGTGGACGGCTTTCGGTCCCTCGCTCGCGTCATCCGTATCGACCGCGATACCGCATCCTTGCAGGTGTTCGCGGGCACCAAGGGCGTGTCGACGGCGTCTACGGTGCAGTTTCTCGGGCACTCGATGCGGGCGACCTACTCCGCGAACATCCTCGGCCGCGTCTTCCGCGGCGACGGCGAGCTGCTGGACACCGGCCCGGACCTGCAAGACGAGCCCAAGATCGCCACCGGCGGGCCGTCGGTGAACCCAGTCCGGCGGCTGCTGGCGTCGAAGATGATCCGCACCGACGTGCCGATGATCGACGTGTTCAACTCGCTCGTGGAGAGCCAGAAGATCCCGATCTTCTCCGTCGCCGGCGAACCCTACAACCGGCTCCTGGCCCGCATCGGCATCCAGGCGGATGCGGACATCATCGTGTTCGGCGGCTTGGGGCTCATCTTCGACGACTACTACTACTTCCGGCGCACCTTCGAGGACGCTGGCAGCTTTCCGCGCACGGTGATGTTCGTGAACCTGGCCGCGGACCCGGTGGTGGAGCGGCTCCTGGTGCCGGACATGGCGCTGGCGGTGGCGGAAAAGTTCGCGCTCGAAGAAGGCAAGCGCGTCCTGGTGCTGCTGACGGACATGACCGCCTACGCCGACGCGATGAAGGAGGTCGGCATCGCCATGGAATCGGTGCCGTCGAACCGCGGCTACATGGGCGATCTCTACTCGCAGCTCGCGCGCCGCTACGAGAAGGCCGCCGACTACCGCGAGGGCGGCTCCGTGACCATCCTGACGGTGACCACGATGCCGGGCGGCGACGTGACCCATCCGGTGCCGGACAACACCGGCTACATCACCGAGGGGCAGTTTTATCTGCACGACGGGGTGCTCGACCCCTTCGGCAGCCTGTCGCGCCTAAAGCAGCATGTCATCGGCAAGGTGACGCGCGAGGACCACGGCCAGGTCATGAACACCATGATCCGCTTCTACGCCGGCGCCCGCGACGCGCAGCAGAAGCAGGCCATGGCCTTCGAGCTGAGCGACTTCGACGAGAAGCTGCTGCGCTTCGGCGCGTTGTTCCGGGAGCGCTTCATGGACATCGGCGTGAGCCTGGCGCTGGAGGACGCGCTCGATCTGTGCTGGCAGACCATGGCGGAGTGCTTCGAGCCCGAGGAGCTGTTGATGAAGCAGCAGCTCATCGACCGCTACTTCCCGCGCGAGGTCGCCCCGGCCGGCGCGGCGTCGGCCTTCGCCTAAGTCGACAGCATCCGGCATGGCCAAGGTCTCCCTCAGCAAGTCCTCGCTGTCGCAGCAGATGCAGCGGCTGAAAAGCTATCAGCAGTTCCTGCCGTCTTTGGACATGAAGCGCAAGCAGCTCATGGCCGAGCGCGCCCGGGCCGAGGCGGAACGCCGCGCGCTCGGGGAGCAGATGGCGGCGACGCGGCAGCAGGTCGCGGACAGCCTGCCCATGCTCGGCAACGCGGAGCTGGACTTGAGCGCGCTGGTGCGCGTGGCGCGCGTGGAGCTCGGCCGCGAGAACGTCATGGGCTCCTGGCTGCCGACGCTCGCGGCGCTGGACATCAGCGTGCGGCCCTACGGGTATCTCTCCAAGCCGCACTGGCTGGAGCCGCTGGTGGAGGCGCTCAAGCACGCGGCGCGGCTGCGCATCGAGGCGATGATTGCCGAGCGGCGCGTGGCGCTCCTGCAGGCCGCCGTGCGCACGGTGACGCAGCGCGTCAACCTGTTCGACAAGGTGCTGATCCCGCGCACCCGCGCCAACATCAAGCGCATCCGCATCGCGCTGTCCGACGCCGAGCGCGCCGCGGTGGTGCGCTCCAAGATCGCGAAGAAGAAGCGCGCCGCGGAAGGCCTCGCGGAGGGGATCGGCTGACATGGCCATCGAGCGCTTGAAGCGCGTGTCCCTGGTCGGCAGTGCGCGGCACAAGGCCGCCGTGCTGGACCGCCTGCAGGCGCTGGGCTGCGCGCACCTTCTGCCGCTGGCACCGCCGTCGGAGGCGCCCGAGACGCTGCCGCCGGAGCACGCCGAGGACGCCCGCGCCGCGCTGCGCTGGCTGCTCGACGAGCCCGAGAAGCGCCGGCAGGTGCGCGCGGAGCACGGCTTCGACATCGCCGCCACCGTGCGCCAAGTGCTCGCGAACAAGGACCGCCTGCGCGCCACGCTGGACCTGCGCGATGCACTCGCCCAGCGCGCCCGCGACCTCGCGCCCTGGGGCGACTTCCGGCTGCCGCCGGGCGATGCGCTGGCCGGACAGAGGCTCTGGTTCTACGAGCTGCCGCTGCGGCAGTTGAGCGCGCTGGAGGGCTTGGACCTGCCCTGGCAGATCGTCCATCGCAGCACCCGCCATGCCTATGTCGTCGTCATCGCCGCCGAGGAGCCGCCCGCCGACGCGCTGCCGGTGCCGCGCGTGCACACCGGCGCCTTATCGCTCCAAGAAGTCGAGCGCCAGTTGGAGGCGGCGGAGCTGGCGCTGGAGGACGCCACCGCCGAGCGGCGCGCGCTGACCCGCTGGGTCTTTATGTTGACCAAGCACTTCGCCCGCGCCGAGGACCAGGCGGTGCTGCGCCATGCCGAGAGCCAAACGCTGGACCTCGACGGCCTGTTCGCGGTGCAGGGCTGGGTGGGCGTGTCGCAGTTGCCGGCGGTGGAAGCATTGGCAGAGGAGCAAGACCTCGCGCTGCTCCTGGAGGACCCGGCACCGGCCGACCTGCCGCCGACGCTGCTCGCGAACCACGAGCAACTGGGCGCCGGCGAAGACCTGGTGCGCTTCTACCAGATGCCGGCCTATTCCAGCTTCGACCCGACCCGGGTGCTGTTCTTTTCGTTCGCGATCTTTTTCGCGATGATCCTGTCGGACGCCGGCTATGCGGCGCTGCTCGGGCTCGGGCTTGTCTTGTTCTGGCGCCGGCTCGGCGCTTCGGCGGCCGGGCGGCGGTTTCGCGTGCTCGGCGGCGCCATCGCCGGGGCGTCCTTCGCCTGGGGCGTGGCCGTGGGCAGCTACTTCGGCTTCGCGCCGGCGCCGGGGAGCCTGCCGGCGCGGCTGAACCTGCTCGACCTCAACGACTTCGACAGCATGCTCAGGCTCTCCGTCGGCGTCGGCGTGTTCCACGTCGTGCTGGCGAACCTGGTGCGGGCCGGCAACCTGTGGCCGCGCATGCAGGCGCTATCGCCCGTCGGCTGGATGCTGGTCGCGCTGGGCGGCTTCACGCTGTGGCTCGGCATGGGCGCGGCGCAGGCGGCGGACCTCGCGCAGGCGGTCGGCATTGTCGGCATCGGGCTCGGGCTGCTGCTGGTGTTCGTCGCCAGCAGCGCGCGGCCCATCGCAGGCCTCGGCTCGCTCCTGCTGCGCGGGCTCGACGGGCTCATGGCGCTGACGCAGGTGACGAAGATCTTCGGCGATACGCTGTCCTATCTGCGGCTGTTCGCGCTCGGGCTCGCGTCGGCGTCGCTGGCGCTGACCTTCAATGATCTCGCGCGGCAGGTGGGCGCGCAGGTGCCGGGGCTCGGGCTGCTGCTGCAGATCCTGCTGCTCGTCATCGGCCACTCGCTCAACCTGGCGCTCGGGCTCATCAGCGGCGTGGTGCATGGGCTTAGGCTCAACTACATCGAGTTCTACAACTGGGCACTGTCCGGCGAGGGCTATCCCTTCCGGCCCTTCAAGAAGACGGAGATGACGGAATGAGCGAGCTGATCATTACGCTGGGCTGGACCGGGCTGTTCGGCGCGCTGGCACTGAGCGCCATCGGCAGCATCATCGGCTGCGCCATCGCCGGGCAGGCGGCCATCGGCGCCATGGTGGACACCGAGTCCGGCCAGGGGCGCTATCTCGGCGTGTCCGTGATGCCGTCCACCGGCGTCATCTACGGCATCGTCATCATGTTCACGCTGCAACGCGACGTCACCGCCACGGCGGCGCCCGGCATGTTCGGCATCGGGCTCTTGGCCGGCATCGCGCTGCTGTATGCGAGCGTGCTGCAAGGGCGCGCCTGCGCGTCGGCCATCCAGGCGATGAAGGTGAAGCCCGAGATCTTCGGCCTGTCGTTGGCGCCGGCGGCCATTGTCGAGGGCTTCTCGGTATTCGTCTTCGTCTTCGCGCTGGTGCTTGCCGGCAACATCCCGGCCTGAATGAAACGCGAAGTATTCGGCGTTTCACTTTTTAACTGCGAAGAACACGAAACACGCGATAAGGAGGGCCGTCGGCCGGGCATTTTTTCGCGCTTTTCGCGTGTTTCGTAGTTCCTCTTCAGTCGTCGATGGCGTCGGCCTTGGCGGCACAAGCGTTTGAGTTGTTAATGAGCTCTCTACAAGGTCCGCCATGAACCCGACCCGCAACACGCCCGCCGACAGCCCGACCTCCGCCGGCGTCGACGCGCTGATCACGCGCCTGCGCGACGAGGGCGTCGCCCGGGGCCGCGCGGAGGCCGCCCGCATCGAGCGCGAGGCCGAGCAGGCCGCCCGGCGCCTGCACCGCGACGCCGAGACCGAGGCCGAGCGCGTGCTCGCCGAGGCCCGGCGCGAGGCCGCCGCGCTCCAGACCGCCGGCGAGGATGCGCTCCGGCTCGCCATGCGCGACACGGTGCTTCAGCTCAAATCCGTGCTGACGCAGGAGGTCAACGACAAGGTCAAGCGCCTCATCACCACCGAGATGCAGCGCGAGGCCTTCCTGCAGCAGTTGATTCTGGAGGTCGCCCGGCGCGCCCGCGACGAGGCCGACGTTGCGCCCGGCGAGCGCATGGAGGTCGTGCTGCCGCACCAGCTCGTGGACATCGAGGAGCTGCGCCGCAACCCGCTGGAGCTGCGCGAGGGCTCGCTGTCGCACTTCGTGCTCGCGGTGGCTTCCGAGGTGCTAGGCGAAGGCGTGCACTTCAGCGTCGCCGAGGACGAGATGAACGGCATCCGCATCCGGCTCGCGGACAAGCACGTCGAGATCGACCTGACGGACGAGAAGGTCGCGGAGCTGATCCTCGCGCATCTGCAACCGCGCTTTCGCGCCATCCTTGAAGGCACGGTGAAGTGAGTCTGCCGGGAGCACCCGCATGGCACCGGAAGACCGCTACCTGACGCTGATCACGGCCCTGCCCGCGCACGGGCCGCTGTTCGGCGCCAAGCAGACGCCGTTGTCGCGGCTGCGGCTCCAGATGCGGCTCGATTGGCTCCTGCCCGACGACGCGGAGGATCTCGCGCGCTTTGCGCGGGTGGTGGACTGGCATCACCAGCGCTTCGACCTCGACGACGAGACCTTCGTGCGCCAAGCGGAACGAGAGCTTGCCGAGATCCGCAACGCCTTCACCCGCGGGCTTGCCGCCTGGCTGCTGGAGCTTCGCACCGTCGTCGCCGCCCTGCGCCGCCGCCGCGCGGGTGCCGGCGCGCCGTCCGGACGCCGGCGCTGGGGCTGCGGGCGCTGGGTGCCGCACATCGCCCGGCACTGGAGCGAGCCGCACTTCGGGCTCGCGCGGGTCTATCCGTGGCTGCCGGAGGCGAAGCGGCTCATGGACGACGGCGACCCGGTCGGCCTGGAGCGGCTGCTGCTCGGTGTCGATTGGACGCACCTGGAGCGCATCGGCGCCGAGCACTGGTTCGACTTCGAGGCCGTGGTCGTCTACGTGACGCGCTGGGACCTCGTTGCGCGCTGGACGCGGTATGACGCCGACGCGGCGCTGGCGCGATTCGATGCGCTGCTCGACAGCGCCCTCGCCGGCGTGACGCTCGATCCGGCCGCCTGAGCGTCGGCCAACTACTCTCCCGGAGACATCCCGCCATGGCCGACACCACCCCGCAAGCGATATCCACCCGCGTCGTCGCCGTGCAGGAATCCCTGGTCACCATCGAGGGCGGCAGCGCCGACGGCGCCCCGCTGCCGCTGGTGAAGAATGAGGTGGTCTACATCCTGCCGCGGCGCGCGTCCGGCAGCGGCGTCGTGGAGCGGCTCAAGGCCGAGGTGCTGCGCGTGCGCGGGCGCTTCGCGGACGTGCAGGTGTTCGAGGATACCGCCGGCGTGTCCATCGGCGACCCGGTGGAGCAAAGCGGCGATCTCTTGTCGGTGACGCTGGGTCCGGGGCTGCTCGGGCAGGTCTACGACGGGCTGCAAAACCCACTGGAGGGCCTCGCCATCCGCCACGGCACCTTCCTGCCCCGCGGCGTGGAGCTGCCGCCGCTGGATCAGGGCAAGAAGTGGTCCTTCGTGCCGCGGGTGCAGAGCGGGGCACGGCTGCGCGCCGGCGGCGTGCTCGGCACCGTGCAGGAGGGCAGCTTCACGCACCGCATCATGGTGCCCTTCGAGCAGCTCGGCGAGGTGGAAGTGACCTGGATTCGCGAGGGCAGCGTCACCGTGGACACGCCGGTGGTGCGCATCCGCGACGCCCGGGGGCAGGAGCGCTCGCTGGACCTGACCCGGCGCTGGCCGGTGCGCCGGCCGCTGACGGAGCGCATGCTGCGCGAGCGCGCCATCGAGCGGCTGTATCCCCACGAGCCGCTGATCACGACCATCCGGCTCGTGGACACCTTCTTTCCCATCGCCCGCGGCGGCACCGGCTGCATCCCCGGTCCCTTCGGTGCCGGCAAGACGGTGCTTCAGCACCTCATCGCCAAGCACTCGGCCGTGGACATCGTCATCGTCGTCGCCTGCGGCGAGCGCGCCGGCGAGGTAGTGGAGACCATCACGGAGTTTCCGGGCCTCACGGACCCGGTGACCGGCGGCTCGCTGATGGACCGCACCATCATCGTCTGCAACACCTCCAGCATGCCGGTGGCGGCGCGCGAGGCGTCGATTTATACCGGCATCACGCTCGGCGAGTACTACCGCCAGATGGGCTACCACGTGCTGCTGCTCGCGGACTCCACATCGCGCTGGGCGCAGGCCATGCGCGAGACCTCCGGGCGGCTGGAGGAGATCCCGGGCGAGGAGGCCTTTCCGGCCTATCTGGACTCCGCCGTCCGCAGCGTCTACGAGCGCGCCGGCGTGTTTCGCACCGCCGACGACGGCGAGGGCAGCCTGACCATGATCGGCACCGTCTCGCCCGCCGGCGGCAACTTCGAGGAGCCGGTGACCCAGTCCACGCTCGCCACCGTGAAGACCTTTCTGGGGTTGTCCTACGACCGCGCCTACAAGCGCTTCTACCCCGCCATCGACCCGCTGATCTCCTGGTCGCGGTACTTGGACCAGCTCGCCGATTGGTACGCCCGGCATATCGATCCGAGCTGGGTGCCGCGGGTGAAGCAGGTGCAGGAGCTGCTGCGCCGCGGCGACGCCGTGGCGCAGATGATGCAGGTGACCGGCGAGGAAGGCGTCACCGTCGCCGATTACCTGACCTATCAGAAGGCGCTCTTCGTCGACATGGTGTTCCTGCAGCAGGACGCCTTCGACAAGGTGGACGCCTCCGCCCCCATCGAGCGCCAGCAGCAAAGCTTCCAGCTCGTCTACGACCTGGTCCACCGCGACTACGATCTGCCGAGCAAAGACGCCGCCCGCGAGCTCTTCATCAAGCTCACCGGGCTGTTCAAGAACTTCAACTACGCCGCCCCCGAGAGCCCGGACTTCGCCCGGCTGCTGGAGGAGATCCCGCAGTTGGCGGATCAGGCGACCGACAATCAGGCGCCGAAGGCGATGCGGCCGCCGGACGATATCGCGGGCGCTGGCCCCAATTAGGAGATCACGTTCCGCGAGCCGTTCGTCGGGATCGAAATCCAAATTCGGGATCGAAATCGAATACCCCTCCCGCAATACTCTGCTCAGTGGGCGCGAATGAACAGGCGCCGATCCCACTCCACGGGCACCGGGTCGGTCGCAACGATCTGCTGATAATCCGGGTGCGCCGGGTTGATCAACACGTTGCGCTCTCGTCGCGTCACCACCGAGGGCACAAGCAGAACGGCAGATCGCCGTTCCGACAGCCAGGCGCCTCCAAAGGCGCGGCTGACGACACAGCCCTGGTCATCCCAGCCCGGGAAGGCATGGGGCTCCGGGCATTCCCGCGACACGCCGGCCGGAATGCTGATCTCGATCCACTGCGTGTGCCGAGGCACGCGTCCTATCCCAGCGTGCACCAGCACCTCCAGCATCGCGCCTGCGAAGGTGGTGGCCGCGTAGATGACCGGTCTGCCGGGGGAGCTCCAGCGGGCGCCGTACAGGGAGGCACCGATGCCGTCGAAGAGTGCCGCGATGCGATACGCGAGCAGCGGGATGTCAGGCGGGCAGTCCATAAAACAGCCCCCACAACAGATCTTCCGCCCGTCTCGCGCCCAGCTCGGTCAGCGCCACGCGGACGGGGGAGCGCCCCTCGAGCATCGGATGCGGCTCGTGCAGAAAGCGGCGCGCCTGCTCCGGGTCATCCCAGACGTACTCGGCGGTCGCCACAACCCGAGCGAGGCGCTCGGTGCGTTCGCTCGCGTCGGGACTCAGCACCTGGCGGCGCTTGTAGGTCGCCTCGGGAACAATGGCATAGAGAATTTGGCGGCGCTCCTGGCGCTCGCTGATCGCCCGCTCGACAACCCGCCTGAGCGCCTCCTTCGGTAGGCCCGCGTCAACGAGGGACTCCAGCGCGCTCAAAGAGCGCACCGGACCGCCGAGAACCTCGGGCCCGCCCATCACCTCTGCAACGCGTTCCGAGTCGATCATGGTGCTATCTCCGGTATCGTTTGATACTCAAGATACCACCGAACGAGCCAAGGCACCCTTGTCTCGCGGATGCCGGTCCAGTGCTGCTCTCCCTGGCGCACCACCGGCAACTGGGCGTCGGCCTGCGAGGCGCGTCGGGAGCGGCATCGAAATAGAAATCGAACCGAATGCCAACCGATCCCGATAGCGATCCCGATAGCGATTCCGATAGCGATCCCGATAGCGATAGCAATAGCGAAAGCAGACAGACGGGGCCGGCCGGCAAGGCGGTTCGCGCCATCCGCAACGGCGCCAATCGGCTCCGCGACCATCCTCGCCCAAGCCGCCCCATGGGCGACGGTCTGCGCCGCGAGCTGTGCCTGCCCTTCACCGGCGGCGCCTACATCCTCCGCTACCGCATCGAAGGCGATCCCGTCATCATTGCCATGAAAGTCGCGCGCAGCGCGCTCGTTAGTGCCCTTCGCCCTCTGGGAGAGGGCCGGGGTGAGGGAAACGGCCATGGCGACCAGCGCCTTTCATGCTGCGGGGTGGCGCAGGTCGCCATGGCCGTTAACCCATCAGCGATCGACGACGGCATGCGCGCCCAGATCGGGCCGGCGCGAGACCGAGCGGACCCGCTCCAGGAGGGGATGGCCGTACTCTCGGCTCAATGGCGGCGGGCCCGGCGCTGCACCCGGCGTCTGCGGCAGATCGGCGAGCAGGCGCGCATCGCCGGCTGCGGCGATGCCCGGCCCGGGTCGTCGGGGGCGGTAGTCGTGCTGTTGCGGTGCGACGAACAACGCCTGCGACTGCTCGGCGATCTCGTTGTCCGCGGCGCTGAGCCCGGTGTCGCCGAGCCGGGATGCAAAGCCCGGCGCGAGCCGATTGCGGCGGCCGGTGATGCGGGTGGCCGACGCCCCGCCGCGGCGGCCGTCCCCGAGCACCTGATTCGGGCGCAGCCTGCCGCCGTCGTCGATGATGTTGCCGAGCAGCACGGCGTCGGCGCCGGCGCTGGAGAGGTCGACCACCGGCGACACGAAGGGCGTGACGATGGTGTTGTGGACGAGGTAGAGCGTGCCCTTGTGCGTCCTGCCGCCATCCTGGCCGAAGTGGATGACGCCCCGGTTGCCGGGCTCGGTGCGGCTCTTGACGATGACATTCCCGAGCAGGACGACATCCGAGCCCGGCGCCGCCGTCTCCGCTGCATCCACGAGGTCGAGCTCGCGATTGACGGACGCGTGGATGTAGGAATACTCGACCCGCAGGACGTGCAGCCGGCTCTTCAGGTTGTGGCCGGTGCGGGCACCGCGCACCTCGCAGAAGCGCAGCGTCGCCGAGGTGCCGCCGAGATAGAGGTTGTGGTTGAAGGCCGGCAGGCGGTCATCGCCGTTGTCGTGAATGGCGGTATGCTCGATCAATTGCGCCGCGGCCGAGCCCAAGGTGCCGTTGCCGTTGGACATGATGCCGATGTCGTTGTGGTGGACGTCGCAGTCGCGAATGCTGACCCGATTCGCCTGATTGATGCGCACGCCGGCGCCGTTGTCGGTGGCGTTCGACGCGCCGGTCAGCTCGAAGCCGGCCAGCACGCCGTCGCTTGCAGCCGGATCGAACTGCACGATGGCCCGCGGGGTGCGCCCGCGACCGCTGTGGACGAAGCCGCGACCGGACAGCGTGACCCGCTCCCCCGCCCCGACCCCGGCGGCACGGATGCTGAGCCGGGGCTTGTCCACGAGCACCGCGACGCGCTCATAGGCACCACCGCCCGGCAGCGGATGCACGCGGATCTCGTCCCCCGGCCGCGCCGCGGCGACGGCGGCCTCAAGGCGGTCGAAGGCCCTCCCGGGGCCCACCTCCAGCGTCGCAGCCCGCGCGCCAACGGACCAGACCAGCAGCAGCAGCGTGATCAGAGCACACCGCAGGCCGGGGGCACCGCAGAGGAACGACTGATACATACTCATCTCCAACGCTCAGGTTCCTCGCCCCCCTCGTGGGGATCGAGCCCGAAATCGGGATCGAAATCGAAATCGATGTTCCACCCCCAACCGCATCAGACTCAAGCGACTTTGGCGTGAGAGACGCTTGCGTCGTGCGATCTCGCTCACCGTCGAGTTCGATCTTGATAGCGATAGCGACGTCCCAGCGCCGGGCTCCGTCGCGCTGACCCGATCGCCGAGTGTACGCAACCGCCGCCGAGCCGCGCAGCATCGCAAGCTCGATCGGGCAGCGGTTACAGTCCAGCGGTTACAATCGATCAATCACAACGGCAGCCCGCCGACGACGCGGCGACTGCGCGGCGTCCGGGGCCTGGATTGCTTGACGGCGCCAAGTGCTTGCAGATGAGTCAAGTTTCATGGCGACGGAACGCTTGAGGGCAATAGGGCCAAGGGCCAAGGGAGCCCTCCTCGGCCCTTTGGTTCACTTGCGGCAACAAGCGGGCTGCGCAAGACGACGCTCCGTGCCCTGGTCGGTCTGAGGCCTCGCCTCCCTAGTCACTCAAGCAGTAAAAGCTCGAACGGAGACCCTTATGCACGTCACCCTAGTCCATGTCCGCGTCAAACCCGAGCGCATCGAGGACTTCGTCGCGGCCAGCCGGGCCAATCACGAGGGCTCGATCGCCGAGCCGGGGAACCGGCGCTTCGACGTGCTCCAGGATCCACACGACCCGGGACATTTCGTGCTCTACGAGGCCTATGCGACGCCCGAGGATGCGGCCGCGCATAAGCAGACGGCGCATTACGCGCAGTGGCGCGACACCGTCGCCGACATGATGGCCGCACCGCGCGAAGGCGTGCCGATGGTCGGGCTGTTCCCGGGGGCTTGAGATGATCGCGCCCTTCGCCATCGCCCGCCTGCCACGCATCGAGCTCGGTGCGGGGCGCATCGCCCGCCTGCCAGCGATCGCCGCCGGCTTCGGCCGACGCCTGCTGATGGTCACCGGCGGTCGGTCCTTGCGTGCCACCCCGCAGTGGGCGGCCTTGCTCTCGGCGCTGCGCGAGGCAGGCATCGAGAGCGAAGTCATCCGGATTGCCGGCGAGCCCTCGCCCGATGAGATCGACGCCATCGTCCAAGCGCAGGCCGACCGCGCCTTCGACGTCGTCGTCGGCATCGGCGGCGGCAGCGTACTGGACGCGGCCAAGGCCATCGCCGGCCTGCTGCGGCCGGGCAACAGCGTCATGGACCATCTGGAAGGCGTCGGCCCGGAATTGCCTTACCGGGGGCCGGCGACGCCCTTCATCGCCGTGCCCACCACGGCCGGCACGGGCTCGGAGGCGACCAAGAACGCGGTGCTCACCCGGCAGGGGCCGGACGGCTTCAAGAAGTCCTTCCGCGACGAGGCCTTGGTGGCCGAATACGCCATCATCGATCCGGACCTCCTGGCGACCTGCCCGCCGCCGCTAATCGCCGCCAACGGCATGGATGCCTTGACGCAACTGCTCGAATCCTATGTGTCCGCCCGCGCCAATCCGATCACGGACGCGCTGGCCTGGCAGGGGTTGGTGGCAGTGCGCGACGGCCTGCTGGCCTGGTACGAGGGCGGCGAGGCGGCCGCCGCCGGGCGCGAGCAGATGGCGCTGGCCGCTCTGCTGTCGGGGATCTGTCTCGCTCAGGCCGGGCTCGGCTCGGTCCACGGATTGGCCCAGCCGCTCGGGTCCTTCTTCCCGATCCCGCACGGGGTCGTCTGCGGCACCCTGGTCGGCGCGGCCACGCGTGTCAACCTGGAGGCGATGCGCGAGCGAGCGCCGGATCATCCGGCGCTCGCGAAGTACGCCCGCGTCGGCCGCCTGTTCGGCGGCGCGCGGGATGCGGACGAGGCCGGCGCGCAAGAGTCGCTGCTGCAGACCCTGGACGCCTGGACCCGGCGTCTGGCGTTGCCGCCGCTCGCGGACCTCGGCGTCGCCGACCACGATTACCAGCGCATCGTGGCCAACGCGCGCGGCTCCAGCATGAAGACCAATCCCATCGAGCTCAGCGACGCCGAGATCGAGCGCGTCCTGCGGCTGCGGTTCAGCGCCCCTGCGGATGGGGCCGCGCGCGGGGGATAACGGCCCCGTTTCTCCGACGCTCAGGTTCCGCTGCCCCTTCGTCGGGAGCGGGTTCGGGTTCGGGATTGGTAGCGGGTTCGGGATCGGGTTCGGGTTCGGGATCGATTGCCACTCGGTTCGATAGCGATTTCGATTTCGATAGCGATTTCGATGAGCACGACTCCTCGCTCTGAGGCGAGGCCGCGCTAGCCCCTAGCCCCTAGCACCTAGCCCCTTCCCCCAGCACCCAGCCCCTTCCCCCAGCCCCTAGCACCTGCCCCAAACGAGGAGCAAGCTCGCATGATCCGCACAGCCACCGCCGCCGCCGAGACCGTTTCCACCGCCGCTGCCGCTGCTCGCTGCATCGAGCAATTGCTGGCGAAGCAGTTGGAAACCCCCGACTATTTGATGATCCAGGCCGATGCACGCCACGACCTGGGCGTGGTGCGCGCCGCCGTGCGGGCGCGCTGGCCGCAGGTGCGCATCCATGCGGCCACGTCCTGCCTCGGCAGCATGACCGAGAGCGGAACCCACATCGGCCCCGAGCCCGGCCTGTGCGTGCTCGCCATCGCCGATGCCGAGGGCGACTACGGCACCGCCTGCGCTGCCATCGACGGCACGCCGCGTGCCACCGCCGCCGCGCTGGTGCGTGCCGCGCTGGCCGACGCCGACCGGCTCGGCGAGACCCCGGCCATGGTCTGGGTGTCGAGCACCCCGGGCAGCGAAGAAGACGTCATCGCCGGTCTTCAGGACGTAGTCGGCAGCGCCACGCCCATCGTCGGCGGGTCGGCGGCCGACAATGCCATCGAGGGCAAATGGCAGGTGATGGCCGGCGGCGAGGCGGTCGGCAACGGGCTGGTGGTGTCGGTGCTGTTCCCTTCCACCCGCATCGGCGCCGCCTTCCATTCCGGCTATGCGCCGACCGAGCGGCGCGGCCGCATTACCCGATGTGCCGGTCGCCGCGTATTCGAGATCGAGGGCCGGCCGGCCGCCGATATCTACTCCTCGTGGACAAGCGGCGCCGTCGCGCGGCCCGCGGCGGATTCGGTCAATGTGCTGATGGCAACCACGCTCTGGCCGCTCGGGCGGCACATGGACAGCATCGGCGGCGCCGACATCTTCCTCCTGTCGCACCCCGAGACGCTCGCCGCGGACGGTTCGATGACGCTCTTCACCAACGTCGCCGAGGGCGAGGAGCTGGTGCTGATGCGCGGCACCGCCGACAGCCTCCTGGAGCGTCCGGCGCTGGTGAGCGACGCCGCCTGCCGCATGGGCGAGATCGACAAGGCAGAGGCCGCCGGCATGATCCTGGTGTTCTGCGCCGGCTGCATGTTGACGGTGCAGGAGCGCCTCGACGAGGTGCGGCGCTCGCTGCATGCCGCCCTGCCCGGCGTGCCCTTCATCGCCGCCTTCACCTTCGGCGAGCAGGGGCCCACGCTGGCCTGCGATAACCGCCACGGCAATCTGATGATTTCAGCCGTCACCTTCGCGCGGGACTGATCCGCGGCCCGATGCAACCCGGCGATGCCAATCCGCGCGATGCCCACCTGCGCGACGCCCATCTGCGCGACGTACTGGTGGAGCTTGCGAACCTGCGCGCGCGCGATGAGCGCATGCGCCGCGCCAGCGACGCGCTGGCCGAGGCGCTGGCATCGCTGGTGGATGAGCGCGACTGGAACCGCTTGCCGCAACTGATGGTGGAGCGCCTGGCGGGCGCCCTTGAGACGCCCTCGGTCGCCATCCGCGCCTGTTCGACCGCAGACGGCGCCCTGGCGACCGGCGCCGGGGCGGACGCGGGCTTTCTCGAGCTCCTGGCACAGCCGACGCTGCTGACCTATCTGGCCAAGAAGCCGCAACGCGTGGTCACCGACATCACCGCCTTGGTCGCGGCCCTAGGCCTGCCGCTGCCCGACGCGGCCCCTCAAGCCCTGCTCGCCGGGCGCGTGCAGTTCGACGCCCATTGCTGGCTGGTGGCGTGCGCCGGTGCGCGCCGGCTGGCCGAGCCCGAGGCGCACACCCTGTTCCAGCGCTTCCTCCCGGTGTTCGCCCATGCCCTGCAACGCCTGATCGAGGGCCGCCGCGCCGAGGAGCTGGCGCGACGCGAGCGCGCGATTCTGCTGGCCAAAGAAAAGGCCGAGGCCGCCAGCCGCGCCAAATCCGAGTTCGTCTCGCGCATGAGCCACGAATTGCGCACGCCGTTGAACGCCATCCTCGGTTTCGCCGGATTGCTCGAGGAGGAGCCGCTCACCCATTCGCAACGCAACTATGTGCAGCTCATCGCCACGTCCGGCGAGCATCTGCTCGATCTCATCAACAGCGTGCTCGACCACGCCAAGATCGAAGCCGGCAAGCTCACCATTGAGAGCATCCCCTTCGACCTGCGCGGGCTGATCGCTACCGTGGCGAGCATGGTGAGCCAGCAGGCCAGCGCCAAGGGGCTGGTGTTCGAGACCTTCGTCGCGAGCGATCTGCCGCCGCGCATCGTCGGTGACCCGACGCGCCTGCGGCAGATCTTGATCAACCTGCTGGCGAATGCGGTCAAGTTCACCGAGCAGGGCAGCGTCACGCTGCGCATGGCGGCAGACGACGCCGGCATGCTCTGTTTCAGCGTGCGCGATACCGGCGTCGGCATGGACGAGGCGGCCCGCAGCCGCCTGTTCAAGGCGTTCAGCCAGGCCGACGAGAGCGTTGCCCGCAAGTTCGGCGGCACCGGCCTCGGGTTGTTGATCGCGCGCGACCTGCTGCACGCGATGGACGGCGACATCGACGTCGAAAGCGTACCCGGATCGGGCACCTGCTTCCGGGGGCGACTGCCGCTGTGCTTGCCGGCCGCAGACGTAACGCCGCAGCCGGCACTGCCGCCGCCGGACGCTGCCGTTGTCGTGCCCGCTGCCGCGCCCGCTGCCGTGCGCGAGGGCATCGCCCAACCCTTGGCCGGCCGGCGTGTCCTTGTGGTGGACGACAACATCATCAACCGCAAGCTCGCCGCCGCGTTCCTCGGGCGCATGGGCATCGTCGTCGAGACCGCGGAGGACGGCCGCGCCGGGCTCGATCGCCTCCAGCAGGGCAACTTCGACCTCGTGCTGATGGACGTCGAAATGCCCGACATGGACGGCCTCGCCGCGACCCGTGCCTGGCGTGCGAAGGAGGCCGACCGCGGCACGGGGCGGCTGCCCGTCATCGCGATCACGGCCAACGCCATGGCGGAAGACCGCGAGCGCTGCCGTGCGGCGGGCATGGATGGCTACGTTGCCAAGCCCATCGTCGTCGCGCAACTGAAGGACGAGCTGATTCGCCTCTTGGCAGGCTGAGCTGCCCGACACGGCGCCGCCGGACCGGGACCGACCGGGATCAAGCGCTGATCCTGGCCGGATGCATCCGGCGTACCCGGGCGCCGGCAGCGATCGCGTCTTAGGGGGCAGATACGCAGGACCAAGGGTGCGGTCAGCGACGATTCGCGCTCTCTTTGATCCAGGCAGGGTTCCGCCGATCGGCAGCGTGGCGGCGCTGCTGCACAATGGACGGTGGCAGTGCTGTACCACCGGAGCCCCTGATGCCGCAGATCACCATCCGCTTCCGCCGACCCGACGACTGGGCCCACCCAGTCCTGATCCACTACTGGGACCGCGAGCCCCACGGCGACGGCACCAATTGGCCGGGTGAGCCGATGACGCCGGACCCGGAGCACGCGGGCTGGTACCTGTTTCACTTCAAGAGCACGACGCAGGTGAACCTGGTGTTCAACGACGGCCAGGGGCGCCAAAGCGGCGACCTGGCGCGGGCGCGCGACGGCTGGTTCAGCTTCGACACCCATTGGCGGGACGCGCCGTCGGCGGCGGCATCGACGTCGGCGCCGACTCCGCCCGAGCACACCCCACCGGCATCGCCCCGCCAGCCGGCCATCAGCAGCGACGTGCTCCGGCCGATTGCGGAGCGCACGGACTTCCGCGAGGAGACGATCTACTTCCTGCTGACGGCACGCTTCAACGACGGCGACCCGTCCAACAATTTCTTCTGCCGCGACCGCATCCGCTTCGACGCCGCGGGCAACGCCATCGACCCGCACTGGCGCGGGGACTTCAAGGGCCTGATCGAGCGGCTCGACTACATTCGGGACTTGGGCTTCACGGCCATCTGGATCACGCCGCCGGTGGAGAACCGCTCCGGGCTGGACTACCACGGCTACCACGCCTACGACTGGACGCGCATCGACCCGCGGCTGGAATCGCCGGACGCGACCTATCAGCACCTCATCGACGCGGCCCATGCGAAGGGCATCAAGATCATCCAGGACGTCGTGGTCAATCACTCCTGCCAATACGGCATCCGCGGCAAGGTCCACATCGACCACCTACCGATCAAGTATTACGTGCCCCAAGGCTCCGAGCAGGGCAAGGTGAACCACGGCCCCTACCAGGGCAACCTCGGCAACTACGCCTGGCCGAACCGCGACGATATCGACAACCCGGTCGCGCCCGATTGGTGGCAGGCGCGGCACGAGTCAGACCCCGATGGTCTCGAGCCGCTCGCTGACCCCAAGACCGGCGAGACGGTGCCGAAGCCGGGCTACAACCCCGGCCGCTTCTTCGGCATCGACGCGCAGGCGCTGGACCCGAACTGGTATCACCAAGACGGCTTCATCTGCGGCGGCGACTGGGAGAGCCCGCACCCGCTCCAGCAGCGCCACATGGCCGGGGACTGCATCGACCTCGCCACCGAGCGCCAGAACGTCAAGGACTACATCATCGGGGCCATCAATCGGTACCTCGACATGGGCGTCGATGCGCTGCGCATCGACACCGTGAAGCACGTCAATCGCGAGAACCTGCTGGAGTACGTGAACGCCTGGAAGGCGCACAAGCCCGGGCTCTTCGTGTTCGGCGAGAACCTGGTAAAGGGCTACGGCTGGGGCGACTTGGGCGGCGGCGACAACGGGCCGAGCCAAATCCGGCCCTGGTGGTACACGCGCTTAGGCCATGATCCGCAGGACCCGAATTCCGGCGGCGACTCGGGCTTTCCGCAGCTCGACTTCGGGCTCTTCAGCACGTTCAGAGACACGCTCTCCCGCGGCACCTTCGAGGGCACGGGCCAGATCCTGTCCATGGACTGGATCTACGGCGACGTGACCCAGCTCGTGACCTTCTTGCAGAATCACGACGTGGGGCCGGACAACGACTTCAAATACCGCTTCAAGGGCGAGACCTGGATGGCGGCGGCGGCCTACAACCTCATCTGGACGGCGCGGGGTATTCCCTGCCTGTACTTCGGCGAGGAGATCGAGTTCATGAAGGGCGCCCCGCAGGACGTGGAGGGCGAGAAGGACACGCTCGACACGACCGGCCGTGCCTATTTCGGCGATCACCTCACCGACGCGCGCATCAAGCAGACCCAATCACACCCGCTCTATCAGCACATCCAGAGGCTCAATCTCATTCGCCGCCACGTGCCGGCATTGCAGAAGGCGACCATGATCCGGGTATCTGAATGGGGCAGCGGCATGGCCTTCGTGCGCGACCTGTCCGGCGCCGGCAGCTATGCCGTGGTGGGGCTCGCCATCGGCTCGGACCAGCAGGTCAACATCGGCGACATTCGCCCCGGCGTTTATCGAGACGCCGTCACCGGCGGCGAGATCCACTCGGACGGCCACCTGTCCTTCCACGTCAAGGCCAACTCCGCCGGCATCTGGGTGCTGGACGGGCCGGGCAAGATCGGGCACGACGGGCCGTTTTTGCGTTAGCCCCTGCCGACGCCGACGCCGAATCTCTCCCCGATCCATCCCAGCGCAGCCCGCCATGTCGACTTTCGCAGCACCGCCCAGGCTCAGGGTCTCGGCCTTCAAGGACATCACCGCCATGCTCTTGGAGGCGGTCGCCGCCCGCCGCCGGGTCGCGTTGGACGTGCGCTTCGTGGCCAATGCCGACGAGGCGCACAGCGACCTCAAGGGCGGGGCCGCCGACCTCGTCTTCCTGTCCTACGACGATTGTCTGTCGCTCGCGCTGATCGACGGCTGGGCGGGCCTCGGCGTGGTCTTCCCGGTGCACGGCGGCATCCTGGATCTGTGCGGTCGGCTCGATCCGGCCGCAGCCCCCCGCGTCGGCATCGACACCGACACCGGCTACGCGCGGGCACTGCGGTTGCTGCTGCGCGGGCGCCTCGGCGACGCCTACCCGCGGGTGCAGTGGGTGAAGGCCGGCGCCACCAACCTGCGCTACGGGGCGCTTCGCGACGGCACGCTCGACGCGACGCTGCTCAATCCGCCGTGGTCCTGCCGCGATGGCATCACGCGCATCGCCGCGCTCAGCGGCGCGGCGCCGATACTGCGCTACCAAGGCGTCGTCGCGGCGCTGCGCCGCAGTTGGCTCGATCACACCGGCCATGCGGCGCTGCTGGCGGTCTTCTGCGAGGACTGGCTCGACGTCCTGTCGTCCCTCGACCAGGACCGGACCGGCAGCGTCGCGCACATCGCCGCCTGCTACGGACTAACCGAGGCCGAGGCGGAGGCCGTCTACGCCCGCATCCGCCGCGACGACGGGCTCAGCGGCTCGCTCGACTTCGACCCGGCCGCGCTCGCCGGAACTGAGCAGGTCTTCACCGCCGACACCGGCATTGCAGTGCCGGTGGAGCGGCCGTGGCTGCTGAGGCCGCCTCGACAATGATCTTGCGCAACGCAACGACGGGCGTTGACTGGGGCGTTGACTGGGGCGTTGACTGGAGTGTTGACTGGAGTGTTGACTGGAGTGTTGACCTCCAGGTCAACACGGCCACAGAGCGGGATGCACTGGTGTCGCGACTGGGGAGCCGACCTGGAGGTCGGCTCTCCGGCCCGGCCCCGGCCCGGCCCCGGCCCGGCTCCGGCCCGGCCCGGCTCCGGCTCCGGCTCGGCTACGGGAGGGCAAGTGCTTCGCTGCCGAGTCTCCGCCGTTCCCGCGCCTCAATGCCCCGCGCGCAGAGGTCGGGATCGGTTCACTCGGTTCGATTTCGATTTCGATAGCGATAGCGATAGCGATAGCGATAGCGACGAGCACGGCTCGTCGGTGTGAGGCGAAGCCTCCCTAGATTGCTTGACGGCGCCGAATGCTTGCAGATGAGTCAAGTTTCACGACGACAAGGCGCTTGCAGGCAAAAGGGCCGAGGGCCGAGGGCCAAGGGAGCCCGCCTCGGCCCTTGGCCCTCGGCCCTTGGTTCAATACGCCGACGAGCGGGCTGCGCAAGATGATGCGCCGTGCCCTGGTCGGTCTGAGGCTCTGCCTCGCTAGACCTGAGTGCGCTGATCCGATGAAGACCCCCGCCCGCTCGCCCCATACCCAGCCCGTGCGCCACATCCGGCTGCGCCTGCCCGGCGTCGGGCGGAGTTGCATCAGCTATCGGCCGCCGCAACGGGTCGCCGGATCCAAACAACCGACACCGCCCTGGATCGTCTTCAGCCCCGGCGCGCTGACCACGCCCGGCGATTACCGCGTCTTGCTCGGGGAGCTCACCGCCGCCGGCGCCGCGGTGCTGACGCTGGACTACCGCTGGCCGCTGCTGTTTGCCGGCGATGCCGCGGAGGCACGCCGTGCGATCCTGGCCGCGCGCCGGCTGCTGCGCGGGCAACTGCCGGCGCGGGGCCTTGCCCGGCACCGGCTGCCGCCGGCGCCGACCGGGCGGCGCCGCGCGGCAGCGCCGCTGCGCATCCTGGGCTACAGCCTGGGCGGCTGGGTGCTGTCGGCGGGCTTCGGCCAGGGCTTCGGCGGCCGGCCGGTCGAGTGGGTGCTGCTCGGTGTGTCCAGCCTGCAGGAGCCCTGGCACAAGCCAGCGACGCGGCGGGCGCGCGTGCGCCTATTGGCGGGCAGCGAGGACGGCGTGGTGAACCCGGCCGGGCTGGAAGGACTCGCCGCCGCGCTCGGCAGCCCGGTCGAATGGCTGCCGGGCGTGAACCACTTCGGGCTGCTGGCGGCGCGGGTGGGCGCGCCCGAGTTCCGCGCCCGCGACCGCGCGACGCGGCTCGACCAGCGCGCCAGCGCCGCGCGCATCGCGCGGCAGATTCTGGGCAAGGCGCGCTGAAGACGAGAATCCTGGTCGCGCAGCAGCGCGCAAGTCCCGAGACCGTATCGAGTCGTTGTCGTTACCACTCGCGACACCGCTCCAGCGGTGTCGCGCGTCTGCGGGCGCTCTGCGCCCCGGCGCGGCCAGGCGCAAGCACGGCGGAGCGTGAAGCCATGCCCAGGCTGAGCCGATCAGGGCTCAAACCCCCGCGCGCCGCGCAACCCGCCGACCGGAACGACGAGACGCGGGGCCTGGCGCCCGCGGCGCAACGTCAATCGTCGTCGTCATCGCCGCCCTGATCGCGCCGCGGCACCGTCTCCGGGTCCGCGGTGATGTGGCGGTAGATCTCGACGCGGTCGCCGTCCTTGACCTTGGCATCGAGCTTCGTGAACTTGCCGAAGATGCCGACGCGCTGGCTGTCGAGGTCGATGTCCGGATACTGCGTAAGCATGCCGGCCTTTTCGATGGCCTCGCGCACGGTGCAGCCGTCCGGCACGTCGAGCTTGAGCCAGGTGCGCTTGAACTTGTCCGCGTAGGCGAGGCCTATGTGCATTCTGTTTAGCTCCGGGTAGGCAGGTTGCTGCGATGGCTCCTTCGGCTTCGAGCGGGGCCTGGGCGAAGGGCCGAGGGCTGAGGGCCGAGGTGGGCCGTTATGCGCCGGCCGGTACTGCTGCGGCCGCCCTCGCCTGCTTGCGCGCTGCGAGCCTGCGGTCGAGGACGCGCTTGCCGGCGAGCAGGAAGCCCATGGCGATGAAGCCGCCGGGCGGCAAAATCATCAGCAGGAAGCCGCGGTAGTCCGGGATCAGCGTCAGCTCCAGCCAGCGCAGGGACTCGCCGAGCAGCATGGAGGCGTTGGCGAACAGGGTGCCGGAGCCGATGACCTCGCGCACGGCGCCGAGCGCCACCAGCACCAGCGTGAAGCCGACGCCCATCATGAGCCCGTCGAACATCGCGGGCAGCGGCGCCTGGCGCGACGCGAAGCTCTCGGCGCGGCCGAGGATGGCGCAGTTGGTGACGATGAGCGGGATGAAGAGCCCGAGCACCTTGTGCAGATCGTGCATCCAGGCGTTCATCGCCAAGTCCACCAGCGTCACCAGCACGGCGATGATCAGCACGAACACCGGGATGCGCACCTGCGGCGTGATGATGCCGCGCAGCACGGACACCAGGAGACCCGACAGCACCATGACGAAGGCCGTCGCGAGCCCGAGCCCGAGGCCGTTGGTGGCCGTGCCGGTCACGGCGAGCAGCGGGCATAGCGCCAGCGACTGGGCCATGACCACGTTGTTGTCCCAAACGCCGTCGCGGGCGATGCGGGACCAGTCGACGGCCGGCTGCTCGGGGTTGCTCATGTCTCACCTGATGTCTGAACGTCTGTGCGAAGTGCGAAGTGCGAAGTGCGAAGTGCGAAGTGCGAAGTGCGAAGTGCGAAGTGCGAAGTGCGGGTCACGCACCGGCGACGCCTCATCACTCGCCGCTCGCCACTTGCTGCACCGCCGATGCAGTCAGCGCATCGCGATGCCGGGCGAAGAGATCGAGCCCCGCCTTCACCGCTCCCACCACCGCCCGCGGCGTAATGGTCGCGCCGCTGAACTGGTCGAAGTCGCCGCCGTCCTTCTTCACGGCCCAGCCGGACTCGGGCGGGTCGCCGAGGGCCTTGCCGTCGAAGGCCAGGATCCAGTCGTCGCGGGCCGCCTCGATCTTGTCGCCGAGCCCGGGGGTTTCGGTGTGTGCGAGCACGCGGGCGCCGAGCACGCGGCCGTCGGCGCCGACGCCGAGCAGCACGCGGATGGGCCCGGCGTAACCCTGGCCGACGGTCTCGAAGGCGACGCCGGAGACCGCGAGCCCCCGCAGCGCGCGGTAGACGGTGATGTCGCCGTCGTCGCCCGGCAGCGTGAGCGTATCCGCCAGCAGGTCGTTGTCATGGGACGCGGCCGGGATCACCTGCGACAGCGAGGCGAGCAGGTCCTCCGCCCGGCGCTCGGCGATGGCATCGCGGGTCGCGATGTCGCCCATCACCAGGAGCGCCGCGGCCACCATCGCAAAGCCGCCGAGCAGGCCGGCCTGGTAGCCGACGCGGCTGCGATAGGTCGGGTTGGCAACCGTGCTCATGGCCGGGCCTCCGGGGTCTTTGCGGCGGCGGGCGCCGGATACTCCAGCGGCTTGCCGCGGCGGTCGCGGCCGTAGATGCGCGGCTTCAGGTAATGGTCGATCATCGGCGTGCCGGCGTTCATCAAGAGCACCGCAAAGGCGACGCCCTCCGGATAGCCGCCCCAGGTGCGGATCACGTAGATCAGCGCGCCGACGCCGGCGCCGAACAGCAGTTGGCCGGCACGCGACACCGGCGAGGTCACCGGATCCGTCGCGATGAAGAAGGCCGCGAGCATCGTGGCGCCGGCGAGCAAGTGATAGGGCGCACCGGCGTACTGCGTGGGATCAATGAGATTCATGAGGCTGGCCAGCACCGCGACGGTACCGAGCAGCGCTGCCGGGATCTCCCAGCCGATGATGCGCTTGGCCATGAGGAACAGCCCGCCGGCCGCCACCAGCAGCGCCGAGGTCTCGCCCAGGCTGCCCGGCACGGTGCCGAGCAGTGCGGCGAAGGGATCGAAGACGCCGGCCAGCGCGCCGCTCAGCTCCGTGCCGCGGTCCAGCTCCGTGCGCACGTGCCCGAGGATGGACGCGCCGGTCATCGCGTCGTAGTTCTGCCCGCCGAAGGTGATGGCGAGCCCCTCCAAAAACCCCGGCGCGTCGCCGCTGAACAGGGGCCGCGGCGCCACCCAGCGCGTCATCTCCAACGGAAAGGAGATGAGCAGCGCCACGCGCGCCACCATGGCCGGATTAAACAGGTTCTGCCCGATGCCGCCGAACACCTGCTTGCCGAGCAGCACGGCAAGGGCACCGCCAACCACGCCGACCCACCAGGGCGCCCAGGGCGGCAGCGTCAGCGCGAGCAGCCAGCCGGTGAGCAGCGCCGAGTTGTCCATCAGCGTCACGCGCACGGGCTTGCCGGCGGCCATGAGCGACAGCGCCTCGAAGCCGACGGTGGCACCCACGGTGACGGTGAACAGAAAGATCGCGGGCCAGCCGAACTGATACAGCCCGAACAGCGTCGCCGGCACCAGCGCGAGCACGACGAGCGCCATGGTGCGGCCGATGCTCACCGGCGCATGGGCGTGGGGGCTGGCGGACAGGGGGGCGTTCATGGGCGTTAAGAAGTGCGAAGTTGAAAGTGCGAGGTGCGAAGTGCGAAGTGCGGGGAGCGGAGTGCGGCGTGCTCGGCAGTGGGCCGATCAACTCGCCTCCGCCACCGCGGCGGCTGCGGCCGGTTCCGCCGGTTCCGCCGGTTCCGCCTGTTTCGCCTCGGCGGCGGCGGCCTTTTCCTTTGCCTTCTGCGCCGCCTGCTCGGCCTTGCGCTTGGCCATGGCCGCGCGCTTAGCCTGCTTCTGCGCCTCGATGCGGGCGCTACGGGCTTCGGCGAGGCGCTTGGTTTCGGTCTGCTTCTGCTGCGCCCGGCCGCGGGCGGCGAGCTCGCCCTTGGCGTGGTTGAAGAACTGCACCAGCGGGATGTGCGCGGGGCAGACGTAGGCGCAGGAGCCGCAGCCGATGCAGTCCATGAGCCCCTGGCCGACGGCGCCGTCGAGGTCGCCGGCGCGGATGTGCGCGGCCATGGTCAGCGGCACCAGGCCGCAAGGGCAGGCGCCGACGCAGCTCGCGCAGCGGATGCAGGGCGCGGGCGCGCGCTTGTTGGTCTCCGCGGCGGTGAGCGCGAGCACGCCGTTGGTGCCCTTCATGATGGGCACGCGCAGCTCGGTCAGTGGCTGCCCCATCATCGGCCCGCCGCTGATGAGCTTCGCGGGCGCCTCGGTGAAGCCGCCGCAGTGGTCCACCAGCGCCTGCACGCGGGTGCCGATGGGCACGCGCAGGTTCTTCGGCTGCGCGACCGCCTGCCCGGTGACGGTGACGACGCGGGAGATGAGCGGCCGGCCATGGCGCAGCGCCTCGTGCACGGCGAAGGCCGTCGCGGGGTTGTGCACCACCACGCCGATGTCCGCCGTGAGCCCGCGCGCGGGCGTCTCGCGGCCCGTCAGCGTCTGCACCAGGTGTTTCTCGGAGCCCATCGGGTAGCGCGCCGGGAGCTTCACCACCTCGACGCCCGCGAAGGGCTTTGCGGCGTCCTTCAGCGCGGCGATGGCCTCGGGCTTGTTGGACTCGATGCCGATGATGATCTGCCTCACCCCGAGCGCATGGGCCATGATGCGCACGCCGTCGAGCACCTGCTCCGGATGCTCGCGCATCAGGCGGTCGTCGCAGGTCAGGTAGGGCTCGCACTCCGAGCCGTTGATGACGAGCGTATGCAGGCTGTAGCGATTGCGCAGATTCAGCTTCACCGCGGACGGGAAGGTCGCGCCGCCCATGCCGACGACGCCGGCCTCGGCGACGCGCCGGGCGATGTCCTCAGGTGCCAGCGCGAAGGGGTCATCAACGCCGCGGATGTCCGGGTGCCAGCGGTCCTCGCCGTCCGGCTGCAGCGTGATGGTGCGCACGTTGAGCCCGGACGGGTGGTTGGCCGGGTACAGGCCGAGACCGGCGATGCGCCCGGAGGTCGGCGCATGGATCGGCGCGGACACGGCGCCTTGGGCCATGGCGATGATCTCGCCCTTGTGCACCTGCTGCCGGCGCTGCACGACCGGGTTGGCCGCGGCGCCGATGTGCTGCTGCAACGGGATGTGCAGCAGGTCCGGCAGCGGCAGATCCTCGATGGGCTGCGTGGCGGCCAGCGACTTGCGGTCGTCCGGATGAATGCCGCCGCGGATGCTGTAGAGCTTGCCGAAGAGTTTCATTACGCGGCCTCCGGCACGGGCCAGACCCAGTTGGTGAGTGTCAGCGTCGGCGGACGCAGCTCGATGCACTCGGTCGGGCAGGCGTCCACGCACTTGCCGCAGCCGGTGCAGGCGTCCTCAAACACAACATGAATCTGGTCGTTGGCGCCGATGATCGCGTCCGTCGGGCAGCGCTTGAAGCACTTGGTGCAGCCGACGCAGAGCCGCTCATGGATGTGCGCCACCACCGGCGCCTGCTCCTCCATGTCGGACAGGTCCACGCTGACGCCGAGCAGCGCCGCCAGCGACTCCGCGAGCGCCCGCCCGCCGGGCGGGCAGAGCGTCACCTTCGCCTCGCCCGCCGCAATCGCAGCCGCCGCCGGGCTGCAGCCCGGATAGCCGCACTGACCGCACTGGGAGCCGGGCAGCAGCTCCTCGATCTTGCCGACAATGGGGCTCTCCTCGACCTTGAGATAGCGCGCGGCGATGCCGAGCAGCGTGCCGAGGCCGAGGCCGAGGGCGGTGAGACTGAGGATGGCGGCTATCATTTGAGGTGCTGGATGCTAGGTGCTAGGTGCTAGGTGCTAGGTGCTAGGGGAGCGGAGGCTCAGATCGACAAGGCCACGGAGCGCGTTACGAAGGGCCAAGGGCCGAGGGCCTAGGACGGCTCCCTTGGGCCTTGGCCCTCGGCCCTCCCCCCACACGTTTGTTGTGAAATAGACTCATCTGCAAACAATCGGCGCCGTCAAGCAATCTAGGGGCTATGGTGCTCGGTCTCGGTTCCTAGCCCCTAGCCCCTAGCCCCTTCCTCAAGCGAGACCCGCAAAGCCCATGAAGGCCAGCGACAGGAGCCCGGCGACGACGAAGGCGATCGGCGTGCCGGCGAAGGCCGCGGGCACCTGCGACAGCGCGAGGCGCTCGCGCAGGCCCGCGAACAGCACCATCACCAGCGTGAAGCCGAGCGCCGAGCCGAAGCCGTAGACCAGGCTCTCGAAAAAGCTGTTCTCCTGCTGCACGTTCAACAGCGCCACGCCGAGCACGGCGCAGTTGGTCGTAATCAGCGGCAGGAAGATGCCGAGCACTTGGTAGAGCGTCGGCGAGAGCTTGCGCACCGCCATCTCCGTGAACTGCACGACCGCCGCGATTACCAGAATGAACGTCAGGATGCGCAGGAAGCCGATGTCGAGCGGCGTCAGTACCAGATGCTCCAGAATCCAGCCCGCGGCGGCGGCCAGCGTCAGCACGAAAGTGGTCGCGAGCCCCATGCCGAGCGCCGTGTCGAGCTTGTTGGACACGCCCATGAACGGGCAGAGCCCGAGGAACTTCACCAGCACCACGTTGTTCACGAGCGCCGTGGCGAGGATCAGCAGCAGGTATTCGGTCATAGTGGTCTGAGTCCCCCTTCGGCCCGATGGCGCGCGCTGTCGCCGCGGGCGACGCGCAGCCTGGCTCTGCGGCTTCCAATTGCGAGAACGAGTGCAAGAGCGATAGCAAGAGCAATGCCAGCGCCCCGGCCAGGCCCCGCGCCCTTGCATCGTCTTGGGGCAAGCATGCGGGGAAATGTCCGTTCTCAATGCTTTGGCGAGTGCTTGAGACGATGCTCTGCCCCGCATCGGCCGCCGCGACAAACCCGCACTGCCTGTCAGGCTTGCCACAACGCCCTGCTGCGGCGCAGCAGTCTTGTCGCAATCCCGACAGAGGCGACGCGTCGCGGCGGCGCTAGCTTGCTTGACGGCGCCAAGGCTTAGTTTCTTGACAACAGGGCGCTTGAGGGCAATAGGGCCAAGGGCCGAGGGAGCCCTCCTCGGCCCTTGGCCCTTGGCCCTTGGCCCTTGGTCGGTGGCATGCAATCTGCTTCATGCGTGGGTTGAACCCGGTGGGCAGACGCATCCGCGGGGACGACGCAACCACGGGGAGCAACGTGAGCAGTCGCAAAGGCGAGAGACGACCGGCCGGCAACTTGGCCGACGACATGACGGCCGACGATATGACGGCCGACGACATGACGGCCGACGACATGACCGAGGACGCCGTCGGACCGGGCCTGCCGCAGGACCTGCCGGCGGCGAGCGCGCTCGGCGCCTTCCTGCACGAGCCGCCGCCCGGCACGCCGGCGGAGGTCGTGGAGGCGCTCACGCTGATGGCCGGCGACCCCGCGGACCCGCTGCCGCCGCGGCTCTTCTTCGAGAGCGTCGAGCAGGCCCCGGTAGCCATCTCCGTCACCGACGCGAAGGCCAACATCCTCTACGCCAATGCCGCGTTCGAGGCGCTAACGGGCTATGACCGCGCCGAGGTGCTCGGCAAGAACGAGTCGATCCTGTCCAGCAACGCCACGCCGGAGTCCATCTACCAGCAGCTCTGGCGCACCATCCAGCGCAAGCGGCCCTGGACCGGCACGCTCATCAACCGGCGCAAGGGCGGCGCCGATTACCTCGCGGAGCTGACCATCTCGCCGGTGCTCGACGCCGCCGGGCGCATCCGCTACTTCTTGGGCATGCACCGCGACGTGACGCGCGAGCACGAGCTGACGGTCGCGCTGCGCCAGCAGAAGACCCGCATCGAGACGGTGCTCGACGCCGCCCCCGTCGTCGTCGTGCTGCTGGAGGCGGACGGGCGCATCATCCTCGACAATCAGGAATACAAGAAGCTGCTCGGCGACCTGCGCGGGCGCGAGCCGCTGGCGCTGTTGCGTGCGGCACTGCGGGAGCAGGCCGGCTTCGACCCGCTCGAGCGCGCCGCCGCGGGCCAGGGCTTCCGCGACATCGAGATCAGCCTGGAGGTGCCGGGCAGCATCGGCCCGCGCTGGTTCGCGTGCTCCGGCACCGCCGTCAACGAGTCCGACTCCAGCCCGTCCGGCTTCTTCATCCGCGGCGATGCCGGCGATCAGCGCCTGCTCCTGCTCGCCAACGACATCACCGCGCGGCGTCGCGAGATCGAGCGCGCGCACCTGGAGAATCTGCGCGCGCGCCTCGCCGAGCAGCAGCTCGCCCAGGGCATGCGCGAGGCGCTGACGGCGGCGAGCTTCCAGCTCCAGGTGCCGCTCAACATGATCCGCGCCGCGAGCAGCATGTTCAAAGACGGCAGCGGCAATCCGGCGCTGTTCGCGGACATGCTCGGGCAGATCACCCGGGCCGGCGAGACCGCGCTCGCCACGCTGCACGCGGCGCTGCCGCCGGAGGTCCCGGAGCCGGGCGTCAACGTCAATATCAACGAGCTGCTGCGCCACGTGCTGGCGCTCGAGACGGACAACCTGCTCGCCGCCGGCGTCGTCGTGGACTGGCAGCCGGCGCTGGTGCTGCCGGAGCTGTCGGGCCACAAGAACGAGCTGCGCTCGCTGTTCAAGCACCTCATCGACAACGCGCTGCAGGCCCTGCACGAGGGCGGCGGCAGCCAGCGCGCGCTCCGGCTCGCCACCCGCGCGCTCGACGATGCCGTGGAGGTCATCGTCGAGGACAACGGCCCCGGCATCCCGGCGGAGCTGCGCATCAAGGTCTTCGAGCCCTTCCACATCGGCTGGCGCAACCGCCGCGGGCGCGCCGGCATGGGCCTCGCGCTGGCGCAGGAGATCGTGAACCGGCACGACGGCAGCATCGAGATCGACACCGACTATCGCGACGGCTGCCGCGTGCGCGTGACCCTCGGCAACGTCCCCCCGCACTAAACGCGGGCGCGGTCCACTCCGGCGAGCCCTCGCCGTTTCCGATCACGGCCGTTCCAGAACATGCTCGAGATGCCAGACGTAGACGCCCCTGCCCAATCCCCTGCAACGCCGCCCGGCGACCCCGGCGACGCCGCACGGCTCCGGCTGCTGGAGGAGCAGCTCGCCGCGCTGTTCGAGGTGAGCAGCGTGCTGAGCCGCTCGCTGGAGCTGCGCGAGACCCTGCGCCAGGTGCTGCGGACGCTGCACGAGCGCGGCCGGCTGTGCCGCGGCATGGTGAGCCTGCTCGACGCCGACAGCGGCGATCTCCTCGTCGCGGCGCTGCACGACAACGATGCGGCGCCGTTCGAGAAGATCCGCTACCGCCCCGGCGAGGGCGTCATCGGCCAGGTGCTGGAGACCAACCAGCGCTGGATCCTGCCGCGGGTGGGCGATGAGCCGCGGTTCCTCGACCGCCTCGGGCTGTTCGACCCCGGCCTGCCCTTCATCGGCGTGCCCATCCGCGTCGGCGACGACGACGTCGCCGGCGTATTCGCCTTGCAGCCGCCGGTAGCCGATGCGCTGATGCCGCAGCGCGCGCGCTTCGCCGAGATGGTCGCCAACCTCATCGGCCAGGGCGTGCGGCTGTCGCGCTCCGTGGAGGCGGAGCGCCGCGCGCTGCGCGAGGAGCGCGACACGCTGCGCCGGCACCTCAAGGGCAGCCACGGCTTCGACAACATCATCGGGCGCACCGAGCGCATGCGCCTGGTGTTCGAGCAGGTGCGCCAGGTGGCCAAGTGGAACACCACCGTGCTGCTGCGCGGCGAGTCCGGCACCGGCAAAGAGCTCATCGCCAACGCCATCCACTACAACTCCCCGCGCGCCGGCGGTGCCTTCGTCAAGCTCAACTGCGCCGCGCTGCCCGACAACCTGCTGGAGTCCGAGCTGTTCGGCCACGAGAAGGGCGCGTTCACCGGCGCGCAGACCCTGCGCAAGGGCCGCTTCGAGCAGGCGGACGGCGGCACCATCTTTCTGGACGAGATCGGCGAGATCAGCCCGGCCTTCCAGGCCAAGCTGCTGCGCGTGCTGCAAGAGGGCGAGTTCGAGCGCGTCGGCGGCAGCCGCACGCTCAAGGTGGATGTGCGCGTCATTGCCGCCACCAATCGCAACCTGGAGCAGGAGGTCAAGGACGGCGTCTTTCGCGAAGACCTCTATTACCGCCTCAATGTCATGCCCATCCTGATGCCGGCGCTGCGCGAGCGCATCGAGGACGTGCCGGAGCTGGCCAAGTTCCTCGTCACCAAGCTCGCCGCGCGCCAGGGCCGCGAGCTCAGCATCACCGACAGCGCGCTCGGCGTGCTCATGCGCTACCGCTGGCCCGGCAATGTCCGCGAGCTGGAAAACTGCATGGAGCGCGCCGCCGTCATGAGCGACGGCGGCATCATAGACCGCGACGTGCTGAACCTGACCGGCATCGACGTCGGCAGCCTATCCGACGCCTGCGCCGTTCTCCCCCCCGCGCCCTTGTCGCCACCCGGCGCCGACCTCGACCTCGACGACCCCGACGTCGACGAGCGCGAGCGCGTCATCGCCGCACTGGAGCAGGCCGGCTGGGTCCAAGCCAAGGCCGCGCGCCTGCTCGGCATGACGCCGCGGCAGATCGCCTATCGCATCCAGACCATGAAGATACGGGTGAAGCAGTTTTGACGAGCCTGGACAGCGCGCGCCTTTCCTGATCCGATGCCCCGCAACGGCACAGGTTAGTAACAGTTCAAAAACACGCAATGCAGTTTTTTCAACTACGAAACACGCGAAATACGCGAAAGAACAAGCCGGACAGTCGCGGTTCGCCGCAATTTTCGCGCTTTTCGCGTGTTTCGTAGTTTCAAGAGGATGTGTAACTTGTTTAACTTGTTTTTGAATCGTTACTTACCGACCGCTCGACCATGCGCATCGCCGTTCCCGGGTACGCCGACTTCAGTCGGCCCCTGGGGAAGGTGGACTTCAGTCCGCCGTTCCCGGGTACGCCGACTTCAGTCGGCCCCTGGGGAAGGCGGACTTCAGTCCGCCGTTCCCGGGTACGCCGACTTCAGTCGGCCCCTAGGGAAGGTGGACTGCAGTCCGCCGTTCCCGGGTACGCCGACTTCAGTCGGCCCCTGGGGAAGGCGGACTTCAGTCCGCCGTTCCCGGGTACGCCGACTTCAGTCGGCCCCTAGGGAAGGTGGACTGCAGTCCGCCGTTCCCGGGTACGCCGACTTCAGTCGGCCCCTGGGGAAGGCGGACTTCAGTCCGCCGCAGGCACGGACTCGAATCGTCTCGGGACTTCCGCAGCGAAGCATTAGCGTGAAGGAGCCGAGCAACTGCATGCTGCCGACGAGGTTCACGCCAGGTTGCGCACATCGCTGCTGCCCCTCAAGCATCCTCAGGTGATTCACCATGCCCGACAGCACACGCATCTCATTGGACGAACACTTCGACCGCTTCGTGGCGCAGCAGGTCCGAAGCGGGCGATACCGCTCGGCAAGTGACGTCGTACGCGCAAGCCTAAAGTTGCTTGAAGAACGCGAGCAGGCGCTCGAACCCTTGCGCCAAGCGCTCATCGAAGGTGAGCAAAGCGGGGAAGACGCTCCCCTCGACATGGACGAGATTCGCGCCGAAGCACGCAGGCAAGCCGGACTGGATGCATGAGATCGTCACGCGTCCGCGCGCCCGGCCGGATTTGAAAGACATCTGGCTCTCCAAGGGCAAGCGATGGAACCCGGCCCAGTCCAATCCATACCTCGCCGAGCTGGACGCAGGGATGGCGAAGCTCAGAACCAACCCTGCGCTTGGAAGGCAGCGGGAAGACCTCAGAGCCGGCTACCGATCTCTCCGCGTCAACGAGCACCTCGTCTACTACCTGTTGGCCCCGCCGGTGATCCGGATCATCAGGGTCCTGCACGCCCGCATGGACCCGCAACGCCACCTGTAGTGCGGCGGCTAGTGCGGCGACTTCCCGCTGGTTCCGAACCTGTGCTTCCCGCTGGTTCCCAAGCTCTGAGACTCGGCAGATATCCGGCGATGCCGCGCGAACTCTTTCTTCTGGCTCCCACGCTCCAGAGACTGGGCAAGTATCTCCGTAGGATGGGTAGACCGCAGCGAAACCCATCCGGGTGCAGCCGCAACGCATTGAAGTCGCAGCACCCAGTCGGCCGCCAACGCGGCTTTGCACCAACAGGTTGCCGCCGAAATCGAATACTTGCCCAGTCTCTCCAGCGTCGGAGCAAGGGCAGACGCTCCGCGTCGCTTCGGCCGAAATGACGAAAAACGGAAACCCCCGATCAAGCCCACTGACCGCCCGAGACCACAGCCGCGGCCAAGGCCTCACAGCACATCCATCGGCGAGCGCACCGGCACCACCCCCGGCCGATTCATCACATGCGTGTAGATCATCGTCGTTGCCACGTCCTTATGCCCCAGCAGCTCCTGCACCATGCGGATGTCGTAGCCCGCCTGCAAGAGATGCGTCGCAAACGAATGCCGCAAGCAATGGGAATTGACCCGCTTGGCGATCTGCGCCTTCTGCCCCGCCGCCTTCAACACCTTCTGAAAGCCCGCCTCATGCAGGTGATGCCGGCGCACCACCCCGGCCTTCGGGTCCGCCGAGAGCCGCGCACTCGGAAACACGTACTGCCAGATCCACTCCTGCTGCGCGTTCGGCGCCTGCCGCGCCAACGCATGGGGCAGATACACGAAGCCGGCGCCGCCTGCCAAATCCTCCTCGTGTAGCACCGCCACCCCCACCAAATGCGCCCGCAGCGGCGCCATCAAGCGCTTCGGCAGCGGCACCACCCGATCCTTGCCCCCCTCGCCGTTGCGCACCACGATGCGCCGATTACCGAAGTCCACATCGCCCACCCGCAACCTCACCCCCTCCATCAAGCGCATCCCGGTGCCGTAGAGCAGCCGCGCCAACAGCGCCGGGGTGCCGGTCAGCGCATCCAGCAAGGCGCGCACCTCATCCAGGCTCAACACCACCGGCAATCGCGGCGTCACCTTTGCGCGCCCGAAGGTCATCTCATCCAGCGGGCGCTCCAGCACGTGCTGGAACAGAAACACCAGCGCGTGCAACGCCTGATTCTGCGTGCTCGCCGAGACCTGGCGGTCCACCGCCAAATGCGTCAGGAATCCTTGCACCTCGGCCTTGCCGACGCTCGAATAATCACCGGGCGTATGGCGCGAATGATCTTCCAGGTACTGCACGAAGCGATGGCACCAATCCACATAGGTCTGCTCCGTGCGCAACGCATAGCGGTTCGCCCGCAACACCTGCGCCATCTGCTTCAACAGCGGACGCGCCTCAGCCGCCGCGTTGTAGCGCGGACTCCCGTCGATCACCTCCGCCGGTGTCGTCGCCCCCATCCGCGTCGGATGCTCCATCGGCAGCGCCTGGCCCACCTCGGCCAAGAAGTCCCACTCGACCTCCTGCGCCGCCCGACAACCGCCCAGCGGCACCAGCAGCAGCCGCACCGCCTCCACGGTTTGACGATACTGCCAATCGGACAGTCGCTGCTCCCGCGCGTAGCGGGGGAAAAACGCCTTGATCTCCTCCGCTGTCAGCTCGCCCAAGCGCTTCGGGCGCATCGCCTCCACGAACGCCTGCGCCCGAACCATATACCAGCGCCGCGCACTCTCCGGAATGCGCTCATCCTCCAGCAACGTCAGGTACCGATCCCACCCGGACGGCGCGCCCTCCTCCCGCCGTCGGCGCCCCGCACCCGAAGCCCCGGGGGCACGCTCCACTGCAGAGGCAGCCGCCTGGGCGCGCGGAGGATGCGTTTTCATCAGGGTTTCCCTCTTGCAGTCTTAGGTTTTTTGGCTAGACTACGCCCAAGACTATCGCTGAACAACAGGCCCAGCCTAACGCCCGAAGCACAGGCTGCGGCCCAAGTAACTGTTGGGCGGCATCAGCCACGTACATCGGCGGCGCCCTCTGCAACGCTTCATGTTGCGGCCTTCGGAATCGCAATTGCCGCTGTTGCTCCTAGTAGCCAGTCGAGTTCCCAAGGAAATTGAATTGCTGCATCCTTATCTATTTCTAGGCTTTCTGTCGCGACCGTGGACTTCCTACTGGGTAGAAGACGGTGAGGCGGCTGTTGGCGTCTGGTGGGCTGGAACCAAACGCATCGTAGTTTCCGCAAGCCACATCGATATTGCGCAAGGTCCGCTGCGAAAGTATTTCGGGTTTGGAGACCTCGTTTTTCGGGGTGACGAAGGCGCCGAGATAATGCGATGGCGAAGACTGCGTGCCGTCGAACAAGTGCGAGAAAGAGTGAGGAATGCCGGGAAATCTGGTGAGCGATTCCCGCCGCTTAACCTGCATCGCAACGGTGTTAGTCAACATGCTCGTCCAAACACTTTCACGGATGGTCCAGCCCCATTAAACGCAGTCGCTTGGGACCCGAACAATCACTGGATCGCCACCGGTGGCGCGGACGGCATCGTGCGGCTGTGGGATGCTCGGACTGCGAAGCAGCTCATGCCTTTGGGTGGGCACGCTGGGCAGGTAAGATCCGTTGCGGTCTCGCCTGACGGTAGTTGGATCGCCGCAACAACCGGCAAATCGGGCGAACCACGGAACCACGCGACCGGAGGTCCCATCACTGTTTGGGAAACGTCCACTGGCCACCGGAGACCCTTCACCCTTTTTGGAAATGCTGTTGCGATACATCCAGCAGGCGACTGGATTGCCGTTGCCAAAGATGACGGCAGCGTGCACCTGCATCATCCGAACAGCGGCGAAACATTATTGCGCCTATTAACCAAGTTTTCATTCTGTCGACTTCTCAAGGGGTCATTGAATGGAGAGAACGCGAGGAGTTACGCTGTCGCCGTCGATGATAGCGGTCGGTGGCTTACGGCTTCCAGCTATCAAAGTATATTCGTATGGGATACGCATACGACAGAAATCAGTTTGCACCGTTGCAATATTAGAGAAATCGATGATACTCGTTGCCTAGCAATTCACCCAACTGGATATTGCATCATCCATTCGCATTGCGGTGGCACCATTGAGATAACACGCATAAGCGATCATAGGGCCACGCGGTTAACGCATTTCGGCTATTCAGCTCAGATCGCGATAAGCCCGACAGGGAAATGGTTTCTAGCCGAACCGGAGTCGGAGGCGGGACGTTTATGCGTTCTCGACGTTGAGTCCGGTGCAGTTCTGCACCCGACCGACTCGACTTGCGGCCTACATGGTCGAGTATTGATAGCACCAAACGGAAGCTGGTTCGCGTCGGCCTCTTTCGACAGTAATACAATCGATGTTATTGACCCGGAAACAGGGCATAAATTACACCAACTCCTCGGGCATAAGAGTACGATTACAGCATTAGCCTCGTCACCCGACAGTCGTTATTTAGTGTCTGTCGATTTGAGCGGCGAAATATTCGCTTGGGATATCTCTAGTGGGCTTCCCAAACCCAATTTTCCGGTAAGTCGATTGGCTCCAATTCACTTTGCCGAAACACAAGACCCCGGTCAAAGACTACAGTAAGAGAACTCAGATTCCTCTTCCGACCAACTAAGTGAGAAGAATGCCCAACAAGTCCGCCAGCCCGACGCCAAACTGCGGCGGGCGCTTCGCGCGTCGCCGCAGTTTGGCGCGGGCTGCGGTCGACGTTGGGCGAGAGAATTGCGGACGTAACCAGATGCCCACAATCTCGATGTTTTACGGTGTTCTTATCCGGATGTTCTTCTACGATACGGATAAGCACAACGTCCCACACATACACGCCGAATTCCAAGGCCAAGTTGCTGTCTACTCGATTCCTCAAGGTGAACTCTTGGCTGGGAGCCTCCCACCCAACAAGCACAAAATGGTAGTCGCCTGGATCGCAATCCACGAAGACGAACTGATGGCGGATTGGGATCTCGCGGTAAACGGCAAAAAGCCTTTTGCTATCCGAGGATTAGACCAATGATAATCTCCGCAATTGTTCCCATGGACGATCATGTACTCTTCGTACAAGCAGACGACGGTGCCAACGGATTGTTTGACGTCAAGCCTTTTCTTCACGCAGAGGCGTTTGAGGCGCTTCGCGACCACACAGAATTCTTATCAGTTCACAACGGCGGGTATTTCATTGAATGGCCCTGCGGAGCTGACCTCTCCGCTGACACTGTCGAGGCGCATCTCTCGCCCGCCCCACCAGAAATCGCCCAACGAATAAGGTTAGATCGCGCGAGCGAAGCGAGCCGCGATCTGAACCGGTCGTTGGACGAGCCCGGGGTCGAGGAATCACGGGGAGGGCATAGAAAACATCTTCCATGAAGCCGGTGGTGCGCCGGCCGCGGGGACCCGCGGCCGGCGCACCACCGGCTGTCTTCGTCGCCGTTGCGGCGACGGCGGCAGGCCGAAGCGGCGGGAAAACGGGGACACGGGAAAACGGGGACAGACCACCATTAATTCGCTAGGCCAAATTATCGCCCAACCAGCGCCTCGGCCAGACCGCCCGTTGCCGCACCGTCGCTGCGCTCCGGCGCGGCAACGGGCGGCGGTCCAGGCGAGTTCCAGGGACAGTTTACTTATCTGGCCGCGGAAGCAAACATTGAATCCAGTGAACTGTCGCCGGAATTCGATACCGGGCTGAGCCGTCGAGGTCCGCGGGCGTCAGCTACCGCGAATTACGGTTATAGTTTACTAAATGCACCAAATACCCCTGGCAGTCGCTATGGTATGCTTTCGCGAGATTGTCAGGTCAGTTTAGCCTTGATCGCACCGAGCCTGGCCGCCCAGATCGCCCAACTAGCGCCTCGGCCCGGCCCCCCCCGTTGCCGCGCTGTCGCTGCGCTCCGGCGCGGCAGCGGGCAGCGGGCCAGACTTGACGTTAGCTGCCCACGCAACCCAGCAGAGCCGTGATGCGTGCGAAGGTCTACATTGAATCCTCGGTGATCAGTTACCTTGCGTCGCGACCCAGCCGCGATCTGATTGTGGCAGCCCGACAAGCCGTCACAAGTGAATGGTGGGATCACAGACGCGGTCGCTTTGATCTTTATGTCTCGGCGCTCGTCGAAGAAGAGATTGCCAAGGGAGATCCTGCCGTCGCTGCCAAACGCCTCGAGATTGCACATGATATTCCAGCACTTGACATTTCTGACGGCGCGAAGGAGCTAGCGAAGCGCTTGCTTGAACGCCGTGCCGTACCTGCCGGCAGCGAAGAAGACGCCCTGCATATTGCGATCGCTGCTGCCGCTGGGATGAACTACTTGCTAACGTGGAACTTCAAGCACATCAACAATGCCGAAAACCAAGGAGCAGATAATGGAGGTCGTTGAGAGCCACGGCTTCGCTTGCCCGACACTCTGCTCCCCCGAAGAGTTGGGGTTATAGCTATGCACGAAGACCCAGTTGTTGCGGAAGTTCGGAAGTATCGGAGCGAACACGCTGCGAAGTATGGTCACGATCTTGACCGCATCTGTGAGGCGCTAAGGGAACGCCAGAATAGCTCTGGCCGCAAGGTTGTTGCTCTGCCGCCACGCCTATTGCGTGACAAGCAAGCAGCTAACTAATGCGCCAGTATGAGAATCCTGAGACCGTTTCGAGGGAAGTTGGCTATCATTCTGATCTCCTGAAATTTCGATGATCAGAGGTTTGTCGGCATGCCCCGCTGCGCTGCCGCTCCCGTGTCTGTTTCGGACAAGGATCGTCGCGTGTTGGAGGCGCTGGTGCGCCGACACAACGCGCCGCGCGTGTTGGTGACACGCGCGCAGATCGTCCTGCTGGCCGCCGCCGGCGTCGGCGTGCGCGCGCCGCGTCCCGGTTGCGGCTCGGGCGCGCCACGGTGCAGGGCTGGCGCCAGCGTTGGTCGAGCAGCGCCGCGAAATAGGGGACAGACCACGTTTTTCGCACACGAAATAGGGGACAGACCACGTTTTTCGCGTGTACGTCGCGGCGATCTCCAGATTTAACTGGCTCTCGCCTTGCAGTTTTCAGTCGAGACTGATGAAATCGCCCAACGAATAAGGTTAGATCGCGCGAGCGAAGCGAGCCGCGATCTGAACCGGTCGTTGGACGAACCCGGGGTCGAGGAATCACGGGGAGGGCATAGAAAACATCTTCCATGAAGCCGGTGGTGCGCCGGCCGCGGGGACCCGCGGCCGGCGCACCACCGGCTGTCTTCGTCGCCGTTGCGGCGACGGCGGCAGGCCGAAGCGGGGATCGCGCGCCGTTTGGCCCGAATTCGAGCCGAGCGCGGTCCTCGGCCTGCGGCAGCCGAAAACCGAGTGGTCAGATTGTCGGCGGCGGCTACATCAGC
>NZ_JABX01000043.1 GCF_001469165.1 Thiohalocapsa sp. ML1 | reverse complement strand
CCACCGTGCAGCAGCGCATTGAGGCACTGAACTTGGCGCCGGACATCGAACCGGCCGTCCTCGGACAACTGATCCCGGCGCTCGACACCGACACGCGCGCATCTATCGAGCAGGTCGCCGGCGATTGCGCCGACCTGTTTCAGCGCTCCAGCTCCGCGGTGGAGGGCCGCAACGGCCAGCTCTCGCTCCATCACCACGGCCGTCATCGCCTCAGCGATCGCAAGCTCGCCGCGCTCACCGCCGTGCACAACTTCCACATCCACCGCCCCGACGGCACCACCGCCGCCGAGCGCTTCTTCGGTCGCGCGCCGCCGCCGCTGTTCGAGCAGCTCATCGCGCGCATGCCGCTGCCGCCGCGCCCGCGCCGACGACGACCGCCGACCGCCGACCGCCGACGCCAAAGGTGCCCTACCTGACTCCGCTGGCCGCATGACCGGGGGGTGGACGGAGTTATGATCAAGGCCCTTGCGCGCACTTCTCAGGCGGCAGCACAAGTTGGACGGGCGACACGGACACTCCCACGAAGATCATCAACGATGGCCAAATGCCTTCTTCGCGGACCACCGGCTGTTCTCCCTGACGACAGCCCATGCGTATGCGAGCCGATCTCGTTGAAGACCCAACCGACTGGAGAGCCGTATGCGGGAGAACCGCACGTACGGTTCGGAGGGAGGGGAAGCGCAAGCCTTCCCTACCCCTATCAGCCCCACGCTGATCGTCACCGCCGCCCACTGATCGTCACGGCGCTCCAGCGCCGTGACGCATCGAGCGCCGCTCCAGCGGCGCGTGATCGCGGCAGCAACCGAGCGACCCGGCGTCGCCACGGGGCGCTGGAGCGCCCGGGGATGCGCGACGACGCCGGAGCGTCGTCGCGATCATCCGAGTGCCGTAGGATGGGTAGAGCAAAGCGAAACCCATCAATCAGCCCGCAGCGGTGGATGCGCTGCGCTTATCCACCGTACCGGCCAAACGCCCCTACCGGCCAACCCGCCCTTGGGCGGATAATCGACGGCATGAAGACCGACGAGCCCATCTACACGCTGCTCTCCACCGGCGCCGAGGCATTCCGGGTTCTGACCGGCGGCCTGCGGCTGAGGGGGCCGTATCGATTCCACTCCGTCACATTCAAGGCCCTGGAACGCCGCGCCGACGGCGTCTTCGAGCCGCAGACCGCAGGCGCGCCCACCCATGTCGTCGAGTTTCAGGCCCAGCGGGTGCAGCGGGCCTGGTACAACCTGCTCACCAAGGTCGGCCTGCTCGGCGAGGAGCACCCGGACACCGATGTCCGCGGCATCCTGATCTTTCTGCACGAAAAGGACGACCCTGGCCTGCCGCGCGGCATCGCCGGCGGCGACTCGCCGTTCACGGCGGTGTATCTGAACCGCTTCCTGCCGGCGCTGCTGGAACAGGAGCCCGACAACCCCTTTGTCGCCGTCCTGGCGCCGCTGGTGATCGAGCGCGACGAGGTGCTCAAGGCCCAAGCGCCCCGGCTCTGGCAGGCGATCCAGTCCGCCCCCATCCCCGAGCCGGTCCGCGACCGGCTCGCGGAGGTGCTGCAATTCTGGCTGTTCGAACGCTTTACCGCTCTCACCGCGGAGGAGATCCTGAAGATGATTACCCATCTGACCCCATTGGAAGAGACCCGCGCGTACCGAGACATCTTCAGTCGAGGCAAAGCCGAGGGCGAGAAAAAGGGCAAAGCCGAAGGCGAAGCCCTAGGCGAGGTGCAGGGCAAGGCCAAGGCCCTGCTGCGCCAACTGCGCCGACGCTTCGGCGCCGTGCCGGACTGGGCCGAGCAACGCATCGGTGCCGCCTCGACCGAGCAGCTCGACGCCTGGCTCGACGGCATCTTCGACGCCGACGGTATCGTCGGCCTGATCGGCCCGGCGGATCAGCCCCAGGGCTGAGATCGCGCCCCGGCCGGGCGGATAGTCGACGGCATGAAGACCGACGAGCCCATCTACACGCTGCTCTCCACCGGCGCCGAGGCGTTCCGGGTTCTGACCGGCGGCCTGCGGCTCCGGGGGCCGTATCGATTCCACTCCGTCACATTCAAGGCCCTGGAACGCCGCGCCGACGGCGTCTTCGAGCCGCAGGCAGGAGACGCGCCCACCCATGTCGTCGAGTTTCAGGCCCAGCGGGTGCAGCGGGCCTGGTACAACCTGCTCACCAAGGTCGGCCTGCTCGGCGAGGAGCACCCGGACACCGATGTTCGCGGCATCCTGATCTTTCTGCACGAAAAGGACGACCCTGGCCTGCCGCGCGGCATCGCCGGCGGCGACTCGCCGTTCACGGCGGTGTATCTGAACCGCTTCCTGCCCCCTGTGTCAGGCTAGTTGTCGCCTCCACCTGGTAGGACTGTAACCGCAACCGGGGGCGAAGACGAGAGAACCGTGCCGAGATACTGACCGGCCGGCGAGACGCCGGCCGTCCCAGTTGCCGGCAAAGACGCCGGCGCTCCCGGTCCCGCCGCCGCGTGCGGGCCTGGGGGTGCGGCACCCTAGCCCCTAGCCCCCAGCACCTAGCCCCTCTCCTAACAGCCAGGCGTCCACCGCAAATCCAGCGTATACGGATGCTCTCCGGCCGGCTCTTCCGCCGGCGGGTCGATGTCGCCGGGGGTGTGGCCGAGGACGCGGAAGCGGGCGATGCGCCGGCTCTCGGCCTCGTAGCTGTTGACCGGGAAGCGCTCTTCGGCCCGGCCGCCGGGGTGATCGACGTAGTAGGTGCAGCCGCCGAGGCTGGCGCGGTTCCAGAGGTCCACCAGGTCGAACGTGAGCGGGTTGTGGCGCGGGATGGTGGGGTGCAGGCCCGACGGCGGCGCCCAGGCCTTGAAGCGGATGCCGGCGACGTATTCGCCGCGCCGCCCGGTGGGCCGCAGCGGCACGCGCCGCCCGTTGCAGGTGAGCGCGTGACGCTCGCCGAGCATGCCGTCCACCTTGACCTGCATGCGCTCGACGGAGCTGTCGACGAAGCGCGAGGTGCCCTGCGCGGTGACCTCTTCGCCGAGCACGTGCCAGGGCTCGATGGCGCCGCGCAGCTCCATGCGCACGCCGTTGGCGGCGATCATGTCGCCGTAGTGCGGGAAGCGGAACTCGAAGAAGGGATCGAACCAGGCGGAATCGAAGGGATAGCCCGCGCGCTGCAGGTCGCAGATGACGTCCTGGAAGTCCTGCCGGGCGAAGTGCGGGAGCAGGAAACGGTCATGCAGCTCGGTGCCCCAGCGCACCGGCGCTCGCCGGTAGGGTTCCTTCCAGAAGCGGGCGACGAGGGTGCGCAGCAGGAGGATTTGCGCGAGGCTCATGCGCGCGTGCGGCGGCATCTCGAAGGCGCGGAACTCCACCAGCCCTTGGCGCCCGCTGGCGGAGTCGGGCGAGTAGAGCTTGTCGATGCAGAACTCGGTGCGATGGGTGTTGCCGGTCACGTCCACCAAGAGGTTGCGCAGCACCCGGTCCACGATCCATGGCTGGGGGACGCTCCCCTGCGGCATCTGCTGGAAGGCGATGGCGAGCTCATACAGGCTGTCGTCGCGGGCCTCATCGACGCGCGGCGCCTGGCTGGTGGGGCCGATGAAGGTGCCGGAGAACAGATACGACAGGCTCGGGTGGTGCTGCCAGAAGCTGATGAGGCTCTGCACCAGATCGGGGCGGCGCAGCAGCGGGCTGTCCGCCGGGGTCGGGCCGCCGAGGGTGACGTGGTTGCCGCCGCCGGTGCCGGTGTGGCGGCCGTCGAGCATGAACTTCTCGGTGCCCAGGCGCGTGAGCCTGGCCTCTTCGTAGAGGATCTCGGTGTCGCGCACCAGCTCGTCCCAACTGTAGGCCGGGTGGACGTTGACCTCGATGACGCCGGGGTCCGGCGTCACGGCGAGCTTGTTGATGCGATGGTCCCGCGGCGGCTCGTAGCCCTCGACGATGATCTTGAGGCCCGTGTCGGCGGCGGTGTCTTCCAGACTGTGCACGAGATCGAGCCAGTGCTCGATGTGCGTCAGCGGCGGCATGAAGCAGTAGAGCCGCCCCTCGCGCACCTCGATGCAGAGCGCCGTGCGCACGAGCTGCGGCGGATAGTCGTCCGGCAGGGTCAACTGCTCCGAGAGCGGCTGGCGATGGTCCTCGGCGAGCGCTGCGCGGCCGTAGCGCCGGGCGGTCTGGTCCGGGCGCGGACCCTGCTCTTGGAAGGGCTCGCGCGGCTGGTCGGGCTCGGTGATGCGCCCGTAGCGGCGCGCGATCTCGTCGCCTTTGGCGTCGTAGCGGGCGGCGAGCGGCGGCACGGGCTCGAAGGGGTCGCGCTCCGGATGGGTGTCGAGCTCCGCCTCCGGCACATAGGGCAGCGCGTCCAGCGGCAGCCGGAAGCCCATGGGCGAGTCGCCGGGGATCAAGAACAGGTTGCCGTCGCGCAGCGTCCACTTGCCGCTGACCCAGCCGCCGCCCTGCTCGCGCGTCGGCAGGCCGGCCCAACGCAGCGGCAGCGCGTAGCCGACGGTGTGGTCGAGTCCCTGGCTGAAGATGCGTGCGACGCGGGCGCGCTCGACGGGGTCCTTGAGCTTGCTGTCGAGGGGGTTCACGTTGACCGGCAGCCGGGCCTCTTTCCACAGGTAATAGAACACGTCCTCGTGGGCGGGCTCGGCGTGCTCCGGCTTGACGCTGAGCTTGGTCGCCAGCGTGCGGATGAAGCGCTCGGCGTCGGGCGGCTCTAGGCCGTCGCTCTCATGCTCGTTGCCGAACAGCGCCTCGTCGGTCCAGATGGGCTCGCCGTCCTTGCGCCAGTAGCACGACAGCGCCCAGCGCGGCAGTTGCTCGCCCGGGTACCACTTGCCCTGGCCGATGTGCAGCATGCCGCCGGGCGCGAAGCGGCGCCGCAGGCGCAGCAGCAGATCCTCGGCCAGCAGCTTCTTGGTCGGCCCGAGTGCCGCGATGTTCCATTCCGCGCCTTCCATGTCGTCGATGGAGACGAAGGTGGGCTCGCCGCCCATGGTGAGCCGGACGTCGTTTTCGGTCAGCTCCGCGTCGATCTGGTGGCCCAAGCCCTCGATGGCCGCCCACTGCTCATCGGTGTAGGGCTTGGTGACGCGCGGGTCCTCGTGGATGCGCTTGACGCGGTTGTGGAAGTAGAAGGTGACGTCGCACTTGTCCGTGGCCCCGGTGATGGGGGCCGCCGAGATCGGGTCCGGCGTGCAGGCGAGCGGGATGTGGCCCTCGCCGGCGAACAGGCCGGAGGTGGGGTCGAGCCCAATCCAGCCGGCGCCGGGCACGTAGACCTCGGCCCAGGCGTGCAGGTCGGTGAAGTCGCGCTCCGGACCGCTCGGGCCGTCGAGCGCCTTCACGTCCGGCGTGAGCTGCACCAGATAGCCGGAGACGAAGCGTGCGGCGAGGCCCAAATGCCTGAGGATCTGCACCAGGAGCCAGCCCGTGTCCCGGCAGCTACCGCGGCCGAGCTTGAGCGTCTCCTCGCAGGTCTGCACGCCGGGCTCCATGCGGATGACGTAGCCGATGTCCTCGTTCAGCCGCTTGTTGAGATCGACGAGGAAGTACACCGTCTCCCGCGAGGTCCGATCGACGCCGGACAGCCACTTCTTCAGCAGCGCGCCGTTCTCCTTCACCTCCAGGTAGGGCCCGAGCTCCTTGGTGAGCTGGTGGTCGTACTTGAAGGGCCAATTGAAGGCGTACTCGTCGATGAAGAAGTCGAACGGGTTGATGGTCACCATCTCGGCGATGACGTCCACTTCCACGGACAGCATCCGTGCCGGCTCCGGGAACACGAGTCGTGCAAGATAGTTGCCGAACGGGTCCTGCTGCCAGTTGATGAAGTGCTGCTCCGGCTCGATGCGCAGCGAGTAGGAGCGGATCGGCGTGCGGCAGTGTGCCGCCGGGCGCAACCGAACGGTGTGCGGCCCGAGGTTCACCGAGCGGTCGAAGCGGTATTCGGTCTTATGGTTCAGCGCGACGAGGATGGACATGCTGTGCTGGCTCCGGGACAGCAGGGAGGATATGGCGAGTAGGCGCGTACTCTAGCGCCCCAGCGCGCTGCGGTGCAGCAAGAAAAGTGCCTTTCGTACCGAGTACGGCGGTGCGGCCTGCCGCAGCCGCCGACGCTGCACCAACGGCGGTGCGTTGCCCGTGGCGACGGCGGACGGTTGCGTCGTTTTGGGGCGGGTTGGGTTTGCGTGGATTATTTGGAAACGTGAGCGTTGCTTCGGCTGGTAGGGCGGTGCTTCCGAGCATCCGACGCGGGCATTGAGCCCGCGTCGGATGCGGCCGACTGAAGTCGGCGCACCCGGGAGGGGCCGACTGAAGTCGGCGCACCCGGGAGGGGCCGACTGAAGTCGGCGTACCCGGGAGGGGCCGACTGAAGTCGGCGTACCCGGGAGGGGCCGACTGAAGTCGGCGTACCCGGGAGGGGCCGACTGAAGTCGGCGTACCCAGGGCGGCGATTACCGGCGTGCCGGGGGGCGGAAGGCGTCGCTCGGCACCAGCAGCAGCACCGCGAGCATGACGAGGCTGAGCAGGCCGCTCAGCAAGCCGCCGCCCGCGGGGGCGAGCAGCCCGGCGAGCACCAGCCAGCCCAGAACGATGAGCCACGCCGACGACAACCCCGTGTCGCGCAGGCGCTTCGCCATGATGTTGAGCTGCCCGAGCAGCAGCAGCGCGAACAGCGCGGACACCGCAAGCACGCCGATCTCGCCCAGGCTGCCGACCGGCGCCAGCTCGTCGGACAGCGGCTCCCCGCCCGCCATGCGCCCGGCGGCACCGATGCCGGCACCGATGCCGAAGGCGAGCACCATCGCGATCAGGACCAGCACGAGGTACCAGCCGAGAAACGGCAACTGCTGCAAGCGGCCGCGCAGGATGTCGCCCCAGAGTGCGTTGAACATAGGCTGGAATCTCCGTGATCGGCGGGTGCAGCGCACCGGGCGTCGTCACGCACCGGCAGCACGAGTATGGGTCATGTCATTCTGCCGCGCCGCAGATGACGCGGCGATAGTAGGCGCCGAAGCGCCGGTCCTCCGCGACCACGTGGTTGAAGAACCAGTGGCGGATCGCGGCGCGGTCGTCGGCGCTCAAGCCCTGCGCCGCACGGGCGACGGTCCGGCGCAGATCGATGAGCTCGGCCAGTTGCATCGTGTGCTCGCGGATGTGCTCCTCCGCGAGCGGATAGTCGATGGCCCGCAGGAACACATTCTCGGTCTCGAAGTGCCGACGCAGATGCGCGAGCAGCGTATCGAGCCGCGCGCCCACGGCGATGTCATCGCCCGGGTCGAGTAGCCGGTTGATCAGTCGCACCAGCTCGCGATGCTGGTCGTCCAGCAACCCGACGCCGGTGGCATAGGATTCTCGCCACACTAGTGCTTCGCTCATCGTGCTCGCCTCCGCTGCCGCCGTATCGGCGCCGCCGCCACTGTTGTCTACACCGGGCGGCCGCGGGTTGCAACGCAAGGGATAGAATGCGGGCGCCAGAGCCCGATCCCCGACCGCGCCCGCAGAGGCCCGCCGATGACCACGCTGACCCGGATGCCAGGATTCCTGCCCTTCGTCGCGGTGGTGTTCCTGAATAGCTTTGTCGATCTCGGGCACAAGATCATCATCCAGAACACCCTGTTCAAGGCCTACGACGGGCCGGAGCAGATCTGGCTCACGGCGCTCGTCAACGCGCTGATCCTGTTGCCGTTCATCCTGCTGTTCACGCCCTCGGGCTGGCTCGCGGACCGCTGGCCGAAGAATCGCGTCATGCGCCTCTCGGCCTGGGTCGCCGTCGGCATCACGCTCGGCATCACGCTCTGCTACTACCTCGGGCTGTTCTGGCCCGCCTTCGTCATGACCTTCGTGCTCGCGTTGCAGAGCGCGATCTACTCGCCGTCGAAGTTCGGCTACATCAAGGAGCTGTGCGGCACCGAGGCGCTGACGCCGGCCAATGCCTGGGTGCAGGCGAGCTCCAGCATCGCCATCCTCGCCGGCATCCTGAGCTTTTCGGTGCTGTTCGAGATGCTGCTCGCCGGCCCCGCCGGCGAGATCGGCGGCACCGGGCTCGCGCCCGACGAGATCCTGCGCCGCGTCGCCCCGGTGGGCTGGTTCCTGGTGCTCGGCTCGCTGGTGGAGGTGGCCATGGCCTACCGGCTGCCGGACAAGCGCCCGGGCGACCCGGCCCTGCGCTTCCATTGGGGCCAGTACCTGAGCGGGCGCTATCTCCGGCACAACCTGCACGCGGCCTGGGACAACCAGGTGATCTGGCTCTCGATCATCGGCCTGGGCGTGTTCTGGGGCATTTCGCAGGTGCTGCTCGCGGCCTTTCCGGCCTTCGTCGAGGACAACCTGGGCGAGACCAACACCGTGGTCATTCAGGGCGTCATGGCGTTTGCCGGCATCGGCATCATCGTCGGCGCGGCCATCGCCGGGCGCATCGCCCGCGACCACGTCGAGACGGGCCTGATCCCGTTCAGCGCGCTCGGCATCGCGGCGACGCTGTTCGTGCTGCCCATGATCGGCGTGACCTGGCTGCACGGGCTCAACTTCATGGCGCTCGGGCTCCTGGCCGGCATGTTCATCGTGCCGCTGAATGCGCTGATCCAGTTCAACGCCGGCGAGCGCGAGCTGGGCCGCGTGCTGGCCGCGAAGAACTTCATCCTGAACTGGATCATGCTCGGCGGCCTCATCGTCACCGTCGCCTCGGCGCTGGCGGACGCGGGCAGCCGCGCGATCATGGTGGCGCTGGCCGTGGTCGCCCTGGTCGGCGCCGTCTACACGGTGCTGCAGTTGCCGCAATCGCTGATGCGGTTCTTCATCGGCCGGGTCATGGCGACGCGCTACCGGCTGTCGGTGATCGGCCTCGACAACCTGCCGGCACAGGGCGGCGTGCTGATGCTCGGCAACCACATCAGTTGGATCGACTGGGCCATGGTGCAGATGGCGAGCCCGCGTCCGGTGCGCTTCGTCATGGAGCGGGTCATCTACGAGCGCTGGTGGCTCAAGTGGTTCCTGGACGTCTTCGGCGTCGTGCCGATCTCCCGCGCCGGCAGCCGCGATGCGCTGAATGCCGTGACCGATCTCATCAACCAGGGCCAGGTGGTGTGCGTGTTCCCGGAAGGCACGCTGAGCAAGAACGCGCAGCTCGGCGAGTTCAAGCGCGGCTTCGAACTGGCCGCCGCGGGCGCCGACGGCGTCATCCTGCCGTTTTATCTGCGCGGGCTCTGGGGCAGCCGGTTTTCCAACGCCAGCGAGAAGCTGAAGGAGAGCCGCCGCGGGCGCGTGCGCGACGTCATCGTCGCCTTCGGCGCGCCGCTGCCCATCACCAGCAACGCGCAGCGCGTGAAGCAGGCGGTGTTCGAGCTGTCGGTGAGCTCCTGGGCCGAGCACGTGCGCACGCTGCCGACGCTGCCCGCGGCCTGGCTCGCCGTCGCGCGACAGCGGCTCGGCGCGCCGATGGTGCTGGACTCCACCGGCGCCGCACTCACCAATCGCCGCCTCATCGCCGCCGTGCTGCTGTTCGCGCGCGCCATCGCCCGGCGCTGCCCGGAGCAGAACGTCGGCATTCTGCTGCCCGCCTCCAGCGCCGGCGTCATCGCGAACCTGGCCGGCTGGCTCGCCGGCAAGACCGTCGTCAACCTCAACTACACGGCGAGTCCCGACGCCCTGCAGACCGCGCTCGCGAGCGCCGGCATCCGGCACGTGGTCACGGCAGAGCGCTTTCTGCGCAAGCTCGGCCAGCGCGGCATCGACGCCGAGGCGCTGCTCGCCGGGGCGACGCTGCATCGGATGGAGGACATCCGCGCCGGCATCGGCCGCGCGCAGGGGCTCGGCGCGCTCGCCGCCGGCATGCTGCTGCCGACCTGGCTCCTGCTGCTGCTCTACGGCCACCGCAGGCACCCGGAGGACACCGCCGCGATCCTGTTCTCCTCCGGCAGCGAGGGTGCGCCGAAGGGCGTGGAGCTGACGCACCGCAACATTCTCGCGAACGTGCGGCAGATCGCGGACGTGCTAAACACCGAAACCGACGACCTGATGCTGTCCAACCTGCCGCTGTTCCACGCCTTCGGTCTCACGGCGACCACCGCGCTGCCGCTGCTGGAGGGCATCCCGATGGTCTGTCACCCGGACCCCACCGATGCCGTCGGCAGCGCCAAGGCCATCGCCCGCTACCGCGCCACGGTGCTGTGCAGCACGTCCACGTTTCTGCGTCTGTATGTCAAGAACCGCAAGGTGCACCCGCTGATGCTGGAGAGCCTGCGACTCGTCGTCGCCGGCGCCGAGCGCCTGTCGCCGGACGTGCGCGACGCCTTTGCGGTGAAGTTCGGCAAGCGCATCTACGAGGGCTACGGCGCCACCGAAACCACGCCGGTGGCGAGCGTGAACGTGCCGGACGCCATTGAGCTCGCCAACTGGAAGGTGCAGACAGGCAGCCGAGCCGGCAGTGTCGGCATGCCGCTGCCGGGCACGAGCTTCCGCATCGTGGACCCGGCGACGCTCGCCCCGCTGCCCACCGGCACGGACGGCCTGATCCTGATCGGCGGCGTGCAGGTCATGAAGGGCTACCTCAACGACCCCGAGCGCACCGCGGCGGCCGTCGTTGAGCTGGACGGCCAGCGCTGGTACAAGACCGGCGACCAAGGCCACCTGGACGCGGACGGCTTCCTCACCATCGTCGATCGCTATTCGCGCTTCGCGAAACTCGGCGGCGAGATGGTCAGCTTGGGCGTCGTCGAGGCGGCGACCCGCGAGGCCCTGGGCGAGCCCGAGCTGGAGCTCTGCGCCGTCGCACTGCCGGACCCAAAGAAGGGCGAGCGCGTGGTGCTGCTCATCGCACAGGGCGCCGACCCCGAGCGCGTGCGCGGCCGGCTCATCGACGCCGGCATGAGCCCGCTCCTGCTGCCTGCCGCCATCATCGGCGTCGACGCGGTACCGAAGCTCGGCAGTGGCAAGACCGACTTTGCCGCGGCCAAGCGCGTGGCGCTGAGCGCCGTCGAGACGCCCGCTGCCGACGCGCTTGCCACGCCCGCCGACGCCGTCGCCGGACCACATCCCTGAGACCTACCCGAATGCGCAACTCCCGAAGACTCCTGACCGCCGCCACCCTGACCGCCACCCTGACCGCCACCCTGCTCGCCGGCGGCTGCGGCGAAGACCCCCTCGGCCCCGGCAACCGCATGGCCGTGCTCGCGTTCGGCAAGTGCCTGCACGCGCAGGCGCTGCAGCTTGCGGACAACGCCATCGCTACCGGCAGCGCCGAGAACATCTACCGCGGACTCGCGCTCAAGGTCGCGATCCTGCGCGACCTAGGCGACACCGTCAGCGCCGAGGCCCTGTACCCGCAGCTCGAGCAGGCCTGGGAGGCCGCCGAGGAGCGGACGCTGACCGAGTACCGGCGCGAGCGCGACATCGGGCTCTTCATCGACGTGGCCCGCGCCGAGCGCCAGGTGCAGGGCATGAACGCCGACTGCTCGGACGTGCCCGACGTGCCGGTGCCGGAATGACCGCCAACGCCCACCCATGACCCCGGGCGCCGGCTATCGGGCCGCGCTGGATGCCGGACGCATGGACCCGGACCCGGCCCAGCGGCGCGCCGTCGCGGTGCTGGACGAGCTGCACGCGGCGCTCGGCGCCGCCGACGCGAACCGGGCTGCCGACGGCGGCGCGGTGCGGCGCTGGGGCCGCCGCCTGCTCGGGCGCGCCGACGCCGCGACACCGGTGCCCGGGCTCTACCTCTGGGGCGGGGTCGGGCGCGGCAAGACCTGGCTCATGGACCTGTTCTTTGCGGCGCTGCCGCTGACAGCGAAGCGGCGCGTGCACTTTCATCGCTTCATGCAGGAGCTGCACGCGGAGCTCCGCCGCGTCGCCGGCCAGCGCGACCCGCTGGAGCCCATCGGCGCCAAGCTGGCCGCGGAGGCGCGGGTCCTGTGCCTGGACGAGATGCAGGTCAACGACATCGCCGACGCGATGCTGATGGCGGGCCTGCTGGAGACGCTGTTTCGGCACGGCGTCACGCTGGTGACCACCTCCAACGTGCCCCCGGACGGGCTCTACCGCGCCGGCCTGCAGCGCCAGCGCTTCCTGCCCGCCATCGCGCTGCTGGAGCGCCACTGCCGCGTGCTGGAGCTGGACAGCCCCACCGACTATCGGCTGCGGCAATTGGCGCAGGCGTCGGTCTACCGCATGCCGGCGGGCGCCGCGGCCGACACGGACCTCGCGCGGGCGTTCGCCGCGCTGACGACGGGCAGCGCCGGCTCTCGCGAGCCGATCGTCGTGAACGACCGCCCCATCCCCGTCGTGGCCCGGGACGCGGGCGTCGCCTGGCTAGACTTCGACGTGCTCTGCAACATCCCGCGCTCGAAGAACGACTATGTTGAGCTCGCCCGATGCTTCCACACCGTACTGCTGGCCAACCTGCGGCCACTGGATGACGAGCAGAGCGACCGCGTCCATCGCCTGGTGACGCTCATCGATGCCCTCTACGACCGCTCCTGCAAGCTCATCTGCAGCGCCGACGCCGCGCCGGATGCGCTCTACCGTGGGCGGGACATGGCCTTCGCCTTCGAGCGCACCAAAAGCCGGCTCGTGGAGATGCAGACAGAGCAATACCTCGCCCGGCCGCACCTCGGCTGAGGCGCCTGATCAGCACCGGCGCCCTCGGCCTCGGCACCCCGCCGATGCCGGCGTGGTCCGCTGCCGCCGCGCAGGCAGCATCGAAACTGCGCAAGCTTGCGGAGAAATCCCGAACCGTCAGCGCCCACCCCGCCCGATCGAATCGTCTTTCTTCGCTTCTGCGACCAGTGTATGCTCCCAACCCACTGATGCAAGGCGCCCTCTGCTGAGTCCGTCCTTTGGCTCGACCTTGATCGAATGATGCCCGGCCGACGCTTCGCCCTTGGAGTCGCAATCCCCGCCAACGCCAACTCCCGGACAGTGGCGCGGCCGGGGCATGAGCGCCTCACATCAACGCAATGGCCGAGCCGTGGCGACAAGTCGCTGCCGGCTCGACACGCGCGACATCACCTCCGGGTGCATGCACGTGCGGCGGCAGGACGCCCACCTGGGTCAGTGCGATCGCTCGCACCGCCCACCAGTGCCGGTACCACGATCCCGGCTGGAACCGCAGCGCGATTTGCGCATCGGCCGTGCGGCGGTTTCCTTTTCTACGATGCGTGCTTTCTCATGAGACGAGCTCGATGAATATCTATGTTGGCAACCTGCCCTACAGCGTGACCCAGGAAGACCTGCGCGAAGCCTTTGCCGCCTTCGGGCAGGTGGACAGCGCGAACTTGATCACCGACAAGTTCACCGGCGAATCGAAGGGCTTCGGCTTCGTCGAAATGCCCGACAACAGCGAGGCGGATGCGGCGATCAAGGCGCTGAACGACCAACCGTTGAAGGGCCGGCCGCTGCGCGTGAACCAGGCCAAGCCGCGCAGCGAGCGTGGTGGCAGCGGTGGTGGTGGTGGTGGCGACCGCGGCGGCCGTGGTGGCCGCGGCGGCTGGTGATGTGACCCGGCGCGCCGCAGGCGCGCCCTAGGCCACGCCGCCGGCGCGGCCGAAAAAAAGGCCGGCATGCGTTGCATGCCGGCCAAATTGTTGCTGTTCTCATACCGCGGCAGCGCCCCGTCCGGATCAGCAGTCGATGGATGCCGTCTCCAAGCGGCCCGTCCGACGGCCGGGCCGCGTCCTGTAGATGGGGCTGCGGCGATGCAACCTTGCCAGCCCCCGAAGCGTCCAGCGAGTTACCCTAGTGCGTCTCTTGGCGGCCTTCGTACGCTCTGCAGCCTCGCTGGAAACCCCTTCTTGGCATCTTGCCGAATCGTCTCCTGCGCCGTCCGCTGCCGGGGCGTTCGCACTCGATCGAGGGTCCTGAAGGCGGGGAGCTGCAATCACCGCCTCGCTGTCCAATACGCAGATTCCGGACCAGAAAATCCCCTATATGAAAGATCAGGGAGTTATGCCGACTTGTCCGGGTTTGGGAGGGTAGATTTGCAAATTGCGACGCAATGCGCGTCGCGCGTCCACGCCCTTTCCGTCGGGCGGCGGAAAAATGTGCCCATCTGCGTCACCATTGAACCAAGGGCCGAGGGCCGAGGGCCGAGGCGGGCTCCCTTGGCCCCTGGTTCTCGGCCCTTTTTCCCTCAAGCGCCGTGTCGTCGTTCAGCCGTCGGGTGTTCCGGGCTGCCGCCGCACGCCCCTTCGTCCGAGCGGGACGTTGCCCGACCTTGCGTCCAATCGGGCGGAACGCTGCTTGCACCGAACGGGGCTCGGCTGCCGGCAGAAAAGCCCTTAGACTTGCGCGCTCTGGCCCACCACGATGTGGCCCATGCAACCCCGGAGACCGCCCGATGCTGAACAAGAAACTGCTGGACATCTTGGTTTGCCCCGTCACGAAGGGGCCCCTCGTCTACGACCGCGAGGCACAGGAACTGATCTCGGTGGCGGCCCGCCTTGCCTACCCCATCGTCGACGATATCCCGGCGTTGATCGAGGCAGACGCCCGGACCCTGAGCGAGGAAGAGGCAGAGCGTATCCGCAAGGCGCAATCGCCGCGGTGAGCACCGGTACCCTCCCGGGATCGAGTCAGCACAGCGAGACCTGACGTCAAGGGCATCAAAATTGCTGTCGAAATCGGGATCGAAATCGATATCGCTACCGGGATCGACACGACATGACACTAGCGAGGCGAAGCCTCAGACCGACCAGGACGCGGCGCGCATTTTGCGCTCTCCGGTCGTCGCCGCAGGTGAATCAGGGGCCAAGGGCCGAGGGCGAAGGAGGGCTCCCTTGGCCGTCGGCCCTTTTTCCCTCAAGCGCCTTGTCGTCGTGAAACTTGACTCATCTGCATGCATTTGGCGCCGTCACGCAGTCTAGGTACGGCGATGAGAGGCGCGATGTCGATACCGATTTCGATGAAGACGGCAAGAAGCCCTAACCGACGCCCCGCTCCGCTTCACCGCCGCGCCGCAGCTCCCGCTTCAGGATCTTGCCCGTGGCGTTCTTCGGCAGCGCATCCAGCACCTCGAAGCGCCGCGGGATCTCATGGCTGCCCAGGTGCTCGCGGCACCAGGCCTTAAGCGCGGCGGTGTCGATGGCCAGCCCAGGGGCCGCGGTGACATAGGCCACCGGGATCTCGCCATGGCTGCGGTGCGGCTCGCCCACAACGGCGACCTCGGCAACGCTCGGATGGCGGATCAACACCTCTTCGATGATGCGCGGATAGACGTTGATGCCGTTGCTGATGACCAGATCCTTGATCCGGTCAACGAGGTAGAAGTAGCCGTCGGCGTCGCGCCAGCCGAGATCACCGGTGCGGAACCAGTCATCAAAGAAGGCCTGCGCCGTCTCCTCCGGCAGGTTCCAGTAGCCACGCATGACGGCGGGGCTCTTCACGCACACCTCGCCGTACTTGCCGTCGGACAGCGTGTTGCCGTCCGCATCGGCGATGCGCATCTGGACGCCCGCGATGGGCGGGCCGATGGAGCCCAGCTTGCGCGGCCCATCCGGCGGGTTCACGGCCGTCACCGGGCCGCATTCGGTGGGCCCGTCGCCCTCCAGGATCGGCACGCCGAAGCGCGCCTCGAAGGCCTCCAGCAGCGCCACCGGCATCGCCGCCCCACCGGAGATCGCAAGCCGGACGGACTTCCAGGCGGCCAGCCTGTCGTCGCCGAGACGCAGCAGCACGGCATACAGGCTCGGCACGCCCAGAAAGATGGTAGCGTGGTGCAGCTTGATGGCCTGGGTGATGGCCTGCGGGTCGAACCGGGGCACCGGCACGATGGCAGCACCGGCCAGGAGCGGCATCAGCACGCCGACGGTGCCGGCGAAGGCGTGGAACATCGGCAGCACCACCAGCACCCGGTCCACGCCCGGCTTGACGCCGAGGGTGCGGGCGACGGCGAGCGCGTTCGCGGCCAGGTTCCCGTGGGTCAGCACCGCGCCCTTGGGTCGGCCGGTGGTCCCGGAGGTGTAGAGGATCAGCGCATCGTCGGCCGGACCGAGTGCGAGCGACGGTGCTGGCGCCGGTTGCACCAGCTCGTGCAGGTGGCAGCCGACCAGCGGCACGTCGTCGTCGAAGCCGATGCCGATGCGCAGGCTCAGGTCCGGCGCATCCGCCAGCGCGCTCGCCGCGGTATCGGCCAGCGCCGCGTGGATGAAGATCGCCCGCGTGCCGCTGTCGCGCAGCATGAAGGCGATCTCGCGCGGGTTCAGCAGCAGGTTGACGGGCACGACGATGGCGCCCGCCTTGAGGCAACCGAGATAGGCCACGACGAAATCGGCGCCGTTCGGGCAGTACAGCGCGACGCGCTCGCCGGGTGCGACGCCGCGCTCGGCCAGCCCGGCGGCAACGCCGTCGGTGGCGATGTCGAGCGCGGAGAAGGTCCAAATAGGCGCATCGGCAAAGACCGCCGCGCGCTCCGGATGCCCCCGCGCGGCAGCGCGGAACAGGCTGATCAGGTCACCGGGCGCGCCTGCATCGACGCCCGGCGCCGCAGTCGCTGGCGGCGCTGACTCGCTGTTCACGACGTGATGATCCAGGTCAGATGACCTTCGAGAAGCCCACCGGGCCCTGCTTGGCGTCCAGGTAGGCGTCGAAGGCCATACAGATGTTGCGGATCAGGAAGCGCCCCTTCGGCGCCACGCCGATGCCGGCCTCGTCCACGCCGAGCAGGCCATCGCGCTCCATGCCGTCGAGCTTCGCCAGGCTCTTGCCGAAATAGTCGTGGAAGTCGATGTCCCAGCGGCGCTCCACATCGGCGAAATCGAGCCGGAAATGGCAGATGAGCCGGGTGATGACGTCGCGGCGGATCTCGTCGTCGCGGTTCAGCTCGATGCCGCGGAACACGGGCAGCCGGCCCGCGTCGATGTCCGCGTAGTAGGCATCGAGCTCACGCCGGTTCTGGCCGTAGGTGTTGGCGACCTTGCCGATGGATGTGACGCCGAGGCCGATGAGGTCGCAGTCCGCGTGCGTCGAATAGCCCTGGAAGTTGCGGTACAGCGTGCCGTCGCGCTGGGCGCGGGCGAGCTCGTCGTCGGGGCGTGCGAAGTGGTCCATGCCGATATAGAGCCAGCCGGCCTCCGTGAGACGCCGCGTGGTGGCCTCCAGGATCTCAAGCTTGACCTCCGGCGGCGGCAGCTCCGCCTCGTTGATGCGCCGCTGCGGCATGAAGCGGGTCGGCAGGTGGGCGTAGTTGAACACCGAGAGCCGATCCGGCGCCACGGCGATGATCCGCTCCACCGTGTCCATGAAGCTCTCGGCGGTCTGTAACGGCAGGCCGTAGATCAGGTCGATGCTGATGGAGCGGAAACCCTCGGCGCGCGCCGCTTCCAGCACCGCCATGGTTTCGTCTTCCGTCTGGATGCGGTTGACGGCCTTCTGCACCTTGGGGTCGAAGTCCTGCACGCCGAGACTCATGCGGTTGAAGCCGATCTCGCGCAGCAGCTTCACCGTGTCGCCACCCGCCTCGCGCGGGTCGATCTCGATGGAGTACTCGCCGTGCTCGTCGTCGGCAAGCCGGAACGCGCGGCGCGTCTGCGCCATCAGCGCGCGCATCTGGTCCTGGCTCATGAAGGTGGGCGTGCCGCCGCCCCAGTGCAGTTGCTCGACGATACGCGCGTCATCGAACAGCGCCGACTGCATGTCGAGCTCCCGATAGACTCGCTCCAGGTAAGGCTCCACCAAGGTGCGGTCCTTGGTAGCGATCTTGTTGCAGGCGCAGTAGAAGCAGACCGTGTCGCAGAACGGGATATGGAAATACAGCGACAACGGCCGCCCGCTGGCGTTGGTCTCGCGGCAGACCTCGGCATAACGGGCGGCGTCGAAGGCCGGGTCGAACTCCACCGCGGTCGGGTACGACGTGTAGCGCGGGCCGCTCTGGTCGTAGCGCTTGATCAGGTCTAGGTCGAAGACGGTGTGCTGATCGCGCCCGGCGTCGGCGGCTGGCTCGCTGCCGATGGCCTGGCTGCCGGCGGCGCTGGATATGGGGTCGTCAAGCATCATCATCCTCCATCGAGCCCGCGGCGGTGGGTCTCGTTGATTTGTTTCAGCAGGGTCTGGAAGGGGACCGCGTCCGCGCAACGATCGAACGAGTCCATGCGGGACGGGTCCTCACGGACGACACGGCAAGCGCCCTCGCTCGGTGCTCGGCGAAGGCTCACAGCGCGGCCACCGCTTGCGCAAACTGGTCATGGTGAGCGGCCAACGCGGCGTGGTCCAGCAGGAACACGCCCTCCCCGCCGCGCTCAAAGTCGAGCCACACGAAGGGCACTGCGGGCAGTGCCGCGGCCAGGGCGCCCGCGCTGTTGCCGACCTCCACCACCAGGATGCCGTCGTCCGCGAGATAATCCGGCGCATCGCGCAGCATGCGCAGCACGAGATCGAGCCCCGTCTCGCCCGCCGCGAGCGCCAGTGGCGGCTCGTGCCGGTATTCGGGTGGCAGCGTCTCCATCTCGGCCCCAGCGACGTAGGGCGGATTTGAGACGATGATGTCATAGCCCTCGTCGTCGTCGCCGCCGATGCCGGCAAACAGGTCCGACTCCATGAGTCTGACCCGGTCCAGGAGGCCATGGCGCTCGCAATTGCGCCGCGCCACGGCCAGCGCCGCGGGCGAGACGTCCGCCAAGTCCACGATGACGTCGGGCAGATGCACGGCGGCGGCGATGCCGAGGCAGCCGCTGCCGGTGCAGAGGTCGAGCACACGCCCGATGCGCGCCGGATCGGCCCAGGGCGCAAAGCCCTGCTCAATGAGCTCCGCCAGCGGCGAGCGCGGGATCATCACCGCGTCGTCGACGGCGAACTCGAGCCCCGCGAAGCGCGTGCTGCCCGTGAGATAGGCCGCCGGGCGGCGCTCGTGGATGCGGCGCCGGAACAACCCCAGCACCGCCTCGCGCTCGGCGCCCGTCACGTGGCAGTGGCCGTATTCGGCCGCCAGATCGAACGGCAGGTGCAGCGCATGCGCCGTGAGCCAATGCGCCTCGTCGCGGGCGTTGTCGGTGCCGTGGCCGAAGAACAGACCCGCCGCGCTGAATCGGCTCGCGCCCCAGCGGACCAGATCGTCGATGGTGACCAGCACGTCGGTGTCGGCGGGCATGAACGGGACAGGGCTCGCGGGGTCGGCGGCAGCACTGGTCGCCCGCGGATGATAGGGTACGGGTGTCCGGCGCAGTTGAGCCGGAAGAATAGCACCAAAATCGCACCCGCTTCAGACACTCACCGGCGGGTTGACGAGGGTCATTTCCGCGGCACGGAAGGGGGAAGGGCCAAGGGCCAAGGCAGCCCGCCTCGGCCCTCGGCCCTCGGCCCTCGGCCCGATGCGCCGACGTGTGCCGCAGCGGCGCGATTACTCCGGGCTCTCGCCGAGCGTCTGATAATACTGGCGAATATCCTCGCCAATGGCGGCGGTGACCTTGTAGAAGACCTCGTGCGGGATACGGATCGCGCCCTGGCCCGTATCATCGCTGTGGGCGCAGGTCTCGGCAATCAGCCGGTAGAGATAATTGAGGACGAAGCGCGGCTGCCGCAGCTTGTCGAGTATGCCGAGCAGCTCGCTGCGCTGGATCGACACATCGAACAGCCGATCGAGCGGATAGGGCTCGCTGGGATCGGCGCGGCAGATCCGCAGGCGATCGGACATGACGTCGTAGAGCTGCTTGTCGCCCCAACGGAACGGATAGATGATCTTCTGTTTATCAAAGCGCGCGATATTGGCCTTTTCCGAGGAGGCCTTGCGTACGGACTCGTACAACTGACGCGGCAGCAACATCTTGAAGCTGAGATGCGGGTGCAACTGCAGAATGCGATTATTCCATAGCGGCCAAACGAAGGCCTCCATCTTGTCGCGGTCGCCGTTGATCAGCGACGGCTCGTCCACCTTGTCCATGACGACCACGATCTGGCGGTAGCCCAACGCCAAGACGCAGTCGATGAACTTGCTCAAGAACAGGCGTCGCATGTCATCGTCATCCCGCCAGCCCTTGCGCTTGACGTCCTGATCCTTGAGATAGCCGCGGGGTATGGCGGTCAGCGCCCGCTCGACATCGCGCGCATCGCGGTCCCGCACCACGATCTCGCGCGCCGCCGAGCGCGCAACCCCGCGGTAGAACATCGCCGAGCTGATCGGTCCCAGCCCGAGCGTAAAGACAGCGCCAAGGAATCCTTTGATGCCGCGGCCCATGCTGCTGAGAATGCCGCGGCGCAGCAGTTTCCGACTCAGTGCGGAGATGATGCGGTTGTAGCGATCCGGTGGTCCGCTGACATAGAAAGCCATCAACATCATCAGGTCATGACGCTGATAGCGCTCCAGATGATCCAGGGGGAGATCGGTCGTTTTCAGCTCAGATAGTAGAGACTCCATGCCGCAGACGAGTATCGCATCGAGGTGCTGAGCGAGCCGGAAGTCGTTCAGCGTCACCGCCGACGTGCGGTTGCGCTCCTGCTCCAGCTTGCGCTTGAACGCCTCTAGAAAGCCATTGAAGTCGTCGTAACTGAGCAGCAGTATCCGCTCGCCGTGGCCGCTGTTGTAGTGCCCGATGTTCTTTTCCAGCGCCAGCCGCAGCGCGGACTTGCCACTGCCCTTGACGCCGAAGATCATCGATGTCCCGCAGCCGGGCGGCTCACCGAAAAACTTGTCCCAAGCCTGATGATTGAAGGTGTAGCCCGACTCGTTCACTAGATCCTCGAAAACCTTGTCGTTCTGCGCCTCCTCTTCGATGAAAGGATTGCGGACAAGGCCGTGCGACCTCAGGAATTGCGCCATCGCAATAGACATGAAGGGACCTTCGTTGGCTTCGACGGGGCCGCGGTGAGATGGAGGCGGTCAGAGTTTCGGCGAATGCTCGATCAAAATGAAGAGGAGCACCGAGAACGACACCACCATGAGGATGGTCTTGAACATCAGCGGCTTCTGGGCAAACCTGTGGAGCCGTCGCTTCAGATCGCAGATGAAGCCGCCCTCGGGGGAATTGCGCATTTGACAAAGCCGCAGCGCATAGCGCGCAAGCAGACGGCGCGCCAGATCGAAAGCAGTGAACAAGAACGTGGCGAGCGCCAGGAGCGCCGCCACACCAAAGAGCCAATTCGGTAGATGCGCCATAGTACAAGTAAATCCCAGTTGCTTGGCCCGGTGCTGATATGGGGCGCGAGCCGACGGACCTTGTGGTCGCAGATCCGCCGCAGCCCCGCGACGTCCCCTCGATCAAGGCGCAAGCGCTGGTCCGGCGGCGCGCCGCAAACCGGGGCGGTACTCCCTGGATGCGGATACATGGCGAGCAACGAATCTCGCTGGTGCCCAAGGAGGACGGATGGGCGTCGGCGCATTATCGCAAAGCTACCGCGGCGCGGGGAGGGAAATGGCATCCGGCAGCACACTGAACGCTTCGGGGACACCGGCCCGGGCAAAACGATGGTGTCCGGGGCGGCTCCGGGGTGAGGATGCTCGGCGCCACACGAACTGAGCGCGGCGCTTTGCACCCGATCCTAGCGGGCTATGCCCAACCGGCGGACCGTCCCGCCCGGGTAGCGTCACACAACCCAGCACCAGCAAGGGCCGGGTTTGCTCCGGCAACCCTGGCGCCGCCACTGCGACCGGAGCGACGTCGGCGAGCCAACAGCGGGCGGGGCCGCCGTGCCGCCCTACTCCGTCGCCTGCCTCGACTCGTCCTCGGCGATGGCCTTCATGCTGAGGCGGATGCGGCCCTGCTTGTCGACCTCGAGCACCTTGACGCGGACGACATCGCCTTCCTTCAGTTTGTCGGACACCGCCTGCACGCGCTCCTCGCAGATCTGGCTGATGTGCACCAGGCCATCGCGGCCGGGGAGGATGGTGACGAAGGCGCCGAAGTCCATCAGGCGCACGACCTTGCCCTCGTAGATCTTGCCGACCTCGACATCCGCCGTGATGAGCCGGATGCGCTTCTTGGCCTCCTCGCCGGCGCTGCGCTGCACCGAGAAGATCTTGACCACGCCGTCGTCGTTGATATCGATGGTGGCGCCGGTCTCCTCGGTGATGGAGCGGATGGTCGCGCCGCCCTTGCCGATGACGTCGCGAATCTTCTCCGGATGGATCTTGAGCTCGATGATCCGCGGGGCGTAGTCGGACATCTCGACGCGGTGCGCAGAGATGACCTTGTTCATCTCCCCCAGGATATGCAGCCGGCCGGCCTTCGCCTGCTCCAGCGCGGTCTCCATAATCTCCTTGGTGATGCCCTCGATCTTGATGTCCATCTGCAGCGCGTTGATGCCGTCGGCGGGGCCGGCGACCTTGAAGTCCATGTCGCCGAGGTGGTCCTCATCGCCCATGATGTCCGTCAGCACAGCGAACCGATCACCCTCCTTGATCAGGCCCATGGCGACACCGGCCACCGGCGCCTTGACCGGCACGCCCGCGTCCATCAAGGACAGACTGGTGCCGCACACCGACGCCATGGAGCTGGAGCCGTTGGACTCGGTGATCTCCGACACCACGCGGATGGAGTAGGGAAACTCGTCCGGTGCCGGCATAGCGGCCAGGATGCCGCGCTTGGCGAGGCGGCCGTGGCCGATCTCGCGGCGCTTGGGGCTGCCGACGCGGCCGAGCTCACCGACGCAGAAGGGCGGGAAGTTGTAGTGCAGCATGAAGGGCTCGCGGCGCTCGCCCTCCAGCGCGTCGATGATCTGGCTGTCGCGCTCGGTGCCGAGCGTGGTGATCACCAGCGCCTGCGTCTCGCCGCGGGTGAACAGCGCCGAGCCGTGGGTGCGCGGCAGGACGCCGGTGCGGATGTAGATGGGCCGCACGGTTTTGGTGTCGCGGCCGTCGATGCGCGGCCTGCCGTCGATGATGGCACCGCGGACGATCGTCTTTTCGAGCTTCTCGACGGCGCCATAGACCTTCGGCTGCGGCCAGCGGTCCTCGCCGTCGCCAGCGAGCTGCTCGAAGATCTCCTTGCGGATGGCGTCGAGCGCCGCGTGGCGGTCCATCTTCTCCTTGATGGCGTAGGCCTCGGTGATGCGCCCGGTAAAGGCCGACACGGCGTCGTCGAGCGCCGGCTCCGGCTCCGGCGGCGCGAAGGGCAATGGCGGCTTGCCGACCTCGGCGGCAAGCTCGCGGATGGCCTGGATGGCCACCTGCATCTGCTCGTGGCCAAACAGCACGGCGCCGAGCATGACCTCTTCGGTCAGCGCGCGGGCCTCGGACTCCACCATCAGCACGGCGCCCTCGGTGCCGGCGACGACGAGGTCCAGGTCGCTGTCGGGGCCCAAGCCCGTGACGGCGGGATTTAGGATGTACTCACCGTTTTTGTAACCGACGCGGGCGGCGCCGATGGGGCCGTTGAACGGCGCACCGGAGATGGCAAGCGCGGCGGACACGCCGAGCAGCGCGGGCACATCAGGATTCACGGCCGGGTTCAGGGACTTGACCGTGGCGATGATCTGGATCTCGCGGCCGAAGCCGTCGGCGAACAGCGGCCGGATGGGCCGGTCGATGAGCCGCGAGGTCAGGATCTCGCCCTCGCTCGGGCGGCCCTCGCGGCGGAAGAAGCCGCCCGGGATGCGCCCGGCGGCGTAGGTCTTTTCCTGGTAGTCGACGGTGAGCGGCAGAAAGTCCTTGGGCTCGGTCGCGCGCTTGTCCACCACCACGGTGCAGAGCACCACCGTGTCGTCGACGTTGATCAACACGGCGCCGTCCGCCTGGCGGGCAATCTCACCGGTCTCGAGCGTGACCGTCTGGTCGCCGTATTGGAAGGTCTTGCGGATGGGGGTCACTGGGTTGTGTCCTCTGGGTGGGTCCTCAGAATGTTCTGCCGCGGCGCGGCCGATCGATGCGCGTATGACCGGGCTTGGGGGCGCCGATCAAGGTCGGCGCGGGTGCTGCCCGGCGCTGTGCGGCCTGCATCAATGATGCCCGGCGACAGTAACGCGCGATGACCGATCAGCGGCGCAATCCGAGCTTCTCGATCAGCGCCCGGTAGCGGTCGAGATCCTTGCGCTTGAGATAGTCCAAGAGCTTGCGTCGGGAGTTGACCATACGCACCAGCCCACGGCGGGAGTGATGGTCCTTCTTGTGCTCGGTGAAATGGCCGGTCAGGTCTTTGATGCGCGCGGTGAGCAGCGCAACCTGTACCTCAGTGCTGCCGGTGTCGTTGGGGCCGCGGGCGTGCTCGTCCACGATCTGGCGCTTGTCTTCTGCTGTCATTGTCATTGCTTTGACTCCAAATGAAACCGCGCCGCAAGGCGCATCTGTTGAACGGCGAGCCGGCCGCCGGCCCCGGCAATGACTCCAGGGTGCGACGCGCCGCCGCCGATGTGGCCCTGGCGGAAAGCACCGCCTGGGACCAGGTTGGCGAGCGCGCCATGGTACCCGCGCCGCCGTTGCAATTGAACCGCACACGAGCCGGTACCATGACCGCCCGGATGGTCAGATGAGCCGCTTCGGTTGCACCCGGCCGTCGTCCAGGATCACGCCGATGCCGAGGAACTCCGAGCCCCCCGCGTACAACCGCACCAGACCTTCGGTGGGCGCCTGCGGCACCAGCACCGGCTGACCCTGGCGCAGGTAGAAGGCGGCGTCCGCCGACAGCTTCACCGCCGGGCAGTGCCCGAGCACGCTGTCGAGCGGCAGCAGCAGCGCGTCCATCGCCTCGAACCCCTCCGCCGCCGCGCGCTCGACGTCGGGCACGGTGACGAAGCGGGTCTCGCCTTCCACGTACGGGCCGACGCCCGTGCGCCTGAGCCCCGATACATGCGCACCGCAGCCAAGCGCCGCGCCGATCTCCTCGGCCAGCGTACGCACGTAGGTGCCCTTCGAGCAGTGCACGTCCAGCATCAACAGCGGCGGTGCGCACTCGATGAGGTCCAGCGCAAAGATCTGCACCGTACGTGGCGTGCGCTCGACCTCCTTGCCCTCGCGGGCGAGCTTGTAGAGCCGCTCGCCCTGGTGCTTCACGGCCGAGAACATGGGCGGGAGCTGCTCGATGCTGCCGAGAAAGCGCGGCAGCACGGCACGCACGGCGGCCTCGTCCACACCCTCAACGGGGCGCGTCTGCAGCACCTTGCCGTCGGCGTCGGCGCTGTCGGTGGTGACGCCCAGGGTCACGGTGACGCGATAGCGTTTGTCCGCGTCGAGCAGGAAGCTCGAGAACTTGGTCGTCTGGCCCAAGCATAGCGGCAGCAACCCCGTGGCCAGCGGGTCCAGACTCCCGGTGTGGCCGGCCTTGGCCGCCTGGTACAGGTGCTTCACCTGCTGCAACGCGTGGTTGGACGAGACCCCGGCGGGCTTGTCCAGCAGCAGGATGCCGTCCACGGAACGGCCTTTCTGTCGTCGTCTCGCCATGTTCTGCGTCCGGATGCGCGGCGTTGTTTCAGCCGGCGTGTCGCTGCGGGGCTGAGGCGCATGCAAAGCTCGGGCATGCGTCTCAGCGCGGCTCGTCGGGGCCGTCGTCTTCATCGTTGTCCAGGGGCGGCGGGGCTGAGCGCTCGATGAGCGCCGCGAGGCGCTCGCCCTCGAGCACCGATTCATCGTGCACGAAGTGCAACTGAGGCACCGTGCGCAGCCGCACGCGCCGCGAAAGCTCGCGGCGCAGGAAGCCCGCAAGCGCGCCGTTCAGCACCTTGGCCTGCTCATCGCCGCACTCGTCCAGCGGAAAACAGGTGAAGTACACCTTCGCGTGCGAGAGATCGCGGCTCACCCGCACCTCCTGCAGGGTCACGGGGCCGATACGCGGGTCCTTCACCTCGGTGCGCAGGAGCTGCCAGAGCTCCCGCAGCAGCTCGGCACCGACGCGCTCGGCGCGGCTGCCGTCGCTCATCTATCCTGCACCTTCACAGCACCCGCGCCCGCTCGGTGCGCTCGAAGACCTCGATCTGGTCGCCCGGCTGGACGTCGTTGTAGTTCTTGACGCCGATACCGCACTCGGTGCCGGCCTTGACCTCCGCCACGTCGTCCTTAAACCGCCGCAGCGACTCCAGCGCGCCCTCGTAGATGACGACATTGTCGCGCAGCACGCGGATCGGGCTGTTGCGCTTGATAACGCCATCCACGACCATGCAGCCGGCGATGGCGCCGAACTTCGACGAGCGGAACACGTCGCGCACCTGCGCCAGCCCGATGATCTCCTCGGTGACGATGGGGCTCAGCAGACCGGAGATGGCCTGCTTCACGTCGTCGATGAGCTCGTAGATGATCGAGTAGTAGCGCAAATCCAGGCCATGGGCGTCCACGACGCGGCGGGCCGCGGCGTCGGCGCGGACGTTGAAGCCGAGCAGAATGGCGTTCGACGTCACCGCCAGGTTCGCATCGGACTCCGTGATGCCGCCGACGCCCGAGGCGACCAAGACGACCTTGACCTCGTCGTTCGAGAGCTTGAGCAGCGCCTCGCGCAAGGCCTCGGCACTGCCCTGCACGTCCGCCTTCAGGATGATGTTCACGGACTTGGCCTCGCCCGCCTTCAGTTGCAAAAAGAGCTGATCCAGGCTCGCCACACCCTGCTGGTCGATACGCGACTGGCGGCTGCGCTCCGCGCGCAGCTCCGCGACCTCGCGCGCTTTGCGCTCGTCGGTCACGGCGATGACGTCGTCGCCCGCGTTCGGCGCCGCCGATAGGCCGAGCACCTGCACGGGAATGGACGGACCCGCCTCCTGCACCGGCTGGCCCTTCTCGTCGAACATCGCACGCACCCGCCCGTATTCCGAGCCGCTGACAATGGTGTCGCCCTGGCGCAGCGTGCCGGACTGAACCAGCACGGTCGCCACCGGACCGCGACCCTTCTCGACGCTGGACTCGACGATGGTGCCGTGCGCGGGGCTGTCCTTCGGCGCCTTGAGCTCCAGCACCTCGGCCTGCAGCAGCACGGCGTCGAGCAGCGCATCGATGCCATCGCCGGTCTTGGCCGATACCTTCACCAGCATCGTGTCGCCGCCCCATTCCTCGGCGACGACCTCATACTGCGTCAGCTCCCGCATGACCTGATCCGGATTTGCTTCCGGCTTGTCCATCTTGTTGCAGGCCACGACGATGGGCACGCCCGAGGCCTTCGCGTGCTGGATGGCCTCGATGGTCTGCGGCATGACGCCGTCGTCCGCCGCCACCACCAGCACCACGATGTCCGTGACCTTGGCACCGCGGGCACGCATGGCCGAGAAGGCGGCGTGCCCCGGGGTGTCCAGGAAGGAAATGATCCCCTTCTCGGTCTTCACGTGGTAAGCGCCGATGTGCTGCGTGATGCCGCCCGCCTCGCCGGCGGTAACCCGCGTGCGGCGGATGAAGTCCAACAGCGACGTCTTCCCGTGGTCGACGTGGCCCATGATGGTCACCACCGGCGGCCGCGGCAGGCTCTCGGCCTGTTCGGTCTCCTCGCCCAGCAGTTGCAGCAGGTTGTCCTCGGCGCTCTGGTCCTGCGCCTCGACCGCCTTGTGGCCCATATCGTCCACCAGCAGCATGGCCGTGTCGCGGTCCAGCATTTGGTTGATGGTGACCATCACGCCCTGCTTGAACAGGACCTTAACCAGATCGGCCGCCTTCACGGACATGCGCCCGGCGAGGTCGGAGACGGAAATGGTCTCCGGCACCTCCACCTCGCGCACGACCGGCGCGGTGGGCCGCTGGAAGCGGTGCTTGTCAGCAAGCTGCGGCTTGCCGGGCTTGCGGCGCCGGCGCACGGCCGGCCGCGAGATGACGCCGAGCGCGGCGGCGTCCTCGTCAAACTCGACGCTGCTGTCGTCGCGCTTCGTCTTGCCGGCCGCCTTCTTGGTCGCCTTCTCGCGCTCATCGCGCTCACGCTCGCCGCGCTCCTCGTGCTTCTTGGCGTGCTTGCGCTGGCGCTCGGCGGCCTCCTCCTCGGTCTCGGGACGCACCGCCGCGGGCGCGGCGCCCTCATCTTCCTCATCCTCCTCGACGGGCTCCGCGCTGGCGGCAGCCGCCCCCTCGGCTGCTAGGCGCGCGCGCTCCTCAGCCTGGCGGCGCTTGCGGGCTTCCTCTTCGGCGCGGCGCCGGGCCTCTTCCTCGGCGCGCAGACGCTCCTGATCCTCCTGCTCGGCAAGGCGGCGGGCATCATCTTCGGCGCGGCGCGCCTCCAGCTCGGAGCGGCGGCGCTGCTCGTCGAGCGTGCCGCGCTGCTGCACCGGCTCGCGGTGTGCCGGGCGGCGCGGCGCCTCGGCGGTCGGCTCACGGCGCTGCGGCGGCGGCTCGGCCGCTGCGGCCGGTGCGACTGGCTTGGTATCGTCGCGCTTTAGCTGCGTGCGCTTGCGGCGCACCTCCACGGAGACGGCCTTCTGCCCGCGCTGTGTGGGGGCTGGACGGCCACCGGGGGTGGGGCGGGACGGGCGCGACGGCGGCGGCGCACTGGTGCGGCGCGCCTCGGGCCTGGCCGCGGCGGGCGCGGAGCGGCGCGCGGCGCCTGCATCTTCGGGCTCCTTCTTGCCGTGGCTGCGGCGCAGATAACCTAAGAGCTGGAGTTTCTCCTGCTCTGTGATCGTGGCCTCGGCGGCGCTGGCGGTGATTCCCGCCTCGTTGAGCTGGGCCAACAGGCGCTCGACCGGGATACCGACTGTCGTTGCCAGTTGTTTGACCGTGACATCGCTGCTCATAGACACCTCCGCCAGCTTAGGCCTGTTCCGACTCGGCGAACCAGGGCTCGCGCGCGGTCATGATGAGTTGGGCGGCCCGCTCCTCGTCCATGCCTTCGATCTCCATCAGCTCGTCCACCGACTGTTCGGCGAGCTCTTCCATGGACGCGATGCCGCGCCGTGCCAGGGCATAGGCGAGCTCGTCGTCCATACCCTCCATGCTGAGCAGGTCCGTGGCCGGCTGGCCCTCGTCGCTGTCGTTGCCGGTGACGGCACGCGTCAGCAGTACATCCTTCGCGCGCTGGCGCAGCAGATCAATGATCTCGTCATCGAACCCGGCGATGGATTTCAGCTCCGGCACCGGCACGTAGGCGACCTCTTCGATGCTCGTGAAGCCTTCTTCGACCAGCACGAAGGCGACGTTCTCGTCCACCTGGAGCTGGTCCATAAAGAGACCCGCGATGCGCCGCGCCTCTTCCTCGCCCTTGGCCGCCGCGTCTTCCTCGCTCATAACGTTGAGCTCCCAGCCGGTGAGCTGGCTCGCAAGGCGGACGTTCTGGCCGCCGCGGCCGATGGCCTGGGACAGGTTATCCTCCTTCACGGCGACGTCCATGCTGCGCGCGTCCTCGTCGATGACGATGGACACGACGTCCGCGGGCGACATGGCGTTGATCACGAACTGGGCCGGGTTCTCGTCCCACTGGATGATGTCCACACGCTCGCCGTTCAGCTCGTTGGAGACCGCCTGCACGCGCGAGCCGCGCATGCCGACGCAGGCGCCGACGGGGTCAATGCGCGGGTCCTTCGTGCGCACCGCGATCTTGGCGCGGAGCCCCGGATCGCGGGCGGCGGCGAGGATCTCGATGGTGCCCTCGCCCACCTCCGGCACCTCCAGCTTGAAGAGCTCGATGAGGAGCTGCGGTGACGTGCGGCTGACGAAGAGCTGCGGCCCTTTCAGCTCCGAGCGCACCTCGTAGAGGATGCCGCGCAGGCGATCGTTGGGGCGCACGTTCTCGCGCGGGATGACTTGGTCCCGCGGCACCAGCGCCTCGGCGTTGCCGCCTAGGTCGAGCACGATGGTGCCGCGCTCGGCCTTCTTGACGATGCCGGTGATGAGCTCGCCCACGCGATGCTGGAACATATCCACGACCTTCGCGCGCTCGGCCTCGCGCACCTTCTGCACGATGACCTGCTTGGCGGTCTGCGCGGCGATGCGCCCGAACAGCACGGACTCGATCTCTTGTTCGACGTAGTCGCCGAGGTCGAGATGCGGCTCCAACTCCTTGGCCGCCGACAGCGTGATCTGGCGCTCCGGCGCCTCTAGCGGCTCACCGTCGGTGTCCGGCACGACCTCCCAGCGGCGGAAGCTCTCGTACTCGCCGGTCTCACGGTTGATGGCGACGCGCGCCTCGATGTCACCGCCGTGCTTCTTGCGGGTGGCCGAGGCCAGCGCCGCCTCCATGGCCTCGAAGATGATCTCCTTGGGCACGTCCTTCTCGTTGGAGACCGCCTCCACCACCAGCAGAATCTCTTTACTCATAGGGCAACCAATTTCTCAGAATTCGGGCACGAGCCGCGCGGACTCGATGCGGTCGAAGGGCAGCGCCACGCGCGTGCCGTCGACGCTCAGGAGCACTGCATCGCCCTCAGTGCCGGCGAGCCGGCCGTCGAAGCGGCGCCGGCCGTCCAGCTTCTCCACGAGGCGGATGCGCGCCCTGGCGCCTTCGAAGCGGCGGAAATGCTCCAGCTCGAACAGCGGCCGGTCGAGCCCGGGGGACGACACCTCAAGGTCGTACTGTCCGGCGATGGGGTCATCGACATCCAAGGCGCCACTGAGCTGGTGGCTCACCGCCTCGCAGTCGCCGAGCCCGATGCCGTCGGCGTGGTCGATGTAGACCCGCAGCACGGCGCCACTGCCACCGCCGACATCATGCTCGACACCGACGCACTCATAGCCCATCGGTTCCACGACGGAACGCACGAGCTGTGCAAGCTTGGGGTCGGCACGCTTCATGTTGTCGTTGCGGCACCTGCCGGGCTCCAGCGCGACCTGCGCGAGCGGGCGGCTTTTCTTGACCTCAGCCCGGACAACGCAACAAGCCAATGCTCCAGAAACAAAAAATGGGCCAGCGGCCCAGTCGTCTTCGCCTACCCAGACCACTGCGGGCGGCGATCCTGTCGGTGGTATTGCGGCGTGCCGATACCGGCTCGTGCTGCCGTCCCGGACCCGATGCCGAATCCTGCGGCCGACGGATCAGGGGCCGTCGACCACGACTACCACCTCCACTACCTAAGCCGCCGGATGTTACCGTTTGCTATTGCCCGATGCAAGGATTCCCCTGGCAGCTCGGACAGGAGGCCCGGCGCGGACCGACCTCCGGCGGCAAGCGCTGCCGGCCACCGGCGCGGCGGTGGACAGCGCCCGCCCGTTCACGTCTAATCCTTGGCCATGTCCGCTCCCCAGGCGCCCAAAGGCCACGGCATCGCCGCCCGGGCCGAAGCGACCGCCCAGATGGCGGCCTCGGCTGCACGCCTTGCCCGCGAGGCGCGCGCCGCTGCGCGCACGCGCTCGCTGCTCGCGCTCGGCGCCACGCTCATCCAGCGACACGCACCGGGGCCGCAATTGCGCTTCGATCTGCGCGGCCAAGCGGCTGGGCAGTTTCGCATCGATGCCGCGGGACGGCCCGCGATCCGCTACAACGCGGATTTGATGGCGCGACACGAGGAAGCGTTCCTCGCGCAGACGGTCCCACACGAGGTTGCCCATTACCTCGCTTACCTGCGCTACGGCCGCGCCATCCGCCCGCACGGCCCGCAATGGCAGGCACTGATGCGCGGCCTCGGCGCCGACCCCCGGCGCTGTCACGACTTCGATGTCAGCGACCTCAGCGCGCGGCGCCTGCAGCGTTACCCGTATCACTGCCGCTGCGCCGAGCACGAGTTGACGAGCATCCGCCATCGTCGGACGCTGCGCGGCGCGACCTACCTCTGCCGCGCGTGCGGCGAGGCGCTGCGCCCCGGCCCGAGACCCGCGCACAACGCCGAAAACGGCTGAGCCGCCCCCATCTTAACGACCGCAGGTCAAGAACGCGGACCCGACGGTTCGTGGCGCAGCGACAGGATTCAGTACCATGCTCAACAGCATCCGCACCTTTTTCAACACGCATCTGGCGCGCCCCGAGACTCGGGCGCCGGAAGCCGCCGAACAGGCGGTCCGCCGCGCCGCCGCGGCGCTGCTGCTGGAGATGACGCACATCGATGACGAGGCCCCCGGGGCCATCTCCCGCGACACCGTGGTGGACTTGGTGCGCGAATGCTTCGGCATGAACTACTCGCAGGCCGAGGCCCTGCTCGGCTGCGCGGAGGCCGAGCGCACCGCGTCCACGGATTATTTCCAGTTCACGTCGCTGATCAACGAGCACTACGGGCCGGAGCAGAAGGCAGATCTCGTCACCGCATTGTGGCGGGTCGCCTTCGCCGACGAGCGCTTGAGCCGCTACGAGGAGTACCTAGTGCGCAAGGTCTCGGAGCTCCTGTACGTGCCGCACAGCGTCTTCATCCAGGCCAAGCTGGCGGCGGCGCAGGCGGCGGGCGGCGGCTGAAGACGGCCTGCCGGCGCCGGCAGCGCCAAACAAGCGCACCGCTCGACGACCGCAGAGGCGCCCAATCACCCCCAACGGAGACACCGGCATGAGCCCCGCTAGCGCAAGTCCGTTGTCACTCGCCGCCTCCGTCTTCGGCGCGTTGGAACCGCAGTGGGGATGGGTTCTCCGGCTCGGGCTCGCCACCCGCGCCGCCCCGCAGTCGCGCCACGGCAACGCGTCCGGGGCGGCATGAGCGCGACAGCTCCGAACAGGTACCGACGACCGATGCGACGCCTGCCCGCCGAATGGGAGCCGCAACAGGCGGTGCTGCTGACGTGGCCACACCCGAATACGGATTGGGCGCCGCAGCTCCCGGAGGTGGAAGCCATCTACGTTAGGCTCGCGACCCTGATCGCGCGCCGTCAGTTGCTGTTCGTCATCTGCCGCAGCGACAGGCATCGCGAGGACGTGAAGCGGCGGCTCGCGGCGGCCGGCATTGCCCCGGCGCGGGTCGCCCTCGCCATTGCACCAAGCGACGATACCTGGACGCGCGATCATGGTCCGCTCACGGTGCTGGAGGCGGACGGCTCGCCGCGCATCGTGGATTTCCGCTTCAACGGCTGGGGTGGCAAGCACCCGGCGGGGCTCGATGACCGCATCACGGTGCAGCTTCACACCGCCGGCTGGTTCGGCGACGCACCGCTGGAGGCCTGCCCACTGGTGCTCGAAGGGGGCGCCATCGACAGCGACGGCGAAGGCACACTGCTCGCCGTGCGCCGCACCCTGGTGGACCCGGCACGCAACCCGGGCTGGTCCGTGGCCCGCATCGAGGCGGAGCTCGCCGCCCGGCTCGGCGTGCGATGCTGCCTGTGGCTCGACCACGGCCAGTTGGACGGTGACGACACCGACGGCCACATCGATACGCTGGCGCGCTTCTGTGCCCCAGATCTGATCTGCCACCTGGCACCACGCGCAGGCGCAACCGATGCAGAAGCCGAGTCGCTGGCCGCGATGGTGGCGGAGCTCCAGGCGCTGCGCCGCCCGGACGGCTCCCCTTACCGGCTGGTGCCGCTGCCATCGCCGACCCGCATGCGGGACCCGGCCGGCGCCCCACTGCCGGCGGGCTACGCGAACTTTCTCATCATCAACGGCGCGGTCCTGCTGCCAGTTTACGGTGATCCGGCGGACGCGCTTGCCGTCGAGCGGCTCGCCGCCCTATTCCCCGATCGCCGCATCGAGCCGGTGGACTGCCGCCCGCTCATCCGCCAGGGCGGCAGCCTGCACTGCGTCACGATGCAGGTGCCGGCCGGGTTGCCGATCCCAGTCGGCAGCGCGCAGCTTGCTTGACGCGCAGCTTGCTTGACGCGCAGCTTGCTCGACGCGCAGCTTTGCTTGAAACGCTCTCCCATCCGACGCCGGCCAAGATCCGATTCAAGAGCTACCGGTGCGCTCGTCGATCTGGTCAGCGCGGCGGAACCCGACGCTGGGCTATCGCTATCGAAATCGAGATCGACGAAATCGAGATCGACGGTGAGCGACATCGCAGGACACAATGTCCCGCACACCGACGTCACTTGCGCCTGATGAGGTTAGGGGCAGCCTCGATCCCGATCCCGATCCCGATCCCGACGCAGGGGCGGCTGAACGGGAGCGTCGGAGGGACGCGAGTGTTAGTCGAAGCTGCTGACGTTGAAGGCGTGGAATCGCGCGATATTTTGCTCCCGCGTCCAGCGCAGATAGGCCTCGAACTGCTCGGTCATCGCCGCCGTCGGCAGCCCTGCGGATACCGCCAGATCACGGGAGGCGTGGATCTCGGGGTCCGCCAGACGCTCGAAGGCCACAAGCCGGCTCAGCCCCTCACGCTTCGTCCATGCCAGGTAGGCGGCGAACTGCCGGGCCATTGCGGGCGTCGGCAAGACGTCGGCGGGGATCACCGCTCGGGACACGGCGGATGGCGCCGCAGCGCCGGCAAGGTGCTCTGCGGTGACATGGTCCGCGGCGACATGGTCCGCGGCGACATGGTCCGCGGCGACATGGCCCGCGGAGCTCAGCAGCAGGCCTAGGCCACCGGCGATCAGGGTTTGGAACATCCTGGAGACTCCCGAAGCTGTGTGAGTGCGTGACCGGTATATTAGCTGATGCTTATGCGCTTTCCATGTCGCGCTTCGCTGCAAGCGTGACAGTCCGTTGCCGAACTGTAACCAGTTGTTGCCGAAGCGCGCGGGCGCCTTGCCGGGGAGGCCTTGTCCCTAAGCACCGATGCGCGGTCGTCGCCTGTCCTTCAGCCGTGCTGGGAGCAGGGACGTTTGCGCCTTGAGTTTCTGATCCATGACCGAGAACAACCAGCGAGCATTGCCGAACGGGCCCCGGGGCGGCAGCGGCGGAACAGGCTCGCGCACCAGCTCGCGCAGCATCGCCGCACTCAGGTTCGAGCTGCGCTGGCAGAGCGACGAGGTACGCCACTGCGACAGCCTGTGTCTGCCCAATGTTGACCTGTCGCTGGCAGAGCTGCCGCAGAGGATGAAGTCGGATCTGATGAATCAGCCGGTCGGCCACTGTGCCACGTGGCGCTTTCGGCCCGGCCAGCTCATCCCCGACCATCACCCGGCGCGGCTTCTGCTGCTGGGCACGGACCGGTTCAACCTGCGCTCGCTCGGCCGCGGCCCGGTGGAGCCGAGGCGCGGGCGCTTCTATCCGAAATCCGTGCTGAAAGACGCGCAGGACTTGTTCGCCTCCGACCGCTCGCCGTGGCGTGTCACCGACATCCAAGGAGAGCGTTTCCTCGCGGACCTGAATCACCCGCTGGCGGGCAAAGAATTGCAAGTCACAGGCCGGATCACCCGGGTGCTCGATGTGGCCGAGCGCCGCCGCGGCCCGGGCGTGCCGGTGCGAACGCTCCTGACGGACGACGGGCCGGGCATGCAGGGACGCTGGCGGGGCCACGCCACGGAGTTCTTGACCAGCGCGGCGATCGAGCGCATGGACGACGATGATCCGGGCTTCTACGCGCGCCTGCGTCTCGTGGACCACCTGGACAGCATGGCGCTGTCGCAAATCTCCGCGTTGTACGGGCGGCTGATCCCGCGACGTTCACGCGTCTTGGACCTCATGTCGAGCTGGCACTCCCACCTGCCGGCGTCGTTGGCCGCGGAGCGCGTGGTCGGCCTCGGCATGAACGCGCAGGAGATGGCGCAGAACCCGGCGCTGGACGACGCTGTCGTACACGATCTCAATGCCGACCCGCGGCTACCCTTCGACGATGCCGCCTTCGAGGCGATCGTCTGCACCGTGTCGGTGGAGTATTTGATCCAGCCCTTCGCGGTATTCCGGGAGCTGGCGCGCGTGCTGTCCCCGGGCGGCATCGCCGTCATGACCTTCTCGAACCGCTGGTTCCCCACCAAGGCAATCCGCATCTGGGAAGAGCTGCATGAGTTCGAGCGCCCCGGGTTGGTGCTCGAGTACTTCCGCGAGAGCGGATGCTTCCGGGATCTGCACACGTCGAGCCTGCGCGGCCTGCCGCGGCCCGCGGACGACAAGTACGCGCACCGGCTGGCGCAATCCGACCCGGTCCACGCGGTCTGGGCACGGCGCCTCGGCGAGCCGCGGATCAGACTGTAGACAGGGGCTAGGGGCTAGGGGCTAGGGGCTAGGGGTAGGTCCTCGCCCCTCGCCCCTCGGCCCTTCCCCTAAGGGTCTATCTCAATAGGCGTTCCATCAGCCACATAGCGCCAAATCTCGTCCACCGCGATGTTGGACACGGCGATGCAGCCCTCGGTCCAGTCCTCGTAGCGGACGACGTCGCGCAGATGCGCAAAGCGCCCGCCACGCGGTTCACCATGGATCATGATCGCCCCGCCCGGGTCCCAACCCTTGCGCTGCGCACTCAGGCGGTCATCGAAGTTCGGGTAGGAGATGTGCAGGGACTTGTAGAACTTGCTGCGGGAATTCCGCCAGTCGATGACGTAGCGGCCCTCGGGGGTGCGGCTGTCGCCCTGGCGCTCTTTGTGCCCGAGCGGGTTGGCGCCGAGGCTGATGCGATAGGTCCGAAACGGCTCCCCGTCACGCATCAGGTACAGCCGGCGCTGGCTTTTCTTCACCACCACCTTGTCGGCGAAGGCGGCGCCGCGCCGGGGCTCGAAGGCCTCCTGAGCCCGCTGGGACGCAGAGCCCGGCAGCACCGACATCGCGGCGACCGAGCTACTGAGGCAGAGGATGACGCCGACGCCGGCGACGTAGCGCAACAGAGCGAGCATGGAATGAGCACCGTTAGATTCCGCTAGATACCGCTTGACTGCGCTATGGTACCTATCGGCTGGACGCTGGATCGAAGCAGCGGACGAACAGCCGAAATACTCGGTCCTGCCGATGCGCCATCGCTCCACGACGGCGACGCCACATGCCCCAGGCGATTGATCTACGTCTTTGTGGACCCCGAGCGCGCCGCGTTAGCGTAGTGCAGAATCCGACATCGAATACATTCACCCTAGGGAGGTTACCCATGGCACGAGTGCTGATTCTCGGCGCCGGCATTTCCGGCCACACCGCCGCCCGCTACCTCGGCAAGTGGGTCGGCAAGCAGCACGAGGTCGTCGTCGTCTCGCCGAACGCGAAGTGGAACTGGATTCCGTCCAACATCTGGGTCGGCGTCGGCGAGATGACCGAGAAGCAGGTGACGTTCGAGCTCGCGCCGATTTATCGCAAGGTCAACGTCAAGTTCCACCAGGCGCGCGCGGTGTCCATCCATCCGGAGGGCGGCAGCGAGGGCGAGCAGCCCTACGTGACAATCGAGTACACCGATCCGGCACGCAGCGGCGAGAGCGCGGCCATCACCTACGACTACCTCATCAACGCCACCGGCCCGAAGCTCAACTTCGGCGCCACGCCCGGCCTCGGGCCCGACGGCGGCTACACCACGTCCGTGTGCACGCCGGAGCACGCGCTGCACGCCAACGAAGCGCTCCAGGCGGCCATTGCGGCGATGAAGCAGGGCGAGACCAAGACGTTCGTCGTCGGCACCGGTCACGGCATGTGCACATGCCAGGGCGCTGCCTTCGAGTACATCTACAACATCGACCACGCGCTGCGGCAGAACGGCGTGCGCGACAAGGCGCGCCTGCTGTGGATCAGCAACGAGTACGAGCTCGGCGACTTCGGCATGGGCGGCGTACACATCAAGCGCGGAGGCTACATCACCAACGGCAAGGTCTTCGCGGAATCCTTGATGGTGGAGCGCGGCATGGAGTGGGTCGTGCGCGCGGCGGTGAAGAAGGTCGAGCCGGGCAAGCTCACCTACGAGCTGCTCGACGGCAGTGAGCATGAGGTCGAGTTCGACTTCGCGATGCTGATCCCGCCCTTCGCCGGTCAGCCGATGCAGGCCTTCGATGCCGCCGGCAACGACATGACCGGCGAGCTCTTCGCCCCCAACGGCTTCATGAAAGTGGACGGCGACTACACGCCGAAGCCCTACGAGGACTGGAGCAAGCACGACTGGCCGCGCACCTACCAGAACCCCAAATACAAGAACATGTTCGCCATCGGCATCGCGTTTGCGCCGCCGCACCTGATCAGCAAGCCGATGACGAGCGCGAACGGCACACCCATTAACCCGGCGCCGCCGCGCACGGGCATGCCGTCGGCGGCCATCGGCAAGGCGGTCGCCGCGAACATCCGCGATCTGCTGAACGGGGCCACAGAGCTGACCCACACCGCGTCCATGGCCGAGATGGGCGCCGCCTGCGTCGCCTCCACCGGCTCCGACATCCTGAAGGGCACCGCGGCGACCATGACCGTGTTTCCGGTGGTGCCGGACTACGAGACCTATCCCGAGTACGGCCGCGATCTGAACCTGACCTTCGGCGAGATCGGCCTCGCCGGCCACTGGATGAAGTACATCCTGCATCACGTGTTCATGTATCAGGCAAAGCTCCGACCCGGCTGGTCGATCCTGCCGGACTGAGCCCCTGCCCCGGCGCCGCACCGGCGACTGCGATACCCGCAGCGCCGGCCGGTCGCCTGGGAACCGAATTTGTTGCAGCGCCTCCCAACCGAGATTCCGCCATGGCCACCGAAACCCTGCCCGTGAAGCCCAAGAACAAAGAGCCTTATCAACAGGCCTACTACCCGCCCGTGCCGACGCCCTTTGTCCGCTGGATGCGCACCAGTCTGGTCTGGCAGTTCCTCCGCTTCTGGATCATCAACTACAAGATCCTACTGCTGCTGATGCGATCGAGGCACTGAGGGGGAAGGAGTGAGGGCCAAGGAGTGAGGGCCAAGGAGTGAGGGCCAAGGAGTGAGGGCCGAGGGCCGAGGGCCGAGGGCCGAGGCGAACGCACTTGGTCCATGCGCCCTGCCCTCGGCGTGCTTGCGGCAGTTCACGGATTGGGCAAGATGACGCCCTGCCCTTGGGGTTCCGCCGCACCGCCCCGCTTGGAGAGTTGCAAATGAGACGACATGGGCTCTGCCTCACGCTGACGGCCTTGCTTTGGGTCGTCACCCCGGTGCTCGCCGGACAACAGGTCGCTGTCTGCCGTGACGCCAACGGCAACGCCTATTTCTCGGACCAAGGCTGCCCCGAGGACACCACGCCGCAAGGGCGCGAGTACGTCCCGTCCGCACAGAGCTACAGTGGCCGGGAGAGCATCGATACGCGCGTGCTAAACAACTGGGAGCAGCGCAACCGGACCGGCCGCTCCTGGGAGTGGCGAAACGCACCCGCGGGACAGCGCTGACGCGGCGTACTCGCATCAGCCGCCCAGGCAGCGCTCGATGGCCTCCTTCAGCGCCGCCTTGGTGATCGGCTTCGGCACGAAATCATCCATGCCTGCCTCCAGACAGGCCTGCCGATCATGGGCCATCGCATTGGCCGTGAGCGCAACCACGGGCAGGCGCCCACGCCCTAGCTCCGCCTCCAGCCCCCGCAGCCTGCGTGTCGCCTCGAAGCCGTCCATCACCGGCATCTGCACGTCCATGAACACGAGATCGATCTCGGCATCGTGCGTGAGCCGCTCGACTGCTTCGGCGCCGTTGACCGCCGTGACCACGACGACATCAAGCTTCTCCAGCATCGCGCGGGCCACAGCCTGATTGATGGGATTGTCTTCCACCAGCAGGACACGCAGGCGTCCGCCGCCGGCGCGCACCTCGCCGCGCGCCGCCGCAGGCAACGCGCCGCCGTCGCGATGACGAGTGGGGCCGGACAGCGCATTGGCCGGCGCGTCCTCCGCGCGCGGTGCGCGCTCGGCATCGCTTTCCATCGCCACGGCGAAGGGAATCTCGATGCTGAGCTCCGTGCCCACTCCCGGCGTGCTGCTCAGGTCGATGCGCCCCCCCATCATCTCAGCAAGCCGCCTGGAGATCGCGAGCCCCAAGCCGGTGCCGCCGTAGCGGCGCGTCGTGCCCGCGTCGGCCTGCATGAACGGGGTGAACAGCCGCTGCTGTGCCACTGGGTCGATGCCGATGCCGCTGTCGCGCACCCGAATGCCGAGCACGCAGTGGCCGATCCTGTCGCGGTGCGCCGACACGCTGACCCGCACGCCGCCGCGCTCGGTGAACTTGATGGCGTTGCCGACGAGGTTGTTCAGGATCTGCAACAACCGCCCCGCATCGCCGATCATCAGATCCGGCACCATGTCCTCGAACACGACCTCAAGGGACAGGCCCTTCTGCTCCGCACGCTCCCGAAACAGGGCCACGGCACCGCTGATGCTGCGCCCGGGGTCGAACGGCGCCGGTTGCAGCTCCATGCGGCCCGCCTCGACCTTCGACAAGTCCAGTATGTCGTCGATGATGGCCAGCAGCGAGCGCGCGGACTGGTGGGCCATATCGAGCCAACGCCGCTGCCGCGCGTCGAGGGCGCTGTCCTCCAGCAATTGCAGCATGCCCAGAACGCCATTCATCGGGGTACGAATCTCGTGACTCGTCGTCGCGAGGAAGGCGCTCTTCGCCTGATTGGCTGCTTCCGCCTGCTCGCGCGCCTTGCGCTGCTCGATCTCCGAGCGCCGCAGCGCCTCCTCGGTGCGTTTCTGTTCCGTGAGGTCATGGATGCTCGCAAACAGCAACAGTCGCTCGTCCAGGTTGAACCGGACCAGCGTCACCTCGGTGGGAAAAATGCGGCCCCTGAGGTTGCGGAAGCACCACTCGAAGCGCACGAAACCCTCGCCGAAGGCCTTCTCGATGAGCATCCGCGCGGTGCCCGCCGACGGACGACCATCCGGCTGAGCGTCGGGTGACAGCGCGAACAACTCATCCGCAGCCGCTTGCTCGCCGTCGAGGCCAAACCAGCGCCGGCTCACCGGATTCGAGTCGACGATGCGACAGCGGCCATCCACCAGCAAATAGCCGTCGCTGGAGTACTTGAAGATCGCCCGGAACTTGTCCGCAATGGACTTCTGGTCGCTCACGTCCACGTGCGTACCCACCATGCGGTAGGCGCGCCCCCCGGCGTCCCGCAGCGCCCGGCCACGGGCGAGGATCCAGACGTAGTGGCCGTCCTTGCGCCGCAGCCGATGGAGGTTCTCGAACTCGGCGGTGCGGCCGTCCAGGTAGTCGCGGATGCGCTCATCGGAACGCTGCCTGTCCTCGGGGTGCATCCGTGTGGCCCACTCGCTGAGGACGTGGGCAATCTCCTGCGGCGCGTAGCCGAGCTGCGCCTTCCAGCGATCGGAGAAGAACACCTCGTCGGTGGCGATGTTCCAGTCCCAGAGGCCGACGTTGCTGCCGTCCAGCGCAAGGCTCAGGCGCTCTTCACTCACCCGCAGCGCCTCCATGTGCACCTCGATGGTGGACTGATCCGTGCGGTTTTGCAGCAACGCACCCACTTGCTGGGCGAACACCGTAAAGGACTCGATCTGCTCCCGGTCGATGCCGGTGTAGAACTCGGCACCGTCCTGGGTGACCCCGCCGATGACCCACGCGAAGCACTGCCCGGCGGCACCGCAGCAGGGGCAGGCCACGAGCATGCGCAGCCCGAGCTCCGCGAGCAATGGCTGATCGGACTGCTGCCAGAGGACGGCCGTGTTCCTGCGGTCCTTGCCGCTCTCGGCAGGAAGGCCCGCGGCCGTGAACAGTCGCATCAGCGCGGCGGCAGGCAGGCGGTCGGCACCGATCTCCGCCACCGCCGACGGCAGCGCACAGAGTATCCCCTCGGCAACGGGCCAGACGACGCCGAACTCCAGCTCAAACAGATCGACGATGGCCTCGGCTGTAGCCTCGGCAAAAGCCGTGGCATCGCGCAGGCCGAGCGCAAAGGTGTTGTAGTCGTGAATGCCGCCGAAGCGCGCCAGCTCCCGATCGAGCCGGTCGCGCGTGTCGATGAGCTGCTGATGCACCACCGACAGCCGCGCGACATGACGTTGCAGCTCCGCGTTGGCGGCCTTGAGACGCTCGATTTCGGCGTCCTGCTCCAGCTTGCCGGCGACGATGGACAGCGTGAGTCCTCCCCCAACCGCGGGCACGTCCAGCCCCGCGGGGCTGAGCGGCCCGGGCTCAGCGGTCTCGATAGATGGCGTACAGCGCAGTCGTGTAGTTGTGATACGTGTTCTTGCCGCCGAGCCGTGCAAACTCGCCGAACCCGTACATGCCGATCCAGGGCGGCGGCTCGCCGTCCTTCGACAGCGGGTACTGCATGCGCGAGACGAGCTCCTCCTTCATGACCCGGTTGAACAGAAATCGCCCACGCGCGAGGCAGTCGGCATGGAAGACCGCCACGAGATCCCGCCCACCGGCGCGCGCCACCATCTGCCCCATCATCCGGTCCATGTCGTTGAAGATGCGCGCCTCGTCGCGCACCGTGAGCCAGAGCTCCGTGCCCGCTGCGATGCCCGTCGCATAATGCATGGTGCCGTCCGCATCGCGCTTGGTGACGACGCGCAGGATATGGTCGTTGCCGTACTCCGCCGCCTGCTCCGCCGACAGCCGCTCCGCGAGCGCGCCCACGGGGATGGTATCGCCGCAGGTTGCGGTCACCGGCAACTGCAGCCGCTCGGTATAGGCCTCCCAGGCCGGGCGCCCGTCCAGCTCGATGATGCGGTTGCCCTCGGCGCGGGTCACGCTGAGCGGATCACCGACCGCGACGAAGCCGTGGGTCGCCTGCGTCACGACATCGAGCGTCGGGTCGGAGAAGCCCACCGCGTAGGCAGCGTGCTCGTAGACGGTATCGTCCACCATCTGGAAGCTGGCGACGCCCTTCATGTTGTCCGCACTGGTGGCGCCGAAGATGGTCACCTCCGGCCCGAGCACCGACTCGATGCCGCGGATGCAGGCGTCGTTGTCGATGTCGATGCCCGAGGCGAGGAAATAGATCATGTTGATGCGCGCATCCTGCGCCTTCAGCGCCTCGGCCAGCGCGCGGGCTTTGGCCTCGGCGTTGTGTCCGTAGATGCCGTCCACCCGTGCAACCGCGAGCTCCGGGCCGCGCACGGCCATGATGGCGACGTCCTTCATCGACTCGCTGACGCCTTCCTTGCCCACGACACCGCAGCACGAGCTGCCGACGATCCGCGCGCCCGGCACCCGCACCCGGGCCTCGTCGATGAGCTGCTGGAAGTCGTGCCCCATCGATGCGTGGATGACGATCAGATCGCAGTCCTGGTCGTCCTCGCCGAGCGCGGCATCGAGGCACTCCGCCATCGCACGGCGGGAATTGACCATGCGGGTGCTCGCGGACCGGAACTCAAGCATCGGGGCGTCCTCTCTGGTTTTTCGGTTATGGCCGGATTGTAGCCCCCGCCGCGTCGCGCCGCAGTCTGTGCCAGTGGTTTTCGCGAACCCGCGCAGGTTTCCGAGCACACTCGCGCGCAGCCGAGCCCCTAGCCCCTAGCCCCTAGCCCCTAGCCACTTCCTCCAGAGGCTCAAGATCTGAGCCACCGGCGCGCGCATCCTCAGCGCAAGGCCGAACCCCGGCCAACCGACCGAGCGGAGGAGACGACTCATGCATCGCGAGCATCCGACCCTGACAGGCGCCGTGCAGCTCACCCTGGCGCCGCCGCCCCGCCAGATCCGCTTGCAGCAGACCAGTCTCGCGGGCTTTCGGCATCATGAGGCGCCGAGCCTATGGGACGCCCTATCCCGCCGCGCGCGCCTCTGCCTGGCCCGCGAGGCGGACAACCCGCACGACCCGAACGCCGTCGCGTTGCTCTGGCGCGGGCGCAAGCTCGGCTACCTGCCTCGCGGCGAGAATCTCGTCGCCGCGCGGCTCCTGGACCGCAGCCGGAGCCTGAGCGCCCGCATCGCGCGCCTCGACCCGAGGGCGGATTACAACCGGCGCATCGGCATCGAGGTGCTGCTGGAGGACTGCCCGCCGCAACCTCAAGGCGGATCGCGCCGGCCGTCATGCTCGACCGCGGCCGGCATATCGGCACCCGGCACCGGCGGCACGGATTCTTCGAGCCAGGCACGGAATAGCTCATAGCCCAGCGCCAGCACCACGGCACCGACGAAGAGGCCGATGATGCCGGAACCGATGAAGCCGCCGATGGCGCCGACGAAGATCACGGCCATCGGCACCGACACGCCGCGGCCTAGCAGGATGGGTTTCAGCACGTTGTCGATGGAGCCGACGAACAGGGTCCAGGCCGCAAACAGCACCGCCGTCGTCAAATCGGCGGTGTAGAACAGGTAGATCATCGCCGGCAGCATCACCGGGAAGGCGCCGACCTGGACGGTCGCCAGGATCAGCACCACGAGCGCCCACAGCCCCGCCGCCGGGACCCCGGCCGCGAGCATCCCTAAGCCGGCCAGCAGCGCTTGGACTAGCGCCACACCCAGGATGCCGCGGGAGACGCTGCGCACCACCGCCTCCGCCAGGCGCGCGAAGCGGATGCCGCGGGCACCGGCGAGCCGCCAACTGATCGCATCGGCCAGGCGCCGCCCGGTGCCGCTGTTCGCGAGCAGCACCGCGGCGATGACGATGGCGAGCACGAAGTGCACCAGCCCCACGCCCGCGCTGGCGGCGAAGTGCAGGAGCCAGCTACCAAGGAGCTGTAGCTGCGGCTGGAACTTCCGCAGCACCTCGGTCAGGTTCGTCGACGCCTCCTGCCAAAACGCCTCCACATCGTCGCCCACCAGCGGCACACTGCTCAGGTCCGGCGGCGGCGGGATGCGGAAATCGCCCTCCTCCACGCCGTGGGTGAGCCACTGCGCGCCCTGCACCAGGGTTTCGCTCAGCAGCGCCACCGGCACCAGGAGCAGCAGCAGTGCGATCACGCAGAAAAGCACGGATGCAACCACGCGCCTGCCACCGACCCGGCCCACCAGCCACTGATAGCCGGGCCAGCTCGCCACGGCGATGATGACGCCCCAGGCAATGGGCGGAAGAAAGGGCTCGACAATGCGGTAGCACACCAGCAGCAGCGCGGCGATGACGCCGATGCGGATGGCCGCCTCCACGGCGATCTCCACCGGCGAGCGCGCATCGCGGCCAGGTGGCGCCGCAGGGATCGGCTCGGGGGCGCCCGCGGCCGAGCCGGGCGCGGTGTCGGGACGGCATTCGCTCATGCGGCGGCGCTCCAGCGCGGTGGGGTCTGAGTCGTCGTGCCAGCCGGCTGACTCAGCCGTGCTCGCGGTGGGAGTCATCGCGCTCCGGCGGCTCAGCGGCATCCGTACCAGCGGGGCACTGCGCGGCGCCGCGCGCCGGCGGCACCGGGTCGTAGCCCGAATCGCCCCAGGGGTGACAACGCCCGATACGCCGCACCGCGAGCCAGCCGCCGCGCCGCAGGCCGTGCCGCGCCAGGGCCTCCAGCGCGTAGTCGGAGCAGGTGGGCAGAAACCGGCAGCGCGGGCCGATGATGGGCGAGATCACGAGCTTGTAGACCTTGATCAGCAGCACCGCCGGCGCGATGGCGATCCGGCGCAACCGGGCCTGCCGCGTCCGGTCATGCTCGGTCATGGCGCGACGCCGCAGCCCGCAAGCAGGCCTTCCCGCTCGATGAGCGCGACGATGCCGTCAAGCCCCTCGCCCGAGCGCAGGTTCGTGAGCACGAAGGGCCGCTCGCCGCGCATGCGTTGTGCATCCCGCGCCATGACCTCCAGCGACGCGCCAACATAGGGCGCGAGATCGATCTTGTTGATCACCAGCAAGTCCGAACGGGTGATGCCGGGGCCGCCCTTGCGCGGGATCTTCTCACCCTCGGCCACGTCGATGACGTAAATCGTCAGGTCCGCCAGCTCCGGACTGAAGGTCGCGGCCAGGTTGTCGCCGCCGCTCTCGATGAAGATGAGGTCCAGGCTCGGAAAGCGTGCCTGCAGATCCTCCACCGCGGCCAGGTTCATGGACGCATCCTCCCGGATGGCCGTGTGCGGGCAGCCGCCGGTCTCGACGCCGACGATGCGCTCGGCCGGCAGCGCCTCGGAGCGGATCAGAAACTCCGCGTCCTCGCGGGTGTAGATGTCGTTGGTGACGACGGCGATCTCGTAGCGCTCGCGCAGGCGCTTGCACAGCGCGTCGAGCAGCGCCGTCTTGCCGGAGCCGACGGGGCCGCCGACGCCGACGCGCAGGGGGTTGTTCGGATTCATGTCGGGCATCGCTCGCCGGGCTGTGGAGTGGGGCGGCCGCAAAGGCCGGCTCAGGATCGGAACAGGCGCGTGTACTGGCGCTCGTGCCGGGCGCTCGCGATGGCGAGCGCCGGGCTCGAAGCGCCGAGCTGATCGTCGCGCAGCGCGAGCGCCAGGTCCACCACGGTCGGGATGCGCGCGGCGATGCGCGCCAGCATGCGCTGGCCGTCGGTCTGGCCCAGCGGCACCAGCTTGACCGCCGCGAGCGTCAGGTTCTCCGCCCAGCCGAAGGCGAGTCCGGTGAGCGCATCGGCCGTCGGAATGCACCAGCGCACGGCCGCGAAGGCAAAGCCGGCGGTCTGGCTCCGGGCCAGCAGCGGACGCCAGGCCGGAGCGCCTGGCAGCTCCCAGGCCACGAGCAGATCGGCAAGCGCCCTGCCCCGCTGCTGCTCCTCGGCACGCAGCTCCAAGCTCTCGCGGCAGGCGAGCAACAGGTCGATCCAGGCCGACAGCGCCTCGCGGTCGTCGGCTCCGACGGCCGCGATCAGCCGCGCCGCGATGGGCAGGTCCACGCGCGCGACGCCCGCATCGAGCTGATCAAGCAGCCAGCCCTCCGCGGCGCCCGCGTCCGCGAGCCAGCCCGCCTCCACGGCCCACTCGATGCCCCCGGAGTAGGTGAAGCCGCCCACGGGCAGCGACGGGCTCACCAACTGCAGCAGCCGCACCAGCGCCAGCCCGTCCGCGCCGGACGTATCAATGGTTTCCGTGACCATGATCCGCGCCGTGGTGGCCGTGCTGCGCGCCGTGGCCGTCGTGCCCATGCCCGGCGTAGGCCCCCGCCTCCGGCTCGAAGGGCGCCGTCATCGCGGTCACATTGAGCCCGAGCCCACGCACCATGGCGTCGAGCACATGATCATGCAGCCAGCACAGCCGGCCGGACTCGACCTGCAAAGCCACATGGCGGTTGCCGAGGTGATAGCACGCACGGGCCAGCAGCAGCGGATCGCCAGTCTCGGCGCAGGACAAGGACTCCGGCGCTGCCGTGATGCGCACCCTAAGCCCATCCTCGCTGCCGAGCACGTCCCCATGCCGCAGCACCTCGCCCCGCGGCAGCAGCACACCCGCCTCGCGGCCGTCGTCGAGCCGGATGCGTTGGCGCGAGCGCTGGCGCTGATCGAGCGTAAGCGCGGCGGTGGCGGCTGCTTCGGCGGTAGCCGGCAGGCGCAGGGTCAGCAGGGGCAAGTCGGCGTCAGTCATGCCCCGGCCCCTTCGCGCCCCCGGCGATACTCCCTGAGATAGGGCAGCAGATCGAAGTACTCATTGCGAGCGCGCACCTCGAAGCGGATGCGCGCGGAGCGGTCCAGCTCCAGCAGCAGCACACCGTCGCGCAGCACCCGATGCACGAGGTCGGCGGGCGCTCGGTTCAGCACCACCAAGTCCACCTTGCGGCCGCCGAGCGCAGCGGTGAGCCGGTCCGCGAGGTCCAGATGCAGGCCCGCCAAGGTGCGCGGCGGATCATCGCGGAGCAGCACGGCGACATCCACATCGCTGCCCGGTCGGTCCTCACCGCGAGCCACGCTGCCGAACAGGTAGGCACAGACCAAGTCCGCCGCGTCGCCCTGCAATGCTTCTGTCAACGCTTCGGACACGGCGTCGGGCGACACCGAAGCGTAGTGCCGCATAGAGCGCTGCCTCATCACATCTCCTCCGTCAGCACCAATTCCTCCCACAACAAATACCGAAACGGCGAAAGCGGAATCCACTCTCGGCGCGCGTCGCGATCCAGATCACGAAATCGTTGCAGCTCGCGCTTTCTGGCCGCCGGGCGGCCCCGGAAGTTGAGCTTCAGCAATTGAATCGAGACTCGCGCGCGTTCCCGGTCGTTATCTTCGGCTGCGGGGTTCGGCGATAAGGTTCCGTCGGCATGGTTGTAGATGAAAAACCGTTCGTACTGGTATCCCAGCTCATCTGGACGCAGCAGCGCCTCGTCGAAGCCGTCGTTGTCCTTCTCCTGACAGTGGCGGCAGCAAAGATAGAGGTTCTCCCAAACATAGGCTTCCCTGGGATAACGCTTCTTCGGCCGGAAATGGTCGATGGTCGGATCAGTTCCCGTGTCCATCGGGAACCAGTCGCAGTAGGCACAGTGACCTTCCGTCATTCCCGACAACAATGGTAGCAACCGAATGTTTACGCGCTCGCCCTGCCACTTCTTCCATGCAAACTCATACTTCGGGTTCTCGGCCAGGCTTGCCGCATACTCTGCGCCCCAATCCGCGCAGTGCTCCGCCAGCCAATCCGGGCACGCCGGCCTCTCGCACGGCATCATCAGTCCGGCTCCGCCACCTGCCGGCTCAGCCGACGCTCGACTTGTCGCATCTCGGGCCGCACGACCGCCAGCACTTCCTCGCCGAAGGCCGCGAGCTCCCGCTCCTTTGCCTTGAGCCGCGCAAAGGCATCCGCGTCCCCTTTCAGCGCATCATCGCGCAGCCGGTAGAACTCCTTCAGCGGTTCCTGCACCTGCGGCGCGAACTCCTCCTCGATCCCGAGCACGTCCCGGAGAACGGTTGCATAGCTGTTGCCGAGCATGCTCGGGAGGATCTCGCCGACATGGCCCTTGCCTTTCTCGTCGAGGTACAGCGGATAGATCCAAGCGTCGTCGGCAGAGGCGATGACGAACGGGGAGTGTGTCGACACGAAAACCTGTGCGTTGGGGAATAGAGTCTGAACTATAGGTAGTATCCTTCGTTGCCAAGCAGGATGCAGATGAACTTCTATTTCATCAAGAAAAAGAATGATCTCCCTTTCCGTAACCGGCCGGGCATCCACCCAGGGGAGACGATCCAGACGCATGAGCAAATCGCCGATCCAACTGATCAGAGACTTAAACCCATCCGGCAATAGATGCACGTGTATCCCAACTCCACCGATCGACGCCCGCACACCTAGAGGCTCGTACGTAAGTACGAACTGAAAGTCCCAACCGGTGATGCTTCCAATGGCCCGCTCAACGCGCTCAACCGAATTGCTATATTGCGATGATCTTGCTTCATCACCTTGCTGAAGCGCGAAGGCTGCTTTCGCAAGCGTATTCGCGACCCAGTGGACCAATAACCTACCGCCAGCAGCACCCTCGCCATCCGAACCGGCGACACACGCGTTCAGCAGCAGATTTCTGTTCTCATCGACGATGCCTGTAAAGTCCCGCGCGTCGATCGATCGCCTACCGTTATAAGCGAAGGCTGCGAAGCTGAGTTCCCGTGCTGGATCAGTTGGAAGGTAAGTAAGGTAGCGCTCGGTCTTGTTCCGATAGTCTTTAAGAACCGTCGTCTGCGCTTTCACAGCAGCTTCAGCGGGCGTTTCCATCTCGAAGAAGCAGAAGGCGAATTCTCCCCGCCACTCACCAACCATGTACAGATCATCAGTCGCGCCAAGCAATTCCTCAGCTCCTGAACTAGGAGCGATGGCGGCCATACGATTATAGCCACACGCAGAGTACCCGAGCCGTAAGCACCCTTGGACATGGCTAAAGCGTTCCTGAATCCCGGTTGGCACCGCGGAAAAGAACTGCGCCATCGCCATCAAGATGGTGCTCTTGCCCGTGCCGTTGGCGCCGACCAGCAGATGGATGTCGGCCTTATCCGGGTCGCGCCCCTCGGGGAAGCTGATGTCGAGATGATCGAAACAGCCGACCTGATCCAGGATCAATCGCTCGATGCGCACGGGTCGCCACCTCCAGACTTGATCAGAGCGCAAAAAGGCTCAAGGCAAACCCAACGCGTCGCAAGTCGCGACAAACTCGCCGGCCCAGCGGTCTCCAACTCGGCACCCTATTGGCTCAGACGCGGCTCGGCGTCTGCATGCCTCGCCCCTAGCCCCTCGCCCGTAGTGCTTCGCTGCGGAAGTCCCGAGACCGGTTGCTCTCGTTGTCGTTGTCGTCATCGTGGTCGAGATCTGCGCCAGACGATTACGACAACGACAACGATCGGAGACGGCCTCGGAACATCTGCGCGGCTGCACTAGCCCCTAGCCCCTAGCCCCTAGCCCCTCAAAACAGAAAATACCGCTGCGCCATCGGCAGCACCTTGGCCGGCTCGCAGGTCAGCAGCCGGCCGTCGGCGCGCACCTCGTAGGTCTGCGGGTCCACCTCAATGTTGGGCTGCCAGGCGTTGTGGATCATGTCCGCCTTGGTGACGTGGCGCACGTCGCGGGTGATGCCGATGAGACGTTTCAGGTCCAGCTTCTGCGCGACGGCGTCCTGCATGGCCCAGGCGGAGACGAAGGTCATGCAGGTGTCGCCGACGGCCCGGCCCACGGCGCCGAACATCGGCCGGTAGTGCACCGGCTGCGGCGTCGGGATGGAGGCGTTCGGGTCCCCCATCAGCGCACCGGCGATGAGCCCGCCCTTGACGATGAGGCTCGGCTTGGCGCCGAAGAAGGCCGGGCGCCACAGCACCAGGTCGGCGAGCTTGCCGACCTCGATGCTGCCCACCTCGTGCGCGATGCCGTGCGTGATGGCCGGGTTGATCGTGTACTTGGCGATGTAGCGCTTGGCCCGGGCGTTGTCGTGCTCGGCCGGGTCGCCCGACCCGTCGGGCGAGGACAGGCTGCCGAACTGCACCTTCATCTTGTGCGCGGTCTGCCAGGTGCGGGTAATGACCTCGCCGACGCGGCCCATGGCCTGGCTGTCGGAGGCGATCATGCTGAAGGCGCCGAGGTCGTGCAGGATGTCCTCGGCGGCGATGGTTTCCTTGCGGATGCGCGACTCGGCAAAGGCGACATCTTCCGGGATGGACGGCGACAGGTGATGGCAGACCATGAGCATGTCGAGATGCTCATCGACGGTGTTGACCGTGTAGGGGCGCGTCGGATTGGTGGACGACGGCAGCACGTTCGGCAACCCCGCCGCCTTGATGATGTCCGGCGCATGGCCGCCGCCGGCGCCCTCGGTGTGATAGGTGTGGACGCAGCGGCCCTTGAAGGCGGCGATGGTGTCCTCGACGAAGCCGGACTCGTTCAGCGTGTCGGTGTGGATGGCCACCTGCACGTCCATTTTCTCGGCGACGCCCAGGCAGCAGTCGATGGCGGCGGGCGTGGTGCCCCAGTCCTCGTGCAGCTTGAGGCCCATGGCGCCGGCGCGGATCTGCTCCTCCAGCGGGTTCGGCAAGCTGCCGTTGCCCTTGCCCATAAAGCCCAAGTTCATCGGCAGGTACTCGGCGGCCTGGAGCATGCGCTGGATGTTCCAAGGGCCGGGGGTGCAGGTGGTCGCGTTGGTGCCGGTGGCGGGGCCGGTGCCGCCGCCGAGCATCGTCGTGATACCGGACATGAGCGCCTCTTCCACCTGCTGCGGGCAGATGAAGTGGATGTGCGCATCGATGCCGCCTGGCGTGACGATCATGCCCTCGCCGGCGATGACCTCGGTGCCGGGGCCGACCAGGATGTCGACGCCGGCCTGCGTGTCCGGGTTACCGGCCTTGCCGACGCCCTTGATGCGCCCGTTCTTGATGCCGATGTCGGCCTTGACGATGCCCCAGTGGTCCAGGATCAAGGCGTTGGTGATAACCGTATCCACCACCTCGTCGGTCTGGCGCTGGCACTGGCCCATGCCGTCGCGGATGACCTTGCCGCCGCCGAACTTGACCTCGTCGCCATAAACCGTGTGGTCGCGCTCGACCTGGATGATCAGCTCGGAGTCGCCGAGCCGGACCCGATCGCCCGTGGTCGGGCCGTACATGGACGCATAGGCGTCGCGGCTGATCTTGCTCATGGCGTGTCGCCCCCGTTGCTGTCGCCGACGTTGCCGTCGCCGCCCGCCGGGTCGGCGCCCGCGGCGGCGTCCAGCGGCCCCATGATCTTGCCCTGAAAGCCGAACACGCGGCGCTCCCCGGCATAGGGCACCAGATCCACGGTGCGCGTCTGCCCGGGCTCGAAGCGCACCGCGGTGCCGGCCGGGATGTCCAGCCGATAGCCGCGCGTGGCCTCGCGGTCGAACCCGAGCGCGTTGTTGGTTTCGTAGAAGTGATAGTGCGAGCCCACCTGGATGGGCCGGTCGCCGGTGTTCGCCACCTCGACGGTGAGCACCGGACGGCCGACGTTGAGCTCGATGTCGCCGGGGGCGGTGAGGACTTCGCCTGGAATCATGTCTGATCCTTGGGTCAGGTGCTAGATGCTAGGGGCTAGGTGCTGGAGACACGACGCCGGGCGACATCGCGCCCGCCTAGCCCCCAGCCCCTAGCTCCTAGTGCACCAGTATGAG
>NZ_JABX01000042.1 GCF_001469165.1 Thiohalocapsa sp. ML1 | reverse complement strand
GGCGTCTGAGCTGATCAGAGGCCACATGCGCGCTCGTCCGCCCGGCGACGCGTCATGGGCAACCGCCCGGCTCCCGCGCCGCAGATCGCGCGCCGGGGCATCGAGCCCCCGGCACGCGAAGCCGGCTGAAAGCCGGCGCTCCCAGCTGCTAAGCAAGCGCGACAGCGTCGGCGGCCTCGGGCGCATGCGCAAGCGCGCGCATCTCAGCCAGCGTGCCGGCGAGGGCGTCGCGCAGCTCGGCCAGCGCCGCCGGGTCGAGCGCCTCGCCGCGGCGCAGACCATCCTCCAGCGTGCGCGCCAGCGCCCCGGCCCGCACCGCGCCGAGCATCGGGGCGGTGCCGCGCAGCAGATGGAGCATGCGTGCCAAGGCCGCCCCATCGGGGCCGCCGACGGCGTCAAGCGCCGCGAGCTGCGGCTCGAAGCCGTCCACGAAGGCCCGCGCCAGCAGCAAGCGCTCGCGGCGGTCGCCGCGGGCGGCGTCGAGCAGCACCTGCGCGTCCACCCAAGGCACCGTCGCCGGGGGGCGCGCCGCGGGCACATCGCTCAGCCTCAGCGGCAGCCAGCGCGCCAGTGTCGCGGCAAAGGCGTCGCGCTCGAAGGGCTTCGCGATGTGGTCGTTCATGCCGGCCGCTTCGCAGCGCCGCCGGTCTTCGGGCAGCACATGGGCGGTGATGGCGACCACCGGCAGCTCTGCGAGCCGCGGCTCCGCGCGCAGGCGCCGCGTGGTCTCGAAGCCATCGAGGCCCGGCATCTGCAGGTCCATCAGCACCAGGTCGAAGTCGTCGGGTCCCGCCGCGAGGCGCGCCAGCGCGGCAGCGCCGCTCGCCGCGGTGTCGGCGGCGATGCCGAGCTCGCCGAGCAGGGCGCAGAGGATGCGCCGGTTCAGCGCGTTGTCCTCCACCACCAGCACCCGGCCGGACACGGCAGCGGTGGCCGGCCGCGCCGGATGGGGGAGCGTGGGCACGACGTTGCGCGGCGCCGCCGCGGCCGGCGCGCGCTCCAGCGGCATGAGCACCCGAAACCGCGCCCCCTGCCCGGGCGCGCTGTCGGCGGTGACGCTGCCGCCCATCAGCTCCACGAGCCGCTTGACGATGGCGAGCCCGAGCCCGGTGCCGCCATGGCGGCGCGCGAGCGAGCCGTCGCCCTGCTCGAAGGCCGCGAACAGCGACGGCAGCGCGGCGGCGTCGAAGCCGATGCCGGTGTCGCTGACCTCAAAGGCAATCATCGCGCGCTCCGCTGCGGCGGCGCTGTCCGGCGCCACGCTGATGCGGACTTCGCCTTGGTCGGTGAACTTGAGCGCGTTGCCGACGAGGTTAACCAGCACGCGCTCCAGCTTGTGGCCATCGCCGAGCCAGCGCCCCGCCAGCGTCGGCGCGAGCTCGGTCTCAAGGCGGAGCCCCTTGGCCTGCGCCAGTGGGCCGGCGATGAGAACGACACCGGCCAGGACCTCGGCCAGGTCCAGGGGCTCGCGCGCCACCGGCTCGGCGCGGCTCTCCAGCCGCGAGAAGTCCAGGATCTCGTTGACCACGCCGAGCAGCGAGCGCCCGGCGCGCTCGATCTCCGTCATCCACGCACGCAAGCGCTCGGCGTCGCCGCCGCGGCTGCCGAGGGCGGCGAGGCTCAGCACCGCGGTCAGGGGCGTGCGGATCTCGTGGCTCATGTTGGCGAGGAACTCGCCCTTGGCGCGGTCCGCGACCTCGGCGGCCTCCTTGGCGATGCGCAGCCGGCGGTTGAGCCGCCCGAGCTCCCACTGGCGGTGCCCGAGCACGGCCGCAACGACCGCGAGGACGGCGAGGATCTGCAGCAGCCAAGCGAGGTCGAGCCGCTGCTCGATGCGGAAGGTGGTGCGCCGCTCGGCGATGCGGTCGTGCTCGGCGGGTGTCGTGGCGTTCACGGCCTTCTGCAGGATCCCGAGCAGCTCGGGCTCGTCGTTGCGCACGGCCACGGAGATGGGATAGGGCTCGTCCAGCTTGCCGATGATGCGCAGGCGCCCGAGGCCCTCGTCGACGAGCTCCGCCGCGTTCTCCAGCGCCACCACGGCCGCATACATGCCCCCTTCGCTCAGCAGCCGCAGGCCGTCGGCCGGGCTGCCGAAGGCGACGAAGGGCTGCTGCGGATAGCGCGCCTTGAGCTGGGACTCGATGGCCGAGTCCAAGGGCACGCCAATGGGCTTGCCGGGCAGGCTCTCGATGCCGGCGACGAAGGGGGCATCCGCGCGCGCCACCAGCACGTGGGTCAGGCTGACGTAAGGCGACGTAAAGGCCAGGTAGCGCTCGCGCTCGGCAGTACGCACGGCGCCGGCCACTAGATCGCACCGGCGCTGCTCGGCGAAACCCAGCGTCTCGGTCCAGTCCTGCGTGGGCAGCGGCGTGAGGCTGACGCCGAGCTTGGCGGCGAAGAGATCCAGGTAGTCCTTGAAGATGCCCCGGTGCTCGCCGTTGTCCAGGTAGTCGTAGGGCGCCCAGTAGGGGTTCAGGCAGTAGGTGAGGCGCCGCCCCTTGCGCTCCAGGTAGGCGCGCTCGGCAGGGCTCAGGTCCGGCACGCCCGCCGGCAGAGCGGGATCGAGCGGCGGAAAGTAGCGCCTGCGGATGGCGAGGCGCCCATCCGGCCCCAGGGCGCTCAGCACCTTGTCGATGGCGCTCGCCAGGTGCGGGCGGTCCTTGCGGATCGAGAACACGAGCAGGACGGGGTCGGCAAACACGAAGGCCGGCTCGACGCCGGTGATGTTGCGCTCGCGCAACCAGAAATTGAAGGCGTTGCCGCCCACCAGCGCATCGACCGCCCCGGAGAGCAGGCCGTTGGCGGCATCGCTGCCCGAATCGAAGGCCACCGGCTCGGCGCCGGCGCTCTCGCGCACGCGCTTCTCTTCGCTCAGGTTGCCGCGGAAGATGCCGACCCGCCGCCCGGCGAGATCCGCGGCCGAGTGTAGCCGCAGCGGATTGCCCGCCTTCACGTAGACGGACTTGTTGGCCTCCGCGTAGGGCGCCGTGAACAGGAAGCGCTCGGCCCGCTCCGGGTGGTATGCCGACGAGGACAGTCCGTCGATCTCGCCGCGCTCGGCGCGCGCCACCATGTCGGACCAGCGCCCGACCTCGAAGCGGATGCGGGTGCCGAGCACGCGGTCGATGAGCGCTGCGGTGTCGATGTCGATGCCGGAGAGCCGGCCGTCGGCGCCGACGATGACGAGTGGGGCCCAGTCGCGGTCGGTGCCGAGCACCAGCTCCGGCGTGGCGGCGATCGCGGCGCGCTCGGCGTCGGTGAGGGTTACGCGCGCCTGCAGGCGGGCAACGGTGTCGTCGCCGCCGAACCAGCGCGTCCAGATCCGCTCGCGCTCGCTCGGGTCGAGGCCGTCGATGGCCCGATCGAGGCGTCGGGCCAGCACCTCGTTGTCCGCGTGCACCGCGAAGAAGCTCGCGCTGACCCAGAACCCGTCGCCAAAGTCCGCGGTCCCCGTTTCGGCGACATTGGGGACCATCCGCTCGGCGATGAGATGACGCCCTAGGCGCTGCTCGCTCACATGGGCGTCGGCGCGCCCGTCCGCCACCGCGCGCAGGGCCTCCTCGAAGTCCGGCAGCTCCAGGATCCGGGCAGCGGGGACCCGCTCGCGGAGCCGCGGCAGCAGGAATTGGCCGCGCGCGGTCGCGACACGCAGCCCGGCAAGGTCGTCGAGGCCGCGCGGGGCGTCGGCCCCGGGCCGGGCGAAGATGCCGAACTGGATGTCCACCGAGCGCCGGCCGAAGCGCAGAAAGTCCGGCGCCTCCGGCCAGCTCACGGCGTTCAGCATCAGGTCGGCGGTGCCGTCGCCAAGCCCCGCAAGCGCCGCGCCGAGGTCCAGCCGATGCAGGTCCAGCGCGAGTCCCGCGCGCGCCGCGGCCCGTTCGAGGAGCTCGACGCTGTAGCCCTCGGCACGGCCATCGACTTCCTCCGCATAGGGCGGGGCCGAGTAGTAGACCGTGCGCAGGGTGCTCTGGCGCCGCGCGTCGGCAAGCTCGGCGGGACTCGGCTCGGCAGCGGCGGCGTTACCTGCCGTGGCGGAACCGGCACCGACAAGGGTGGCGAGCAGAAGCCCGATCAGGGCGAGGGGCAATGCCATGGGCCAGGCGGAATGGGGGTGGATATTCAGGCGCCTGTCCCGCGCTCTGGGCGCTCTGGTGCGGCGTTGCGCGAGTCCCGAGGCGATCCGCGCCGTTGTCGGTCGTCAAGCGTCGTATTCGACGACGACAACGACCACGAAGCAACCCCCGGCTCGGCTTTTTCCGAGCGGAGCGCTTGGTGAGGCACGGAAATAACGCTCCGCCGCTCGGCCGTCAAGGCGGCGCACCGATTCCCGACATCGGGGCTCGTTCTCGGTTGCGTGCCGACGCCGACGCGGACGCCGGCGCCCGGGTCAGATCTCGGGCGATCAAGCCACTCGATTGCGCGCGTCGCCCGCGGCAAAGGCGCGGATATTCGCGGCAACGCCATCGATGAGCCGCTGCCGCGCGGCGCGGCTCGCCCAGGCGACGTGCGGCGTGATGGTCAGGTTGGGGATGTCCGGCGCGAGCAGCGGATGCGCCGGCGGCGGCGGCTCCCGGCCCAGGGTGTCGAGCGCCGCGGCGCCGAGCCGGCCGGTGCGCAGGGCCGTTGCGAGCGCCGGCTCGTCAACGAGCCCACCGCGGGCGGTGTTGATCAGGAGCGCATCTGGGCCGAGCAGATCCAGCTCGGCGGCGCCGATGAGGTTGCGGGTATTCTCCGCGAGTGGGCAGTGCAGGCTCAGCACGTCCGCGGCGGCGAGCAGCGCCGACAGCGGCAGGCGGCCCGGCGCGGGCGCCGCATCACCCGGGCGCTCTGCGATCAGCACGCGCATGCCAAAGACCGCCGCCGCGCGCGCGACGGCGCGTCCAAGCTCGCCGTAGCCGACGATGCCGAGCGTCAGCCCGGCCAGCTCGCGGATCGGCGCATCGCCCGCGGCGGTGCCCGTCGCCGCCCCCGGCAACAGGCAGAAATGCGGGCTCGCCGACCAGGCGCCAGCGCGCACGGCATGCACCCGCGGGCGCAGACCGCAGGCCCAGTCCAGCAGCAGCGCGAAGACGTGCTGCACCACCGATGGCGTTGCGTAGCCGGTGACATTGGTGACGGCCACGCCGCGCGCGCGGGCGGCGTCGAGGTCAATGTTGTTGGTGCCGGTGGCGGCGACGCAGATGAGCCGCAGCGCCGGCGCTGCGGCCAGCTCGACGGCACCGAGGACGACCTTGTTGCTGACGACGACAGCGGCATCGGCAATGCGCGCGGCGGTGTCGGTCGGGTGCGTCGCGTCGAAGTGCCGCCAGCCGGTGCAGGCGGCCTTGAGCGCGGCAAAGTCCAAGTCGCCGGCGTCGAGGCTGCCGCGGTCGAGCAGCACGGCCGGCCCGGGCAGGTCCGATGGCGCGCGTGGTGTATTCATCGAAACGTAAGACAAACAGTGTTTACTGCGGGTCCCCGCGTGCACAAGCGGCCGGAGGCGCTTGGTTCCGGCAACAGCATACCCGCGCGGGCATGGCCGAAGTCACCGCCTTCACGCCGGCCCCATGCCGAGCACGCATTCGGGGCTGCTGCTGATGACCGGCGTCAGCGCGGGTCTCGGCGCGCTCACGATGGCGAATGCGGCGACGGCGGCCTATGCGATCATCTTGAGTCTCGCGACGGGCGCGCCGCCGGCAGTGATCGTAAAAGCGACACTGCCCGAGGCCCAGCAACCCGGCCTGTCCACACCGGCGGGCGGCCGGCCAGCCGTGCGCTTTGGCAGGCGCGGGCTAACGGCCATGGCGACCAGCGCCACCCCGGAGGATGAAAGGCGCTGCTCGCCATGGCCGTTTCCCTCACCCCGGCCCTCTTCCAGGGGGACAGGGGGACAGGGGGACTAAGGAGCTCGCTGCGCGCGACTTTCATGGTAAGCGCCCGGACGGCGGCGCGATCGGAAGCAGCGTCGCGGCCGGTTCCCCGGGCTCGCCAGCCGGCGGGCCTTTTCACTGAGCAGATGTTCACTGAGCAGAGGTAGCAACATGAGTATTCTGGAGTTCGAAGACCGCCTGTCCGTTCTGGAGATGGTCACGGAGATCGCCTCCAAGGCAGCGCAGAACCCGAACGTGGAAGACATGGTCGGGTTCCAGGAAGAGCTCGTCGAGCGGCTGTACCGCAAGATGACGTCGCTGCTGGAAGAGGATGCGCTGGGAGACGACGACGACGAGGATGACGACTGACCCGAGGGCGCCCGCGCACCACCGCGGCGCAGAGGGCCGTGGTGGGCGCTGCCCCCAGCGCGCGCAGCAGTTCAGCGCTGCGCCCGCTGACCGGGCTGCCAGCGTCGCCACAGTTGGCAGACACACGTCCGCAGGCCGAAACAGCGCTCGTCCGGCCGCGGCGCATGGGAGTTTGCGGGGTCGCTCAGGATCAGATACGCGATATACGGATGCATGACTGGACTCCGGTTAGGGTGTTGCGGGGTCGAGGGCTGTTGACGGCGTGCCCTGTGACCAAAGCCTAATCGGCCGACGGCGCTTGTAACATAGCCGTAACAACTCGTACGGCCGTCGGCATGTCACAGCGCTTCGCTTAGGCGCGCCTCCCCACCCGCGCCGGCTGCGGACCGGCCTCGGGAGGCCCCGGACAGCCGGCGGGACGCAGCCGAGGGCATGTCCGCCGGCACGTCCAGCCGCGGCTTATCGGCGGCGGAGTAGACTTTCCGGGTGGTCGGCAACGCCGGAGACATCCATGTCCACGCGCAAGAAGCTGCCCATCGGCATTCAGACCTTCCGCGAGATCCGCGAGGGTGGGTACTACTACATCGCAAGACGGGCTTCGCGCTCCGGCTCATCGACGCGGGCAAGTACTACTTTCTGTCCCGGCCAAGGCGCTTCGGCAAGTCGCTGTTTCTGGATACGCTGGCGGATCTCTTCGCGGGCAGCGAGGCGCTGTTTACGGGGCTGGAGGCGCACGCGCGCTGGGATTGGTCGCGGCGGTTCCCGGAGGTGCAGCTCAGCTTCGGGGCGGGCGTGGTGCAGAGCCGCGCCGAGTTGGAACGGCGCATCCGCGCCCCGTTGGCGAGGAACGCGAGCACGCTCGGTCTCGCATGCAGCGACGCCGATGATATCGCCGGCTGCTTCGCCGAACTGATCGAGCAGGCCCACGAGCGACATGGCGCGCCGGTCGTCGTGCTGGTGGACGAGTACGACAAGCCGATCCTGGACAATCTCACCCGCCCCGAGGCCGCCCGCGACATCCGCGACGGGCTGCGCAATCTCCCGTCATCAAGGACAGCGACGCGCACATCCGCTTCGCGTTCCTAACGGGCGTGAGCAAGTTCAGCAAAGGTCAGCCTGTTCTGAAACGCCAGGTCGGTCTGCTGGAAGCGGGGCAAGGTCGTGCCCGCCTGCTGCAGGAACGTATGCCAGGGTGCGTGCGCGCGCCAGTGCGCCTGCAGTTGCGTCGCCACCGCATGGGAGATGTCGTAGGTCTCGACGCAGCGCCGCGCCTGTTGGCGGAACAGCGCAATGCCCTTGCGCAGATCGCTGCCATGGTCGCAGACGATCTGCACCGGCATGCCCGTGCGCGCGCTCACCTGTTTCAGCACCGCCGCCACCCGCACCCCCATACTGTTCGCCATCACCTCCACGGCCAGCACCGTCATGTCGCTATGGCAGGGCGAATACCCGGTCTCGGGAAACCGACTGGCGGGGATGCCGAGCACCACCAGACATTTCAGCGCGCCCAGGGCCACCGTATGGTCGATGACGAAAATCCAATCGTCATGCCGCGGCACGGGCCGCTGCAGGACGCCCAAACCCAACCGAAAGCACCAATTGAGCACGGTGGTCGCGGCCGGCACGCCCGGCGGCAGGTGGCCCGCCATCGCGCGCAGGACCGCGCCGACCCCGCGACAACCGAGGCCGACATGCAGATACAACTGCAAGCTGAGCCGCATCACCGCCAGGCAATGGCGGTGGTTGGCGACCCGCGTCGGCACCGGCGTCGCCATGGGGGAGGCTCCTCGTCACCGTCCTCGCCGTCGCCGCCGTCGGCTGCGGCGCGCGCCGACGCGCCGCCCTCAGCCGCCAACGCCCGCGTTTTCCAGTAGCTACGGCTGTGTTCCAAGTCGCGAATACGCACCTGCGCGGCACGCAGGCGCTGCTGGCGCTCCAGCGCTTTGTCTTTCCAGCCGTCGCGTGCGCTGCGGGCGAGCCGCAGCAGTCGCGCGACGGGGGTCTTCAGATCGTTCATGCCGGTCGAGCCTCAGGTCGCGTGTCCACCACGCACAGCGCAGTGGAATCCTCGCAGACCCAGGGACTTTCAGCGCTTCCGCCGGCTTCTTCAAGTCCGTCCTCGGCTTTGCCTGCCAAGCACCTGTTCTGCACGAACGATTGCGGGCGGTTCTGGGGGAGATTCAACTACCGAGCTCCGGGGTCAGCGGTAGTTCAGTAAACTGTGCCCGGATCTCCCATTTCTCCACTGGCGAATTAATGGTGGTCTGTCCCTGAGGTGTCCTCAATATCTCTGCCATGCGACGGTTCGGCTCCCGGCTCGGAGCAGTAGGACTTGGAGTGTTACACCATCCGGCTCCCGGCCCGAGCCTTTCGCCGTGGAACAGGGGAGCGAGTCCAGCGCCATATCGACTCCGCGCGTGCGGCTTCCGCCGCAGCGCCGAGCTTGCCGCGCACCGCCACAGGGCGGGCACGCCGACGGCGTGAAACGCGCGGGCATGGTGGTCACGGACTTAAGTCCTCGCGGTGTAGGGCCGTGTTTCACCCGCGCATTGTCTCGGGCCGCCACCCGCAATGCTGACCGCGCATGACCGGGCGTCACAGCTCGTATGGGTGGCTCCGACTTCCACGCATCACCGCCCGTGTCCTCGCTTTTACGCTTGTTCGCGGGTGCCCGCTTCCCGCGGACCGATGCGCGGATCTCCCTGGTTACCGCGTGTTCTCGATCTCAATATCCACACGGTCAGGCTCGACACGGCCTCGGACCCCGGGGAGTATCCGTGCCGCTCGCCAGAGCGCGACACGGATTGTTGCCTGCCGGCGGGACAAACCCGTCGGCACTCCCGACCGTTCTTTTCGGGGCTCAACACCTTCAGGGCCGGCTTCACCCGTTACCTTTGCACCTCGCCTGCGCATCAGCCGAAGCATCGACGCGCCTGTTACCAGTCACGCCGCAAGGCTCGATACTGGGCTCGCGGCTCACGATTACCCAGGCGGGACTCGCACCCGCTAGAACACGCGGCCTTGCCAGGCCGCACTGTCCCCATTTCTCCTTTGTCCCCATTTCTCCTTTCCATTTCTCCTTTCCATGAGATCGTCGCTGGGACGCGCGTATTGGAGCTGATTCAGAACCTTCCCGGCGGCTTCCAGTTCTTGGATCAGGATGGCGAGGTTGTCACTGAGGGCCTTGGGGTCCACCTGGGGCTGATGGTGCGTATCCATGTGCGTGCCTCAATCGTTGAGGTTGTTGTTTTGAGATCTGTTGTTCGACTGCCCCGGCTCGAGCGAGACAGGGCGCCTGATGCCATTCGTTGGCGCCTGGTAGCCTATCCCGCTTGTTGCCCGTCGGTGTCGCCGATCTCGTCATCAAGCGCGCTGGCCTCCAAGCGCCCATGATTGCGGAGTTGTCTCACGACGACGCGATCGGAGACGCCGAAGTGCTGCGTGGCGTCTTCTTGCGCGGATTCGGAGTAGTCGCCGTCGAGAAAAGCGTCAAGGGCGTCAAACGGGCACAACAGCTCGGCCGCAAACGCTCGCTGAAGTTTCTGGCGGTAGGTGTAGGAGCCGCTGACCAGTGTTAAGGGCTCGTCGTGGCGGATCGCGAGCTGGTCGCCGAGCAAGCGGGCCAGCTCGAAGCGACGACCGGTGCGGTAATTGGAGCGCAGAACGATCCGGGGCGGATTCCCTGTCCTCGCTGCTCAGTGCGAATGCTGTCGGCGGATGGTCGGCGGGATCAATGACCCGGGGTGACACGGCGCAGAGGTCTCCCAGGGTTTGGTCCGTGACCGGCTGCTCGCTGAGCCCGAGTTGGCTGCGCAGCGCCCTGGCGACGGCGTAACCCTTTGACCATGCAGGCATTGTCGACCCGTCGAACGTCAGACCGCTGACGGTTACCCGGTCGGAAGGGCGAGATTCGCTGCCGTAGCGGCCGGCCCAGTCGTTGAAGTCGGCAGCGCCGGGCGGAGATCGGCCCTGGCGATTCCCGGCGCAGACCTCCATGATGGCGTCGCGACCAAGTAGAGTGGCATCGTCGATGAGGCTCTGGATCACCGCCGCATCACTGTCGTCGGCGTCGAAACCCAGCAGTGCTTCCAACTGCCGCTGCGCGGCTTCCTCAGGCTCGGCACGCTCGGCCAAGATGTCGTTCCAGATGGCGTCGAGGCTCGTCGATGCGATGCCGGACCCGCGAAGCTTGCCCTGTATCTGGGTCATGAATTCGTCCGCGGCCGAGACAAGTTGACGGGTCGGGACCACGACGGCTTGGTCGGCCGTGAAGCGAAAGGCGCTGGATCCCTTCGGGTGAGTCGGTCTGGCGACCAGGGCAGTGCGCTCGCGGTCCGAATGAATCGTGACGTTCGGCCACAGGTAGCCGTCGCCGACCGTAGCTAGACAGTGTGCAGCCTGCCAAGCGTAGTCGGGTGCGTCTCGGCGGGGCTCGCAGGTGAGTCGCCACCAGTTCCAGGCGAGCCATTCGGCGAGTGGGTAACCGGAGACGAGCGGGTAACCGGAGACGAGCGGGCCGGGCCGGGTGCGCTCGACGAAGCCGTCTTGGCCTTCACTCAGGAGGATGTTGCCTAGCCGGATTCGAAGCTGGCCGTAGCAGGCGCGCTCCTCGTCCGGCCCTTGGTCGAGTCGCTCCCAATCCATGGTGAGTTGGAGGTGACTGCTTGTTGCTGTTTCCATGCTTGCAGCAGGTATTCCCGGCTCAGCGCGGCCGATGCGCTTCGCTTATCCAGCCTACGATTTTGGTCGTTTTCATCGATGGTGCCGAAGTCTGCCATCGCCCGTGCCCGCCGGTACTCCGATCTACCTTTGCATCAAGCGCCCCATTCCCGAAGAGGACGCAAAGTAGGCCGGAAACCGTTCGTCCAAGCTGAGCAGCGTTGCGTCATAGTGCATCGCAGTTGCGATGATCAGTCGATCCGCTGGATCACGGTGGTGTTGCGGTAAAGCTGCAGCGGCGTGCGCCGGTAAGCAGTCTACGGGAAGTACTTCGACATTGGAGCCGGTGGAAGCTTCTTCGATCCAAGTCGATGGCGGTACCGGCAAAAGCAGGCGACCTCGCTGTACAAGCATGGCCACTTCCCAGCAGGAGATGGCAGACACGGCAACGGTTTCGTCGGCCTCGATCCGTTGGACGAGACGTGCCGGAAGAGGGCTGTCGGGTAGCAGCCAGCGGACCCAGATATGGGTGTCGAGCAAGGTCAACGATTGCTTTCCCAGTCTTCGGCGTCCGAAATGGGACGGATCAAGTCGCCAACGATGCGGCCTTTGCCCGCGATTCGGGATGACGGACGTCGGCGACGCCCGTCCTCGCTGGTTTCTGCGTCGGTTACGAGACGGAAGGTCGCCTCGATGCGCGCGTTTGCGGGTAGCGCCGGTAGGTCGACGATGCCCCCGCCGTGGTCCGTGTGGATGATCTGCTTGATACCGTGCATGTGCCCGCTCCGGGTGATCGCTTGCGCAGGTTAGGGTCCACGCCCAACAGCGCTTATCCTACGCGTCGGCCATTTGGCGTCAAGCACTTACAGCAGCACTCGCTCCACCCCGCCATCCTTCACCCGCGCGATGAACCGCTCCTGCCAGCCCTCGCCGAGCAGGTGCTTGGCCATCTCGACGACGATGTAGTCGGTGCTGACGCCGGTCTCGTCGGTGTATTTGGCGAGACCCTGGTGGCAGGCGGGGCAGGCGGTGAGCAGTTTCACCTGGCCGGGGGCTGCCTTGTCGTGGCCGGTGAGGTCGCGTATGCCTTGGGTGATCTCCTCGGCCTTGCGGAAGCGCACCTGATTCGCGATGTCCGGGCGGGAGGTGCCGAGTGTGCCGGCCTCGCCGCAGCAGCGTTCCGAGAGCTTCACCGGCTGGCCCATGAGCTGGCTTGCGACCGAGGTGGGCTCGTAGGTCTTCATCGGCGTGTGGCAGGGGTCGTGGTACAGGTATTGGACGCCGGTGACCTGCTCCAGGTGCACGCCCTTCTCCAGCAGCAGCTCGTGGATGTCCAGGAGCCGGCAGCCCGGAAAGATCTGCTCGAACTGATACTGCAGGAGCTGATCCATGCAGGTGCCGCAGGAGACGACGACGGTGCGGATGTCGAGGTAATTGAGCGTGTTGGCGACGCGGTGGAAGAGCACGCGGTTTTCCGTGGTGATCTGGTGGCCGCGCTGCTCCAGGCCCGCGGAGCGCTGCGGATAGCCGCAGCAGAGATAGCCCGGCGGCAGCACGGTCTGCACGCCCTGATCGAACAGCATGGCCAGCGTCGCAAGCCCGATGTCGGAGAAGAGCCGCTCCGAGCCGCAGCCCGGAAAGTAGAAGACGGCCTCGGCGTCCTCGGGCAGGCTCGGCTCGCGCAGGATGGGCACGCGGGTGCGGTCCGTCAGCCCCAGCTCCTGGCGGAAGGTGCGCTTGGGGATGTCCACGCGGATGGACCGGCTGACGAGGTTCACGGCCTGCGCGACCGGATTGGGCTGGCCCGTGGTGGTGCCGGGCTTGTCGTTGCAGGGGGCGGTGAGCTTGAGCTTGCCGGCGATGCCGTTGGCGAGGTTCAGCCCCTGAAAGCCCCATTCCGCGAGGCCCTTGCGCATGACGTGGATCGCCCGCGGGCTCTGCACGTTCAGAAAGCGCATGGCCGCCGCGGCGCCGGGGCTGGTGCGCTTCTTGTGCCGATCCACCAGGATGCGGCGCATGCGCATGGTCACATCGCCGAAGTCGATATCGACGGGGCACGGGTTGAGGCACTTGTGGCAGACGGTGCAGTGGTCCGCCACGTCGTTCATCTCGTCGAAATGACGCTCGGAGAGGCCGCGGCGGGTCTGCTCCTCGTACAGGAAGGCCTCGATGATGAGTCCAGTGCCGAGGATCTTGTTGCGCGGCGAATAGTCGAGATTGGCCCGCGGCACGTGGGTCATGCACTTGGGCTTGCACTTGCCGCAGCGCAGACAATGCTTGATGTCGTCGTTGAGCGCGCCGAGCTCGGTCTCCTCCAGGATGATGGCCTCCTGCTGCACCAGGCGCAGCGACGGCGTGTAGGCGCCGTCCAGGCCCGAGCCGGCGGCGAGCTTGCCGGGGTTGAAGCGGTTGTTGGGGTCGATTTGCTGTTTGTAGCGCGCGAAGGCATCGATCTTTTCGGGCTCCAGATAGCCGATCTTGGTGAGCCCGATGCCGTGCTCGCCGGAGATGACGCCGCCCAAGTCGGTCGCGAGGTGCATGATGCGGTCCACGATGCGGTCGGCTTCGCGCAGCATCGCGTAGTTGTCCGAATGCACCGGGATGTTGGTGTGCACGTTGCCGTCGCCGGCGTGCATGTGCAGCGCGACGAACAGGCGCGAGTCGCGGACCTTGCTGTGGATCTCGGCGATGCGCTCGCGCACCGGGCCTAAGTCCTGGCCGGCGAAGATCTCGTCCAAGCGCCGGGCGACCTCCTTGCGCCAGCTCTGGCGCAGGTCGCGCCGGAGCATGAGGTCGAGCAGCGTGTCCTTCGCCGCGACGAGCTGCCGCTCGGGCTCGCGCAGCAGGTCCAGGTGCTCGATGGCGGGCTCATCGAGCAGCTCCCGGATGGCGTGCCAGCGGTTGCGGGCCAGCTCGACCAGCTCGACGGCGGCGGCGCGCTTGGCATCGAGAATCTGTCGGGCCTCGACGGAGGCGTCGGAGTCGTAGGTGCCGGCGGGCCTGGCCTCGTCGAGCGGACCGTTCAGGTAGTCCAGCACCGCGGCGAGGATGGCGTCCTTGTTGGCGATGGACTGCTCGATGTTGATGCGCTCGATGCCGCGGCTGTAGGCGCCGAGCTTGTCGAGCGGGATGACGACGTCCTCGTTGATCTTGAAGGCGTTGGTGTGGCGCGAGATGGCCGCGGTGCGGGCGCGGTCCAGCCAGAAGCGCTTGCGGGCCTCCGGGCTCACGGCAACAAAGCCCTCGCCGTCGCGGGCATTGGCGAGCCGGATCACGGCGTCGGTGACAAAGCTGACCGCCTCCTCGTCGTCGGACACCAGATCGGCGATCAGCACCATCTTCGGCAGCTCGCGGCGGTTGGCCTTGGTGGAGTAGCTGACGGCGCGCACGTAGCGCTCGTCCAGGTGCTCAAGGCCGGCGATCTGCACGTCCGGATGGGCATCGACATAGTCCTTCACCTCGACGATGGCCGGCACGGCGCGGTCCAAGTCGGTGCCGAAGAACTCCAGGCAGACGGTGCGCACGTGCGCCGGCATGCGGTGCAGCACGAAGCGGGCAGACGTGATCAGCCCGTCGCAGCCCTCCTTCTGCACGCCGGGCAGGCCGGACAGGCACTTGTCCGTCACGTCCTTGCCGAGGCCGAGCTTGCGGAAGGCGCTGCCCGGCATCTCCAGCAGCTCCGGGGCGGACTGCGGCGTCTTGCCGTCGGCGGCAAAGCGGGTGATGCGAAAGCGCACCGTCTCGGCGTCGTGGATCTTGCCGAGGTTATGGTCGAGGCGCTCCACCAAGAGCCAGTCCGCGTCCGGCGTCACCATGCGCCACGACACCAGATTGTCGAGCGCCGTGCCCCAGAGCACGGCCTTCTTGCCGCCGGCGTTCATCGCGACGTTGCCGCCGATGCAGGAGGCGTCCTGGGAGGTCGGGTCCACGGCAAAGGCCAGGCCGTTGGCATCGGCGAGGTCCGAGACCCGCCGCGTGACGACGCCGGCGCCGGCGCGCACCGTCGGCACGTTGGCAGGGCCGGCGCGGCCGCGGCTGCCGGGCAGGTCCATGTGCTCGACGCCGGACAGGGACTCCAGCTTCTCGGTGTTGATGACCGCGGTGCGGGCGTCCAGCGGCACCGCGGAGCCCGTGTAGCCGGTGCCGCCGCCGCGCGGGATGATGGGCAGGCCGCAGTCGATGCAGGCCGCGACGATGGGCGCGACCTCGTCCTCGGTATCCGGCGTGATGACGACGAAGGGCATCTCGACGCGCCAGTCCGTGGCATCGGTGCTGTGCGCGACGCGGGCGAGGCCGCCGAAGTTGATGTTGTCCTTGCGCGTGATGCTGGCCAAGCGCTGGCGGATGCGCCGGCGCAGCGCACGGTCGTGCTCGAACCCGGCGGCGAAGCGCTCGACGGCGGCGCGCGCGGCGGCCAGCAGGTTCGCCGCCTTGGCGTTGTCGTTCAGCCGCTGCTCGAACTGATCGAGCCGATGCATCAGCGCCTCGATGAGCAGGTTGCGGCGCCGAACATCCTCCAGCAGGTCGTCCTGGAGGTACGGGTTGCGCGTGACCACCCACATGTCGCCGAGGACCTCGAACAGCATGCGCGCCGAGCGCCCGGTGCGCCGGGTACCGCGCAGATCCTCGATGAGCCGCCAGTTGTCCTCGCCGAGGAAGCGGATAACGATCTCGCGGTCGGAGAACGACGTGTAGTTGTAGGGGATCTCGCGCAGCCGCGCGGTCGGCAAGCCCTGGTGCTGCTCTTGGGGTACCGGGGCAAGCCGCCCCGGGCTCAGTCTTGGCGGGTGATCGGCGGTAGGCGTGGAATGGCCGCGAGTATGGGCGATGGCGGACATAGGGAGGCTCTTACTTTGCTGCATTGCGTCAGTCTAACTGAGGCGGATGGACGACCGCGGTGGCGGGCAGCGACGGGCAACCACGTGTGGCGCGAGGTTTGCCGGCGTCGCGATTGGCGCATGGATTGCTGGGGTTTAAGCTCGGAGCCACCCGCACCCTTGCGCTGCGGGCGCATCTCACCTGCCTACAATTCTTGAGGGCGGCGCAAAATGCTTGCAGATGAGTCAATTCGCACAACGAAACAGCGGGGAAGAAGGGCCGAGGGCCAAGGACCGAGGGCCAAGGAAGCGCTTCCTCGGCCCTCGGCCCTTCGTTACGGTGCCATGACATGCTGAGCCGACACGCCGAGCTCCTGATGCACCGACACGCCGCCGCGTGGAAACCTGCGCGCGATGCGCTACCGGCACTCTGGATCTGGCCCGCACTGACGCTCATCGCCGGCCTCGGCGCCCTGCCGGCAACCGCCGCGGAGCCCGAACAGGTGCCCCGCATCGAACAGCAGGTGCTCGGTCTCGTCAACGAGTATCGCGACGAACAAGGCCTCCCGCGCCTGATATCAGCGCCGGCCATCACAGAGATCGCGCGCGGGCACAGCCGCGATATGGCCGACCGAGGCGCGATCAGCCATCGGGGATTCGAAGGCCGTTTCAAGGCCCTGCAGGAGGCGGTGAAGGCGTTCCGCGCCGCCGCGGAGAACGTCGCAATGAATCAGGGCCACGCCGACCCGGCCGAGCAGGCCGTTTCGGGTTGGCTGGGCAGCCCCGGACACCGCAAGAACATCGTCGGCGACTACGGCAGCACCGGCGTCGGTATCGTGCGCGATGCCGACGGCGCCGTTTGGATCACGCAGCTCTACGTCCGCACCCGCTGAGGGGCCCGACCGAACCAAACGAGGCCCGCGACGAGGCCCGCGACGAGAGCTGACCTTTTCCGATGCAACAAACGGCGTCGCCGCAGCCAAGGCGGCGGGGCTACCGCCGCAGGGCCAGCGGCGGCCCGAACGCGCGGCTCAGTAGCGAGAGGGCACGTAGAGTTCTTCCGGCAGCGTCGCCCGGTCGTAGTCCGGGTTGAAGATGCGCTCGGGCAGCGCGATGGTTTCCTGCGGGATGTCGTGGTAAGGGATTTGGTCCAGCAGGTGGTGAATGCAGTTTAGCCGTGCGCGCTTCTTGTCATTGCCCTCGACGATGTACCAAGGCGCCTCCGGGATATTCGTGCGGGCGAAGGTCTCCTCCTTGGCCTTGGTGTAATCCTCCCAGCGGACGCGGGATTGCAGGTCCATCGGGCTCAGCTTCCACTGCTTGAGTGGGTCATGGATGCGCATCAAGAACCTTAACTGCTGCTCCTCGTCCGTAATCGAGAACCAGTACTTGATGACGCGGATGCCCGAGCGCACCAGCATGCGCTCGAACTCCGGCACGTCCTGAAAGAACTGCTCCACCTGCGCAGCGCTCGCGAACTCCATGACGCGCTCGACGCCGGAGCGGTTGTACCAGGAGCGATCGAACAGCACGATCTCGCCGCCCGCCGGCAGATGCGGCACGTAGCGCTGGAAATACCACTGGGTCTTCTCCCGGTCGCTCGGCGCCGGCAATGCGACCACCCGGACCACGCGCGGATTCAGCCGCTGCGTGATGCGCTTGATGACGCCGCCTTTGCCGGCCGAATCGCGGCCCTCGAAGATCACCAGGACCTTCTCGCCTTTGGCCTGCACCCAATCCTGCAGCTTGATCAGCTCCGCCTGCAGCCTCAGCAGGGCGCGGAAGTAGGTCTTGCGGTCGATGCCGGACGGACGCCTGCGCTTGTAGATCTTGCGCAGCTCCATCGACAGCGCCGGCTCGGAAATCTCAAGCTCGTAGTCCTCATCCAGCGCGTCCTCAAGCTCGGCCTCCAGCCAATCCTTGATATCCGCGTCGTTGTTTACGTCGTTCATGCTTGCGTCACCTGGGGCGGGTTTCTCACGCGAGATGCCGCTGCGGGCAAGCGCCCGGGCTCGAACCCGGCCAGGCGCCCGACGGCACAGCGGTAGTCGGGCCGATGCTAGCACCGAGGGTTTGCAAGAAGATGACGATTCGTTTTCGCGTCGGTATCCGTGGCGCATGTCGTCGCTCTCCGTTACACCCAGGTGTTCTCCGCGGATTCGCTGGTCCCGCTCGGCATCCAACGACGCACTTGTCCAACCCGCGCGCAGCGCACCGCCACCAGCTCCGCCGCAATGGCGACGGCGATCTCGGCGGGAGTGCGACCGCCGAGGGGGAGGCCGACGGGTCCGTGGAGGCGCTCGGCCTGCTCGGGGGTAACGCCGAGCGTCATCAGTCGCTCTTTTCTGGCCTGCTGGGTGCGGCGGGAGCCCAAGGCGCCGACGTAGAAGGCGCTTGAGGTCAGCGCCTCCAGCAGCGCCATGTCGTCGAGCCTGGGGTCGTGGGTCAGTGCCACGACGGCGCTGTCGCGGTCGTCGGCGAGTGCGCGGACGCAGTCGTCCGGCATGCGTGGGTCGAGCTCGGCGCCGAGCGCGGCGAGGTCGGCGAGGCGCTCCCGGCGCGGGTCGCAGACGATGACGCGGTAGCCGAGCGCGCGGGCCATGGGCACCAGATGCCGGGCGATGTGCACGGCGCCGATGATCAGGAGTCGCAGTTGCGGGCCGAAGCAGCGCTCGGCGGTGCTGCCGTCGAAGCGGAAGCCTGCCGTGTCTGGCCGCTTTGGATCAACCGGGTGCAGGCTCGCCTCCCCGGTGGCGAGGCAGACCCGCCGGCGCAGGCTGCCGCGGGCGGCGACGCGCTGGTGCAGCAATTGCCAGGGGGCCGGGTCGTCGACGCGCTCGACCAGCAAGTCGAGCCGGCCGCCGCAGGGGATGCCGAAGCGCCGCGCGTCCTCGGCATCGACGCCGTAGCTGATCAGCCTCGGCAGCGCCTCGCCGTCGAAGTCGCCTGCCTGCACGCGCCGCACCAGGTCGGCCTCCACGCAACCCCCGGAGACCGAGCCGGTCTCGCGGCCGTCCGCGTCGATGAGCAGCAGCGCGCCGGGGGGTCGGGGCGACGCGCCCCAGGTGGCCGCCACCGTGAACAGCCAGCCGGGGCGCCCGGCGAGCGCGAGCACTGCCGCGAGCAGCAGCTCGTCGTCGCTCGCAGGCTCCGACGCGCCTACTGGAACGGTCTGCAGCGCGGCCACCTGCACGCGGTTGCGGCCGCTCAGAGGCGGATCGGCAGGCTGCGCACCGGCTCGCCGGTGGCCGCAAAAACAGCGTTGCAGACGGCGGGCGCGATGGGCGGCAGCCCCGGCTCGCCGACGCCGCCGGGCGACTCGGCGGACGGCACGATATGCACACTGATGTCCGGCATCTCGCTCATGCGCAACAGTGGAAAGTCGTGGAAGTTGCCCTGCTCGACCCGCCCCTGCGCGAGCGTGATGGCGCCCTTTAGCGTCGCCGTGAGGCCGTAGACGATGCAGCTCTCCATCTGTGCGCGAACCGTGTCCGGGTTCACGACCAGGCCACAGTCGATAGCGCAGGTGACGCGATGCACGCGCACTTGCCCCTCGGTGACGGACACCTCGGCCACCTGCGCGACAAAGCTGCCGAAGGACTCGGCGACGGCGATGCCGCGAAAGCGCCCGGCGGCGCAGGGCGTGTCCCAGCCGGCCTGGGCGGCGGCGAACTCGAGCACGCCCAAGTGCCGCGGCTGCTCGGCCAGCAGCCGCCGGCGCAGCGCGAGCGGGTCCTGCGCGCCGGCGGCGGCGAGCTCGTCCAGGAAGCACTCCGTGATCCAGGCGTTCTGCGAGCTGCCGACGGCACGCCAGAAACCCACCGGTACCGGCGTGTCTACCAGGCTGTAGTCGACGCCGATGTTCGGGATCGCGTAGGGCAGGTTCGCGGCGCCCTCCACGGAGGTGTGATCGACGCCGTCGACAACGGCCTCCGGGCGCACCCGGGACATGATGGACGGGCAGACGATGTGGTGCTTCCACAGGATCGGCAGGCCGTCCACGTCGAGCCCGCCGCGCAGCCGGTTGAGCCCGGCGGGGCGATAGAAGTCGTGGCGGATGTCGTCCTCGCGGGTCCAGACCACCTGCACCGGGCGTCTCAGCGCCTTGGACAGCTCCACCGCGTCGCGCACGAAGTCCACCTCGCCGCGGCGCCCGAAGCCGCCGCCGAGAAAGGTCGTGTGCACCCGCACCTGTTCCTCGCCGAGGCCGGTGATGTCCATGCCCATGCGCTGGGTGCGGGTCTGCGCCTGGGTGGGCACGTAGATGTCGCAGCCGTCGGCGCGCACGTCGGCGGTGCAGTTCATCGGCTCCATACAGGCATGGGCCTGGAACGGCACCTCATAGACCGCCTCCAGCGTGCGCGCAGCGCGGGACCACGCGGCGTCCGGGTCGCCCTCGCGTCGCACCGACACGCCAGGCTGGCCGAACTGCTGCTCAAAACGCCGGCGAAGCTCGGCGCTGGACAGGCTTGCGTTGGGCCCGAGGTCCCACTCGATGCGCAGCGCCTTGCGCCCGGCGAGCGCCGCATAGGCGCCCTTCGCGACCACCGCGACGCCCGCGCTCACCGGCAGCACCGCGATAACGCCGGGCAGGGCCTTGGCGCCCTCGGCGTCGAAGCCCTTGAGCGCGCCGCCGAACACGGGGCAGCGCTCGATGCTGCCGACCACCATGTCGGTGAGCCGCATGTCGATCCCATAGCGGGCACGGCCATTGATCTTGTCAGGCGTGTCGAGCCGCGGTGCCGGGGTGCCGATGAGCGTCCACTCATCCGGCTCTTTCAGAAACACGCCGGGCGGCATCGGCACCGCGGCGGCGGCCGTGGCGAGCTGGCCGAAGCGGAACCGCTCGCCGCCGTCCGGGTGGATCACGACGCCGCGCTCGACGCGGCAGCCATCGGCCGCCACGCCCCAGCGCTCGGCGGCGACCTGCACCAAGAGCCAGCGCGCGAGCGCCCCGGCCTCGCGCAGCTTGGTCCAGGCGTCGCGCACGGAGGTGCTGCCGCCGGTGAGCTGCTGGCCGACGAGATTGTTGAAATAGGCCGGCGCGGCCGACGCGAAGCGCACCGTAATTTGATCCAGCCCGACGCCGAGCTCCTCGGCGATCAGCATCGGCAGCGCCGTCATCACCCCTTGCCCCATCTCGGAGCGGGCGACGATGAAGGCGATGCCGCCGCTGGGCTCGATGCGGATCCAGGCGTTCGGCGCAAAGGGCGACTGCGGCTCCACGACGGTCCCGGCGACGCCCTCCGCCCGCGTCGGCAGGCCCAGGTGCAGGCCGACCAGCAGGCCGCCGCCGACGGCGACGCCCTTCAGGAAGCTGCGCCGGTCCAGCTCGATGTGGCGCGCCACCTCAGGTGGCCTCCAACGTCGGGCGCGCGGCGCGATGGATGGCCCGACGCACGCGGTTGTAGGTGCCGCAACGGCAGAGCACGCGGTCCATGGCGGCGGTGATCTGCTCGTCCGTCGGCTGCGGGTGCTGCACCAGAAGCGCCGCGGCGGCCATGATCTGCCCGGACTGGCAGTAGCCGCACTGGGGCACCTGCACGCCGATCCACGCCTGGCGGAGCGCCCGCGCAATGTCGTTGTTGAGCCCCTCGATGGTCGCCACCGCCTTGTCCACCGCCGCGCTCACGGGCGTGATGCAGGCGTTGACGGCGGCGCCGTCCAGGTGCACGACGCAGGACCCGCAACTGCCGATGCCGCAGCCGAACTTGGTGCCGGTAAGCCCCAGGTGGTCCCGCAGGACCCAAAGCAGCGGCGTGTCGTCCGGGACGTCGACCTCGCGCCGCTCGTTGTTGATGGTGAGGAGGATCATGTTGTCTCCGCGGCTGTCCTGCTGATGCAGCGGCGCCCGGGGGCGGGCGGCTCGCCTGCCGACTGCGCAGGGCGGGTCAGGTTGATGTCGTGCATTCCACCACACCGCCCCGGGTTTCCGTCAGCAATAGGCGGGCAGGATTACAGATAACGCGCCATCGGGAAAGAGACGAGCGCAACCTGGGTGCAGGGCGACCGCTCGGCGCATTGGACAAGCATGGCTGCTCCCGGTGCCATCCGTCGGCGCCCCGACGCTGGCGGTTCCCGAGGGCAGCGCCCCGACGCGGGCCCCGGTCGCTCCTGCAACCACTGTCGCCGCAGACTGACAGCGATGAGATTATTGCCCAAAGCGTGCGATCCGGCAGCCACGATGCACCATCGATATGACCCGACCCCAGAAGCCGCGACCCCAGAAGCCGTGCTCGTCTTGAGTCAGGCCCGCCGCCGGCGCGCTGACGATGCCTGAGCTGGCCGACGTCTACGTGCCGGCCGTGCTGACGCTCGCGGCCTTCGTGCACGGGCTGTTCGGGTTCGGCTTCCCGATGCTCGCAACCCCGCTGCTCGCCCTGGGCATGGCCCTGCCGGCCGCGATTCAGCTCACGCTCCTGCCCACCATCGCTACGAACCTGGGCAGCATCGCCGGCGAGCCCGGGCGCGGCGAGGCGCTGCGGCGCTTCTGGCCGATCCCGGTATTCACGTTCATCGGCAGCTTCACGGGCACGCAGATCCTGCTCACGGTGGACCCGGAGCCGTTTCGGCTGCTGCTGGGCGCGGTGCTGGCGTCCTATCTGCTCGCGGAGCGGCTGCCCGGGGTCGCACGGGAACGCAGGGTTCCGCGTTGGGGGCTCGCGCTGCTCGGGCTCGGCATGGGGCTGCTCGCCGGCGTCGTGAACATCTTTGGGCCGGTGATCATCATTTTCGCGCTCTACACGCGGATGCCGGCGACGCTGATGGTGGCCGCCTTCAATCTCAGCTTCGTCACCAGCAAGACGGGGCAGCTTGCGGGCTTTGCGGCACGCGGCGCGCTGGACCTGTCGTTGATCGGCCAGACGCTGTGGTTGCTGCCTCTGGTGCTGGCGGCGCTGTGGCTCGGCATTCGGCTGCGCCGGCGCATTCGGCCGGCGGACTATCAGCGGCTGCTGCGGCTCGGGCTCTGGGCGCTGGTGGCGGCGCTGGTGTGGGATGTGGTGCGGTAAGCCGGCGCGGCGCCGTCGGCAAGGCATTGCGCGAGAACGAAGGCGTCGGTCACGACGGCGAGACCGTCGCGGGCCAAGGTCAGGGTCGCACACAGCCCTGTGCCCTTTGACCTCCCGCGCCGGCAAGCCTATCATCCGTGACTGATATCAAACAGAAAGGATAGTTTCATGCGCGACTTCCTATTCCGGGAGGCCGAGGTCCAGACCGTCTGCAACACCCTGCGTGTGGGCGGCAGCGTGCTGATCTTCGGCGTGCGCCGCACAGGCAAGAGCTGGATCCTGCGGGAGGCCCAGCGGCGCCTGGCAGCCGCCGATCCGGCCGAATCGGGCCGGGTTGCGCCCTGCCTGATCGACGTGCAGACCCTGTCCACGCCGTCCCAGCTCTACAACGCCATCCTCGCCGCGCTGCCGCCGGGGGTGGTCTCGGGCTGGCGCAAGCTCGTGCTGGACGGTCAGACCCTGCCGAGCCGGCTCGCCGACAGCATCCAGAACCGGCTGAAAAAGGGCAGCTTCGGCGGCGCCTCGGTGGAACTGGACAAGGGCCTGATCGACTATTGGGAGCCGATCGCCGCCGCCACCGGCAAGGCCCTTGCCGGTGCCGACCCGCCCGTCGCCCTGCTCATCGACGAGCTGCTGCGTATTCCGGCCCATCGAGAACCTGCTGGAGCAGGGCTTCGAGCAGCGCTTCGCCAAGCAAGTCCTGTCCACCCTGCGGGTCTGGCGCGGCAGCGGCACGCCGATGGCCATCGCCGGCTCCATCAGCATGGACTTCCTGCTCGCCGATCTCGGCATCACGAGCCAGGTGATGAACAACGTCGATCGCCTGACCCTGCACCCGTTCGAGCCCGAGGAGGCCCGCGCGATGCTGCGCCAGCGCGGCCAGGGCTTCGGGCTCAAGAGCTGGGACGACGCCTGCCTGGACGCGGTGCTGGCCCGCCTGGACGACCTGCACCCGTTCTTCATCGACCTGATCGCCCGCAAGCTCTCCGGCGCCGACCGCTGCGACGCGGACTACCTGGAGCGCATCTTCGCCCGCCAATACTGGCCGGACCTGCGCAGCAGCTTCTTCCCCCAGTTCCAGGAGCGGCTTGCCAAGCACTTCAGCCCCGAGGAGCGCGCCGCCGCCGAGGCTCTGCTCAACGCCCTCGCCCGCGCCGACTCCGACACCTTAAGCCGCCCAGCCCTAGCCGAGCGGCTGCCGGACGCCGCCGTGCCCTTCGGCCCCCTGCTGGAGAAGCTCCAGCGCCAGGAGTTCGTCCATGCGCTCGCGCCCGGCGAATACGCCCTGGCCCTGCGCGTGCTGCGGCAATGGAGGATCGATCATGGGGCCTGAGGACATCCGCGCCACCGTCTACCGCTTCGACCCGCACAACATGGCCGACAGCACCGTGCGCACGCTCGCCACCGGCCGCGACTCGCCGCTCGCCGTCACCCTCAAGACCATCGACGAGAACCGGGCCGGCGGCGGAGCGAACCGCCACCTGATGCTCATCGGACCGCGGGGCATGGGGAAGTCTTTCTTCCTGCGCCTAGTGCAGGTGGCGCTCAAGGACCGCGGCAGCCCGGACCGCTTCCTGCTGCTGCCCGAGGAGCAGCCCAATCTCACCACCGCCGCCGCCCTGCCTCGGGAGCTGCACCGGCTGCTCACCGGCGCCCCGGCCGCCAGCCTGATGCCGCGCCTCGGCGGCGAGCCCGACGACGCCTGGGGGACGGCCGTCGCCGAGCTGGACGCGGCCATCGCCGAGCGGCTCGGCGCCGGCTCGGACGTTGGCTCGGGCGCCGGCACGCCGCCGCTCGCCATCGCCGCCATCGAGAACTTCGATCGGCTCTTGGAGCGGGCCTTCAAGTCCAAGGCCGACCAGTCCCGGCTGCGCGCCTGGCTCGACAGCGACCGGCGCGTGATGCTGATCGTCTCCACCCTGGCCGGCGACCTGGACCAGCGCTACGGCGACCGGCTCTTCCACAGCTTCGAGCACCTGCGCCTGGAACCCTGGGACACCGGCGAGTATCTCGACTACTTCCGTCGCCGCGCCGGCCACGAGCGCCGCCAGGAGGGCCACTGGCCCGAGGCCAAGGTGCGCGCCATCAGCGCCTTCACCGGCGGCAGCCCCCGCATGGCCGTGATCCTGGCCGACCTGCTGCGCGCCGACGGCGACCCGGTGAGCGCCGCCCAGACCCTCGACGCCCTGGTGGACAATCTGACCCCCTACTACCAGGACCTGATCTGGGAGCGCATGCCCGACGTGCCGCGCGCCCTGTTCGACGCCCTGATCCGCGGCGGCGAGCCCTGCTCCCAGAGCGAGCTGGCAGAGCGCGTCGGCCTGCCCCAGAACCGCATCGCCCAGCCCTTCAGTTGGCTGCGCGAGAACGAGATCGTCTTCGGCGAGCGCGAGCACAAGGGCCGCGCGACCCTGTATCGGGTCGCCGACCGGGTGCTGGTGCAGTTCTACAAGAAGCGCCACCTGGACCACCGTGCCCTGGAGACACCGCTTGCGGCCATGGCCGAGTTTCTCGCCACCTTCTATCGCGGGGACGAGCTGCGTGCCTTTGCGCTGAAGCTCTTCGCCCGGGGGCAGACGGCCGAGGCGAGCGTCTTTGCGCGGGTGCGGTTGGAGCAGAGCGGCCACAAGTTGGCCGACTGCCCGGCCCTTGCCGATCCGGCCCTGCTGCGGCAGCTCGTCGAGACGGACTCGTCACCGAACCAAGACCGCGACGACACGGCGCACCTGGAGGCGCAACTCGCCGACCTCCAGGCCCACCTGGACCGGGCCGCGGCCGAGGATCACGCGCTACGGGGCCTGCTGCTGCAGCCGATCGGCTGGCTCTCCATGAAGCTCGGGCGCGCCGAGCCGGCCCTGGACGCCCATCGCCTGGCCATCGCCGCCTTCGAGCAGGCCGGCAATGACCGCGGCGTGGCAAGGAACTGGCTGATCATCGGTTGGTATCTCGCGCGCGCCGAAGCGGAATTTGGCGGTTTCAGCAAAGATCCCGCCGGGGCCGAGGTTGCCTACCGGCGCGCCTGCCGGCTTGCAGCCGACGCCGATGCCCCGGACCTGGCCGCGCAGGCCAACTACTGGCTTGGCCTGCTGCACCTGGGCGAGGGCGAGACCGACAAAGCCAGGGCGGCCTTCACGGACGGGCTGGATCTCGCCCGCGCGGCCGATGACGGGCGCTGGCAGGCCGCCAATCTCGAAGGACTTGCCCAGTTGGCTGACCGCCAGGCCCGACCGGACGAGGCCCTGTCCCTGCGCCAGCAGGCCCTGGAGGCCACCCGTCGCAACGGTCACCCGGACGCATTGGCCGTCGCCCTCGGCAACCTCGGCTGGAACCATTGGGCGCTGGGGCAGCCCGGTGAGGCCCTGGCCGCCCATCGCGAGGCCCTGCCTTGGGCCGAGCAGGCCAAGCGCGAGGACCTGATTGACCTGAACCTGGAGGACATCGCCGAAGCGGCGGCCAAGCTCGGCGACGAGGCCGCCGAGGCGGATGCCTGGCGGCAGCGGCTCGCGCGGCTGGACAGGCGGCCGGCCGCGGCGGATTCCGATGCGTGGCGGTTGGCCCACCGCGCCGCCGAGCGGCTGCGCCAGTTCCAGGACCGGGCGCTGGCCAACGCCTGCGCCGAGGACGGCCTGGCCTCGGCCGTCGCCGCCGGCCTCGGCGGCTGGCCCTTGGGGCCGCTGCTTGGGTTCCTGCTACCGGCCTGGGAGGCCGAAGGGCTCGGCCCCGAGCAGTGCCTGGACCGCTTGGCGTCGCTCCGCCGGCCCGGGGCGGGCGCTGCCACCGACTGGGAATCCTGGGCCGAGGCCTTGGAGCAGGCCGACGCCATCGACCTGGCCCTGCTGGCCCATCGCCGGAGCATCGCCACCCTGCGCGCCGATCCGTCGCTGCCCGAGCATGACAAGGCCGGGCGCGAGACATGGCTCTGGGTGCGCGCGCATCTCATACTCCGCGATCGGCAGCGCTACGACGACGCCATCGCCACCCTGACCGATGCGCTGGCCTTCGCCGCGAACCTCCGCGACCGTGATCCCACGTTCGGCACGACGCTGCGGGGCCTGATCGCCGCCATGCACCTGCTGCGCGGCGCCGACGCCGAGGCCTGGCGCACCCTGGACGCGGCCCTCGGCGAGACCCCGGACCGGGCCGGCACCCTGTTGCAGGCCATGGGCAGCGCCGTCCCCACCGCCGAGCGCAACGCCGGCAAGCCCGCCGCCTTCGCCATCGGCCGTCGGCTGATCGGACACCTGCTCGATCCCCCAACCGACCGGAGCGTCCGCGAGCCGTCCGCCGCCAAGCCCAAGACGACCCCGCTCGCGGCGCTCACTGCCCTGTTCGTCGGCCTGCTCCAGGACCGCCCCTCCGACGACCTGCTCCGCGACCTGGCCCACGAGTTGAAGACCCTGTCTCCGGACGCGGCCCCCACCGCCGAGGCGGTGCTGTTGACGCTGGACTACCTGGCCCGGGACCGCAGCCCGGCCGTGCTGGAGCGGGCCGCGCCGGACATCGCCATCGCCGTGCGCGCCCTGGTCGCCGAGCTGGACGCCGCCGCCGGCGGCAGCGAGCCGGCCTGAGGAGGCGCTCGCTCGTCTCGTGACATCGCTCCCGCGGTGTCACGAATCCGTCGGCGCGGAGCGCCGGATACCCGCGTCACACCGCGGAGCGACGAGCACCCGGTGACGGGTACATTCGCGCACGCCGCGGCGTACCCGCCTGGGGCAGGCTCAGCTCAGCCGCCCTCGCGGGACATCTGCTCCAGCCGGCCCTTGGCGAGGCGGCCTTCGGTGGTGTCCGGGAAGCGCTCGTTCACGGCCTGGAGCATCTTGCGGGCCTGCTCGGTGTCCTGCTGGTCCTGGTAGATGTAGCCGAGCTTGAGCATTGCCGCCGGCAGTTTGGGGCTGCCCGGGTAGTCGCTCACGAGCCGGTTGAAGTGGGTCAGCGCCGCCGGGTAGTCCTTGGTGACATAGCCGATCTCGCCGAGCCAGTAGACCCCGTTGTCGGAATACTGACCCTGCGGATACTGCACCAGCATGGCGGCGAGCTCCTTCTTCGCGCCGTCGTAATCGCGGTCCTTCAGCAGCTCGAAGGCGCGCCGGTAGGCGTCCTGCTCGCCGCCTTCGAGCGTCTCCGGCGAGGGCAGCGCCAGCGTACCGCCCAAGTCGCCGCCGCCGCCGAGTGCGCCGACGCCGGTCTTCGGCGGCGGCGCGATGGGCACCGCGTCGGCGGCGACTGCGGCTGCATCGGTGCCTTCGGCAGCTTCCCCAGCAGCCGCGCCTTCGGCCGCTGCGGGCTCGCCGTCGGCGGCCTCGCCGGCCTCCGCCGCCGCCTTCTGCTCGGCATAGGACTGGCCGAATTGCGGCACCGTGATGCCGGCCTGCCGGAGCTGGTGCTGCTGCAGCTCCACGAGGCCGCGCAGCTCCTGCATCTCTTGCTGGAGCTGCTGGAGCTGGAGCACGAAGTCGGACAGGCTCCTTTCGTTCAGCATCCGCTCCAGCCTAGCGAGTCGCTCGCCCAGCTCCGCGGCGGGCACCGGCGAGTCGCCGTTGGCGGCGGGCGCGGCGGCCGGGGTCGGCGTCGGCGTCGGCGTCGGCGCCAGTAGCGCGTCGCTGCGCGACTGGGCGACGGCGTCGAGTGCAAGGCCGCTCGCGAGCAGGGCGGCGAGCGTGGCGGCGCCGGCGAGGCGCGGCAGCGGACGGGCGGGCATCGGCAACATGTCAGTACACCAGTTCGACGCGGCGGTTCAGCGCCCAGGCGCGCTCGGAGCTTTGCGGGTCCGCCGGGCGCTCCTCGCCATAACTCAGGCGGCTCAGCTTATCCGCGGGCACGCCCTCGGCGATCATGAAGCGCTGCACAGCGTCCGCGCGCCGGTCGCCCAGGGCAAGGTTGTAGTCGCGGGTGCCGCGCTCGTCGGTATGGCCTTCGAGCGTAACGGCGGCGCCCGGCGTGTTGTAGAGGTAGTTGGCATGCGTGCGCAGCAGGTCCGTGGCATCGGCGGGGATCTCGGCCGTGTCGTAGTCGAAGTAGACGACCTTGTTGTAGAGCGGGCTGTTCGGATCATCCAGCGGCGACAGCGGCCGCGCCGGCTCGAGCGCCACCTCCGGTGCCAGCGCGGGCTCGCGGACCTGGGAGTCCGCGCCCGGCGTCATCGCGTTCAGCTCCGCCGCGCTCGGCGGCCTGGGTTGCGGCGGTGGCGGCTGGGTCGCACAGCCGGCGGCCAGGGCAAGCAACGGCACAAGCAGGGTAGAAAGGAGGCGAAAACCAGGCTTCACGGGTGGGGCTCCTGAACAAAGACGGACGCAGCGGATCGGCGCGGCACCCTGGTCGGCGCTACATGCTGGCTCGGCATGGCGAGAGAAGCGGTTCGGCTCAGCGCAACAGCGGCGACCAGGCGGGCTCGCGCACCTCACCGGCGTCGCGCGACAACCGATGGCTCGCCCCGGACGAGAGGGGGGTGGCGGCCAGCACGCCGCGACCATTGTTCTGGGTCGCGTAAATTACCACGCTGCCGCTGGGCGCGAAACTTGGCGACTCGTCCAGGCTGCCGTCGCTGACGTAGCGCCGGGCGCCGCCGTTGGCGTCCGTCATGACCACCCGGAAGCGCCCGTTCTCGCGAGTGATCATCACCAGCGTGCCGCCGTCCGGCGAGTACGCAGCGGCGGCGTTGTAATCGCCCTCGAAGGTCACCCGCTGCGCCGGGCCGCCGGCGGTGCTCACCCGATAGATCTGCGGCCTGCCGCCGCGGTCGGACGTGAACACGACATGGCTGCCGTCGGGCGAGAAGGCGGGCTCGGTGTCGATGGCGTAGTGGTCCGTGAGCCGCGTCAGTTGTCGGCTCGCGAGGTCCAGCACGTAGATGTCCGCGTTGCCGTCCTTGGAGAGCATCATCGCGAGCTTGCCCCCGTCCGGCGAGAACGTCGGCGAGCCATTGATGCCCTCGTAGCTCGCGACGCGCTCGCGCCGGCCGCTTGCCAAGTCCTGCACATAGATCGCGGACTGGCGGCCCTCGAAGGACACGTAGGCGAGCTTGTTCCCGTCCGGCGACCACGCCGGCGACATGATGGGCTCGGCGGAATCGACAATGGTCTGGGCATTGAAACCGTCGGCATCGGCCACGCGCAGCGCCACGCGGGCGTTGTGCCCGGCGGAGGTCACGTACGCGATGCGAGTCGCGAAGATGCCGGGCTCGCCGGTGAGGTCCTCGTAGATCTTGTCCGCGATGCGGTGTGCGGCGTTGCGCAACCCCTTGGATGTGGACGAGACCGTATCGCCGAGGAGCTTCTTGCCGCTGAACACATCCAGCAGCTCGAAGCGGATGGCGTAACCGCCCGTGGCGTTCGGCATGACCTCGCCTACGACGAGGCTGTTCATCCCGAGCAGTTGCCATTCGCGAATGTCCACGTCCGCCTCCCGATGCGGCGTCACCAGCATCTCGCGCCGCGGCATGGGCTTGAACTTGCCGCTGCGGGCGAGGTCGGCGGCGATGATGTCGGCGATATCCTCGCCCGGCTTCGCGCCATCGACGTTGCCGAAGGGCACCACGGCGATGGGCTGGGCGCCCTCGACGCCGCCGGTAATCTCGATGGTGAGCTTGGCCTGGGCCACCCCGGCCGCGCACAGCAGGATCAGCAGCAGGAGCAGATCGGGCTGAAAAACGCTGAGTCGCATAATTCTGAAAACCTCATCAATCCGGTCTACGTCTGCGTCGCTATCGGAATCGGGGTCGGTGTCGGGGTCGAATTCGATCTGCTCCCGATCCCGCATGCCGGGCGGCGCCCGCTTGCGCCGATGCTGCCTGTTCCATCCCGGAGCAGCCCCATCACGGCCTGAACCTGAAATTGAAGTCCTGGAACATCTCGTTGAACTCGGCACCGTCCGGCACCGGCAGCGGCGAGGCCTTGTAGACGGCGGAAATCACCGACTGGTCAAAGGCCCCATTGCCGCTGCTCTGCACCACGCGGACGCTGCCCGGGATGACCTGCCCGCCCGGTTCGAGCCGCAGATTCACGACGGTCTCGATGTTGGCGGGGCTGCCCGCTGGCCGGACCCAAACGCCCTTGATGCGGCTCTGGATCAGCGGCACCCAGCGGCTTGCGATCTGCTTGCGCGCGGCGGCGAGCTGGGCCTCTTGCAAGGCGGTGCGCCGGCGGCGCTCCTCGGCCTGCTGGGCGGCCTCGGCGACGGCCGTCTCGCGCTCCAGCTCGGCCGCGAGCGCGGCCTCCAGCTCGCGCTCGCGGCGGGCGACCTCGTCCGCCACGCGCCGGGCGCGGTCTTGGGCCTCGCGCTCGGCCGCAAGCTCCGCCTGCCGGCGCGCCTCCGCCTCGCGGCGCGCACGTTCGTCGGCCTCGCGGCGGGCCTGCGCTTCGGCCTCGCGCTGCGCGGCCAGCTCTGACGCGCGGCGCTCGGCCGCTGCGCGCTCCCGCTCGGCTTGGGCGGCGGCCTCGGCCTCGGCGGCCAGCCGGCGGGCCTCCTGCTCGGCGCGGCGGCGGGCCTCCTCGGCGGCGCGACGCTCGGCCTCCTCGGCGACCTTGCGGCGGACCTCGGCCTCGGCCTCGCGGCGGGCTGCGAGCTCGGCCTGGCGCTCGCGCTCCAGCTCGGCCTGGCGCTGGCGCTCCAGCTCAGCCTGGCGCTGGCGCTCCAGCTCAGCCTGGCGCTCACGTTCCAGCTCAGCCTGGCGCTCGCGTTCCAGCTCGGCTTGGCGCTCGCGTTCCAACTCGGCCTGGCGCGCCGCCTCCGCCGCGCGCTCGGACTCGGCCCGCGCCTGCTCGGCGGCGGGGTCAGGCGGCGGCGGCTCGGGCGGGGGCGGCGGCTGGCGCGGCGGGGCCGGCTCCGGCCGCGCTGCGCTCGCCTGCAACGCCTCGATGCGCCGCTCGATGTCCGGCGTCGCCGGCAGGCTCGCCTGGACCATGTTGTCCACGGCGCCGAGGTCCCGGTCGGGCACCAGCCAGTCGGCGCCGAGCAGCAGCATGCCGGCCAACGCCAGATGCAGCAGGATCGACCAGAGGTAGGCCTTCGGATAACGACGCCAAATTTCCCACATGACGGCCCGTCAGCCCGGCCCGGGAGCGGATCCCACGCCGGGCGGCGGGCGCGTCACCAGCCCAACGCTCGGCGCGCCGGCCGCCTGCGCGGCGACCATCGCATCGACGACGAGGCCGTAGTCGATGGACGCATCGGCCCGCACCATGATCGGCGTCGCCGGCGCATCGCGCAGCACCCGCAGCAGCCGCTCGTAGAGGAGCTGCTGGTCCACCGGCAGCAGATCGTTCTCGCCGAGGTCCAGGTAGGTGTCGCCGAACTGGTCGATGTGGATCATCACGGGCAGCGGACCCTCGCCGGGCTGCGGCTGTGCGTTCGCCTGCGGCAGGTCCACCTTCACGCCCTGGGTGATGAGCGGTGCTGTCACCATCAGGATCACCAGCGGCACCAGCATCACGTCCACGTAGGGCACGATGTTGATGTCCGCCATCGGCTTGCGCCGCTGTCGGCGCACCGCGCGCTTCATGCCGCCTGCTCCCTGCCGTCGGTGGTGGCGACAGCACGGCCTTGGCGCTGCAACAGGGTCGAGAACTCTTCCATGAACTCTTCGTACCTGCTGTTCAGCCGCTCCACCTTGGTGGTGTAGCGGTTGTAGGCCACCACGGCGGGGATGGCGGCGAACAGGCCGACGGCGGTGGTCACCAGCGCCTCGGACAGGCCGGGGGCGACCAGCGCGAGGGTCGCCTGCTGCACGTTGCCGAGGGCCTGGAAGGCGTGCATGACGCCCCAAACGGTGCCGAACAGGCCGACGTAGGGGCTGACGGAGCCCACCGTGGCGAGGAACGGCAGGTTGTTCTCCAGACGGTCCAGCTCCCGGCTCAGCGCAACGCGCATGGAGCGCTCGGCGCCCATGATCACGGCCATGGTGTCGTCCGGGTCGGTCTTGCGCAGCCTGGCGTATTCGCGAAAGCCGTTGCGGAAGATCGCGGCCAAGCCGGTCAGGCCCTTTTTCTCGTCCTGGCCCAGCTCGCGGTACAGCGCGCTGAGATCGCCGCCGGACCAAAAGCGCGCCTCGAAGTCGTCGGCGGCATCGCTGGCGCGCTTGAGCACGCGCGAGCGCTCGAAGATGGCCGCCCACGACAGCACCGACACGAGGGCCAACAGCAGCAGCACGAGCTGCACGATCGGGTTCGAGCGCAGCATCAGCTCCAGCAGCGAAAACTCAGCGCCCATGGCGGGTCTCCGGCGGTAAGGCGGTCATGATGGCTTCCGGGATGCGGGCGGGCCGCAGGGCTAGGGCATCGAGGCAGGCGATGTTGACGGTGGCTTCACAGCAGCGCTTGGCGTCGGCGGCCCGCTGCACCCGCTGCGCGAAGTCCAGGCTCGCCCGGCCGGCGTGGGTCAGGCTGCTCTCCACCACCAGCAAGTCGTTGAACCGCGCCGGGAACAGAAAGGCCAGCTCCATGCGCCGCACCGCGAACAGCACACCCTGCTCGGCGCGCAGCCGATCCTGCTCGAAGCCCAGCGCACGCAGCCACTCCGTGCGCGCGCGCTCCATGAAGTGCAGGTAGCGGGCGTGATACACAACGCCACCGGCGTCGGTATCTTCGTAGTAGACCCGCACGGTGAGACGGAACGGGAGTGGCTGGCCTGCGTCCGATGCCATGCGCTGTCGAGTCGGCGAGTGAATCGGCGGCATGATAGCGCAACGCCCGGGACCGGGCAGCGCTCGGCAGCACCCGATCGGCCCGGCCGACGGCCATTTGCGGACATCGCCGGCCGACCGCCGGCCCTACGGCAGCACTTGCGCGGCGCGGCCCACAGTGCTGTCATCCGGCCCTGTCAGCTCCCCGCCCGAGGCGCGCCACCGCGTGAAACCACGAGCCCGTCAGCCGAGCCCCGCCCCGCGCGGACGGCTTGCCCCCCATGCACGGGCCGGCTTAGCCGGCACCCTGCTCGGTGCCATCGTCGCGGCACAGCCCGTCGTGGCCGAGGTGCCGGAGCCGCTCGGCCTGGTGCAGGCGATCGAGTTTGCCGAGGCTCACCCGCGCGTGCAGGCGGCGCCGGATGCCGTGCTGCCGCCGCGCCCGCAGCCGCTGTTCCTGGGCTGCCATACGCTCGCCTTCGGCGACGCCCGCGCCGCCGATCAACACCGCGATGTCGGCTGGAGTGCGCTGCTGCCACCGGCGACGGCGCAGCAGCTCGAGATCGTGCAGCGCTACTTCGACGTGCTGCTGGCTGACTTGAGCTTCATGCGCGACGACGAGGCCATGGCCGTCGGCTACATCCAGTACGACCGTGCCGACAATCGCCGCGAGCTGGGGCAGGTGTCACCCCTGAGGGTGGCCGAGCTGGAGGCCGCCTACCAGATTATCCGCCGCCAGCGCGCCGCGAGCGATGCGTCGCGGCGCCTCACCCGCTCGCTCCTCGCGCAGGCCATCGGCCAGCCGACGGACCTGCCGAAGACGCTCATCGAGCCGCCGCCGCCCGCGCTGCCCGACCCACTGCCGACCCTCGACGCCATCGTCGCCGCGGCGCTCGCCGACAACCCGCGGCTCGGCGAGCTGCTCGCGGCCGGCGATGACGCCGCCGACGCCGTGCTCGCCATGGCCGTGCGCCAGCAGGCGCTGGAGCTGTTGCTGCGGCTGGAGCTGCTCGGCGTCGCCGCGCAGCAGACCAAGATCGAAGCCGACTGGCGCGACCTCAAGCTCGACCAGAGCCGCACCATGTACGAGATGGAGGTCGCCGCCGACCTAGGCTATTCCATGAGCCAGCAGACCAAGGCCCGCCGCGACGAGAGCGCCGTGGCGCTCTGCACGGCCCTGACGCTCGCGGAGCTGAACGCCCTGCAAGGCAAGCCGCTCATCGGCGTCGGCGCCGGCGCCGGCGCCGGCGCCGCGCGCAACGACACCACCGAGCCATCACTTGAGGACACCGATTGATGCCCGCCGGAATCGCACCAAGCGCCGCGCGCGCCGCCGTCGCCGCGCTGCTGCTGACGCATGCCGCGGGCGCCCTCGCCCTGCAATTGAGCGGGCGCCTCGAATGGCTGCACCGCGTGGAGATGCGCGCCGTCGCCAACGGCGTCGTCGAGGGCGTCTACGTCAACACGGGCCAGCACGTGGACAAGGGCGACGTCCTGGTGCGCATGGACCAGCGCGAGGCGCAGTCCGCTCTGCTGGAGGCCCAGGCGCGGCTCGCCCGCGGCGCCGTCGCGCTCGAAGACGTGGAGCGCGAGCTGGAACGCTCGCAGGAGCTGTTCGACCGCGGCCTCATCGCCGCCGAGGAGCTGAAGGACTCCGAGCTCGCGCATGCAGCGGCCCTCGCCGAGCAGGAGTCGGACCGCGCCGCCGTCGCCGCGGCCGAGGTCATGCTCGAGCGCACGGAGCTGCGCGCCCCCTTCGACGGCATCGTCGTCGCCCGCAACACCTACGACGGCGCCGTCATCTTCACCAGCCTGCAGCCCGCGCCGCTGGTCGCCATCGCGCCGACCGACCGCATGCTCGCCCGCGCGCTGGTCACCGCCGACGTGCTGCGCCGTTACCGCCCCGGCCAGCCCGCGACCGTCCTCGTGCGCGGCGAGCGCCGCTCGGCCGAGGTCTACAGCCTCGGGGTGGAGGCGGTGCGCATCGACCCCGACGGGGCCGTCTACGAGATCGACGTCGTCTTCGATACCCGCCCGGACGAGATCCTGCGCCCGTCGGAGTTCGTGCAGGTGCTGTTGCCCTGACACCGCCGAGCCGCGGCCACCCATCGCTCGGACAGTGCAGCACGGCAGCCCGGCTCGGGCAGCCGACCACCGCACCCGATCAACGGATCAACACACGCGACGAGGGGCGCCAGCAGCTCAAGCGCGCGTTTGAATCGGGCGGAACCTATTTCCACCGACTACACTCTGACAAACAGGCGCTGATCGGCGCGGGTCCGTCGGGTTTCCCCCACCCGGCGGACCTTTTCCCGAGACCCTCGGGAAACGTTACCCCGGTTGCTTCCCCCCGAGCACCGGGGTTTTTCTTGCCTGAACGCAAGTCGACCGAAACCGGCACTGCCGATGCTGCATCGTCGCGGCTGGAAGCCGCGCCCGCGGGGAGGAGTCGGCCGCGGTGTCGAGCACATCAATGCCCACCAGGGTCTCGAACCCGGCCGATGTTCAGCGCAATCTCGTCATTGAGCCGCAGCGCGCGGCACTCGTGCGCGCTCGGCAGCAGCCGGATGCAGAGCGCAACGGTTTCGCTGTCGTAGCTGATCTCGATGACGGACTCGAAAAAGAACGGGTCGCAACGACCGTCGGGGGTCTTGCCAAGGTAGGCAAGCAGGCCGTTCGCCACGCCGCGGGCGATGGTCTCTTTGAGCTTCTCGATGACGAGCAGGCGCGGAAATCGGGGTGATGCGAAGAAGGCGTCTCTAACCGCCCGTGTGCTCCACTCGGTCAGCGCCGGCGGCCAGTTGCGCACCAGAAAGTTGGGATTCACGCCTTCCACCGCCTCGTCGTCCTGACGCAGACGCCCGAGGATCAGACCCGCCATGCTGTCTGCTGCGCTGGAATGCACCAAGCCCAGATCAATGGTGCGGATCGCGTTGTCGCGCCCCAGGAGCCCGATGTTCTTGTAGGTGCGCCAAACGGCCTCGCGCAGGTCTCGTTCCGATTTCTTGAGGCTCTGCGCGAGCTGGTGCTTTATGGCACCTTCCAGGCGATCCTCGCCAAGCTGCTCGAACACTGTACGGCGGAACAGCGGATCGGCGGAGCAGCGGATCATCAAGTGGGGCGGTACCGATGAGCCCATCCCGGTGCGCACCGCGGTAGCCTTGCTGGTAGGCGTTCGACACCCACTGGGCGAGCAACCGCGGCACGCCACGGGTCTGCTGGAAGCGGGGCAGCGTTTGCCACTTGCGCTCGAACACAGAGAGCACCACAGGATGGAACGGGTAGGTGTCCGCGAACTGCTTGCGCGCGTCATCCACCGGGAACCAGGCGGGAATCAGTTGCCGATGCTCCAGCAGCCAGTCCGCGTGCTCGTTGCAAGCGGCAAGCGCATCCTTGCTCAGCAGGACCCGCCCGTCCTGCGACACCGCCCGCAGGTCCCACTCGAAGAGCCGACGGCGGATGATCTCGGAGGTCTCCGCCTCGGCGGACATCACCACCGGCTTGCCGAGCCGGTCCAGCATCTTCTTGAAGCGGTCGTAATCCGACTGGTCTTCCGCGGTCATCTCCAGCTCAGAGGCCGGGATGGAGACCACCAGCACGACGCCGGGTTGGCCGCGCGCCGTCTCCGACAGGTTGTGCAGGAAGTCATAGAGCTGCGCGGACAGCCCGCTCTTGCGGCTGCGGCTGCTGTAGTTCATCAGCTCGTCCATCAAGGCAATATCTCCGCGCGCGTAACACCTGCCGCGACCATGTCCAGCACGTCGCCCACGCGAATGCGCATCCCGCGAATACAAGGCGAGCCACCGCAGACCTGTGAATCTGACATGCTGCGATCCAGCACGCTATCCTGGCTCACGATGCTGCCCTCCAGCCTCGCCAACAGCGGCGAGCGAACGATCGATTAGATCGATATTCGCAAACATCCCTTCGGCCACCAATCGCTCGACGATTGGCCGCGCCGCTTCGATCAGTCCCCGCTCTTTGGCCCGCAACGCGATTCCCAACGAGCCGATCATCAGCAAACCGAGGGAGCAAACGCACCGCCGAGCCATCTGGTCGTCCAGAACCGCCCAGCGCGCGCCCTGGAGACAGTAGGAGATCACCTGCGATTCGCCAGACCCGAGGTTCCAGCGCTCAACGCTGGCCGGTAACACAACATCAGGGACCCGGAATCGCGTCGCCCAATCAATCGCCTGGATCGCTGTTTCATCCTTGTGCATTCCCGCTCGAACCTCCTCAATAACCGATTCGGGTACCGCAACCGCGGGGGCGAGTCCCTCGATCAGGTCCAATCGACCGATGCGCGAGTAGAGTATCAGCGGCGAGGCGTTGATGACCCAGGCATCAACCGTCACGATGCACTTCCTCCATCAACTCATCGAAGGTCACCTGAATCACCGGAATACGCCGGCGCGCCAGCTCGTCGATCAGCTCGGCACGGGAGATACCCGCAATCTCCGCTGCCTTCTCCTGGGACACGCGCTGCTGGGCATACCACTGCACGGCTGCCTCGATCCTCATGTTTCTTGCCAGCTCGTCCGGTGCAACGTGGAGGGCAGGAAACACGCTGTCGGGTATGTCGATCGTCAAGGTGGCCATGGGTTGCACCTCCTAGAAGCCAAAGGATTTCTTCCGCGCCAGGACGCCATCGACCCAGCGCTTCTCATCGGTGCTGGAAGGGTAAAGGGCGGAGAGGGCCTGGGCGAGGGACCAGAAGCGCTGATCGCGGCCGGCGCCCTGCTCGACCAGGAAGCGCTTGAGGGCCTCGCCGCGGCCGGCGGCGAACAGGATCATGCCCTGGTGGATGCGGTCCAGCACGGTCTCGCCAGATTTCGGTGCGCCGGTCACACCCCATCCGGCCTCCGCCTCGGCCTCCTTGAGGTCGGCGAACAGATCCCCCTGGACCGGCTTCTTCTTGCCGCGTCCGCGCGTCGGTGCCTGCGCCTCCTCTTTACCGAACAGGTGCTTGGTGCGTTCCGCGACGGGGAGCAACCGGGCCTGATCGCCCTTGATCTCGACCAGATCCGACAGCTCCTCCAGGTGGGCGCCCAGGCCCTGGGCGATCTTGCGGGCCGCGTCGTACTCCAGGGTGAAGCCGCTCTTCGGGTTGGTCTTGCCTCCAGAGTCCTCGTCCTCCTCCTCGCTCCCCTCGCCCTCCGGGAGAGGGGCCGGGGGTGAGGGCGCCCCGGCGTTCAAGGTCCAAAGCCACATGGCGGTGAGCCGCGCATCCGGCTCGAAGGCCGCGGTATCGGCCCCCGAGAAGACCAGCGACAGGGCCTCCTTGGCGACGCCGGCCCAGACCTGCTCCAGATACTTGATCGGCAGATCGACCTCGATGAGACGCTTGGGGTAAGTAGGGCTCAAGTTTCGGCTCGCAGGTGACGTGTGCGGGGAGAGTCGGCTTGGTGAATGCGAATCTACGCCACCTGCTCCAGGGATTGAGGCCGGGCACGTTTGCTCACCGACAGGATCTCGATCCCGACCGGATGCCCCTTGGCCTCATAGTCGGCGATGATCCCGGGCTCGATTTCCTTGGTCGTCTCCACCTCGGCCGGGGAGATCTCAAAATAGGCGGCGTCCGCCGCGGGGTCGAATTCGAGCTTCATCGGTCTTTGACCTCGTCGTCGAAGTAGGCGGTCGCGATGGCCACCGGATCGACGGACTCGTTGTAGATGACGCGGAAGACCCGAAAGTATCGGTCGGTCCAGACCGTGGAATCCACGAGCATCATCGATCCGTCATCATCGCGTCCAGATCACCCTCCCAGGGAAGCGCCCGCAGGCGTTGGTCAACGCATCTCCGCGTCGACCAGCGATCAGCTCTTCGACCGCGGTTGGTACAAGGGCCTCCGAGCTCTCGATACCGGTGACCCGCAGGGCCTCGCTGATCAATTCGTCATCGACGACAATCTTCATCTGTATGCTCTTAGCTCCGAAATTCACTCAGCGTGCTCGGTCACATTCGTCAACCAGCGTTTCTACCAATCTTTCCGATAGCCAAAGCCCTGCTCCCTTGCAACTGATTCAATGCTTCCTCTACCGAGCCGATGAATCCCCTGCGCTTAGCGAGCACGACGACCCCAGCGGTTCCGATCACGGGTATCCTCAAGACATGCGCGCATCGCCTGGCCGCCCGGTCATCCACTACTGCTGTATAGCCAGGATTGCCCATGACCAAAGAGAGAACGGCGGTTTCGCCCGCGCCCAATCCCCACAATTGGACTTGCGGCTCGATGATGTCTGGCGTCCGCCGCGCCCAAGATGCCGTCGGAAGCCCTCGTGCTGCCGGGTCGTCATGGGTCCTGCTGACAACCTCGTTTCAGACCGAGTCGGGAACCAGCAGCTCGCGGAACAATTGCGGCAACAAGGGATGAAGGCGCGAGCGAAACAACGTAATGATGGGTGAAGCGTTGATGACCACCCGATCAGTCGGCATTGGCCAGCTCCGCGAGCACTTCTTCAGCCGAGTATTGGAACGGGCTCACCCGATACTGCCCGAGTGCGGTAATGAATTCGGCACGTGTCAGCCCGGCGATCTCCGCGGCCCTACCCTGAGAAACACGCTCGAGCTCATACCACTTGACCGCTGCGGCAACCCGCAGCTCGCGGGTAAACTCCGCCGGGTCTTTGTGCAACGAGGCGAAAACCTCATCGGGCATCTCTAGAGTCAGTTGGGTCATTGCAATCTCTTCGGTTCGTTAGCTGCTGGTTTCCTAGAGATCAGGTCAGCCGAGACTCCGGCGTTCGGCCGCGAGGATCTCCTCAGCACCCACATGATAGTGCTCGACCATGACGACTGGTTCCCACCCGAGCCGGGCGGGCTCCTGCACCAGGTGGACCTTCGGGTCGGCGGCACAGTTGAAGACGGCGTAGAGCCAATAATCCTTCTTCAGGCGCTCGGCGGTCTTGTACTCGTTGCTGGTCAACGCGATCTCGCCCACCGCGGCGCGCCCCCTTCACCTCGATGAAGCGCACCTCGATGGCCGTGGCGGGGTCTTCCGGATGCGGACGGCGGGAGATCAGGTCGAACCCGCGGTTGTCCTTCTCGACGCTTTCCACCACCCAGCCGCGGGCGTTTTCGTGGGCGATCACCGCCTCGCCGGCACGGCGCTCGATCTCGTCATCCCGCACCATCGGGGCGATGCCCGGTGACTTGCGCTCAGGGTGCAGCAATACCCAGGCCCACCCGTGGTGCTGGATGTCGGCGATGGTGCAGTGGCGCTCCTTGTCGAGATCCGCCAGGCGGGTTTCGAGCCGGTGGTTCAGCTCTTCGAGCCGGTCCTCGCTGCGCTTGAGGGCCGGGCGCAGGTTGATCTTGCCGGCCTCGACGCGCAGGTGCAGGTCCGCGTACTTGAGGTTCTCGCGGTTGATCAGCGCCTTGAGACTGATCGTGAGATGCCGGCGGACGGTGTCCGTCTCCCGGCGACGGCTGTCCGCTACCTCGGCGAGCAGGGGTTCGAGGGCCTGCTCGATCAGGACCTGCTTGAGCTGTGCCTCCGCGGGCAGGGCCGCGTCGTCCGGAATGAGGTCGTCGATCGCGGCCAAGGGAGGTACCTGTATCCCGGTTGATGTGTTTGGCGGGTCATGCGGGTGAGCGGCGCATCGCCCCATGCCCCGAGGGATCAGCCGGCCTGCTCCGGGTTCGCAGCGCACGGTGGCCCACCCGCGGCCTTATCCAGCAGCTCCAAGCCGCGCGCCTCTTTGCCCGCTCCCCGCTGTGCGCGCAGCCGAAACCGCGTCTCGGCGTCGTCCTCGGCGATGAGCAGGCTCGACATCTCGTCGAAGAGCTGGGCGACGCTGGTGCCGCGGGCACGGGCAACGACCTCCAGGCGCCTGAGTTTCTCCTCCGGCAGATTCAGGGTGACGGCGGTCATTTGCGCACCTCTCTGAGCAGTGATTCGGGTGTCATCGGTTTCAAGCCGGGGCAACGCAGTGCAATGTGCTCGAAGCCACGCAGATTGCGCGTGAAGTGGACCCCATGTCCAGGACAGTTTTCTCCCGAGTTTAAGCTGCGCTGGTTGCTTCAAATGCAGCGCCCTGGCGCTGCCCCGGCTCGGCCGCGGGCTCGTCCCCGGCGGAGCGTAGCCGGGGACGAGCCCGGCAGCAGGCGGATGCAGAGCGCAGCGGTTTCGCTGTCGGAGCTGAACTTCATCGCCTAAGCCCCGAGTTACACGGCGAGCTGCTTGAACACCGCATCGACCTGAGCATTGGACGTCACCGGCAGCACCTGCTTGCGCGCTGCCTCGCTATTCAACTCCAGCCGGAAGAAGCGCTCGCCGCCGGCCTTCGAGGGCAGTTTGCGGATGAGCTGGATGCGATGGAACAGGTGCCCGTGGCGCTCGGCAAAGCGGGCGAGACCCACGGCCTTCTCGAAGTTGTCCGCCAGACTCGGGTCGTGGGGCTCCAGGATGTCGAACTGGTAGTCGGTACTGCCGTCCGCGTCCACCTTGCGCACGATGAGCAAGTCCGGAAACATCGGCCGCTCGGCACCCGCGGTCGGATACGGAATCTCCAGGGACCAGGGCTTGCGGTCCAGGTTACGCAGCCAGCCGACCACACCCGGGTCGGCCAGCTCCTCGGCGAGCAACTCCCGCTCCCAGGTTCCGAGATCGGCCCGGAAGCGACCGTCCTCCTCCAAGTAGAGGTGGCGCTCATAAGCCGGGGCCTTCTCGGTGCGCCGAAACTCGATCCGCTCCGGCAAGCGCCATTCGACCTCCACCGGCTTTGCCGTCGCCAGCCGCAGGCGCTCGTAGCGGATACGCTCCTTCTCCTTAAGTTTGGCCGTAGCGTGCTTGTGCTTGTCGTAGAGGGCGTTGAACGCCGCCTCGGCCTTGGCCTCCAGCCGCGCCATGACCGCGTGGCTGCGGGCCAGCACGATCGCCTCGGCCTTCACGTCCAGCGCATCGCGATCGGCATTGGCCGTCCAGTACGCCTTATGCAGCCCTTCGCCCAACCGCTGGCCCGCCTCGTCGAACTGGCGCTCGATGTCGGCCTCCGATGCCTCGATCTCGTACTCGCGCACCGGCGTCACGTAATCCCCGTTCTCATCACCGCCGGTCCCGACCGTCGTGGTCGAGATCTTGACCCACGTCATCTCCCGCAACAGCTTGTCGAGGGTGCCGCTCGCTTGGAGTCCGGCCAACTCCGTGCCGAGCCAATCCACTACCTGCGCCGTCGCCGCGGCCCAGGCCGCGGGCTCGATGTCATCCAGGTTGAGCCGTCGCGCGAGCTTGATATAACGCCGCAAATGGCTCTGCGCGCGGGCCGCATCGACCCGATACGTGACCAGCCCGACCATCGCCGCGAAGATCTCGGCGGCATCGGCCCGGCGCTTCAAGATCACCAGCTCGCGGCTGGAGCCCGTCTCCGCGGGTGGCGCGTTCTCCACGTCCTTCAGGTCCTCCACCACAGTCTTGACCGCGTCCGCATCGAAGTACGGCAGAAAAAGATGCACGTCGTTCAGCGCCGCGTCGCGCTCGATGCGCCGCGCGAGCGGGGTGCGGATCATGCGGCCCAGGAGCTGGGCGATGTAGGTGTGATCCTCGGCCCGGCGGAAGGACATCATCACCTCCGCCCGCGGGCAGTCCCAGCCGGTGGAGAGGCTGGTCTTAAAGAAGACCACGCCGATGCCTTTGTCCTCGTCGATGCGCGAGGCATCGACCCGGCGCAGCGTGCGCCCGCCAAGTTGCAACTCGCCGCAATCGTGCAGCGCGTGCACCGCCTCGCCCTCGTGCAACGGCCGGTCGATGGCCTTCTCGATCACGTCGAGCGCCACCTTGAGGTCGGTCCGCGAGACCTGCTGCTCGGTCCCGTTCTCCACCTGCACCACCAGCACCGGCCACACCCGCGGCTCCTGCTCGGCGGCGCAATAGGCATCCCATGCCTGACTCATGCGCACCCAGGCCCGTGCCGCCTCCTCCAGCAGCGACATCTCGGCAGGCGTAGCCGCCGCGGGGTGATGAATCGGGATACGGTCTTTCAGCAACCCCGATGCGCGCACGTCGTCAACCGGCACCGGCACCTTGTGGACGGTCTTCGCCGCCTTCTCATGGTTGAGCAGGTCGTTGAACCGCTTCGGTGTCGCCGACACGCCGATCACCAGCGGCATCCGGACCAAGCCGGACTCGGGGTGGCCGAGCAGAAAGCGCTGAATCAGCGTCCGCGCCTCCTTGGCCTGTTTGGCGCCGGTCATGCCCCGGTGTGCCTCGTCGATGACGACGTAGAAGCGGTCCGGAATCGCCCTGGCCGTGTTCGAGAATGTCTCCCAGATCGGCCAGGTGCGCCCGTCCCCCTGACGAGTCAGGCGCTTGTCCTGCCCGAGCTTCTGCACATTGATGAAGTGAATAACCCCCGGCTCAAGCCGCTCCCGATCGAAGCCCGCGTCGATGCTGACCAAGCGCCCCATACCGATCCGATCCGACACCTGATTGACCCGGCGCAGGGTCTGCTCATTCAACTCGGGCATGTCCGAGATCCACAGGATCGCGGCATCCGGCTGCGCCGGCAGGCCGACGGCGCCGAACAGGATGTCCTCGAATAGCGCGGCCATTATCACCGTCTTGCCGCTCCCCGTCGGCGCGGAGAACGAGATGGCGCGCGGATCACGGCTGGACGCCTGTTCGCGCGCCGCCAGCACGGCCTTGCGAAGCTCGGCGACAGCCGCTTCCTGGAAATCGAACAGCTCGGCCTTCATGATCGCTCTATCCCTCGGCGGCAATCCGAGAGAACGCCAGCTCCCGCATGTCGGCCTGGATCGACGCATGCTCGATGGTCATGTTCACCACATTGCCCTGGGCGTCCAGATCGATCGAGAGGTTCTCGTTGATCTCGCGGGTTTCCACCACGTCATGATCGGAAAACTCCATGTGCGCCGTGTCGGTATCCTCGAAATATTTAATCTTCATCGCTTGGCTCCTGAAAATTGCGGTCAAAGAAGGCATTGTGCAAGGTCGCGCCATCGGCCAGCAAAACGATCCGCAGATACTTGCCGACGTCTTCCACGTAGCCCCACTTGCGAATCCGTCCGTCCTGCTGGACCTGAGTGGCCAGGGGCCGGCGATCAACCGCCTCGATCCACTCCATCTTGATGGCTGCCCGGTCAGGTCGCGTCCGGGTGTAGAGAAAGTATTGGGTGAACTTCATCCAACCTCTCCAATGTTGATGACGAAGTTCTCAAGATAGTCCCGGTAGAGCTGAATCGTCTCCAGATCTGGGCTGCCGGCCCGCAACGCGGCCATGGCCTCCGCCGACAGATCCTTGAAGGCGTCCTCGGAGTCCGTGACGATGAAGAGACACCTAAGCCCCGGGCGATCATCGAGCGCCGCCAACAGGGCCTTGAGCCGGCCCTCGTCGAGCAGCACGGCGAAGGGATTGGCCGGCGGGGCGAAGAAGGCCGGCTCCTCGCCCCTCGGCAGCTCCGGCCGCGGCCCGATGGCCCCGGCCTTGAGCCACAGGAGCGGCAGGATCTCGCGGAAGGCCCGCTTCAACGCGACCCGGTCCTTATCGAGGAAGTCCAGCTTGAAATAGGCCAAGTTCGCCGGGAAGCCGTCGGCCAGCGGGCACTTTTCCTCCTCCGGCACGAGGATGGGGCCGAGCAGCTCGTGAACCTCGGCCTTCAGGATATCGAAGCGCTTCTTGTCGGGGGTGACGATGTAGAGATCGGTGATGTGGCTCTGGCCGTCCAGCGCCGCGAGCCAGTCCTCGGCCGCACTCTCGTCGAACAGCACGCTGGCCTTGTGGTCCTCGGAGACGATGAAGGGACAGGGGTCCGTGACCAGGGTTTGCGGCAGGCCATCTATCAGGGCTAGGAGCTGCTTCTTCGCCGGCCGGTTGAGTGCGCCGGGGTCGACGAAGCCAATCTGGACGACTTTCCGCGACTTCTCTTTCTTAACGGTTCTTCCTCCGAAATACTCGCCGGGCAACGCTGCCCCAGCGTCGGTACGCCCGAGAATGGAAAACTTTGCCCGCGGCCAGGTTACTGACCGACAAATACCCTGTTGATCCCAGTCTTCATCACCAGGAAGAAGACCGCGAGAGCGCAGGCTATCAGCTTCTTCTCCGGACACCTCGTTGTTGGTGACCAGGATGCATTGCCTACCACCCTCGTTCAACGCGTTCAATCGCATCAGTGCATGGAGGGTTGTACCTGAGCCGGCAAAGAAATCTACGACAATTGCATTTGGCTTATCCTCCACGAACAAGCGCAGCGAATCTTCCACGGTATAAAGCGACTTTGGGAAAGGGAACTTACGACCCGGCAGCATGGTTCTAATCAAGCCGGTTCCGTAAGCACCTGCATCGTGTCTGGCTTCCCGCCAAACCGTGGTCGGAAGCGCCCGCCGTCCGCCGGGAATCACGACAATCTTGGAACCATCAGGCCGATCTCCTACGATCTCGTAGGTGCCATTTTCGACCTTCTTGATATTCGGTGCCGTGAGATAGGCGAAGGTGAAGGGTTGGTTTGGGTGCGAACCTGCCGTCACGCGGACATAGCCATTCTCCAACGCCCGTTGGAGGCTCGGCCCGGTGATCCCCCAATTCATATGAACTCCGTCCTCGCGTACCGGAAACACCGTTATCGTGTCCCGGAGACGCGGGGCTGCGCTAAGTGACTCATCGGGTCGTAGTGGCTTGCCAATTCCAACGATCTTCAATTGCGAAGGATCGACATAGATAGGATAGAACTGGTTAGGTCTCGTGGGCCGCGCTGATTCGATGTCATTTCGACGTAGGTATCTCCATCTAACCTCCCTGTCGTCACCATCGCCGCCAAGCCTGGCTACACCGGCTGCTCCGAAGTAGAGAACCAAAAGATACTCGTCCACTTGGGAAAAGCGTCCTTCACGGCTTTTTCCGCGTGGACTGATCGTGATGCTGACGACCTGCCGCTCGCAGCCGGGGAATAGTTCATCCAGCAGAAGCCCCAAACTGCACAGCTCATTGTCGTCTATGGTGATGAGCAGAACTGAGTCATCAGGGCGAAGAAGCCGCTTCGCCAACTGCAACCGCTTCTCCATAAACGACAGCCACTTCGAGTGCCGCCAGGTGTCGTTGGCATCGACGTAGTCGTTGTTGTACTTCCAGTCGCGGGCGCCGGTGTTGTAGGGCGGGTCGATGTAGATGCAGTCGACCTTGCCGGCGTAGAGATAGCCCAGCAGTTGCAGGGCGTGGAAGTTGTCCGCCTCGATCAGGCAGTGCCAGGGGGCGTCGGCCGGCCCGTTCTGAACCTGATCCATCGGGATCAATGCAGGAAAGATCGGCTCACCGAACCGGCGAACCACAACCAGCTCATCCAGCTCCAGGTCCCAAGGCTCGCCGGCGCCTGGGGTGCCCTCTGGCCGCACGCAATGGGCCATCCCGCCAATCACGCGCCGCACCCGCCAGAGATCGGTCAACGAGCCGCCCTTTCTCGCCACCAGGTCGCCGCGGCGCGGCTTCGCCTTCGGGATCGGCACCAACTCCGGCAGGTGCCGATGGAACACCAGGCCAAACTTCTTGGTCTTCTGCGCCTCGGCCCATTCGCGCTTGAGCTGCTCGCGCAGCCTGGGCTCGTGGATCTGTGCAATGAGGTCGTCGATCGCGGACAAGGGAGGTACCTTTTCCCGGTTGATGTTTTGGCGCGAGTCGCGCGAGCGGGGCGCGCTCAGACCTAGGACCTTAGCTAGGCGTCCCGCGACGAACCCGCATCCGTCGGCGCGCTCGCGCACAGCGGAGGCTGTTCCTCGCGCTCGGGGAAGTCGGGCGCGGCACCCCAAGCGCGGCGCAGCCAGGACGGCGACCACGCAAGCGGGGTGACCGGCGTCTTGGCGTCGTTGTCGCCTCGTCGCGGGCCAGCCCCTCGGCGCAGAGCGATGCAGTGACGCGGCCAGCGAAGGCCCCGGCCCCGGGTGATGAGCTTGAACATCGGCGGTTTGCGGATGGCGCTTGGACGCTTGCGGATGGCCACGCGGCGCATCGTACCGTCACTGCGACGCCTTCACTCCCCCCGTCTCCCCCCCGGCAGCTTGAACCCCGCAACGGAGTGGCGGAGCTCGACGGCGAGGGCGGCGAGGGCGTCGACGGCCTCGGCGGTGGCGCGGGTGCCGCGGGTGTTCTCTTGCGTGATGCGCTGGATGGACTTGACGGTCTCGTTGACCTTGGCGGCCTCGCGGGATTCGTGGCCGGCGGAGTCGGCGATGCGGCGGGTGAGGTCGGCGATGTAGTTGGAGACCTTTTCGATCTCCTTGAGCGCGTTGCCGGCGTGCTCGGCCACCATGGCGCCGCTGTCCACGCCGGTCATGCTGGCCTCCATGGAGCGCACGGCCTCGACGGTGTCGCGGCGGATGGTGCGCACGATGGCGTCGATCTGCTTGGTGGCGCTGCCGGAGCGCTCGGCGAGGCGCTGCACCTCGTCGGCGACGACGGCGAAGCCGCGGCCCGCCTCGCCGGCCATGGCGGCCTGCATGGCGGCGTTCAGGGCGAGGATGTTGGTCTGGTCGGCGATGTCGTCGATGAGCTCGACCATCTCGCCGATCTCCTGGGAGCTGTCGCCCAAGCGCCGAATGCGCTTGGAGGTCTCCTGGATGCGCCCGCGGATCTCGTGCATGCCGGCGATGGTGTCGCGCACCGCCTGGGCGCCGCGGCCGGCGACATCGACGGAGCGGTTGGCGACGGCGGCGGACTCGGCGGCATCGCGGGCGATGCTGTCGATGGCGCTGGCCATGGAGCTGATGGCCCCGCTGGCCTGCTCGATCTGCCGCGCTTGGGCATCGCTGCCCTCGGCGAGCTGCTTGGCGATGCCGCGGGTGCGCTGGGCGGAGTCGTTGACGCGGGCGGAGGTGTCGTTGATGGTGGCGACGAGGCCGCGCAGCGCCGTGACCACGTAGTTGACGGTGTCGGCGATGGCGCCGGTGACGTCGGAGGTCACCTGGGCCTCGACGGTGAGGTCGCCGTCGGCGAGCCCGCTCATTTCCTCCAGCAGCCGCTCAATGGCCTCACGGTTGGCGAGGTTCAGCGCCTGCGACGCCCGCGCCCGCCGGCGCGACTGCAGCAACTGTTGCAGCCCGAGCAGGCCCAGGCAAACCACGGCGAGGGCGCCGAACAGCACGGCCGACTCGGACCCGGACTTGAGTCCCAAGAGCGAGGCCCATCCGGATTCGCCGCGCAGCCCCATGATGATGCCGTCCAGCGCGCCCTCCAGGCGGCGCGCGTCCTCGGCGGTGGCCGCTGCCGCCGCCACCGCGGGCTCGACCCGGGTCAGCGACGCCACCAGTTGGTCTGCCGACGCGCGCATGGCCTTGTAGAGTGTCCAGGTGTCTGCGAGCGCGGCGGCGAGGGCGGTGGCAGCGGCGCTGTTCGCGGCCGGCGGCGGCAGCGCTCGCAGCGCGTCGAGCGCCACCTCGAACTCGTCCGCCGCCGCGGTGCCCTGTGCCACGGCGGCGGCGCCGTTGCCGCCATGCTGCACCTCGCGCAGCGCGGCCTTCATCTGGCGCACGCGCGCCACCTGCAGGCCGGCGTCGAGAACGACGCGGGAGCGCGCACCGGCGGCCACCAGGAGCTCGGCGACGCGCTGGGACTCGGTGGCGAGCTGGCACAGGCTCTTTTCTGTCTCCGCGGCGAGGGCATGGAAGCCGAGCAGCACCTCGCGCGCGGACTGGACCACTTCGGCATCCTCGCGCAGCTTGCGCCGGGCGGCATCCGCGCGCTCGGCCAAGTCGCCCCGATCCGCGTCCAGCCCACGGCCGAGGACGCTGCTGCGTAGCGCGACCATCTCGTCATGCAGCCGCTCGAGCTGCGTCTGCTGCTCCGCAAGCTGCGGAAAGGCGTCCGCGCCGCCCTGCACCGCGGCGGCGGCGGCGTCGGACAATTGGCGGGCGCGCAGTTGCTCCTCGGACACCAGGCGCAGGTAGCGCTCGCTGTTCTCGCCGCGGTAGCCGTGATCGACGATGCTGAGCAGCACGAGCAACAGCGCCAGGGCCAGCGCGCCCATAAGCACCAGTGTGATGACTCGGGCCAGACGGTCGGGCTTGCCCTCGTCGGCGCGCTGCGGCGGCCCGACGCCGAGGCGGGGGGTAGGGCCGGCGCTCATCCCGGGCTCAGGCCGGTACGGCCGGCGCGGCGGCGGGTGCCGGCCACAGCCCGGCGCTGCCGAGCCCGCCGGCCAGGAACGCAGGCAGCCGCTCCACGGCGCCGAGATCCACCACGTGGACGGCGCCGTCGTCGCAGTTGCTGATACCCGTGATCAGCGCGGCCAAGTCCGGCGGCAAGTCCGGCGGCAGCGGCGGCGGCGCCTGCCAGGTGGTCCGCCGCAGGCCGATGACGGCATCCACGACGACGCCGAAGGGCCGCTCGGCGCCGGGCAGGATCAGCGCCATGCCGCGGCGCTGCAGGCCCTCGTAGTCTGCGAGCAGGAGCCCGCGCAGGTCGAACAGCGGCAGTAGCTCGCCGCGGTTGCTGGCGACACCGAGCAACCAGCGCGCGGTGCCCGGCACCGTGGTCAGCGCGCGCGACAGCGGCCAGACGCCCTGGAGCTGGTCCACGGGCGTCAGCAGGCGGTAGTCGGCGAGCCGAAACAGGAGCCCGTGGCAGGTGACCTGCGGCGCATCGGCCCGCCGCAGCGCCTCGGCACGGGCACCGCCGCGCTGTTCCAAGTCGCGCAGGATGGCGATGAGGCGGCTCGCGGCTTCGCTGCTGTCGGCAGGCATGATGCGGGTGGGGATGTGCGGCGGGAATGGTGCAGCGGGAATGGTGCAGCGGGAATGGTGCGATTCCCTTAGTGATTCGAGAATAACCGGTACATCGTTGCGGCGGAATCCAAGGTTGGCGGATCGGTATCGGTATCGCTGCTGAGCGAGATCGCACCACACAAGGGTTCGATCTTCGACGTGGCTTGAGGAACTTCGATTTCGATTTCGCTTTCGATCCCGATCTCGATTTCGACGGACGGCTGGCGCAACCTGAGTGGCGGAGATGAGTGTGTTTCAGTTGTTTTTGGAACGGTTCCTAAGGCCTCCGCTGAGCGCGCCTGGGGGATACCCCCTGGGCTCGACGCCGGGACATTAGCAGCCGGCTTGCCGGGCCGCAACGCTTCGGTGACGCACCGCAGCGGGGCCGAGCACGCCCGGGCCGGTAGCCGCGCGCGGCCGCTGAATGCTGCCCGGCTTGGGGTAAACTCCGCGCATGAAGCGAAACATCGGTGTCGTCATGGACCCCATCGGGTCCATCAAGATCGCAAAAGACAGCACCTTCGCGATGCTGCTGGCAGCAGCGCGGCGGGGCTGGGACCTGTTCTACATGGAGCTGGGCGACCTGTGCCTGCTGGACGGCATGGCGCAGGGCGTGATGCGCCCGCTTGCCGTGCAGGACGACCCAGCGGGCTGGTTCACCCTCGGGGAGCCCGAACGGCGCCCGCTGCACGCGCTCGATGCGGTGCTGATGCGCAAGGACCCGCCCTTCGATATGGAATACGTCTACGGCACCTACCTGCTGGAGCTGGCCGCGGCGGCGGGCTGCCTGGTGGTCAACGACCCGCGCACGCTGCGGGACGCGAACGAGAAGGTCTTCGCCGCGCACTTTCCGGACTGCGTGCCGCCGCTCAGCGTGACGCGCAGCGCGGCACTGCTGCGCGAGCTCATCTCCACTTGGGGCGATGCGGTGCTGAAGCCGCTGGATGGCATGGGCGGGCGTTCGATCTTTCGCGTGCGCGCCGGCGACCCAAACACCGGCGTCATCATCGAGACCCTGACCGACCACGGCCGGCGCTTCTGCATGGCGCAGCGCTTCATCCCCGAGATCAGCGCGGGCGACCGCCGCGTGCTGCTGGTGGACGGGGAGCCCGCGCCCTACGTGCTGGCGCGCATCCCGTCGCCGGACGATGCCCGCGGCAACCTGGCCGCCGGCGCCCGCGCCGAGCCCGCGCCCATCTCCGCGCGCGAGCGCTGGATTGCGGGCCGCGTCGGCCCGGAGCTGCGCCGGCGCGGCGTGCTGTTCGCGGGGCTCGACGTCATCGGCGACTGGCTCACCGAGATCAACATCACCAGCCCCACCTGCATCCGCGAGATCGACCGCGCTTACGGCACCGACATCGCTGGCGACCTCATGACCTGCATCGCGGAGCGGCTCGATGCGCGCTGAGCTCACCTGCCGCGGCCGGTGCCGCGCCCCGGCCCTGCTCGCGCTGCTGGTCGCGCTGCTGCTCGCGGGCTGCCGCGGCGCCGAGACGCCGGTCTACACCATGCAGTTCATCGCTTTCGATTCCGCGGTGGACCTCAGCATCGTCGGCAAGCTCAAAGAAGACGCGGAGGCGGCCGCGGCGGAGGTGGAGCAGGATTTCCTGTTTCTGGACTACGCGACCCACGCCTGGGAGCCCGGCCCGATGGTGCGCGTCAACGAGCTGCTGCCCTCCGGCGAGCCCTTTGCGGCACCGCCGTCGCTGCTGCCGCTGCTGCGCCAGAGCCAGGCGCTGGCGTTGCAGAGCCAGAACCTGTTCAACCCAGCCATCGGCCATCTGATGCGGCTCTGGGGCTTCCACGTAGAGGAGCCGGAGTGCCGCCCGCCGCCGTCGGACGGGGCCATCGCCAGGCTCGTCGATGCCGCGCCGAGCATGGCAGACCTGTACCTCGATGGTTTCATGCTGCAAAGCGACAACCCGGCGGTGCGGCTCGACTTCAGCGGCATCGCGCTCGGCTACGCGATGGACCTCGCCATCGACAACCTGCGCGCCCGCGGCATCCGCCACGCGCTGATCAATCGCGGCAGCGATGTGCGCGCCATCGGCAACCGCGCCGGACGGCCCTGGCGCGTGCCGGTGCGCCGCGGCAGCGGCAGCGGCGTGCTCGGCATCATTGAGGTGGCGGGCGACGCTACAGTCTTCACCCGCGGCGAGCACCAGCGCAACTTCATCTACGACGGACAGGTGTATCACGCCCTCATCGACCCGCGCACCGGCCGCCCGGCCACTGGCCTGCAGGCGGTGACCGTGCTGCACGACGGCTCCGCCGCGGTCGCCGAGGCGGCAGCGACCGCGCTGATGATCGCCGGCCTGGACCAGTGGCAGGAGGTCGCCAAGCGGCTCGGCCTGCGTTATGTCCTACTCATCGACGACTCCGGCACCCTGCACATGACGCCGGACATGGCCGCCCGCATCGAGCTCATGGATCAGCACGCCGATGTCGCCATCAGCGCCCCCCTCGTGCCGGCAGACGCGCCGGAGCCCGGTGCCTGATGCCCCGGACGGCGCGCCGTCTCCGCCGCGGACGCCCGCGTCCGCCCCGGCGTCCAGCAAGGATGCGGCTCCCCCGCTGAGTCACGCCCGCATGCAGAACTCTGCCCCGGGCATCGCGCGACCGGCCCACGGCGCCTTGCGCGCACCGATGCCGGTGGCGGTAGCCCTGGCCCTGGCCGTCCACGCCACGGTGCTGCTCGGCATCGGTTTCAAGCTGCCGGAGCCGCCGCCGCCGCCGGTGCACACCTTCGAGGTCATGACCGTCCAGCAGCCCGCCGGCGAGACCCGCGCCCCGCGCGCGGACGCGGCACGCGCCCAGGCCGACCGCGCCGGCGAAACGCAGGTGCCGCTGCCCGAGCTGGACTCCGGCACGTCGCTCGACGCCGAGACGCCCGAGCCGTCCGTGGACGCGCTGGAGGTGGCCGACACGCCTGCCGCCGAGCCGCCCGAGCAGGTGTTGGACCCCGCCGAGCCGCTCGTAGCGGGCCTGGGTAGCGACAAAGCACCGCAGACGGGGCCGGAGCTGATGGGCGCCGAGACAGCGCCGCTCGCCCCCGCCAGCCGCCCATTGCTGCTGACCCCGGACCCGGAGGCCATGGCCGAGATCCTGACCGGGGGCGGCCGCGGCATCGAGCTGCCGGATCTCACGGCGCCGGCCGCACCGCCGGCGAGCGCGCCACAGGCCGACGCGACGGACATCTTCGCGACCCGCGGCGACGAGATCGCCGCCATCAGCGCCCGCATCAACGCCCGCACGGCGGAGCGCGCCAGCCGCGAGCGGCGCAAGGCCATCAGCACCGACACCCGCGAGTACCGCTACGCGTCCTACATGGAGGCCTGGCGGCGCAAGGTGGAGCGCATCGGCAACCTGAACTATCCGCAGGAGGCCAAGGAGCGCGGGCTCTACGGCAGCCTGATCCTGCACGTCGCCCTCAAGGCCGACGGCAACCTGGAGGGCATCCGGGTGGTGCGCTCCTCCGGGCATGCGGTGCTGGATCAGGCGGCGGTGCGCATCGTCGAGCTGGCGGCGCCCTACGCGCCCTTCCCGGCGGACATCAAGACGGAGACGGACGTGCTGGACATCACCCGGGTCTGGCACTTCCAGCCCAACCACAGACTCGGCTGGGGTGATTGACGGGATCAGGATCGGGATCGGAATCGGAATCGGGATCGGGATCGGGATCGGGATCTGGGCTATCCCCGGGTTTTAGAACCAAATAGCAGCGGCTTAGTGCATCCTTCCGACCTGAAATCGGGACCGGAATCCCCGCCGTCTCGCCGACGCGCGGCTGACTGGGACCGCCGGCTTTCCAGCCGGCTCGGTGCCGTCGCGGCTGACTGGGACCGCCGGCTTTCCAGCCGGCTCGGCGCCGTCGCGGCTCGATGCCGCGTCGGCGTCGCCCGGGCTGGCACAAGGGCACAAGCGCAATCGCCCGCCCGGCGGCGCGATAGGGGCAGTCGCCC
>NZ_JABX01000041.1 GCF_001469165.1 Thiohalocapsa sp. ML1 | reverse complement strand
CTGGCAGAAGGCCACATGCGCGGTCGTCCGCCCGGCGGCGCGTCATGGGCAACCGCTCGGCTCGCGCGCCGCAGATCGCGCGCCGGGGGCATCGAGCCCCCGGCACGCGAAGCCGGCTGGAAAGCCGGCGGTCCCAGTCCGTGCCGGCGCGGTGTCGAGTCCGCTTGTCGGTCAAGGCGCTGCTCGCCATGGCCGTTTCCCTCACCCCGGCACTCTCCCAGGGGGAGAGGGAGACTCAGGAGCGCGCTGCGCGCGACTTTTATGGTAAAGTGGTTGACTTGACTGCTTGGGCTTGGGACGAAGTGCTCACGCTCGTTGGCTCTTTCGCCGCGGTCTCGGCGCTGTCCACGCGTGGCGGCGCCGGCTGCGGGGCGATGCTCTGGCCGGGGCGCAGCGACTCGTTGCCGAGCAGCACCAGCCGGTCGCCGTCGGCCAGGTCGCCGGACAGGATCTCCAGCCGGTCGCCATTGGCGCGGCCGGTCTCGACCGACACCGGGTAGGCCTTGAGGATGCCGTCCTCCTCGCGCACGCGCCAGACCTCGCGGCTGCCGTCGGCCTTGGCGACGACGGCGTCCCGCGGCACCGTCAGCACGCTGTCCTCGGCCCCGTTCAGGTCCACGCGCACCCGCGCGGACATGCCGGGCGCGAGGCGTCGCTCCGGGTTCGGGAGGTCGATGAGCACCGGAAAGGTGCGCGAGCGGGCGTCGCCGGCGGCCACGCGGGCGAACACCTTGCCGGAGAAGGTCTGCTGCGGCAGCGCATCGAAGCGCACCTCGGCCGTCGCGCCGCGGCTGACCCGGGTGTAGTCGGCCTGCGGCAGCGTCGCGCGGATGCGCAGCCGGTCCAGCGCCACCAGCTCCACCGCCGCCTCGTCGCGCTTCGCCCACTCGCCCACCTCGACCTCGCGTGCGACGATCATGCCGGCGAAGGGCGCGGCGAGCCGATGCCGGCGCCGGATCTCTTCGGCGCTCGCCAGCGCCGCCCGCTCGGCGGCGAGCGCCGCCGCGGCGATATCCACCCGCGCCTCGGCGGAGCGGATGTCGGTCTCCGACGCGTGCCGGCCTTGCTTGAGGCGCAGCAGCTCGTCGCGGATGCGGACCGCGTCCCGGTGGTTGGCCTCCGCCTCCTGCACGCGCGCGGCGGCGGCGTCCACGGTGTGAGCCTCCAGCCGGTCATCGAGGGTCAGGATCGGGTCGCCCTGCTCCACCAGGCTGCCTTCGTCCACGAACAGCTCCGTCACCAGCCCGTCCACCTTCGGCGACAGCGCCGCTCGCCGCGGGGCGACGGTGGTGCCGGAGAGCATGGTCTGCTCGCGCAACGCCTCGCGCTGCACCTCGGCGAGGGTCACCGGGACCGTCTCCGCGGCGGCGAACGAGGCGGCGAACGAGGCGGCGCTCGCCGCCAGCGCGAGCAGCCAGAGGCGCTCGCGAGCGCGCGGCCGGCTTAAGCGGAAGCTCATCATTCGCAAGGTCCCCAGCGTTCTCTTCAGTCCCGTGAATGTGGTGTTGCCGCGCCCGTTCACGAGCCCCGCTTGCGCGACCGATCGTCCGCCCTCAGCCCTCGGCCCTCGGCCCTTGGCCCTTGGCCCTCAGCCCTTAAAGACTCCCCAGGTAGGTATAACCGTACAGCCCCGCCTTTAGCTCCAGGTACAGCCGCTCGCGCTCGCCGCGCTCCAGATCGGCGGCCTCGATGCGGCGGCGGTACCGGGCCAGCAGCTCCCGGGGCTCGAAGTGCACGTAGCTCAGCAGCTCATCGGCGGAGTCGCCGCGCTCGGGTTCGGACAGGCGATAGCCGTCCGGGGCCTGCGGGTCCAGCGCGACGTTGACGGCGTCGGTGTCGCCGAACAGGTTGTGGATGTCGCCGAGGATCTCTTGGTAGGCACCGACCAGGAACACGCCGAGCAGGTAGGTCTCCTCGCGCGGGTCGAAGGCATGCACCGGCAGGCTGGCCTCGATGCCGTCCTGGTCCACGTACTGGCTGATGCAGCCGTCGGAGTCGCAGGTCAGGTCGTGCACGATGCCGCGCTCGGTCGGCACCTCGTCCAGCCGCTGCAAGGGCACGATGGGGAAGATTTGATCGATGGCCCAGACGTCCGGCAGCGACTGAAACAGCGAGAAGTTGCAGAACAGCTTGTCCGCCAGCTCGGCGTCGATGCGCTCCAGCAGCTCGCGCTGGCGGCGGCTCGCATGCGACAGCCGCGTGCGCAGGCGCCGGCACAGCGCCGCAAAGACCTCATCCGCACGGGCGCGCGCGGCGAGGTCGAGCCGCCCGGCCGCGAAGTCCGTACGTGCGGCCAACAGCGACGCCTCCGCCCGCTCGAAGAGCTCCAGCGGTGCCGCCGCATCGGCCGCCGCGAGCGCCGCTTCGAGCGCAGCAAGGTCCGCGCTCGCGGCCGGGCCGGCGGGCGCGGGCGCGCAGGCACCGAGCCCGCTCGCGCGCTCGCGGTCCACCACGTCGGTGATCAGCACGGCATGGTGCGCGGCCAGCGCGCGGCCGGACTCGGTGACGATGTTCGGGTCCGGCAGGCCGGCGCCGCGGCAGACCTCGGCCGCGGTGTCGATGATGGCGTCGGCGTAGTCGTCGAGACCGTAGCTGACCGAGCAGTAGGCGCGGGTGTGCGTGCCCTCGTAGTCGATGCCGAGGCCGCCGCCGATGTCGAGCGTCTCCACCGCGCAGCCGCGCTCGGCGAGCGCCGTGTAGAAGCGCGCCAGCTCGGTGACGCCGGCGCGGATGTCCGCGAGGTTCGGGATCTGCGAGCCCAGGTGCGCGTGCAGCAGCTTAAGCCAGCCGAGCCCGCCGACGGCCTCAAGCCGCGCCACCAGCGCGAGCACCTGCGGCGCCGACAGGCCGAACTTGGCCCGCTCACCGCCGCTGTTCTGCCAATTGCCGGCCGCCGCGGCGGCGAGCCGCGCGCGCACGCCGATGAGCGGCTCCACGCCGAGCCGGGCCGCCTCCTCGATGACCAGCTCCAGCTCCGAGGGCTTTTCGATGACGATGTGGACCTTGAGCCCGAGCCGCCGGCCGATGAGCGCGAGCCGGATGTAATCGCGGTCCTTGTAGCCGTTGCAGATGACGTTCTCGCCGTCGGGCACCAGCGCCAGCACCGCCATCAGCTCCGGCTTGCTGCCGGCTTCGAGCCCGATGCCGCCGGCGCTCAGGATGGCGCGCACGACGCTGCGCTGCTGGTTCACTTTGATCGGATAGACGGGCCGATAGGCGCCTTGCCAGCCGCGGCGGGCCATCGCCGCCTCGAAGGCGGCGCGCATGGCTCGCACGCGGTGGCGCAGGATGTCGTCGAAGCGCACCAGCACCGGCAGCGACAGGCCCTCGTCGCGCAGGCGCTGCACGAGCCGGGTGAGATCGATCTCGGTGGCGGCGGCGGGGTCCGGGCGCACGGCGAGGTGGCCCGCGGCGTTGACGCCGTAGTAGCCCTCGCCCCAGCGGGGGATGGCGTAGATGGATTCGCAGATGGGGGTGGACATGGCCGCCGGCGTCGGTTGCGGAGATTGCGCCGCAGTCTAGCGCGATCCCGGCGCAGGGCCAGAGCCTTAAACCGATCGCACGCCGGGCGGTGGAGGTGCCGCTGTCGCCGCGCGGGCCGACTCAAGTCGGCGTACCCAAGCGGCCGGCGAGACGCCCGCGATCCCAGTCCGCGCGCTCGCCCTTTCAAACTTCACCCTTCACCCTTCAAACTTCAAACTTCACCCTTCAAACTTCACCCTTCAAACTTCACCACGTGCCGTCAGTCGAGCCCGATGGCCTCGAAAATCAGCTCCGCCACAAAGGCCGGGTCTTCTTCATGCGCGAGGTGGCCGAACCCCCCCACCCGCTTCAACTGCGCCCGCGGGTCCACGGCGAGCACGCGCTCGGCTTCCGCTGGCGGCACCGTCTTGTCGTTGCCGAAGGCGACCAGCAGCAGCTCCGGTTCCAGCTCGGGCAGCTCGCGAGCCAGCGGCTCCAGGTCCCAGTTGGCCATCATGTTCAGCGCCGCGGCCAGGTGGCCCGGGCTGGCGATGAGGCGCCGGTAGAGGTCGATGTCGCGGGTCGTGAGCCGGGAGCCCGTGCTGTCCGCGAGCCGCACGACGCCCTTGGGGTCCCGGCGCGCGCCGTTGGAGACGAACCTGGGCAGGAAGGAATTGCGGGCAAAGAACTTGGCCGCTGGCGAGAACCACTTGCCGGCGAGGCCCTTGAGCGGCAGCAGCGCACCGGAGAGGCTCACGATGAGCCGCGGCTCGATCTCGCCATCCAGGGCCATCCGCACCAGCACCGCGGCGCCGGCGGAGTGGCCGACGGCGACCTCCGGCTCCAGATCGAGCGCCCGCAGCAGCGCCCCGACGCCGGCGGCCATGCACGGCAGGCAGATCTCCTTCGGCCCCGGCGTGCCGGTGAAGGCATGCCCCGGCAGGTCCGGCGCGACCACGGTGCAGCGCTCGGCGAGCAGCGGCAGCAGCCCGCCGAAGGAGTGCGTGGACGCCGCTGTGCCGTGCAGTAACAGCAGCACCGCCCCGCTCCCCGCCACCTGCACGTGCCAGCGCAAGCCGCCCGCCTCGACGAAGCGGCTCGCATCGCGGTTCGGCCAGTCCGCGCCGTCCCGTGTCCAGTCGAGCTTGTCTTGGAGAACCTTGGCGGAAGTCATTTTTGGAAGTGGCTAGGAGCTAAGGGGAAGTGGCTAGGGGCTAGGGGCTAGGAGCTAGGAGGAAGGGGCTAGGCGCTAGTGGTCTTCCTAGCACCTAGCACCTAGCACCTAGCACCTAGCACCCAGCACCTTCCTCCTAGCACCTCAAGAAACAGCTTGTACCGCCCCCGACAACGCCCTCGCATCCGCATGCGGCAAGGGCAGATAGACCGCCCCCATCTCGCGGGCGAGCTGCTCGGCGTCGGGGCGCGGGCGGGGCGACATATCTACCACCAGGGCCTTGAGCTCCGCGGTGCGGAAGGCGCGGGCGGAGGCGAGCGCGTCCTCGGTGGCCCGGGCGCGGCCGCCGATGCCGTCGCGGGTCACGTTGGCGCGGCCGTCGGTCAGCACCACGACCACCGGCGTGCCGCCACGCCGGCGCACGCCGTCGGCGAGCTCCACGGAGGCGTCGATGCCGCACGCGAGCGGCGTGCCGCCGCCGCCGGGCAGGCCGGCGAGGCTGCGCTTGGCGCGCACCAGGGAGCGCGTCGGCGGCAGCAGCAGCTCCGCGCCGGGGCCGCGGAAGGCGATCAGCGCGACCCGGTCGCGGCGCACGTAGCAATCCGCGAGCAGCAGCTCCACGGCGCCCTTGGCCTCGGCCAGGCGATGCAGCGCCGCGGAGCCGGAGGCGTCGACGACGAAGATGGTCGTGGTCTCGGAGCGCTGCTTGTAGCGCGTGACGCGGAAGTCGTCTTGGCGCACCTCGACCAGCACGGCGGTGCCGCCGGTGCCCGCCTGGCTGCGCTGCTCGCGCTCGGCCCGGCGCAGCCGCTGCCACGGGGCCGCGGCGCGCAGCGTGTCGATGACGGCGAGCCGGGCACCGGCGCCGGGCTCACCGCGGCGGGTGCCGGCGGGGCGCCCGCGTAGCGAGCCGTTCTGGCTCGCGCCGGACTTGCCGTGGCTGCGCGAGCGCGAGCGCATGGCGCCCATCTTGAGCAGCGCCAGCAGGTTGTCCGGGATGGCCGCCTGTGCCGCCTCCAGCACGACATCCTCCAGCGGCTTGTCGATGTCCTGCTCCGGGGACTGGTTGTCGGGGTTGTCGTCCTGGTTCTCTTCCGGCGGCGGCGGCTCCTCCGGCGACGGGGCGTCGTCGGGCTCGGGCATCGGGATGCGCGTCGCGCGCGGGGCGAGCACCAGCCGCGCGGCGGCGCTGACGTCGTCCATCGCGACGGCCTCGCGGCCGGCGAGCGCCGCGGCGGCGCGGGCGATGCGCTGCGCGAACAGGCTCGTGCGCAGCGAATCGACGCCGAGCGCGAGCGCCGTGCCGCAGATGGCCTGCAGCATGTCCTCCGGCACCTCGACCTGCGGCAGGCGCGCACGGGCGGCACGGATGCCGGCCGGGTCCTGGTCGCCGGGCAGCGCGGCCTGGTACGGGAGATCGTTCAGGTCGAGCAGGACGGCGAAACGGTCCTTCAGCGTGTCGGGCACCTGCTCCTCGTCGTTCGCGCCCTCGTCCAGCGCGATGACGCCGAAGCGCGTCGGCGTGCGCGCGGTGATGCCGTCGCGCTCCACCAGCACCTCGCCGGTGTCGAGCGCGGCGCTCAGATGCGCCGCCGTGTTGCGCGCGACGCGCTCGGCCATCGCGAGCAGCAGCACGCCGCCGTCCGCCTCGGCGAGCAGGCCGCGCTCGGCCACCGGGCGGCCCGCGTGCAGGGTCGCGGCGAGGTCGAGCCCGCCCAGCAGCCGCCCGTCGGCGATGTGCAGGGGCACGCGGCGGAACGGCTCCTCCGGCGGCAGCAGGTCGCGCAGCAGCTCCAGCCAGATGTCGCGCACCGGCCCCGGCAGCGCGCGCACGGAGATGCCGCCGACGCCGACCGGGTCCACGGCGAACAGCGCTGCGGCCAGGCAGGCGTCGTCCCAGCGCGCGGCGCGCTGGGCTGCGTGTTCCGCGGCGATGGCAGCCGCGTCGGCACTCGCTTGCCCGGACGCTGCCGGGGCGGGGCTACTCATGCGCCGAACAGCTCCTGCACGGCGCGGTTCACGCGGGTCGTGGAGCCCGCGTCGTCGAGCACGTTGCGGCGCAGCCGATGTCGGAGCGCGGGCGGTGCCACGCGCATTAAGTGCTTGTCCTCGACGACCATGTCGCCCTCCAGCGCCGCATAGGCGCGGGCGGCGCGGATCAGCGTCAGCTCGCCGCGCAGCCCGTCGGTGCCGAGCTTCATGCAGAGCTGCGAGGCGTGCTCCAGCGTCGCGTCCGGCACCTCGATGTCGGGCAGCTTCTCCTTCGCGTGCTCGATCTGCTTGCGGATCTTGCCGTCCTTGCGCTTGTGCTTCTCGATGAACGCGGCCGGGTCGCGCTCGAACTCATCGCGCAGCCGCACCACCTGCATGCGGGTCTTGAGGTCCTGCGGCGTCGTGACCTCCACCGACAGACCGAAGCGGTCGAGGAGCTGCGGGCGCAGCTCGCCTTCCTCCGGGTTGCCGCTGCCCACTAGTACGAAGCGGGCCGGGTGGCGCACGCTCAGGCCCTCGCGCTCGACCACGTTCTCGCCGCTGGCGGCGACGTCGAGCAGGGCGTCGACGAGGTGGTCCTCCAGCAGATTGGCCTCGTCGATGTACAGGAAGCCGCGGTGGGCACGGGCCAGCAGCCCGGGCTCGAAGCGCTTCTCGCCGCGGGTCAGCGCGGACTCGAGATCCAGCGCGCCGATGACGCGGTCCTCGGTGGCGCCGAGCGGCAGGTCCACCACCGGCACCGCGGCCTTGCGCACCTTGAAGTGGCCGCCCCGGGCCTTGGTCTCCCGGCAAGACACGCACAGGGTGCCTTCGCTCGCCTCCGGGTCGCAGTTGTACGCGCAGTTCTCGACCACCCGCATGGGCGGCAGCAGCGCGGCGAGGGCGCGGATGGCGGTGGACTTGCCGGTGCCGCGGTCACCGAACACGAGCACGCCGCCGATGCTCTGGTCCGTCGCCGCGATCAGGATCGCGAGCTTCATCTCGTCTTGGGCGACAATGGCGGAGAACGGGAAGGCGGCCGGCATGGGTTGATCCTGGAGGCTTGAGCTGAAGACGCGTGGCGACGTGATCGGCACCGCGGTGCGGCACCGCGCCGGGCGCATGGCACCGCGGGAACCTATCCCCCGGGGTTTTTCCGGTCAAGCCGGCAGGGGACTTTGTTTGCGTTGGCGCAGCGGATTGGCTTCTCCGGACCTGCATCGGGCCATCCTGCGGGCCATCCGGCCGGCATGGCGCTGCCCCCGGGCGCGGGCGTGTTCGGCATGACCGGCGACACAACGGCAGCGGCCGGAGCCGCCGCCGTGCCCGCCGACCTGCCGGCACTCCTGGGGCCGGGGCTCTGCTGGACCCACGCGGCGCTGTCCGAGCGCGCGGCTGAGCGGGCCGCCGAGCTCGCCGCGGCCGGTCTCCAGGCCGGCGACGTGGTGCTCTGCCCGGCGGATGATCCGCTGGACCTGATCGTGCTGCAGCAGGCGCTGCTCCGCCTCGGCGCCGGCCTGCTGCCCCATCCGGCCGGGCTGCCGGCGGCCGAGCAGGCGGCCTTGGCGGACGGAGTCGGTGCGGAGTGGTGCTGGCAGCGCGCTCGGCTGCTGCCGACCGGCCGGCGGCGCGCACAGGCCGAGGCCGACGCGGCGCCCACGCTCCTGATCCGCACCAGCGGCAGCAGCGGTGTGCCCAAGTTCGTCATGTTGACGGCAGCGCAGCTCGCGGCGTCCGCGCTACGGGTCAATGCGGCGCTGGCGCTCGCTGCCGACGAAGCCTGGCTGTGCTGCCTGCCGCTCGATCACATCGGCGGGCTCGCCATCGGCTGGCGCTGTGCGCTCGCCGGCGCGGCGATGTGCCTGCCGCACGGCGACCGCCGCCTTGCCCCGGGCTTCGATGCCGCCGCCGTGGCGGCGGCGCTCTCCACCCATCCGGTGACGCACCTGTCGCTGGTGCCGACCATGCTGGCGCGGCTGCTGGACCTGCTGCCCGCGCCGCCGCCGTCGCTGAAGGTGCTCTTGCTCGGCGGCCAGGCGTTGCACCCGGCACTCGCCAGGCGCGCCGCCGACGCCGGCTGGCCGCTCTGCGTCAGCTACGGCATGTCCGAGACGGGCTCGATGGTCGCGGTCGGCCGCTGGCGGGACGACGCTGCCACGGGCGCACGGGTCGGGCCGCTGCTGCCGGATGTTGAGCTGGATCTCGATGCGGTCGGAGACGACGCGCCGCACGGTCGCCTGCGGCTCCGCGGCCCCATGCTCATGGCTGGCTACGGCAACCCGGCGCGGCGGCCCGGCGTCGGGCTCGCCGACGGCTGGCTCGTCACCGCCGACCTGGGCCGGCTGGACGCGGACGGGGCGCTCTGCATCCTCGGCCGCGCCGACGATCTGGTGATCATTGGCGGCGAGCAGGTATCGCCGGCGGCGATCGAGGCCAAGCTCGCCGGCGCCCCCGGCGTGGGGGAGGTCGTCGTCGTCGCCGTGCCGCACCCGAGCTGGGGCGCGACACTGGCCGCCTGCTGGGTCGGCCCCGCCACGGCCGACACGCTGGCGGCCTGGTGCCGAGCCGAGCTGACGCCCCGCGAGCGCCCGCGGCTGTTCCGGCAGCTCGACGCGCTACCGCTGCTGGACTCCGGGAAGCCGGATCGGCGGGGGCTGATAGAAAGGGTGAAGCCTAAAAGGGTGAAGTTTGAAGGGTGAAGTTTGAAAGGGGGAGCTAAGAGTGAAAGGGTGAAGTTTGAAGGGTGAAGTTTGAAAGGGGGAGCTAAGAGTGAAAGGGTGAAGTTTGAAGGCCGGATCGGCGGGGGCTGATAGAAAGGGTGAAGAGTGAAAGGGTGAAGCCTAAAAGGGTGAAGTTTGAAGGGTGAAGTTTGAAAGGGGGAGCTAAGAGTGAAAGGGTGAAGTTTGAAGGGTAAAGTTTGAAAGGGGGAGCTAAGAGTGAAAGGGTGAAGTTTGAAGGGTAAAGTTTGAAAGGGGAAGTTTGAAAATGCGAGGCCGAAGGCACTGGCTTGGACCTTGGGCGAAGGCAGAAACAAACAGCAACGAGGCACTACTCCCCCGACCCGGCTCAGGACCGTCTCGATCACCTGCGCTGAGGTGCGGTTTCCATGCCTATGCCTCATGGGAAGATTGATGGGCATCAGAATAGCAAACCGCGCTAAGCGCTTTGCGCGCCGCGGCGGGTATGAAGGTGCACGCGCGGCTGGCGTGCAGCGGCGCGCGAAGCCGGCTGAAAGCCGGCGCTCCCAGTCCGCGGCTGACCGGGATCGCCGGCTTTCCAGCCGGCTCGGCGCCGACGCGGCTCGATGCCGCGTCGGCGGCGTCTGGGCCGACAAAAGGGCACATGCGGTCGTCCGCCCGGCGGCGCGGCATGGGCAACCGCCCGGCTCCCGTGCCGCAGATCGCGCGCCGGGGGCATCGAACCCCCGGCGCGCGAAGCCGGCTGAAAGCCGGCGCTCCCAGTCCCAGCCGGCTCGGCGCCAGCGCGGCTCGATGCCGCGTCGGCGGCGTCTGGGCCGACAAAAGGGCACATGCGGTCGTCCGCCCGGCGGCGCGGCATGGGCAACCGCCCGGCTCCCGTGCCGCAGATCGCGCGCCGGGGGCATCGAACCCCCGGCGCGCGAAGCCGGCTGAAAGCCGGCGCTCCCAGTCCGTGCCGGCTCGCGGTGCAGGACAAATAGCCGTCGCGCGTGCAGATGAGTCTTCGGCGGAGCGTCGGTCTGGCCAGGCGCGTCGGGATCGGGATCGGAATCGGTCGCGACTCGGTTCGATTTCGATTTCGATAGCGATTTCGATAGCGACGGGCACGACGCTCGGTCGGACGTGAAGTCCCTAGCCCCTAGACCCTAGCCCCTAGCCCCTAGCCCCTAGCCCCTAGCCCCTAGCCCCTCATTTAACGATGGGAATGTAGACAAACGCCCGCGGCACGTCGGCACCGACGATGTCGATGGCGATGGGGTCGAAGAAGTTGCCGAGGTCGACAGTCTTGCCGGCGGGGTAGGTGCCGAGCGTGATCCGGTTGCCGGTGACGCGGTACTCGCCGTCGCCTGGCGGCATTTCCAGCAGGACGCGGCAGGGGGAGATGGCGCAGGTGCCGGTCTGGCCGGGCGCGACCGTGACGGTGATGGCGCCGGACGGCCAGCGCTCGAGGCCGCCGCAGCCGGCGGTGAGGGCGGCGAGCAGAGCGGCGAGCGCGCCCGCGCAGCGGAGGTGGCCAAAACGCTTAGACACCGCGCACCGCCCGGTCCATGCGCGCCTTGGCCTGTTGCCAGTCGGCATCGCCGACGCCCTGCTGCACCGCGTGCTCCATCAGCGCGTAGGCGAGGCCGCGCGCGTCGGCGCCCATGTCCTTGAGCTTGGTGAGCTTGAACAGCCAGCCGGCACGCTCGAATTCCAGCGTGTTGACCAGGGCGTAGAGCGTGAGCGCATTGGCGGACTCGGGGGCGGCCTCGATGAGGGCCACAGTCTGCGCCAGGGCATCGCCGCCGGACATCGGGCTATTCCCCCGCCACCGTCATGCGCTCGATGAGCCAGGAGCCGGTGGTGATGCTGCTCGCGAAGTCGCAGTCGTTGCCGACGGCGACCAGGCCCCGGAACATGTCGGCGAGGTTGCCAGCGATGGTGATCTCCTCCACCGGATACTGGATCTCGCCGTGCTCGACCCAGAAGCCGGCGGCGCCGCGCGAGTAGTCGCCGGTGATCATCTTGACGCCCTGGCCCATCAGCGACGTGACGAAGAGCCCACGGTCCAAGCGGCGGATCATCGCGTCGCGGTCGTCGCTGCCGAGCGCGATGCTCAAGTTGCGCGCGCCGCCGGCGTTGCCGGTGGTGGTCAGCCCGAGCTTGCAGGCGGAGTAGTGGTCCAGCAGCCAGGTCTTGAGCACGCCGTCGGTGACGACGTCCTTCGCCTTGGTGGCGACGCCGTCGCCGTCGAAGGGCGCGCTGGCGAGGCCGCGCAGGCGGTGCGGTTCCTCGAAGATGCGCACGAAGCCCGGAAAGATCGGCTGCTCCAGCTTGCCGAGCAGGAAGCTCGTCTCGCGGAACAGGTTGCCGCCGTTGATGGCGCCGGCAAGGCTGCGCAAGAGCCCGGTCGCCACGTCGGCGCGGAACAGCACGGGCACCTCGCAGGTGCCGAGTCGCCGGGCGTTGAGGCGGGCCACGGTGCGCTCGGCGGCGCGCCGCCCGACGGCCTCGGCGGGCTCCATGTCCGCCGGGGAGCGGGCGGAGGTCCACCAGTAGTCCCGCTGCATGGACTCGCCGTCCTTCGCGACGACGGCGCAGCTCAGCTCATGCCGGGTGCCGGGATAGCCGCCGACGAAGCCGTGGCTGTTGCCATACACCGAGAGCCCCGCCGTGGTGCTGAAGCTCGCGCCCTCGGAGTTGACGATGCGCGAGTCGGCGCCGCGGGCGGCGTCTTCGCAGCGAATCGCGATCTCGACGGCCTCCTCGACGGCGATGTCCCAGGGGTGGTTCAGGTCCAGGTCCGGCACCGCGCTCGCCATCAGCTCGGCCGGGGCGAGGCCGGCACAGCGATCCGCCTGCGTGTGGGTCGCGATGCTGCAGGCCTGGCGCACGGCATCGCGCACCGCGTCCGGGCTCAAATCCGACGTGCTCGCCGAGCCCTTGCGATGGCCGAAGTAGACGCTGATGCCGAGCCCGTTGTCGCGCGTGTGCTCGACGGTCTCGACCTCGCCCAAGCGCACCGACAGCTCCAGGCCGGCGGTGTTGCTCACCACCGCCTCGGCCGCCGAGGCGCCGCGGCGCTTGGCCTCTTTCAGCAGGTCTTCAATGGTCTGTTCGAGCCGCGCGAGCTGTTCGGCACTGTCGGCCGTGGCCAAGTTGGACATGATGGATGCTTTGCGCTCCCTGTTGCGTGTCACGTTGGGCGGGATTGTGGGGGGTTCGCGGCCGGTTGCAAACCGCTGTCGCGTTGTGCGCCTGCGCCGGGCGTAGTAGGCTCGCGCTTCTTACCGAGTAAGAGATCGGACGTTGAGCATGTCTACAGTCACCGTATCCGACAAGGGCCAAGTCGTCATCCCCGCCGCCATTCGGCGCCGCCTGGGCCTGGTGCCGGGCAGCAAGCTGGATTTCGAGCTGGAAGGCGACAGTATCCGGGTACGCCCATTGAAGTCGATACCGCCGTCCCGCGCCGAGGACGGCTACGGCTTGCTGCGCTGCGACCTGCCCGGGGAGCGGCGCTTGACCGATTTCGATGTGGCCGAGGCGATGCGGGCCGAGGACGATGATCGCCCTTGATACCAACGTCCTCGCCCGTTTCTATGTCGATGATCCGGGTGACCCGGAGGCCGTCAGGCAGCGACCCATCGCCCGGGCAATCATGACGCAGAGCGCGAGCCTCTTCGTGCCCCTCACCGTGACGCTGGAGCTCGAATGGGTGCTGCGCGCCTTCTACCGCTTCGAGGCGGCGCAGGTCGCGCGCGTGTTCGAGCACCTGCTCGGGCTCGGTCACGTCAACACCGAGGACTCCGAGCGCATCGCCACCGCCCTGCCGCTGACCGCGAGCGGCATGGACTTCGCCGACGCCTTGCACCTTGCCGGCAGCGGCCATTGCGAGGCCCTGTACAGCTTTGACGATCGGCGCTTCGCGCACCGCGCCAGGCGGCTGGGCAGCGCCATACCGGTCGTTGTGCCCACGACGCGGGAGGGAGCGGACGGCGGCTCCTCTGCCGACCTCGGCGCAGCGGACGAGTGACCGTCTTGAGCGCCATGTCCCGAGCGCCAAATCTCGAGCGCCATGTCCGACATGGCCATATCCGACATGGATTCGCTTGGCTGCATCTGACGGACTCCCCTTATGAGCGCGATCCTGCCCATCAACATCCGGGAACTGCTGCACTTCCGCGGTGTCGAGTCTGCGCGCGTGGAGCTCAAGAAGTCGTGGGACGAGAAGACGACCGGGCTCCAAGTCCTGCACGCTATCTGTGCCTTCGCCAACGACTTCCAGAACCTCAATGGCGGCTACGTCGTGCTCGGCGTCGCAGAGACCGGAGGTGTAGCGGAGCTGCCGCCGGTCGGTCTGGACCCTGCCGCCATCGAAGGTATCCAGCGCTGGATCCGCGGCCGCTGCAACCAGCTCGACCCGGTTTATCAGCCGGTCCTGTCGCCGGAGATGGTCGACGACCGGCACATCCTGGTGATCTGGGCGCCGGGCAGCGAGAGCCGGGTGCATCGCGCCCCGCGCAGCCTCGACAAGGGTGCCGAACACCGTGCCTATGTGCGGCTTGGCGCCGAAACGGTCGAGGCCAAAGGCGATATCGAGCGCGAGCTGATGGCGCTGACTGCCAAGGTGCCGTACGACGACCGCCGAGCCACGGACGTTGCCGTCGAGAAGCTGCGCATCGGCCGCGTCCGGGAGTTTCTGAGCGACATCAAGAGCGCCCTGTCGGACGAGCAGGAATCGCTGGAGGTCTATCGGCGCCTCAAGATCGTCTCGCCGGTAAACGGCCACTACGCGCCGCGCAATGCCGGCCTGCTCTTCTTCTCCGACGACCCGGAGGAGTGGTTCCGGGGCGCGCGAATCGAGGTGGTCCAGTTCGCCGCCGATGCATCAGGCAACGTGCTCGAGGAACGAGTCTTCCGCGGCCCGCTCCATCATCAGCTACGCGAGGCCATCGGTTATCTGCAAAGCCTCTCGACGCAGCATTTGCAGAAGCTCCCCGACCGCCCCGAGGTGAAAGGCTGGGTCAGCTTTCCGCTGCCGGCCATGGAGGAGGCCCTGGTGAACGCCATCTACCACCGCAGCTACGATGGTGAGCCGGAACCGACCAAGGTCTATCTCTATCCGGACCGCATCGAAGTCATCAGCTATCCCGGTCCGGTGCCGGGCATCAGGCCGGAGCACTTGGCGCCCGGCGCCCGCGTGCCGCCGGTGCCCGCCCGCAATCGCCGGGTGGGTGAATTCCTGAAGGAGCTGCGGCTGGCGGAAGGCCGCGGCACCGGCATACCCAAGGTCTACCGGGCCATGCAGCAGAACGGCTCGCCGCTGCCGCGCTTCAGCTTCGACACGGACCGGACGTATTTCCAGGTCACGCTGCCGGCGCACCCGGAGTATGTCGCCATCGTGGCGCTGCGGGATGCGGCGCACATGCGGGCGATCGGCGAAGAACATGCGGCAACCGAACGCATCGAAGCCGCTTTTACAGAACATCCGGCATCGGAAACCTTGGCAACCGCGCTGATCGAAGACTTGGCAGCCCAAGGACGGCTCACGGGCGCCGCCGAGGTCTTCGATCGCTTCATGGCCTCTCCAGGTTCTGTCGGCGGTGCACGTCCGATCATTGCTTTCGCGAAAGCGTTGCTCGACGACCGGCAAGACATGGAAGCGAAGCGGATCCTGGACAAGCTGCCCGCAATGATGAGCGCAGAGGCAGCATCCGACGCTGCGATCGCAGAGCGGCGGGCCGGCAGACAAGAGCTTGCGCATCGGTACTTCGATCGCGCCGGAGACGAAGTCTACCGTGACGTTCGGGCCCTGCATGAGTTCGCCCAAACCAAGATCTGGCTGGCAGAGAAGCAGCGACAGGCGCGGCCCAAGAAGCGGACGAGCCCCTATCAACGCGATGCACGACAGCGCCTGTTGCGCGAGGCGCAGGAAATGCTGAAGCGGGTTCTGCAAATGGATGCGCCACCGACTCGCCTCGCTTGGGCCTGGTTCGACTTGGGCCGGGTGTTGAACTGGATGCGGGCGCCGTGGCGGGAGATCGAGCGAGCATTCAACCATGCGATCGACTTGCAGCCGAACGAGGTCCGCTTTCGCGAAACATTCGATCGCATACGCGCGGCTCGTCGATAGCGTGTCCGGACGCCCAATCCCGGCGCCGCAGGGTTCACGTCTTGCGAGCGCAGGCAAACGCGGGCCGCCTCGTCGCACCGCCCGCTGTCTGCCTGGTGGGTGCCCGAATCCAGGATGCTATCTTCTACCGTTCTCAAGGCAGGCGCGCTGCCTTGGCAGCGCTTGGCAGCCCGCGCCCTTCTCTGCGAGACACCATCCCATGGACACTCAGACACTGCTTGACGCCTTGCGTCGCGGCGAGGACAGCCGGCAGCAATTCAAGGTCGATGTGACTAACGTCGATGCCTTGGCCGCGGAGCTGGTGGCCTTTGCCAACGCCGCCGGCGGCCGGCTCATCATCGGCGTCGACGACCGTGGCGATGTACGGGGCTTGACGCGCGACGACATCGCGCGTCTGAACCAGCTCGTATCCAACGCCGCCTCCCAAGCCGTTCGCCCGCCGATCAATCCTCTGACCGACAACGTCGCCACCGACCAAGGGCTGGTCATGGTCGTGACCGTCGCGCCCGGGCTCAACCGGCCGTACATGGACGGCAAAGGCCGCATCTGGGTCAAGAGCGGCGCGGACAAGCGTCAAGTGACCGCGCGCGAAGAGATGCAACGGATGTTCCAGGACGCGGGCCTGGTTCAGGCGGAGGCCGTACCGGTACCGGGGGCCGCGATCGCGGATTTGGACCTGCTGTTGCTGCGCGATTACCTGGAGCGCCGCTACGGTCTGCCGCTCGACACAGAGGATCTGCCTCGGTTACTGGAAAACTTGGACTTGGCGCGCAATGGCGTCCCGAACCTGGCCGGCCTGCTGTTGTTCGGGCGTCGGCCGCAGCGCTTCAAGCCGGCGTTCATGATCAAGGCGGTTGCCTTTGCGGGCACCGGGATACACGAGACGGCCTACCGCGACAGCGAGGACATCGAGGGCGCGATGCCCAACCTGTATAAGACGGCCCATGGTTTCGTGCTGCGGCAGCTGCGCCGGCTCCAGCGCGGCCAGGGCGTCAACTCGCCCGGGTTGCTCGAGGTGCCGGCGATCGTGTTCGAGGAGCTGCTGGTCAACGCGCTGATCCATCGGGACTATTTCATCTCCGCGCCGATTCGGCTGCTGGTGTTCGACGACCGCATCGAGATCATCAGCCCGGGCCATCTGCCCAACCACCTCACCACGGCACAGGTCCGCTACGGGGTGTCGAACATGCGCAACCCGGTCCTCGCCTCCCACGGTGCCTACCTGCTGCCCTACCGGGGCATCGGCAGCGGCATCCTGCGCGCCTACGCCGCCTATCCCGACATCGAGTTGATCGACGACCGCGACGGGCGGCAGTTCAAGGCGGTTGTGGCGCGACCTGAGGGCTAGTGGCTCCGGTGCCGAGATGCCCCCGGCGGCGCTCCCGTAGCCAACGCGCCGGCGCCGCCTGCGAAGGCCGTCAGCCCCCGGTCCCGCCCGCGGTCAGCCCATCCACCCGCAGGGTCGGCTGACCGACGCCGACGGGGATGCTTTGGCCGTCCTTGCCGCCGGTGCCCACGCCCTCATCGTGCATCAGGTCGTTGCCGGCCATGCTGATGCGCAGTACCGGGCTGAGTTTTGGTCGGAGCTATAATCAAGACCGTCCGCAACACGATGAGCTCATTAAACTGCGCTTGGACTGCCAACGCCCGCCTTGACCACCACCGCCTGACCAATGGAAAAATATACACGCGGAAAAGCCCGCGCCAGCATTGAATCGCTGTTTGCTCAATTTCCCTTTCGTGGGCTCATTGAAGAGTGGAACAGCGAACGTCAGTTTGGATTTGCCAGGGCATCGGGTAAACCCGAAAGGCTCCTTCTGCATCTGACCGGCAACAGTGGCCCGTTCCTGGATCGCAGCATCGACCTGAGCGGTAAGGAATGTCTCTTCGCAGTCGGCTGCTGTCCCGCTGCCCGAGACGAGCATAAAGCCCAAGCAGTGCGCTGGGTGCTCTCCGACGTACTTCCCAAACTACCGGATGACTATACGGCCGCGCGCGCGGTGGATCTGGCCTCGCGCCACGACGATGCGTTGCTGGAACTGTTGCGGGCCGATTGGTATAGAAGACTCTGGTCCGGCAACGCCCCTGGCTGTGCCCTGCAGGACCCTGAACTGCTGCGCGTCTTGTCCGAACGCATCATTCATCTCACAAGTCTGAAACGCCTCGAAGCAATCATCGGCATGCTGCCGCAGGCGCCGATGATGATCGGACCCGCCGGAGACAGGCTCTTGCCAGACCTGCTGAGGTCGGCTGAAAACCAGGTTATAGAGCTTGTGCAGCACGGTCCCTTGGGGAACCTGGCCGAATTCCTGCGGGAAGTGCCGCAGCAGTTGTCGGCAGGCTTTCACAGCGCCGCGATTGCGGGGATTGAGCGCCGCCCGCCCGGCGAGATCGCCGGCCTGGACGTTAACGCCATGCTTGATGCGCTGACGCCAGAATTGCGTCCCGATGCCGCCCGCTTGCTGGCTGCCCGCGACGCGGAACTTGCCAAAAGCTCGGTCGTGCTGCGCTGCATCGGGGCGGAGGGACAGCGGGCGCTCCTCGCAGCGCGCGCTATCGCTGTCGATATTGAGAGTGACGGCCGGCAAATTTTTCAAGTCGGCTATGCTTCCGCGAAGGATCGCCGGCTGATCGCGATTCCTGCGGATGAAGACGAACCGTCAGCGATCCGAACACTTCAATCCCTATGTGAATGCCGCTGGGTGGTTGGTCACAATATCGCCGCATGGGACTTGCCAGTACTTAGTCGGACGGGCTCTTGGTCTTCGAAGGCAATTGCCGGGATCTGGGATACATTGCTTGTTTCTTTTGTACTAGAGCCCTGGCGGCCCTATCACGCCTTGGCCACTTCCGATGCCGCCCACCGCGCGGACGCCGATGCGCAGGCTGCATGGGAGCTTTTCAACGAACAAGCAGCGGCATTGGATGGCACCTATGCCCGGCTCTTGATTGACGGATCGCCGGCGTGCTTTGCCAAGGTGCTCGACCGCGCACTCAAGCGCATGCCGAATCGGTGCTACCCGCCCGTCCCACCTTTCCTGACCGTCAATGAAGACGGGAGTCGGCCCGCCCGCGTCGTATTGCCGGAGGAACGCTTACGGGACTGCGCTTGGGTGCCGGGCGTCCGCTATGAATGGCCCTCCGGCTGCCCAGGGCCGGAAGATCGCTTGCTTTTGCCCTCGGTCCTGGAGAGACTGCTCGCCGCGAATCCCAGCTGGGGTCTGCATGAGCATCTGCTCTTCGTTGCTGTGAAGGATGCGATGCGGCACTCGGTGGAGGTGCTTCCCAGAATGCTGCCGTTTTGGCTTCGCGATAAAACTCAGTCGTTTATCGATCAAGCGATCGCCGACGCGGACTCGGAGCCAATGCCGGCCGCCCTTGCGCAGACTGGTAAATGGCGCGTAATCCCGTACTCCGCCCTGGCGCGGATGCCTTTGTCAGAGCGGAATGCATTCTTGCGGGAGGCAGAGGAGCCGTATCGCGAACTGGCACCGGTTGAACTGCTCCACCGGCAACAAATTCTGACCGATGGTGAACTGGGGCAGTTGGCGCCTGAACTGTCTACCGTGCAAGGTCTGGGCGCCGTGACCTTCGCCGCGAAGGCGCAGCAAGTCGCGCATCTGCTCGGCCATGCCCACGAAGCTGGCTGCTTGTACTGGATCGCCCATCGCGCCGTTGCAGGGACGATGTCACCTTGGAGCCTCTGGAGGAGCGGGCCCGCAATGGACGATCGAGACCTGCAGGCGGAAACGGCCCTCGCGCCTGCCCCGCCGCCCAACCTGTGCCTTCCTCGCTGGGTTGATCCCGATCTCGGCCAGCCCCTGGAGCAGGAACAAATCTGGCCAAGCAGCGCAAACCGAGCCGCGTACTGGGAAGGCGCAGTAGCGCGCTTTCTGTCCGTGCGGAACGGGACATCTGTGGCAGAGGGCGGACTGGACCTGCTGCTGATCGAGTACACCGAGGAAAAGGGGATGCTGGCGGCTTTCTTTCAGGAGCTTGGAATTGGGGTCGACCCCCAGCATTCCCCCATGCAGGCGTTAGTGCGTTCACGAGCTTACGCCGGGCGTGGGGTCGCCGTCGATACATTGGCAAGGGCTCGCGCATGGACCGAGGCGTCGGCATTGCTGGACGTGGATCTGCGTATCGTCGTCGAGGCTCTCCCGCTCGACCGTTGGGGCATGGCGGTACCCATTGTCGAGGTGGATCGTCCCGACGCCTTCGGCGAATCAGACGGCGATACCGCGGCCGAAGAGGAACCCGAGAGCAATGAATCGGACGATGTTACCGACACCGGGCAGCGTCCGTTGCAATCCTTTTCGGCGGAACAATACGACGCAGGGTTGAAGCGCTTTGGACCGGCCTGGCTTTCATCGATGTTTTACACACGGGTGATCTTCGTGATCGACCCACGTATGGCGCATCTCACCTGGGGAAAGATGGAAAAGGTGGCAGCCGATTCTGCCGCAAAAATGGCACTACGTCCGCTCACCGAGGTGCAACGGGAGCGATTTGATCCGCTTCGAGAGGCCCTAGGCGAGATCGCTCGCCAACCGCAGCCTCGAAAATTTGCCGACTATGAGAACTTCTTTGTTACCCATTGGAAACGACATAATTCGAGTATCACAGGCTTCAAGCGGGATACCCAGCGGCCGGTGATCGAGGCAATTATCAGCGATGAGAGCGACTTGTTGGTACGGCTCCCCACCGGAGAAGGCAAATCGGTCTTGTTCCAAGTGCCGGCCTTATTCGCCGGTCTGCATACGAGGCGGCTGACGCTGGTCATCGCTCCGCTGCGAGCGTTGATGCGCGACCAAGTCGTTGCGCTGTGGCGTCTGGGCTTTTTTCAATCCGTAGATTACCTGAGCGGAGATCGGGAGCCTTGGGAGGACGCAGAAGTCCTGCAAGGTCTGCTCGACAACCGCATTACGATGCTGTTTGTCGCGCCGGAGCGCTTCCGGACGGCGCGCTTTCGGCACGCTTTGCGGCGGCGCTACCAGGCCGATGAAGGTCTCCAATACTTCGTCGTCGATGAAGCACATTGCGTCAGTCAATGGGGATTCGAGTTTCGACCCGACTATCTTTTCCTTATGGACGAGTGGGCAGCACATTTTAAGCAACCCGGCGCCGAGTCGCGCGCCCTGCTGTTCTCGGCGACCGTGACCAAGGCGGTCGAGAATGATCTCATGCGGATGTGTGCGCCGCGGAACGGGCAGGCCATGCGTTCAGAGCCGACCGAGTATCGCCACCCAATCCGCGATCACATTCGGTTGGTCACAAAGCGGGTCGGACAGCCGCTGTTCGGCGACAAGGGTTCGGTTGACGCACGCTTCGGGGAGCTTGAGCGCATCGTTCGGGACGCCTCGCCGAACACTCGGAAGAGTGTTGTGCTTGTGTTCGTTGCGCGCCAACGCGACGCGCAGGACATCTCCAAGCGGCTCCGTCATGCGCTACCAGATGCGTTTCGCCCCGCCTTTTTCCATGCCGGGCTGCCTCCGGAGGAGCGGCTTTCCGTCTACAGGCGCGTCAAGGAGGGCGATGTCAATGTGCTGGTAGCGACCAAGGCCTTCGGTATGGGCATGGACATCCCGAACATCCATTGGTGTGTGCACCTTTCGCCGCCGACCTATTTGGAGGACTACCTGCAAGAGGTCGGGCGCACAGGCCGCAGCGAGCAGGCCAGAGCGGACGCGGGTCTGAACCGCGTCACATGCTCGCTCTTGTTTCACGACGACGACTTCGCCCGCAACCATGAGTTGGTACGTCGAAACCTGATCCAACCGCCCGACTTGGTGACGCTCTGGGACACGCTAGTGGGCCGAGCGGAGGCCATGCAGGACCGTCGCACCGTCGTGCTGCCAAGGGATGCGGTACCGGGGCTCACGGGTGACCGGTTGCATAAGGCCCTTTCGTGGCTTGAGCGCGCGCCGGCGTCACGCCTGAGGATCGTCGGCTACTTGCCGGACGTCTTACGCGTGGAGATTCATCCGCACACACTGAGGTCTTCCGCTTCCGGCGGAGCTTCGACCGCTCGGGTTGCCGAGTTTCTTGTAGCAACATTGTCGGGCGCGGCAGGAGTTACGGTTACGCCTGCTGCGAGCGGCCCAATTGGTCAATTGGGCGAGTGGCTTAAGGGGTTTGTCGGTTTCTTTCTCGACAGATCGCCCGGCAGCGCCGACAGAGGTGCCAATGCATCAGCCGGCGCCTATGGAGCGAAGGTCGCGATGGAACTGAACCTGGGCGCTGTGCTCCGGGGCGCTGGGCTGTCGCGCAGAGAGGAAGTGTATCGCGCCCTTGCGGAACTTGAGCGACGGGGCGCCGTGCGGATTCCCCGAAGGATCAGTTTTCGCCCCGGCAGGAACCTCGGTGCTGAGGTTATGAGTTGGGCTGCGGTGGATGCATTGCTCAAGCTGATCTTGACGGCGAGCGACCATGAGCGCGAGTTGTCCCTAGCGGAGCTTGAACACGTGGTCGAAAGACTGGCGGATGAACAGAGACGAACAGATCCACAGTCCGCTAGAGCGCAGCTTGAGGTGACGGCACGGACCGTGATTCGACTCTGCAACAAGGCCGGGCTGCGCATTCGCGAGCGGCTTAACCATGCCAATGAGCTTGTTTACGCTTATCACCTCGCGCCGGGACGGCTAAGGTCTGTGGAACGGCGGGTTTCAGACATCTGCGCCCTGGCCAAAGAAGTGTCTCGCAGGCTCAGGCCCATGGGGGACAATCCCGTCCTTGAGCTCAAAGCGCTGCTTGGATTGCTTGGCGCCCAGAACAGGTTTCGTGACCTTGCCGACGCCCTGCGCCTGCTCAGCGGTTTGTCGTTATATGCGTCTCAGCAGGAACTTGTACCCTTCAGCTATGTGCTTACGCTGGAACGGCTTGAGCCGCTGGTTGATGATCTGGAGGCATCGGCGCCAAAGGACAGGGAAATGTTCACCAGGCTCGCAGAGACAAACCGAATGGCGGAGGTGCGGTCGTTTGCGATGGAGTTGTATGCCCAACTCGATGGCGACGATCGGCGCGCCTTCGTCGACGATTACTTCGCATGCGCCGGTCCAGATGACCTTGAGGGACTCATCGCCCGCGCCGTGGGCAATATCGACGACCCGGCAGTGCCTCAGGCGATTCGCGAGATTCTTAGCAAGGTCCGAGGCTTCGCCATGGAAGAGGCCCTGACCCGCTTACACGACGGCGAGGAGCCGAGCCAGTACGCGGTTGTGACCACACCGTGGAATCGTAACCTGTTGGTCAACGCCGGACCTGGTGCCGGGAAAACCCTGGTGCTGATGACGCGGGCCGCGCACCTGATCCACCAGCAAGGTCTCCAGCCGGATCAGATCCTGATCCTCGCGTTCAACCGGGCGGTGGTTCATGAGATCCGGGCGCGCATCAAGAGGCTGTTTGATCAGCTCGGCTATGGTGCCTATGTCCGACGTCTCCAGGTGCACACTTTCCACTCGTTCGCGAAGATTTGGACACGCAAGGCGATAGCCGAGGAACCCTATGACGCGGACAGCTTGAGCAAACTGATGCCGGAGTTGCTTAAAAGCTGCCTGGCGAGGGAGGGGTTTGCGCAGGAGGTGACCCACGGGGTGCGCGCGATCCTGGTCGATGAGTTCCAGGACATGGATGATACTCGCTACGAACTGCTTAAAGTGCTCCATGGCGCTGCGGGAGGAGCGGGAATCATGGTGATCGGGGACGACGACCAGGACATCCTGCGCTGGGAGCGCAGAGCGAACCCGGTCGAGGGGCGAGAGTATTTCGAGTGGTTTCAGCGCGATTTCGTGGACGTGGATGTCCTGGACCTTCGTGTCAATTTCCGGTCTGGTCGGCAGATTGTGGAGCTCTCCCAACGGCTTTTGGCGAACGTCCTTGAAGGCGTCAGCCCTCGCGGTAAGAGCGGTGCGCAACTCAGAGCGCGCTCGACCGCGGATGCAGGATTCATCGATCAGAAGCTTGACTTGATGGCTTTGCCAGATCGCGTGCAAGAGTGCATTGACGCGGGCGAATCCATGGCAATTCTCTGTCGGACCAATTCCGAAGCGTATCAGCATTATGTTGCGCTCCGTGCTCGGTTTCCCGCTGTTCAACTTCAAGGCTGCGCGAATGTGCGATTGGCGTCGCTGCGCCATGTCGGCCTATGGCTTGACGCCTGCGAAACTAAGCTCGACCGAGATGGAGACCGGCCTCTTGACAAGCTGTTGGGGAGGGAGATCTACAGTGACTACAGCCAATGTAACATCCCGGAATGTCAACCGGACGGGGCCAGGGCCACAGGCGTATTCATCGGGTTCCTGTGGGATGCGACATCGGAGGAGAGCGGGCGCGCGACTCTTTCGGATCATGTGCAATGGGTGAGGGAGATGCGCCTTGATGATTATACGCGCGCGTTTGCCAAGTCCGAGATGAAGAAGTGGGTAGAGTATCGGCATAATCATCTCAAAGGCTCGAACGTTGTGGTATCCACTATTCACAAGGTGAAGGGCCTTGAGTTCGACCGGGTTGCCCTGCTGCCGTCCGACTCGAAGTTCAACCCTGAACTTCACGAGCAGAATTTGTGTCGGGCGGATGAGGCGCGGCTGTTCTATGTCGGAATGACGAGGGCAAAGGCACAGCTATACTTCAAGCTCGGCGACCGAGAAAACGCCTGGGTGAGCAACAAAGCACATCTGGGCAAGGCAGAGCAACGAATCCACTTGTCGGGCGCGCCAGACGAGGTTTTCCTATCCTGGCCGGGGTTCGATCAAGGCATACAGGAGTACATTCGTGAGCGGGTGCAAGTTGGTGATCGACTGGAGTTGCATTGCACTGCGGTGAGAAACCCGGCCTTCCGACACCAAGGCAAGTTAGTCGGGTTGCTCTCTACGCAAGCGGGAGCCCCTTGCGAAGGGCTACGTGGATGTTGCGAGCGGTGGTCCGGTGAGATGCGGGTTTACGCCGTTTATCGGCAGCCGGTCGATGACGCGGCCGTCGCGAAGTGGCCCGAAATCATCCCATCGTGCAGAGAGCAAGGCTGGCTGTACACGATTTTGGTGACCGGCTTTCTCAGCGGCGTGTAATGGGCGCGATCGCCAGCATCTTTGGCGTGAGGCGGCGAGGAGACCCCGACGCTCAGGCTGGAGGTGTTCTACCTGCTCCTGGTGCGCAAGCGAAGCATGCGGCCCTCCGACGTGCGCGAGGAGGGCAGCTTCGCCGAGCCGCGCATCTTTACCCGGCGCCTTGCGAGCGAAGACGCCAGGCTGGCGCCTCGGCGGCGAGGACGATCTGTACCCTAGTCTTGTCGCGGCCCGCGATGGGGAATTCCGGTGACAGTTTACTTAATGCATTGAGTACGACGGTCCCCTGCAATGGCGCGTTTACCGGATCGTGATCCGCGAACTGGCGGGGACGGTGTACTCAATGCCCTGCACCCTCGTTGCGGAGATAGCGGAGGTTCCAACACGAACCATACGAAACCGGTCGGCGATCCGCGAAGGGTTCGGTCGACGGCTGGGGTTCTGCCTCACATCGCATGTCATGCACGGTAGCTGCGGTTTCTGACCGGGCCGGCCTCCCCGTGGCGCCGGTGACAGGCTATGCTCCGCACATGCGCCACGCCATCGACCCGAAAATCGACTGCGTCTTCAAGGCCCTGCTCGGCGCGGAGGCCAACCGCGGCCTGCTCGTGCACTTCCTGAACGCCATGCTCGGCGCGGAACTGCCGGCGCCGATCGTGGACGCGGTCATCCTCAACCCCTACAACGAGCGCGAGTTCCTCGACGACAAGCTCAGCATCGTCGATGTGAAGGCGCGCGACGCGACCGGCTGTCTGTACCAGATCGAGATCCAGCTCTTGAATCTGCCGGAGCTGCCGGCGCGCATTCTCTACGGCTGGGCCGACCTCTACAGCGCGCAGCTCGCGAGCGGCGAGGACTATCTTGAGCTCAAGCCCACCTACGCCATCTGGCTCTTGGGCGAGACGCTGCTCCCGAACGTGCCCGGCTACGCGCACCGCTATCGCTTCTGCGACGCCATGGGCCGTGCGCTGATCGACCACGGCTGTATTGCGGTGTTCGAGCTGCCCAAGTTTGCCGCCGTAGAGGTCCAGACAGAAGAAGAACGCTGGCTCAAGTTCTTCGTCGAGGGCGAGCACCTGGACCCGGACAATCTGCCCGAGTGGATGAATACCCCGGAGATGCGACAAGCCATGAGCACCACGCAAGGCTTTTCCGAGAAAGAGCGCGCCTATCACGCCTATCAGGCGCGGCAGAACTACCTGCGCCAGCAGAAGACCATCCAGCGCCATATCGACGCCCTCACCGCGCAGATCGAACAGGAGCGCGCGGAAAAGCAGGCCGCCCTCGCCGAGATCGAGCGCCTGAAGGCCCAGCTCAAGGACGCGTCGGCGGACTGATAGCGGATGCTCCGCACATGCGCCACGCCATCGACCCGAAAATCGACTGCGTCTTCAAGGCCCTGCTCGGCGCGGAGGCCAACCGCGGCCTGCTCGTGCACTTCCTGAACGCCATGCTCGGCGCGGAACTGCGGGCGCCGATCGTGGACGCGGTCATCCTCAACCCCTACAACGAGCGCGAGTTCCTCGACGACAAGCTCAGCATCGTCGATGTGAAGGCGCGCGACGCGACCGGCTGCCTGTACCAGATCGAGATCCAGCTCTTGAATCTGCCGGAGCTGCCGGCACGCATCCTCTACGGCTGGGCCGACCTCTACAGCGCGCAGCTCGCGAGCGGCGAGGACTATCTTGAGCTCAAGCCCACCTACGCCATCTGGCTCTTGGGCGAGACGCTGCTCCCGAACGTGCCCGGCTACGCGCACCGCTACCGCTTCTGCGACGCCAAGGGCCGTACGCTGATCGACCACGGCTGTATTGCGGTGTTCGAGCTGCCCAAGTTTGCCGCCGTAAAGGTCCAGACAGAAGAAGAACGCTGGCTCAAGTTCTTCGTCGAGGGCGAGCACCTGGACCCGGACAATCTGCCCGAGTGGATGAACACCCCGGAGATGCGACAAGCCATGAGCACCACGCAAGGCTTTTCCGAGAAAGAGCGCGCCTATCACGCCTATCAGGCGCGGCAGAACTACCTGCGCCAGCAGAAGACCATCCAGCGCCACATCGACGCCCTCACCGCCCAGATCGAGCGCGAGCGGGCGGAGAAGGACCGCGCGCAGGCGGAGATAGAGCGCGAGCGTGCGGAGAAACACCGCGCACAGGCGGAGAAGGAACAAGAACGCGCGGAGAAGCAGGCCGCCCTCGCCGAGATCGAGCGCCTGAAGGCCCAACTCAAGGACGCGACGGCGGACTGATGGCGGATGCTCTGCATATGCGCCACGCCATCGACCCGAAAATCGACTGCGTCTTCAAGGCCCTGCTCGGCGCGGAGGCCAACCGCGGCCTGCTCGTGCACTTCCTGAACGCCATGCTCGGCTCCGAACTGCCGGCGCCGATCGTGGACGCGGTCATCCTCAACCCCTACAACGAGCGCGAGTTCCTCGACGACAAGCTCAGCATCGTCGATGTGAAGGCGCGCGACGCGACCGGCTGCCTGTACCAGATCGAGATCCAGCTCTTGAATCTGCCGGAGCTGCCGGCGCGCATCCTCTACGGCTGGGCCGACCTCTACAGCGCGCAGCTCGCGAGCGGCGAGGACTATCTTGAGCTCAAGCCCACCTACGCCATCTGGCTCTTGGGCGAGACGCTGCTCCCGAACGTGCCCGGCTACGCGCACCGCTACCGCTTCTGCGACGCCATGGGCCGTACGCTGATCGACCACGGCTGTATTGCGGTGTTCGAGCTGCCCAAGTTTGCCGCCGTAAAGGTCCAGACAGAAGAAGAACGCTGGCTCAAGTTCTTCGTCGAGGGCGAGCACCTGGACCCGGACAATCTGCCCGAGTGGATGAACACCCCGGAGATGCGACAAGCCATGAGCACCACGCAAGGCTTTTCCGAGAAAGAGCGCGCCTATCACGCCTATCAGGCGCGGCAGAACTACCTGCGCCAGCAGAAGACCATCCAGCGCCACATCGACGCCCTCACCGCGCAGATCGAGCGCGAGCGGGCGGAAAAGGAACAGGAGCGCGCGGAGAAGCAGACCGCCCTCGCCGAGATCGAGCGCCTGAAGGCCCAGCTCAAGGACGCGTCCGCGGACTGATAGCGGATGCTCCGCATATGCGCCACGCCATCGACCCGAAAATCGACTGCGTCTTCAAGGCCCTGCTCGGCGCGGAGGCCAACCGCGGCCTGCTCGTGCACTTCCTGAACGCCATGCTCGGCGCGGAGCTGCCGGCGCCGATCGTGGACGCGGTCATCCTCAACCCCTACAACGAGCGGGAATTCCTCGACGACAAGCTCAGCATCGTCGATGTGAAGGCGCGCGACGCGACCGGCTGCCTGTACCAGATCGAGATTCAGCTCTTGAATCTGCCGGAGCTGCCGGCGCGCATCCTCTACGGCTGGGCCGACCTCTACAGCGCGCAGCTCGCGAGCGGCGAGGACTATCTTGAGCTCAAGCCCACCTACGCCATCTGGCTCTTGGGCGAGACGCTGCTCCCGAACGTGCCCGGCTACGCGCACCGCTACCGCTTCTGCGACGCCAAGGGCCGTACGCTGATCGACCACGGCTGTATTGCGGTGTTCGAGCTGCCCAAGTTTGCCGCCGTAGAGGTCCAGACAGAAGAAGAACGCTGGCTCAAGTTCTTCGTCGAGGGCGAGCACCTGGACCCGGACAATCTGCCCGAGTGGATGAACACCCCGGAGATGCGACAAGCCATGAGCACCACGCAAGGCTTTTCCGAGAAAGAGCGCGCCTATCACGCCTATCAGGCGCGGCAGAACTACCTGCGCCAGCAGAAGACCATCCAGCGCCACATCGACGCCCTCACCGCCCAGATCGAGCGCGAGCGGGCGGAGAAGGACCGCGCGCAGGCGGAGATAGAGCGCGAGCGTGCGGAGAAACACCGCGCACAGGCGGAGAAGGAACAAGAGCGCGCCGAGAAGGAACAAGAGCGCGCGGAGAAGCAGGCCGCCCTCGCGGAGGTCGAGCGCTTGAAGGCCAAGCTCAAGGACGCGTCGGCGGACTGATAGCGGATGCTCCGCATATGCGCCGCCCCATTGACCCGAAAATCGACTGCGTCTTCAAGGCCCTGCTCGGCGCGGAGGCCAACCGCGGCCTGCTCGTGCACTTCCTGAACGCCATGCTCGGCGCGGAACTGCGGGCGCCGATCGTGGACGTGGTCATCCTCAACCACTACAACGAGCGGGAATTCCTCGACGACAAGCTCAGCATCGTCGATGTGAAGGCACGCGACGCGAGCTGCTGCCTGTACCAGATCGAGATAGCCTTGCCGCGGCCCAAGATCGGCGGCGCGGGTGTTGCTGCCCGAGCCGCGCTGAGCGCAGGATGCGGGCGACGAGCAGTCCACCTTGAAGCGAATCGGGAACCACGATGCAAGCGATCGAGTTCCAGACCGAAGTTCAAGATGGCGTCGTGCGCCTGCCAGCGGACGCGCAATTGGCGGAAGGACGGTCTGTGCGTGTCATCCTGATGTACGACGAGGAAGAGGATGCGGCGGTCGCGGCTGCGGAGACCGATGAGCACCGGCAGGGCGCCATCGCCAGGCTGATGCGAAACCCGCTTGTCGCGTCCGGGTTCACCCCTCTGTCGCGGGACGAGGCCCATTAGCGCTGATGCACTCCGAGATCCGCACTCGCACTGCGCACTTCTTCCTTTCGCCGAGCGGCTGCGCATCGTCAATCCCTTTGCGTCTCGAGACGCTCCAGTTAAAGCCGAGCCCGCCTCCGGGCATCGGCCAGCGTTCGCAGCGACCGAGGTCGGGCGGCGGCAGGGTTTCGGCTCACGCGGGACCGCGGCGCATGCGTCGCACTCGCGTACGCCACTGCCCAGCCCTGCTGCGGCTGACATCCGCTGTCGTCAGCCGCCGGTGCCGCCCACGGTGAGCCCATCCACCCGCAGCGTCGGCTGGCCGACGCCGACGGGGACGCTCTGGCCGTCCTTGCCGCAGGTGCCGACACCCTCGTCGAGCTTGAGGTCGTTGCCGATCATGCTGACGCGGGTCAGCACGTCCGGGCCGTTGCCGACCAGGGTCGCGCCTTTCACCGGTCGGCCGATCTTGCCGTTCTCGATCAGGTAGGCCTCGCTCGCGGAGAAGGTGAACTTACCGTTGGTGATGTCCACCTGCCCGCCGCCGAAGTTGACCGCGTACAGGCCCTTGTCCACGGAGGCGATGATCTCGGCGGGATCCTTGTCGCCCGGCAGCATGTAGGTGTTGGTCATGCGCGGCATCGGCAGGTGCGCGTAGGACTCGCGCCGACCGTTGCCGGTGGGCGCCATGCCCATCAGGCGAGCGTTCAGGCGGTCCTGCATGTAGCCGGCGAGGATGCCGTCCTCGATCAGCGTGGTGCAGGAGGTCGGCGTGCCCTCGTCATCGACGCTGAGCGAGCCACGGCGCTCCGGCAGCGTGCCATCGTCCACCACCGTAACGCCGGGGGCCGCGACGCGCTCGCCCATGCGCCCGGCGAAGGCCGAGGTGCCCTTGCGGTTGAAGTCGCCCTCCAGCCCGTGGCCGACGGCCTCATGCAGCAGCACGCCGGGCCAGCCGGCACCGAGCACGACGGTCATGGTGCCGGCCGGTGCCGGACCGGCCTCCAGATTCACCAGCGCCTGACGCACGGCCTCGCGCGCGAAGCCCAGCGCCCGGTCGTGCTCCAGGAAGAAGCTCAAGTCGCGGCGCGCGCCGCCGCCGCTGTGGGCCTGCTCGCGGCGCCCGTCTTGCTCGACGACGACGCTGACGTTGCAGCGGATCAGCGGGCGAACGTCGGCGCTCATGCGACCGTCGTCCGCGAGCACCAGGATCGTATCCTGCACGGCGACGAGGCTCGCGATGACCTGGGTCACGCGCGGATCGGCATCCCGCGCCGCCGCGTCGATGCGGTGCAGCAGCTCCACCTTGGCGGCGTCGTCCATGCTCTCGATGGGATTCAGCGCCTGGTACAGCGGCACTGGCAACGCGGCGTTGCCCGTGCGCACGCTGCCATGGGCACCGCTGCCGGCGATGGCGCGGGCGGCGTCCGCGGCCAGCGCCAGGGCCGGGAACTGGAGCTCGTCGGAGTACGCAAAGCCGGTCTTCTCGCCGGCAATCGCCCGGATGCCGGCGCCCTGCTCGATGCTGAAGCTGCCGTCGCGGATGATGCCGTCCTCCAGCACCCAGGACTGGAGCCGGCTGGACTGAAAATAGATGTCGGCGGCATCGATGGCCGGGCTGTGCAGGGCGCCGAGCAGGCGCTCCAAATGACCGTCGTCGAGCCCGGTGGGGGTCAGGATCTGGCCGCGGGCGATGGCAAGGTTGTCGGACATGTTTATGAGTACGGAGTACGCGGTACGGAGTACGGGGGGCTGGCGTCCGGGTTGCGACGAGGCATCCGGATCGGGCTCCGCGCTGTGTGGCTGTTGTCGAAACAGGTTGGGATCATCATGCCCCTGCGCAACGCTCGCACCCCGCTTCGGCCTCACCGAATCTTACACGCCCCCCGCACTCCATACTCCGCTAACGTACTCCGCAATGCCCCCGTACTCCGCACTCCCCGTACCCCGTACTCCCCGTACTCCGTACCCCGTACTCCGTACTCCGTACTCCGTACTCCTTTCAACGGCACCTCAACCGCCGATGCTCCAACACCGGAAACGTCCGCCGCACGGAGTCCTGAAAACCTCGGTCGATGGGCGAGCAGATGCAGCCGGTGCCGCGCGGCACCTGCGCGAGGATGGCGCCCCAGGGGTCCACGATCATGCTGTGACCGTGGGTCTCGCGGCCGCTCAGGTGATAGCCGCCCTGCGCGGCGGCGATGACGTAGGCCAGGTTCTCGATGGCCCTAGCGCGCACCAGGGTCTCCCAGTGCGCCTTGCCGGTGACCGCGGTAAAGGCTGCCGGCAGCGCGATGATCTCCACACCGCTGTCCAGCATGTACCGCACCAGCTCCGGGAAGCGCAGGTCGTAGCAGATGACGAGGCCAAGCCGGCCGAAGGGCGTGTCGACGACGACGGGCTCGGTGCCGGGCTCGATGGTCGCTGATTCCTGGTAGCGCTCGTCGGCGCCCGGCAGTTTGACATCGAACAGATGCATCTTGTCGTAGCGGGCGACGCAGAGGCCCTGGTCGTTGTAGACCAGCGCCGCGGCGCGCAGACGCTCCGGCGTCGATGAGCGCAACGGCACCGTGCCGCCGACGAGCCAGATGCCGAAGCGCGCGGCGATGTCGGACAGGAACTGCTGCAACGGGCCGTCGCCGTCGGCCTCCGCCAGCGGCAGCGTGTCCCGCTCCGAGCGGCCCATGAAGGCAAAGTTCTCGGGCAGCACCACCAGGGCGGCGCCCGCTTCGGCGGCGTCGCGGATGAGCCGCTCCGCCTCCAGCAGGTTGGCGTTCACGTTCGGGCCGGTGGCCATCTGCAGGGCCGCGACCCGAGGTTTTGTCGTCATTTTAGGTATCGCTCCGTCCGCGTGCGCCGGCGGGCTTGCAGTCCGGGTGACAGGCGCGTGACGATTTGGTCAGAACCCCGCAAAGATAACACCACGCCGGCCCCTGCGCGTGCTGCGCAGCGACTCGGAGTCCGCATAGGCCTTAGGAACCGTTCCGCCGGGATCGAAATCGAAATCGAAATCGCAATTGCCAGCCTTAGCGGCATTTGGCTCAAGCAGCATCGAACCGCAAAACCCTTAGGCTCGTGCGATGTCGCTCACCGTCGATCTCGATAGCGATAGCGATAGCGATAGCGATAGCGATAGCGTTAATCGTTGTCCAGGAATGGACTCGCCGGGCGTTCAAGCGCGCCGCCGCGACGCCCGCTGTGCCCGCGCTCGGCGGGCACCACGGGCGGCGCTGCATGTCCGGTCGCCTCCGGCAGCAACAGGTCCGGCAGGGAGCGCGCAGCACCATTGCCGGCGACGCGGCGCACCTGCGGCGACGACCAGGGACCGGTGACCTGGTACTCGTGGCTCGCGAGCTGATCCATCGCATCGCCGCTCAGCTTGTCGGCGAGCAGCACGGCCGCCCCCACCAGCGGTCCGCCGGCCACCGCGCCGGCGATGGCCATGCCAGTGCCGATCTTCGGCGTCACGCGCAGCGTCTGGTCGAAGGTCTCGTCGTCGAGGTCGATGACGCCGCGCACGCGGATGTCTGCCGTAGAGGCGAGGATGTCGAGCTGGCTGATGCGGGCCTCGCCGCTGCCGATGATGAGCTTGCCGCGGATCGCGTCGAACGCGAAGCCGGTGTCCACGACGTCGCTGAAGTCGAGGCTGAGGCGCCGCCCGATGGCCTCCAGGTTCAAGGCGCCGAGCATGCGGCCGACGCCCGGCTCCACCTCCAGCATGCGCCCGGCGCCGATGTCGAGGGCGAGGCTGCCGCGGGCGCGAGTCAGCGCAAAGCCCTGTGGTGCGCCGGGCCAGGACAGGGCGAGCGTCGCATCGGACGGTGCGCCGCTGAGCGCGTTGTAGAAGCCCGCGTGGCGCAGCCACTCGCCGAGGTCGTCGCTGCGCAGCTCCATGGCGATGTCCGTCTCGGTGTAGCCGGTGGCGTCCCGGGTCCAGCTACCGGTGCCGCTGGCGCTGACCAGGGACCCGGTCAGCGACAGCTCCGTGGCGCGCAGGCCGCTTGGGGTGCGCTCGGTGTCGAGCCGCAGCCGGCCGAGCTCATCCGGCCCGCGGTGCAGCGCTTCGATGAGCACGGACAGCGCGGGCAGGGCGCGTGGATCGGGGCTCGCGGGCCCTTGTGTCCGCTCGCCCCGGGCCGCGAGCAGCGGGGCGATATCAAGGTTGTCGAGGCGCACCTTGAGCGGCCCGCCGGCGCGCCCCGGCAACACCAGGCTGGCGCTGTTGCCGGCGGCGTCCACGCCGATGCGCCAGCCGCCGGCGTCGCTCGGCGCCAGCGCGGCGCGGACATCGGCGAAGCGCAGCGGGCCGACGCTCACGGCGGCAGCGCTGAGCCGAACGGGCTGCAGCGGCAGCGCCGGCGCCGCGCCGCTGTCGGCGCCGCTGCCCTGAAACAGCGCCGCGTGCTCGCGTTGCCAGGCGAGCCAGGCGTCGATGTCGAGCCGGCCCAGGTCGCCGGCCACCGCGATGCCGGGCCGCTCCGGCAGCCGCTCCGGCAGCCGGTTCAGGTCCACCGCGATGCGCGCGGGCCGCAGCGCGTCGGCGTCGCCGACGAGCTCGGCGCGGGCACCGAGGTCGCCCAAGCGCGCGCTCAAGTCGATGGGCGCACTCGGCACGAGGCGCGTCGTGACCGTCAACGGCCGTGCTGCGCCGGCCGACTTGCCGAAGGGCGCGGGCAGGTCCAGCGCGACCCCGGCAAGGTCCGACGTGAGCTCAAGATCGAGCGGCGGCGCGGCCTCGGTGGCGTCGTCGTTGGCCAGCGACGCGAGCAGCGTCCAGTCGATGCTGCCCGTCGCCAGCGTCCACCAGGGGCTCGGCAGCGCCGCGGCGAGCTTCCCGACAGCGGTGCTCCCGCGCACCTTGATCTCGGTGTCGCCAGGATCGTCGTCCCCGGCCGGCGGCTGTGTCTCGATGTCGACGGCAAGCGCCTGCTCGCCGAGCCTGGCGGCGATGCCCTCCGCGCGCAGCCCCGTGTTGTCGAAGGCAAGGGCGCCCGCGATATCCGTGAGCGTCAGATCGGCCGCCCGCAGCGTCACCGTCGCGTCGTCGCCGAAGCCGAGCTCCCCCGCGTAGCCGACCTCCCCGCCGGGCATGAGCGGGAGGTCGATGGTCAACGAAAGCGCCCCGCTGCCGCTCGCGGCCAGTGCCTCCGGGATGCCGCCGACCCTGTCCGCCAGCGGCGTATCGGCGAGAAAGTCGAGCCCGTCCGCGAGCGGCCCTGCGCCCTCCGCCTCGATGTGCAGCAGCGCCGGCACCCAGAGGTTCGGCAGCCGCGCGCTCCCGTCCAGCACCTCGACGCCGAGGATGCGGGCGCTCGCGACCTCGATGGTCAGGCCGCGCTGCTCGAAGCGCAGCGTCGCCGCGACGTCGCGCAACGGCGGCCAGTCGCCGCCGCGGCCCGGGGCGCGATCGCGCTGCATGCCCGGCTCGTCTTCGGCCGGGCGCGGCGGGTCGTAGTCGAGCACACCGTCGGCGACCCGCAGCACCAGCTCGAAGCGCCCGTCGTTGGCATCGAACGGATGCCGGGACAGGTCCCCGCGCAGCAAGAGGTCGGCGCTGTCGAGTCGGCCGGCGACGACGGCCCGCGCGAGCCAGTCCTCCAGGTCATCGCCCATCGCCGATACCGGCAGGTAGCGCGGCATCGCCGCGGCGGTGCCGCCGCGAAAGTGGCTGTGCATGTCCACGAAGGGGCCGCCGTCCGGCGCACCGAGCCGCAGATCGAGGCGGCTCAGGCTCTCTACGTCCGCGGTGTCGGCGGCCAGCGCGTTGCTCCAGAGCCGCACGCCGCCGCCGGGCTCCACCCGCCATTGCAGCAGCCCGGCGAGGCGCGTGAGCGTGAGCGGCGCGATGAGGTGCGGGCGCAGGTCCAGGTGCACGCCGTTGCCGCCGAGCGCAACGGCGCCGGCACCGGGGGCGGCGGAGAAGCCGATATCGAGCCCGTCCACGGCCGGTATTGGCCCCGACGGCGGCGCATCGCCGCCCGGCGCGGGGCCGAGCCCCAGGTCGGTGAGCCGGCCCTGCACGAGCCAATCCGGGGCCGCCGCCGCGTCGGCACCGGCCGCGGACGGCAGCACGAGGCGGAGCCTGAGGTCCTCCAACCGTCCTTCGACGCGCCCGTCGAGCACCGAGCGCAGCGCGGGCGGCAGCCGCTCCGCCAGCGCCGACGGCGCGCCGAAGCGGGCGATGCCGGCCAGCCGCGCCAGCGGCAGCCCGCCGAAGCGCACCGCCAGCGCCTCGCGGCCGGCCATGCGCAGCCGGAGCGAGGTCGTCTCCGCCCCGCGCAGGCCGCCGAAGAGCTTGAGCGTCGGCGCGTCGAGCCGCCAGCCGTCCGGCTCCGCCCGCCAGCGCAGCAGGCCGCCGATGTCGCCGAGATCGAGCTGCTGCGGTGCCGCGGCGGCGGCCGCATCCGGCGTGGCGGCGGTGCGGCGCAGCACGAGGTCGTCGAGCCAGATTCGGGTGGTCGCTCGCGTAACGCCGCCGTCTTCGAGGCCAAGCCAGGTGCTCACATGGACGCCGTCCGTCGCGAGCCGGAGCCATGCCGGCAGCCGCCCGCGCAGCACGCGGGCGAGATTGCTGCCGCGCCAGTCCGCGTAGAGGCGCCCGGACCAGCGCTCGGGGCGGGCGGCGGGCCCGGTCAGGTCCGCGAGCAGCGTGAGCTCGCCGGCGGGATCGCCGGGCGGTGTGGCGGCGACGCGCAGGCGGTGCGCGGAACCGTCGTTGACGAGGTCGAGCCGCTCAATGCCGAAGGCCAGCGCCGGCACGCCGGCGTGGGCGTCGGTGTAGAAGATCTCGCTGTCGGCGAGGCTGAGGCGTCCCTGGCGCAGGAAGAACCTTGCCGCACCGCCGTCGCCGCCGCCGAGCCTGTCCAGCCCGCGCACGCCGATGCGCCCGTCCAGACCGCGGCGCACCTCAATGCGCGCGCCCACCAGCGTGACGCCGACGATGCGCGGGGCCAGCGCCTGCAGCGAGGCACGCAGATCGAGGTTGACGCGCAACGCCCGGAGCGCGAGCAGCGGCTCGCCGTCGTGCGGGTCGCGCAGGCGCGCGTCATTGAGCGTGAGCTCCGGCCGCAGGCCGCGCAGCGTCACCCCGAGCTGCCCGACGCTGACCTCGGCACCGAGATGACGGCCAAGCCCCTCCGCCAGCAGGTTGCGCAGGCCGTCCGCATGCGGCAGCGCGAGCCTGACTGCAAGCGTCAGCACCGCGAACGCGATGATGAGCAGCGCGCCGAGGCCGATGAGCCGGCGCAGGAGCCGGACGGCGAGGCGGGTCATGTCACCGGCCCCGGCGCGGCGGTGGGCCTGCGGTGCTCGGTGACGGCGGCGCGGCGAAGCATGGACAGCGGATCGAGACCGGGTACGGCCGGCTCAGATGAGCACCACGTCGTACTGCTCTTGGGTGTAGAGGGCCTCCGCCTGCAGCCGGATGGGCTTGCGGATGAACTCCTCCAGCTCCGCAAGGTGGCCGGACTCCTCGTCCAGAAGCCGGTCGATGACCTCTTGGGAGGCCAGCACCAGCAAAGTCTCCACCTCGAACTGCCGAGCCTCACGCAGGATCTCGCGGAAGATCTCGTAGCAGGTGGTCTCGGCGGTCTTGAGCGAGCCGCGCCCGCCGCAGCAGGGGCAGGGCTGACACAGCACGTGCTCCAGCGACTCGCGGGTACGCTTGCGGGTCATCTCCACCAGGCCCAGCGCCGAGACCTCGGTGATGTGCGTCTTTGCATGATCCCTGGCGAGGCACTTCTCCAGCGCTCTCAGCACCTGGCGCTTGTGCTCGTCATCGGTCATGTCGATGAAGTCGATGATGATGATGCCGCCCAAGTTCCTCAGGCGCAGTTGCCGGCAGATGGCCTGGGCCGCCTCCAGGTTGGTCTTGAAGATGGTCTCTTCGAGGTTGCGATGGCCGACGAAGGCGCCCGTGTTGACGTCGATGGTCGTCATCGCCTCGGTCTGATCGATGACCAGATGACCGCCGGACTTGAGCTGCACCTTGCGCTCCAAGGCCTTGCGGATCTCGTCCTCGACGCCGTAGAGATCGAACAGCGGTCGCTCGCCGACGTAGTACTCGACCCGTTCGACGATCTCCGGGATGTACTTGGTCGCGAACGCGGCGGCCTTCTCCATGGTGGTGCGCGAATCGATGCGCACCCGCTCCACCTCCGGCGTCACCAGGTCCCGCAGCGCCCGCAGCGCGAGCGGCAGATCGTCGTGGATGGGGCCTACGTCGTCGCCGGCGTCGCAGCGCTCCTTGATGCCGCGCCAGAGCTTCGCGAGAAAGGCCATGTCGCGGCACAGCGCTGCATCGTCAACGGCCTCGGCGGCGGTGCGGGCGATGTAGCCGCCGGCGTCTTGGTGCTCCTCGACATAGCGCTGCAGGATCTCGCGCAGGCGCCGGCGCTCCTCGTCGTCCTCGATCTTCTGCGACACGCCGGTGTTGCCGAGCCGGGGCATGAACACGAGGTAGCGCGAGGCGATGGAGATGTTCGTCGTCAACCGCGCACCCTTGGTGCCGATGGGATCTTTGACCACCTGCACGACGATGCGATCGCCCTCGCGCACCAGGTCCATGATCTGCTCGCTGCGCGGCTCGCCGTCCTTGCCGATGATGTCGGAGGCGTGCAGGAAGGCCGCGCGCTCGAGCCCGATGTCCACAAACGCCGCCTGCATGCCCGGCAGCACCCGGCAGATGCGCCCGCGATAGATGCTGCCGACGAGCCCGCAGCGCTGCGCCCGCTCGATAATGATCTCCTGCACCACGCCGTTCTCCACCACCGCGACGCGCGTCTCGGGCGGGGTGACGTTGATGAGGATTTCTTCGCTCATTGGGGGAAGGGGCTAGGGGCTAGGGGCTAGGTGCTAGGGGCTAGGTGCCGTACTCGGTAGGACGGAGATGCACTCGGCGGCCAGCAGCGCCGCGGTCTCGAACAGCGGCAGGCCGACGACGCCAGACCAACTGCCCTCGAGGCCGGCGACGAACACCGCACCCCGCCCTTGTACCGCGTATCCACCCGCCTTGTCGCGCGGCTCACCGGTGGCCCAGTAGGCCGCCGCCTCCGTGGGTGAGATGGATCGGAACAGGACCCGCGTGTCGCCCAGCACCGTCTGCTCACGGCGGCCGAGCAGCGCGACGCCGGTCAGCACCCGGTGTGCGCGGCCGGACAGCAGCGCCAGCATCCGTGCCGCGTCGGCCGCATCGGCCGGCTTGCCGAGGATCCGATCATCGCAGATCACGGCGGTGTCTGCCGCCAGCACCGGGCGTTCATCGTCGCCGGCCAAGGCCAAGGTCCGCACCGCCCGCGCTTTGTCGAGCGCGATGCGCAGCACATAATCGCCCGGTGCCTCGCCCGGTCGCGGGCGCTCGTCCACGTCGGCGCCGCGCACGGTCGGGCGGATGCCGATCTGCGCGAGCAGCTCCAGCCGGCGCGGCGACTTTGATGCCAGGATCAAGGGTTCGGTGGCAGCGGGGGTCGGCATCGAGCTGGCCTCGGGGACATCAGCCGCGGTGATAGGGGTGGCCTGCCAATTGGCTCCAGGCCCGGTAGAGCTGCTCGGCCAGCACCACGCGCACCAGCGGATGCGGCAGCGTCAGCGCCGACAAGGACCAGCGCTGCTCGGCGCGGGCTAGGCAGTCCTCGGCGAGCCCGTTCGGCCCGCCCACCAGGAGCGCGACATCGCGCCCGTCCGCGAGCCAGTCCGCGAGTTGTGCGGCGAGGTCTTCGCTGCTCCAGGCGCGCCCGCGCACGTCCAGCGCGACCATGCGCGAGCGCGCCGGCACCGCGGCCAGCAGCCGCTCGCCCTCGTCTCGGCGCAAGCGCGGCAGCTCCCCGTCCGGCAGCGCGGCGCCCCGACCCCGGGCGCCCTTGCCGGCAAGGCCGCCGGGCAGCTCGATCAGCTCCAGCGCGCAACTTTGCGGCAGGCGCTTCGCATACTCGGCATAGCCCTCGTCCACCCAGCGCGGCATGCGCTGGCCGATGCTGATGAGGCGGATGCGCATCGGCGGGCCGGCGGCGCCTCAGCGGTCCTGCTCGGCATCGAGCAGCCCCAGCAGCCGCGCCGCCTCCTGGCCGACGTCGGAGCCCGGGTCCAGCTCCCGGGCACGGGTCAGCGCCTGCCGGCCGGTGTCCACATCGCCCGCCTGCAGCGCGACGAAGCCCAGGCTCAACTGGATGCGCTGGTGCTCGGGCGCCGCCGCGGCGCCGTCGCGGAGCACTTCAAGCCCCGCCGGGGTCTCGCCCGCGTAGTGCAGCGCCAGCCCCAAGTCGTTCTGCGCCTCCACGGCGTCGGGGTCCAGCTCCAGGATGCGCCGGTACAGCGGCACCGCCGCCGTGAAACGGCGGGCCGCGAACAGCCGGTCCGCCTCCTGCCCCAAGCGCGCCGGATCGGTGGTGGCCAGCAGCTCCGCCGCCGGCACCGCGCCGGCGTCGCCGCCCAGGGCGGCGCGCATGCGCTCGCCGAGCGCGCCCATGTCCGCGTGCGGCGCCGTGGCTGTCGCCGCCGGCGCGGCTTGCGGCGGGTGGCGCAGATAGTAGTCCCGTGTCAGCGCGAACACCGCGAAACCGTAGAAAGCGAGCCCGAACAGAAAGACGAGCCATTGCAGTGGAGTGAGCTTCGGGAACATCGTGGATGGCGGTAAGACGCGGTCCTTAAAGGGTCGGCCATGCTCGGAGCCGGCAGCGGCGCTGTCAAGGCGCAGCCGGCCGCGCCGGACATCGGTCCTTGCTCGCACACGCTAATCGTTTATCATTCAGCCGCCTGCCCCGCCGGGCGGCCAGTTGGGGCTTGCTCCCGGTGGGGCGCCCCTGCGCCGGCTGGCGCCGAGGCACCCGACCCGGCCGTGACGCCCGGCGCCGACAGACACCCAGACCATCAGGAGACCGCCATGGCCACACCTGTAAAAGAGCTGAAAGGCATGACCGATGCCGTGCTGAGCGCCCTCACCGCGCAGTCCATTACCGACAACGAGGCCCTCGTGGAGGCCGGCGCAAGCCCCGCGCAGCGCAAGACCCTCGCCGCCGCATGCGGGTGTGAGCCCGCCGAGCTGCTGGCGCTGATCAACCGCGCGGACCTGGCCCGCGTGAAGGGCGTCTCCGGCGTGTATTCGGACCTGCTGGAGCATGCCGGCGTCGATACCGTGAAGGAGCTCGCCACCCGCCGTGCGGACAACCTGCATGCCAAGCTCCTGGAGACCAACGACGGACGCAACCTCACCGAGCGTCCGCCGACGCAGAGCCAAGTGGAGGACTGGATCGAGCAGGCCAAGGCACTGCCGAAGCTCGTCACCTATTGACAGGCCCCGGCGATGCCGGCCGCAGGCGAGCGCCTGCTCGCCTTGCCGACGCTGCGTCTGCAAGCCCCTACCGCGGACCAAGCGCTGATGCCGCCGGCCCGGGACCGGGCCGAACCATGGCGGTGGGCCCGTCCGTCCGGCAGCTCCCGCCGGCGCCCCTCGTGAGCGGGCGCAGCCGCCCCATCTAGGGGCCATGGCTGAAGGTTTCCCCCGCACCGACGACATGCCCTCGCGCCTCGGCAAGGTGATGCTCATCGCCGCTTGGGTGGTGGGCCTCGCACTGTTGGTGCTGTTCTTCCAGGGCCATCTGGATCGCCAGCACAACCCCAACCCCGACCCCGCGTTGCGGGTGGACGCCGCGGGCAGGTCCAGCGTCGAGCTGCGCCAAAACCGCCTCGGGCACTACGTGACCGCCGGCAGCATCAACGGCGCGCCGGTCACCTTCATGGTCGACACCGGCGCCACCGCCGTGGCACTGCCGCTGGAGATCGCGCGCCGGCTGGAGCTGCCGCTGCTGCCGGGCGGCATGAGCAAGACCGCCAACGGCGTCGTGCAGACCTGGAGCACGCGGCTCGACAGCATTGCCGTCGCGGGGCTGACCGCACACAACGTGCGGGCCGTGGTCATGCCGAACATGCCAGGCGACGAGGTGCTGCTCGGCATGAACTACCTGCGCCGCTTCGAGCTGATTCAGCGCGGCGACACGCTGACGGTGCGGGAGCCTTAAAGGGGCAAGGGCCAAGGGCCAAGGGCCAAGGGCCAGGGGAGCCTGCTTTGGCCCTCGGCCCTCGACCCTTGACCCCCGCATGGCGTCGGACTGGCCGGGCGCGTCGGGATCGGTCGCCACTGGGTTCGATGCTGGACTTGCACTTTGCCGCGGAGGTCGGCCGGCGCTGGCTGCGTCGGCTGTTTGCGGACGGGCCCGTCACGCAGGGCATGCAGATCGCGGGTCTGCCGGTGCCGCCGCGCAGCGAAGACAGCGGCTTCGGCGTCGCCTACTGAGGGCGCGTCGCGTCTCCTCGGGCGCCCTGCTTCGCCTCGCGCCGCAGCCGCAGCGCCGTCACGAGGCCCGCGATGTTGGAGCGATCCTCCGTCAGGACGAGGCTGATCGCGATCTCCTCCAGCGCGGCCAGCACCGCGAGCACGGCGGCGATGCGAAACGGCCACGGCGAGATGTCGAGCAGCAGCAGGTAGAGCCCCGCCGCCGTCGCGACCACGGCAAGCCGCACCAGCCAGGTGTGATAGCTGGTGAAGTGGCGAAACTTGATCCACCCGGCCAGCGCGGGCAAGGTAAAGCTCGCGATCAGCGCCAACACGGCAACCCGCTCCGCGCGCACCACGTCCGGCCACAGCAGCGGCAGCGACGCGGCGATGACGGCGTAGATGGTCACATCCGCCCAGGAGTCCAGCATCGCGCCGAAGCGGCTCGCCTGCCCCAGCAGCCGCGCCAGCGTGCCGTCCACCGCATCGCTCGCGAAGCAGGCCGCGAGCAGCCACAGCCAAGCATCGCGATGGCCAGCGAGCGCGAGCAAGAGCAGCACCGGTGCCGCGCCCAGCCGGAAGAAGCTGAGCAGGTTGGGCAAGGTCAGGCGCGAGGACTCGATCATAGGCGGAACCAGGCCTGCAGCGGCGTGTGGTCCGACAGTGTATGCCAGGGCGCGAGCCCCAGGCGCTCCGCCGCCACCGGAGCGACGCCGCGGCAGTAGATGCGGTCCAGCGGCAAGAGCGGCGCCATCGCCGGCCAACTGCGGGCGTGGCGGCCGTGCAGGGTGCGGAAGGCCTCCCGCAGGCCGAGCGCGGCGTTGAAGTCCCGCTCCGCGCGGCCGGACCAGTCGTTGAAATCGCCGGCGACGACGAGCGGCTCATCGTGCGGCACGTGCGCCTCGATACGGGCGCACAGCCGCCGGATCTGCGGCCGGCGCTCGGCGCCGAAGAACCCGAAGTGTACGCAGACCACGTGCACCCGCTGCCGCGAGGGCGGGACCTCGATGACGCCGTGCAGCAAGCTCCGGCTCGCGGCAAACGGATAGGGTGAGACGCTGATGTTCTCCCATTCCACGAACGGATAGCGGCTCAGGATGGCGTTGCCGTGGTGGCCGTGGTCGTAGAGCGCGTTACGGCCGTAGGCGTGGTGGGGCCAGACGGTGTCGGCGAGAAACTCGAACTGCGGATACGCCGGCCATTCCAGCACCCGCGCGGCATGGCTGTCGTGCTGGCCAAGCGCCTCTTGCAGGAACACCACGTCCGCGCCCGTCCGCGGCAGGGCCTCGCGCATCCGGTGCAGCACGAACTGCCGGTTGCCCATGCTAAAGCCCTTGTGGATGTTGTAGGTCAGGACGCTGAATTGCGGGGTCATGCGGCGCTCGGGGTGGCGTTGCCGGCCATGGCACGCGCCGCTCACCAGGGGCGGCGGCGGATGCGCAGCCGATACAGAAGCGGCGATGCGAGCCGACTGAACAGGGTGAACAGCATAACCAACAGCAAGAGATCAAGCGCGCCGAGTCCAAGGGGCCACATCAGGCCGAGGCCCGGCAAGAGCGCCTCCGGCACCTGGTCCAGGATCCCGGCCGGGCTGCCCGGCGTCCGCCCAAGCCTGCGCTTGATGAAGCTGCTGAGCAGGTCGCCGGCCATGGCCAGCCCCGCCGCGGCGAGCCCGATGCCCGGCGCCAGCCCCAACAGCGGCGCGAGCAGGGCGCCCGCGAGCAGGGCCGCCGCGAGCCCGCGCCAGGTCTTGGAACTGCCGAACAGCGGCGCGCCGTCGGCGAGCACGCGCCCGCCGTCCACCCGCGCGGCGCCGCGCGCGCCAAGCAGCGCGCGCGCCAGCACCGGCGCCCCATTGGCGGCGATGATCAGGACAAGCAGCTCCCACATGACGGTCGTGCTCCGCTGCGGCGGTGCAGGGGCGGCGCTGCCCCTGCAAAGCATATCGGTCTTGGCGGAGAATGCCGCTAAACGGGTGCGCGCGGCACTGGGGCGGTCCCTTATCCTGCGGGGGCAGGGCCGAGGGCCGAGGAACCCGCCTCGGCCCTCGGCCCTCGGCCCGTCTTCCTCGCCCTTCTTCCTCGCCCTTCTTCCTCGCCCTTCGCCCGCCTGGAGCAATTCATTCTAAAAATCATGCATGAAGCTCGCCGACTCGCTTACCTGAACGCCATGGGCGTCGATGTCTGGCGTCTGCGCGGGGCCGAGGCGGCGTCGTGGGCGGAGGACGCGCCCCTAGTGCTTGCGCCTGCGCAGCCCGCGCCGCCGCTCGCCAAGCCCGCACCGAGCCCGCCCCCGAGCCCAAGCGCGCCGCCGGCACCGGCCGTGAGCTCGCCCGCGCCGCCCCCCGCCCCGGCCGCGACAGCGCCGCCACCCCCTGCACGGGCCGCGCATCCTGCACCGGCCGCGCATCCTGCACCGGCCGCGCAAGCACCGATCGACGACGAGCCGCCGCCCTGGTCCGATGCCGATCTCGCCGAATTCCCCGCCGATGACCTCGAAGCGGGGCTCGACCTCGATCTGGCGCTCGGGGCCGCGCCACCGGCCGCCAATCCGGTGGCAGCGATGGACTGGCCGGCGCTGGAGCAGGCCGTGGCCGGCTGCCGCGCCTGTGGGCTCTGCGCGCGGCGCACCAATACCGTGTTCGGCGTCGGCGACCGTGCCGCCGCGGTCATGTTCGTCGGCGAAGGGCCGGGCGCCGATGAGGACCGCCGGGGCGAGCCCTTCGTCGGCCGCGCCGGGCAATTGCTGAACCGCATGCTCGCCGCGGCCGGCTGCAAGCGCGAGCAGGTCTACATCGCCAACGTCGTCAAGTGCCGGCCGCCGAATAACCGCGATCCCAGCCCCGATGAAGCCGCCGCCTGCCGGGCCTATCTGGAGCGTCAGATCGAGCTGGTGGCGCCGCGGCTCATCGTCTGCCTCGGGCGCGTGCCGGCTCACAACCTGCTCGGCACGGCCGAGGCGGTCGGGCGGCTGCGCGGGCGGCTGCACGCCTTCGGGCCGCGCCGCACGCCGCTGCTCGTGACCTATCACCCGTCGTACTACCTGCGCTCGCCGGAGCAGAAGGTTCACGGCTGGCAGGACTTCCAGCGCATGCTGGCATTTCTGGCCGCGGATTCGGCGCGGCCGGCCAACTGAGTCAAGAACTCCAAGACAGACGCAATGCTCAAGCTCTTCGCCATCATCGCCATCGGGCTCGCCGTGCTCGCCGTCGGCGCGCTCCTGGTCTTTGTCTATGTCATCCAGAACGTCGAGCAGCCCGAGTATGTGCTGCTTCGGCAGGACGGGGACTTCGAGCTGCGCTATTACCCCGCGATGACCGTCGCCGAGGTGCGCCGCGAGGGCGATCGCAAGGAGGCCCTCGGCGCGGGCTTCGGCCCCCTCGCCCGCTACATCTTCGCCAAGGAGCGCGACGGCGAGAAGATCGCGATGACGGCCCCCGTCATCCAGCAGCCGAGCACCGAAGGCACCGCGGACGGCCGCTGGAGCGTCGGCTTCATCATGCCGAAGGCCGCCGTCGCCGCCGGCCTGCCGGCGCCGGCGAGCCCCGACGTGCGCCTCACGGAGCTGCCGCCACGGCGCGTCGCCGCCGTGCGCTTCAGCGGCCGCACCACCGACGAGCGCACCGCCGAGCACCGCGAACGCCTCGAGAACTGGATGACGGCCCAAGGCCAAACCGCCATTGCGCCGCCGATCTACGCCTACTACAACGACCCGATGACGCCGGGTCCGCTGCGCCGCAACGAGATCCTGTTCGAGGTGGCTGAACAATAAGGGCCGAGGGCCGAGGGAGCCCGCCTCGGCCCTTGGCCCTTGGCCCTTGGCCCTTGGTTCAATACGCCGACGAGCGGGCTGCGCAAGATGAGGCGCCGCGCCCTGGCCGGTCTGAGGCTCTGCCTCCCTAGCCCCTAGCCCCTAGCCCCTAGCCCCTAGCCCCTAGCCCCTAGCTCCTCTCCATGATTCTGCTCGACAACGGTTCCCGCCGCGCCGCGGCCACGCTGAATCTGCGCCGCCTCGCGCAGCACCTCTCCGAGCGCCTCGGCACCGAGGTGCATCCGGTGTCGGCGCTGCACTCCTCGAAGATCCCGCCGGAGCAGCTCGGCGGCGAGCCCGCCTGGACACTGGAGGGCTATCTCGACGCCCGGGCCGCCGCGGGCGAGCGCAGCTTCGAGATCCTGCCGCTCTTCTTCGGCCCGAGCCGCGCCATCGGCGACTTCATCCCGGAGGTGGCGGGCCGCGTCGCCGCCGCGCATGGTCCCATCGAGGTCCGCATCGCCGATGTGCTCTGCCCGCTGCCGGCAGGGGAGCCCCGGCTCGCCGACATCCTGGCCGACAACGTCACCGCGGCACTCGGCGACGGTGCGGAGCGCTCGCCGACGCACGTGCTGCTGGTGGACCACGGCTCGCCGCTGCCCGCGGTCACCGCCGTGCGGCATTGGCTCGCGGAGCGCTTGACCGAGCGGCTGGGCGCCGAGGTCAAGGTCGGCGAGGCCGTCATGGAGCGCCGCGAAGGCGCCGACTACGACTTCAACGGCCGACTGCTCGCGGAGGTGCTGGCGGATATCGGCAGCGCCGGCGAGCCGCGCTCCGTCGTGCTCGCCATGCAGTTCATCTCGCCGGGCCGACACGCGGGCGCCGGCGGCGACATCGACGACATCGCCGCCGCGGCGGCGGCGGCGCACCTAAGCCTCGACGTGCAGAGCACCCGGCTCATCGGCGAGCACCCGCTGTTCGTGGACATCCTCGCCGACCGCGCGGCAGAGCTGCCGACGCGCCCGGCGATCGTGCTGACGGCGGGCTGAGCATAGCTGCGAACAGGGCCGAGGAAGCCCTCCTCGGCCCTCGGCCCTTAGTTCGCGGCGTGCCCTTGTCGATCTGAGGCTTTACAGGCCTAGAATGGGAGGCACGTCGGGCGTCCTTACATCTGCGGGGTCACTTCATGCACGCCGACAACAGCAATTTGGTGCCGCTCATGGGAAAGATCACCGCAAATGGCCAGACGACCGTGCCGAAGGAGGTCCGCGACGCCCTCGGCGCGGCGCCGGGCGATACCTTGGCCTGGGAGATCGAAGGCGACGGTCGCGTCCACGTCCGCCGTGCGGCGCCGCTCGATTTAGACTATCTCAGGAGCTTGGAAGGCACCTTGGGGGAGTGGTCGTCGCCCGAGGACGATGAGGCCTTCCGTGACCTATAACGCGCTCGACGTCGTTCGCGTTCCTTTTCCGTTCACAGATCGCGCTGCGCGCAAGGTCAGGCCTGCCGTCGTATTGTCCGACAGCATCGCTTTCAACACGCGGGCCGGTCACAGCGTTTGCGCCGTGATCACCTCTGCCCAGCGCAGCGCTTGGCCCTTGGATCTCGTCATCGAGGACCTTGCCGCAGCCGGCTTGTCCAACCCCTGCCTGGTGCGGATGAAGCTCTTCACGCTGGATCATCGTTTGGTCCTCGGCAAGCTCGGCAGACTCGCGGGTGATGATGCCGCGCGACTGCGGCATCGCCTCGGAATCCTGTGCCCGCAGGCGCCTTTCGAGCATTGATTGCGGCCCTCGACGCTGGCCAAATCGACCGTGGCCCGCGACAATGCTCGGCCACGCGCGGTGAGCGCTGTGCTTGCCGTCCCTCCCGCAGCAGAACCCATCAATACTCCCGTGAAACACTGGCTCTGGCTCTCCGCCGCCGTGCTCGTTCTGGACCAGCTCAGCAAGTGGCTGGTGCTGGCGGCCCTTGAGCCCTATCAGGTCATCGAGCTGGTGCCGAACCTGAACCTGACGCTGATGTTCAACACCGGCGCCGCGTTCAGCCTGTTGTCCGACGCGGGCGGCTGGCAGCGCTGGTTGTTCGCAGGCTTCGCGGTGGCGGTGACGGTGGCGCTGTTGATCTGGCTACTGCGGCTTAAGCCCGGTGAGGGCTGGCTGGCGGTGGGTCTCTCGCTGATCCTCGGCGGCGCCGTCGGCAACCTCATCGACCGCGTGCTGCTCGGGCACGTGGTGGATTTCATCCAGGTGTATCTCCCGTTCCTGCCTTTGGCCATGTTCAACCCCTGGCCGTCGTTCAACGTCGCCGACAGCGCCATCAGCGTCGGCGTCGTGCTACTGCTGATCGAGAGCTTCCGCGCCCAGCGACACACGGACGGAGCCGCCGCGAAGGGCTGACGGGCAGGGTCAAGGCGCATGGACCCCGGACAGCTCACCGCCCGCGCAATGAGGCGCCACCGCGCCCGCCTCGGCGCGTTGCTGCTGTGTGCCTGCACGGCGCCGCCGCTCGCGGCGCAAGCGCCCGCGCCGGTGCTGGCGCCGCTGCCTGAGACGCTCACCATCGCGGCGCCTAGTCTTGCGCAGCCCGCTCGTCGGCGCGTTGAAGCAAGGGCCAAGGGCCAAGGGCCGAGGCGGGCTCCCTTGGCCCTTGGCCCTCGGCCCTTTCGCCTGCAAGCGCCGTGTCGTCGTGAAACTTGACTCATCTGCAAACATTCGCCGCCGTCAAGCAATCTAGGATGACAGCATCCCCCGCCACCGGAGTGCCTCGATGCCCGACCGCCCCGCCCCGTTCCGCCCAGGCCGGCTGCGCCTGTGGGCGCAGGCGCTCGTCTCGCGGCTGCGCGTGCAGAGCGCCGAGCGCCGGCTGCACGAGAGCGCCGTGCACCTCGCCTGCGAGCGCATCGTCTCGCAGGTGAACCCGACGCTGCGCGGCCTGCCGGGTTATCGGCGCCGGCTGTTCCCGGTGGCCGAGCGCCTCCTCGCCCACGGCGAGTCGCTGCTCTCTGCCATTCCCGGTCCGGTGACGCTGGACCCGGCGAGCTGGGCCGCGGACCCGCTCGTCAATGCCCTATTCGGCAATCTCTCGCAACTGCAACAGGTGCTGTCCGGCCGCGCCGTGCAGCGCTGGCTGCAGGACCATCCCGCGGCCGACGGCGAGCTGTTCGGGCTGCTGCTGGCCATGCCGCAGGAGCGCCGGCAGCTCGGCATGGCGCTCATCGGCGATCGGGTGCAGCGCGACGTGCAGCAGACGACGCTCGGCTTCACGGACATCGAGGTCGCCGCCGTGGCCGACGGCATGGACGCGCTGCGCCGGAGCCTGCTGCAGCCCGTGGTCGACGTCATGGTGTCCATCGGCCACGCGCGCATCGAGGCGCGGGAGGAGCGCATTGCCCAGCTCGACGCGGCGGTGCGCATGCTCAAGCTCAAGCTCAAGGTCGTGAACCCGCGGGTGGGCGGCGTCGACCTCGTGCTCGGCAGCAGCAGCGCGCACCTCGCCGAGCAGGCGCGCCTGCGGGGACGCATCGACGACGCCGAGCGGGACCTCGCCGACGCGCGCCGGGGCCTGGCTAACATTGAGGAGTATCTGGATTGCCTCATCAATGAGCTGGACCATCCGGAGCGCGAGCTGCATTTCGAGACCATGCGGCTTTGGCTCGACCGCATGAACATCATCCGCGACCGCTGCACCGAGGGCGCGCACGAGATCGGCCTCGTGCGTGCCCGCCGGCCAGACCGCCCCGGCCGCATCGCGCTCTACGTGCACTTTCCGCGCCGGCTGGTGCAGGACCCGGACCAGCGGCTGGCGGACATCGCGCGGCAGATCGGCGGCTGATGCCCCGTCCGCGCGCCCACTGGCCGGCCTGCCGACGCTGCCGGCAGGGCCATTGCCGCTGCTGCGGCCGGCCGCGCAGACAGCCGGCTCCTGCAACTGTCCAATATTCTGCCGCGGCGGTCGGCCACGGACCAGGAACCGGGGCCTACCTCACATACGAAACAGGTTTTGTCTGATATAGTTAGAGGCGAATTCGTAGCTGATTTATCAGGTGTGGGGCAAAGGCCCCCAGCGTGGCGGGCAAGCATGTTCGGCATCGGGCGCAAACAGCGGGCACTCCTCGGCATCGACATCAGCTCGACGGCCGTGAAGATCATTGAGCTGTCGCAGACCGTCGGCACCGCAGCGGAGCTCTATCGCGTCAATGCCTTCACCATCGAGCCGCTGCCAGTCAATGCGGTGGTCGAGAAGAAGATCTCCGACGTGGATGTCGTCGGGCAGACCATTCAGCGGGCCGTCGCCCGGGCCGGCACCAAAACCAAGCGCGCTGCCTGCGCCGTGGCGGGGTCCGCCGTCATCACCAAGGTCATTGCCATGTCGGCGGCGCTGTCCGACGCCGAGATGGAGATGCAGATCCAGTTGGAGGCGGATCAGTACATCCCCTATCCGCTGGAAGAGGTCAACATCGACTTCGACATCCTGGGCAGCTCGCCGAACAACCCGGACATGGTGGACGTACTGCTGGCGGCCTCCCGGCGCGAGAACGTCGACGACCGCGTGGCGGCGCTGGAGCTCGCGGGGCTCACGGCCGCCATCGTCGACGTCGAGGCCTACGCCATGGAGAACGCCTGCGCCTTGCTGCTCGGGCGCTTCGACGACGAACGCCAAGACCAGACCGTCGCCATCGCCGATGTCGGCGCCACCACGACGACGCTGCACGTGCTGCACGACGGCAAGACGGTCTACACCCGGGAGCAGAACTTCGGCGGCAATCAGTTGCTCGACGAGGTCGAGCGCCGCTACGGCTTAGCCCGTCCACAGGCCCTGGAACGCCTCGAAGAGGGCCGGCTGCCCGAGAATTTCACCACCGAGGTGCTGGGGCCGTTCAAGGAGGCGCTGGCGCAGCAGATCGCCCGCGCGCTGCAGTTCTTTTACTCTGCGAGCACCTTCAACCGCACCGATCAGGTCATGCTCGCCGGCGGCGCCGCGCGCATCGACAAGATCGACGAGCTGGTGGAAGAGCGGCTCGGGTTCCCGGTGTCCATCGTCAACCCGTTCGCCGCCATGGCGCTCGGTCCCGGCATCGACCCGGCCGCGCTGACCAAGGCGGCGCCGGCCATGATGATCGCGACCGGACTGGCCTTGCGGGCATTCGACTGACACGCGCATCTGACAAGACACGCATCTGAACATGGCACGCATTAACCTACTGCCATGGCGCGACCAGGAGCGCCGCCGCCGGCAGCGGAACTTCTTCATGGCCACGGGTGCGGCCGTGGCGCTGGTCCTGCTGGTCGGGCTTGGCGTGCGCATGCAGTTCGAGAGCATGATCGCCGCGCAGCAGTCCCGCAATCAGCTCCTCACGCAGCAGATTGCGCAGCTCGACCAGCGTATTCGCAAGATCCAGTTGCTCGAAGAGACCAAAGCGGACCTGCTCGCGCGCATGAACGTCATCCAACAGTTGCAGGAGAGCCGCCCGGAGGTCGTGCACCTCTTCGATGAGCTCGTGCAGGCCATTCCCGACGGCGTCTTCCTCACCGGCGTCACGCAGCAGGGCGCCCGCGTCGAGGTGGAAGGGCGCGCGCAGTCCAATGCGCGCGTATCGGCCTTCATGCGCAACATCAACGCGTCGGCGTGGATCAACGATCCGGTGCTGCTGGTCATCGAGAACAAAGACCAGACCGGCACCGGTTTCAGCCATTTTCGGCTCAGCTTCCAGCAGCGGCGCGCGGACCCGGACGCCGCGCCCGCGGACGGCCAGGTCGGCGTGGAGGCGGGGCGCCGGTCCGTATCCGGCTGACGGGCGCAGGGAGCCTGTGCCGCCGCGGACCGCGACCAACAGTACGAGAAGCAGCGTGGAACTCAGCGACCTCAACGAACTGGAGCTTAGCAACATCGGCGAGTGGCCGGTGCCGGCCAAGGCCGCCCTGATTCTGGTCCTGTGCGCGCTGCTCGGCTGGGCCTGGTACTACTTCATCGTCAAGGACCAGATAGCCCGCCTGGACACCGTCAGGGCCGAGGAGCTGACGCTGCGCAAGACCTTCGAGGACAAGCAGGACAAGGCCGCGAACCTGGAGGCCTACGAGCAGCAGCTCGCCGAGATGGAGGAGTCCTTCGGCGCCATGGTGCGGCAGTTGCCGGACCGCACCGAGGTGGCGGGGCTGTTGGTGGATGTGTCGCAGACGGGCCTCGCCGCCGGCCTGGAGTTCGAGCTGTTCCAGCCCGCCGGCGAGCAGAACAAGGACTTCTATGCCGAGCTGCCGATCCGCATGCGCGTCAACGGCCGCTATCACGAGTTCGGCCGCTTCATCAGCGGTCTTGCGGCGCTGCCACGCATCGTGACGATACACGATGTCAAGATTTCGTCCCCGGGCGGCGGCAACGCGAGCGGCGGCGACGTGCGCTTGGGCATGGAAGCCACGGTGAAGACCTATCGCTATCTGGAAGAGGCGGCGCTCCAATGATGCGCGCGGCGCGTTTGGCGGCGCTGGCGGCGGTCGCGGCCGTGCTTGCGGGCTGCGGCAAGGCCAACCTGGACGAGCTGAACGATTACGTGGCGCGGGTCAAGGCGCGCCCGCCGGGGCCGCTGGAGCCGATCCCGGAGGTGCCGCAGGTGGACACCTTTCTGTATGAGCCGGGCAATCGCCGCGACCCCTTCGTGATGGACGATCGCACGGCCCAGGCGACCATGCCGCGGCCGGGCTCCGGCATTGCGCCGGACCCGCTGCGCCGGCGCGAGGAGCTGGAGCAGTACGCGCTGGACTCGCTGCGGATGGTGGGCACGCTGGAGCAGCACAACACCCGTTGGGGCCTCGTCATGACGCCCGACGGCGTGCTGCATCGGGTGCGGGTCGGCAATTATCTGGGTCAGAACAATGGTCAGATCACCCAGATCAGCCCCGAAGGCATCGCCCTGACCGAGATCATCGGCGAAGGCCCGGGGGCTTGGCGCGAGCGGGAGCAGACGATCTCCCTCAGGGCGCAGTAACAGGCGCAGGGGCTTTGCCTGCGCAGGGAGTGCAAGCGGCCGCACCCCGCCGGCGAACAGCCGGGGGGCGGCGGTCGCACCATGCCGCCGCGCGGCCCGGTCGCGAGGCGGTGGCGGATTCAGTACGCCAGTGTCCGACAACGCCGTCGGATGCGGAGAGACAGCCATGCGAGCAACAACAGGCCGGACAGATCCCTTCGCGCTGAGGCGGGCAGCGCCGCCTGCGCGCGCTCGAACCTGGCTTGCCCGCGCCGCGCAGGTGCTGCTGCTGCTCGGTGCCGGCGCCTTCGCCCCGGCCGGGGCCGCGGTGCTCCAGAACGTGGAGTTCGCGTCGCTGCCCGGCAATCAGGTGGAGGTGGACCTCGTGTTCTCCGGCGCCGTGCCCAGGCCACAGGACTTCGCCACCGAGAACCCGGCGCGCATCGCCATCGACTTCCCGGGCGTCAGCAGCGGCCTGAATCAGAGAAACGTGCCCATCGGCCTCGGCGTCGCGCACAGCCTGGTGGCCATTGAGGCGAGCGACCGCACGCGCGTCGTGATTAATCTCAATGACTCGGTGCCCTATGAGATCAACACCCGCGGCAACCGCGTCACCATCTCGCTGAACCCGGAGCGCTCCGCCCCGGTGCCGACCCAAGCGCGGCGCATCGGCCCCACCACCGGCCCGGGTGCCGCGAGCCGGCAGCCGGCGCGCGGCGCCGTGCGCGATATCGACTTCCGCCGCGGCACCGGCGGCGAGGGGCGCGTGATCATCACGCTGCCGTCCGCCGAGACCCAGGTCAGCGTGCGCCAGGAGGGGCAGGACGTGGTTGTGAATATCCCCAATACCGACCTGCCCCAGCGCCTGTTCCGGCGCCTGGACGTGGTGGACTTCGCCACGCCGGTGACGGCGGTGGAGTCCCGCGGCGCGGGCGGCAACGTGCAGGTGGACATCAAGACCTCGGATCAGTTCGAGTACCTCGCCTACCAGACCGATAACCTGTTCACGGTGGAGTTCCGCGCGCTGACGCAGGCGGAAAAGGAAGAGCTGGACCGCCAGAAGATCGTCTATTCCGGTGACCGGCTGTCGCTGAATTTCCAGGACATCGAGGTCCGCGCGGTGCTGCAGTTGCTGGCCGACTTCACCGGCCTGAACCTGGTCGCGAGCGACACGGTGCGCGGCAACATCACGCTCAGGCTCAAGAACGTACCCTGGGATCAGGCGCTCGATATCATCTTGAAAACCAAGGGCTTGTCGATGCGCCAGACGGGCAACGTCATCATGGTGGCGCCGACCCAGGAGATCGCGGCACAAGAGAAGCTGGAGCTGGAATCCAAGCAGCAGATCGAGGAGCTGGCGCCGCTGCGCTCGGAGTTCATTCAGGTGAACTACGCCAAGGCCGGGGACTTCGCGACGCTGCTCAAGTCCGAGGAAAACAACCTGCTGACGCCGGACCGTGGCAGCGTCACGGTGGACGCCCGCACCAATACACTCTTGGTGCAGGACACCGCCGCGAGGCTGGAAGAGGTGCGCCGGCTGATCAATCAGCTCGATGTGCCGGTGCGCCAGGTGATGATCGAGTCGCGCGTGGTCATCGCGAATGATAACTTTGCCCGGGATTTGGGCGTGCGGTTTGGGCTGTCGACGTCGATGGGGGCTTACGAAAGAAATGAGCTCTTGATTACCGGCGGGCGACCAAACACCAGTCCTCCTAGTGGCGCTCCTTTCGCTGACTTTGACGCAGGCCCATTCGGGGGCAGCGCAACGGAAGAGGGGGAGACTATTTCGGGTGATCCGACGGGCCAGCGTAAGCCTTTCAACTCCGTTGTCGAGTTCCCGGAAGGTTCATCCCTTCCCTCCCTCATGGTCAACCTCCCCGCTAACGCCAACCCCGCCGGCGCCTTCAACTTCGTACTCGGCAAGGTCGGCTCCCACCTGATCCAGCTCGAGCTCTCCGCGATGCAGCGCGAGGGCCGCGGCGAGATCATCTCCTCACCCCGCGTCGTCACGTCGGACCAGAAGCAGGCAGTCATCAAGGTCGGCACCGAGATCCCTTAGTG
>NZ_JABX01000040.1 GCF_001469165.1 Thiohalocapsa sp. ML1 | reverse complement strand
GGTACGCGCGGTAGGTCGCTTGGATCTGCGCCTCGCGTGCAGCGCGCTTGTCCGCGGACTTCGCGCGCGAGCGCTTGCTCTGCTGCGTGCGGCGATACGCGCGATTGAAGCAGCGCCGGTTGTAGGCCGCTTGCCGCCAGTCGCTCAAGTCCTGCGCCTCACACAGTTGCGCGCAGGTGTCGATGACCTTGCGGACTGCGTCGAGCAACAGGTTGGTGTCGGTGGGATAGTGGACATCGGTTTCGACGACGAAAGAGTCAGCGCGGACGTTGAGCGCTTCGTCGGGACTTTTTTTACCAGGGCATGGCCGGCAGCGACGACGACTTGGTTGATGCGATCGAGGATATCCGGGGCGAACAGGCGCAGATTGTCCTTGAGCGTTTGCAGGCCGTAATGCGTGTCGTCTGCCCAGTCGCCGTGGCCGAGCATCTGGCGGATCGTGGCATGCTGGTTGGCCAGTTCCTGAATCCGATCGTAGTCGGCGTTCAGACCCAGTCGCAGCACGCCCAAGACCAGGATCTTCCATTGCTCCATGCCGGGCCGCCCCGTGTCGGGGTTCACGGCGCTCTGCCCATCGGCGCTGCGCGGCAGCACCGCGGCGAGGATCGCAAACACCTGCTCGCGCACCTCGGGCGTGACGTAGATGTATTGCAGACCGCGCAGAATCCGCGGAATGTCGTCGCGCGAGCGGGCGTCGAGCACGATCCGCGAGATATCTTGCTCGCCGAACTTCAGCTGCGGGTCGATGATCTGTCGCATAAGATTGAATGACGAAGTTTATGCGTCCATATTCCGCCGGTTGCGTAGTGGATGTCGAATGAACACCCGACCGCAATTCGACGCGCCCTAAAATCAACAAGTTGCGAGCCGCCGTGCCGCACAGCTCGCCATGACGGCGCCGGGCAGCCCCGCCGCTTCGACCATGGGGCCAGATTCTAAACCCTTGTAACGATGAGATAAAGCGCTTTCTCGGTCAGGCACTAACTATAGCAAGGCATGGGGGTATCACGGAGTTTGGCTCAGGGGTTTTTACCTGCGGTGCGCCGTACTTCGGACGAACGGTTCGCTGGGGCCAGCGAGAGGCCGGGCGGGCGCGGACTGCGCGGCCGGGCCGTGGCGGGTCGGCGGCGTCGGGCTCGCGAGCAGGTTGCAGGGCCTGGCTGCGCCGAGCGCCAAAAAGAAACGCCGCCCCGGCAAGCCGGCGCGGCGAAAGGAGGAGTGGATGGTTCCGCGGGCCAAATTAGCACCGAGGCGCGTGTGGGTACTTGATAATCCGCAACCGCCGGGTTTTTCGTCGGCCGCGGACCTCAGGATGGCGCGCCGGCCGCCCGCCAGCGCAAGTTAGCAATTGAGCAATGCCGTGCTCGGGCTGCACAATGCCCGACGGCGCGACTCGGCTGCCGGCCGCCCCACCGGCGCTGTCGGGGTGGGGCAGGGCGGGGCGTCGCGGACCTTGGCGAGGCAATCAGCAAACGGGCGGCTGTCAAAGATGCAACGAGCTTGGGGCGAGTATTCCTGCGAAGGCTTTTACGACGAGCTGATGGTCGGCCCCGCCTTGCCGCGGGCCGGCTGCGAGGCGCTGGCGGCGGATATCGACGCGTTGGGGCCGGACGAGCTTGCGGCGCGCCAGGAGGCGGCGGAGGCGTCCATCAAGGAGATGGGCATCACCTTCACGGTGTACTCGGAGGAGGGCGGCATGATCGATCGTGCCTGGCCCTTCGACGTGATCCCGCGCGTGATCCCGGAGGCGGAGTGGCGGCGCGTCGAGTCCGGCCTCAAGCAGCGCGTGCAGGCGCTGAACCTGTTCATCGACGACCTCTACCACGAGCAGCGCATCATCAAGGACAAGGTGTTCCCGCAGGAGGTGCTGGCGAAGTCCGTCAACTTCCGTCCGCAGTGCGTCGGTGTGGACCCGCCGCTCGGCATCTGGGCGCACATCTGCGGCTCGGACCTGGTGCGCGACCGCGACGGCACGCTGTACGTGCTGGAGGACAACCTGCGCGTGCCTTCCGGCGTGTCGTACATGCTGGAGAACCGGCTGGTCACCAAGCGCGTGCTGCCGGAGCTGTTCGAGCACTATGCGCCGCTGCCGGTGGACGACTATCCGAGCCAGTTGTTCGACACGTTGGCGGCCATCTCGCCGCGACCCGCGGAGTACCCGGAGGTGGTCGTGCTGACGCCGGGCATCTACAACTCGGCCTACTTCGAGCACTCCTACCTCGCGCAGCAGATGGGCGCGGAGCTGGTGGAGGGCCGGGATCTGTTCGTGGACAGCGACGACTGCTGCTACATGCGCACCGTGGATGGACCGGCACGGGTGGATGTGATCTATCGGCGCATCGACGATCTGTTCCTGGACCCGGAGGCCTTTGTCCCGGACTCCATCCTCGGCGTGCCGGGCCTGCTGCGGGCCTGGAAGGCCGGCAACGTCGCGCTGGCCAATGCCCCCGGCGCCGGCGTCGCCGACGACAAGGTGGTCTACGCCTTCGTGCCCGAGATCATTAAGTACTACTTGGATCAGGACGCGATCATCCCGAACGTGCCCACCTACCGCTGCATGGAGCCCGATGCGCTGGCGTACGTCACCGAGCACATCGCCGAGCTGGTGGTGAAGCCGGCCAACGAGTCCGGCGGCTACGGCATGATCGTCGGGCCGGCGGCGACGCAGGCCGAGCGCAACCGGTTCGTACAGCTCATCAAGAAGGACCCGCGCAACTACATCGGGCAGCCGACGCTCGGCATCTCCACGGTGCCGACGGTGATCAAGCGCGCGCTGGAGCCGCGCCACGTGGACCTGCGGCCCTTCATCCTGACCGCGGACCGGCAGAGCGTCACCATGGGCGGCCTCACGCGGGTGGCGCTGCGCAAGGGCTCGCTGGTGGTCAACTCCTCCCAGGGCGGCGGCAGCAAGGACACCTGGATTATCCCGGAGGGTGCCGGCGAGCAGCCCCGGGTGGAAGCGGCGCAGGCGCAGCAGTCGCAGGCGCAGGGATAGCGACAGGGGGTCTCGGACCGACAAGGGCGGGCATCGAACCCCGAGGGCCAAGGGCCGAGGGCCGAGGACGCTGCCTCGGCCCTCCGACCCTGGCCCTCGGCCCGTCGGCCCTTCGGCTCACGCCCCGCTCGGTCTGACACGTCGCCGCCTCATCAAACATCCGCATAGGAGCCCCGAATGCTCTCCCGAGTCGCCGAGAACCTCTACTGGCTGGCCCGCTATGTGGAGCGGGCCGAGAACACCGCGCGCATCGTCACCGTCAACGCCAACCTGCTGCTGGACCTGCCGAAGGGCGTCGCGCCGGGCTGGCGGCCGCTGGTGGACATCACCGGCGCGAACACGCTGTTCGAGGAGCACTACAAGGACTACGGCGAGCGCCAAGTGGTGCGCTTCCTGCTCGGCGACGAGCGCCATTCCGGCAGCATCATCACCGCGCTGGCGGCGGCGCGGGAGAACTGCCGCACCATCCGCGACATCGTGCCGCGGGAGTTCTGGGAGCAGATCAACGGCCTGCACCTGTTCGCGTCCGGCGAGCTCACGAAGGGCCTGGCCAAGACCGGCCGCCACCCCTACCTGCGCGAGCTGGTGCTGCGCTGCCAGACCCTCGCCGGGCTCCTGGACGGGACCATGCTGCACGACCAGGGCTTTGAGTTTCTGCGCCTGGGTCGCTACCTGGAGCGCGCGGACATGACCACGCGCATCGCCGACGTGCAGTCCGCCAACCTGCTGCCGGACGCCGACGGCGGCCGGCCCTACGACAACATCCAGTGGGTCAGCGTGCTCAAGTCCATGACGGCCTACCAGATGTACCGGCGCAGCGAGCAGATCCGCGTGCAGCGCGGTCCGGTGCTGCGCTTCATCTTCAAGAGCCCGCTGTTCCCGCGCTCCGTGCGCTGGTGCATGGAGCACGCCCGCAGCGGTCTGGAGCGGCTGCCTCGCAACGAGTCCTCGCTGCGCGAGATGGGGCGCATCGCGCGGCTGCTGGACCACGCGGACCTGCCGGCACTGAGCCAGTTCGAGCTGCATGACTTTGTAGACGACGTCCAGCTCGGCATCGCCAATCTGCACAGTGAGATCGCCGCCACCTGGTTCCCGCCGCCGCTCGTGACGGAAGAGGCGGCTTGACTGCACCCGCTCGCCGCGCCCGGCGACGGATATGGCGCGTGGCCGACGGGGCCGGAGATCGGATCGGTCGCGAATGCCTTCATTGGCCCTTCCAGTTTCCGGATGTTCGTGTATGATTGCGGGTTTTCCTGCGCCAGGCCAAGCCCGGTCGGGGCGGTGTCGCACCGCTGCCCGTCCCGCTTCCCAAGCCGGCCTAGGCGAAGCGCTCCAAGCGGACAAAACCGCAGCCGAACAGCCCTCATCACGGAACCCGGAACCTCAGATGGTCAAGATTCGTCTTTCCCGCGGCGGCGCCAAGAAGCAGCCGTTTTATCAAATCGTCGTGGCGGACATCCGCCGCTCCCGCGACGGTCGCAGCATCGAGCGCATCGGCTTCTTCGACCCCTGCGCCCGCGGTTCATCCGAGCGCCTGCGCGTCGACCGCGCCCGCGCCGAGCACTGGCTGAGCCAGGGTGCCCAGCCCACCGAGCGCGTCGCGAAGCTGCTGAAAGAGGCCGCCAAGCAGGCCGCAGCGTCGCCGCTGGAGGCTTGACGCCCCAACGGCAAGCGGCCTAGGACTCCGCGGCGTGGCCACGGAGCAATCCAGCCCGGCGGCGGATGCGGCGCTGGGGCCTGATGCAGGCGGCCAAGCCGACCGGCGCATCGAGCTTGGCCGCATCGGTGGGCCGCACGGCGTGCGCGGCTGGGTCCGCATCGGTTCGGACACCGAGCCGCCGGAGAACATTCTGCGCTACCGGCCCTGGCTGGTCGGCGACGTCGAGATGGTGGTCGCCGAAGGCCGGCGCCAAGGCAAGGCGCTGGTGGCGCGGCTCGTCGGCTGCGATGAGCGCGACGCCGCCGCCGCGCTGACGGGCAAGATCATCGCCGTCCGCCGCCGGCAGTTGCCGCCGCCGCGGCCGGATGAGTTTTATTGGGCGGACCTGGAAGGGCTTGCCGTTGCGACGCCGGACGGCGTCGCCCTTGGCACCGTGAGCCACCTGTTCGCCACCGGGGCCAACGATGTGATCGTCGTCGCCGGGGAGCGGGAGCGGCTGGTGCCCTTCCTTTGGGGTCAGGTGGTGCAGGACATCGATTTCGCGCAGCGGCGCATCGTCGTGGACTGGGACCCGGACTTCTAGCGCTGCCGGCGGCGCGGTGTCGGGCCACGCCGGCGCTCGCCAGCACGAGGCGGCAAGCCGCCGGGAGCCGAGATGCGCTTCGACGTCGTCACCCTGTTTCCGGAGCAGTTTCGGATCCTCAGCGATGAAGGCGTGGTGGCCCGGGCGCTGAAGCGCGGTCTCGCGAGCCTCACGACCTGGAACCCGCGGGACTTCGCGACGGATGCACAGCGCACCGTGGACGACCGGCCCTATGGCGGCGGCCCCGGCATGGTGATGAAGGTCGCGCCGCTGCGCGAGGCCATCGCCGCCGCCAAGCACGCCGCCGCCGTGGCGGGCCATGACAGCCGCGTCGCGTACCTGAGCCCGCAGGGGCGGCGGCTCGCGCAGGCGGACATGCAGCGCATTGCCGCGGCCCCGGGCTGGGTGCTGGTGGCGGGGCGTTACGAAGGGGTCGACGAGCGCCTGCTGGAGGCGCACGTCGACGAGGAATGGTCCATTGGCGACTATGTGCTGAGCGGCGGTGAGCTCGCGGCCATGGTCGTTATGGACGCGGTCATCCGGCTCTTGCCCGGGGCGCTCGGCCACGCGGATTCGGCCGCGCAGGACTCCCACGGCGACGGCCTGCTGGACTGCCCGCACTACACGCGACCGGAGCTGATCGACGGCCGCTCGGTGCCGCCGGTGCTGCTCTCCGGTGACCATGCCGCCATTGCGCGCTGGCGGCGGCAGCAGGCCCTGGTGCGCACTTGGCAGCGCCGCCCGGACCTGCTGCGCGCGCGGGGCCTCGGCGAGGACGACCGGGCATTGCTGGACGAATTCATGCGGGGCCGTGCCGGCACCGCAGCAGAACAGGAGCGGAACGAGACATGAGCAACATCATCGAAGAACTCGAGCAGGAACAGATGGGCAAGACGGTGCCGGACTTCGGCCCCGGCGACACCGTCGTGGTGCAGGTGCGGGTCAAGGAGGGCGAGCGCGAGCGCCTGCAGGCCTTTGAAGGCGTCTGCATCGCCAAGCGCAACCGCGGCCTCAACTCCGCGTTTACCGTGCGCAAGATGTCCCATGGCGAGGGGGTCGAGCGCGTGTTCCAGACCTACAGCCCGGCGGTGGCCGAGATCGCGGTCAAGCGCCGCGGCGACGTGCGCCGCGCCAAGCTCTACTACCTGCGCGGGCGCAGCGGCAAGGCCGCGCGCATCAAGGAAAAGCTCTGACGGACAGGCGGACGGCGCCGCGCGGCCCGAAGCGCGGCTTCGCCCGCCCGGCACAGACACCTTGCCCGCCAGCACCTTGCCCGCCAGCACCTTGCCCGCCAGCTTCTATTGGCACGATTACGAGACCTGGGGCAGCAGCCCCGGCCTCGATCGGCCGTGCCAATTCGCCGGACTGCGCACCGACGCCGATCTCAACGAGGTCGGCGCGCCGCTGGTCGTCTTCGCGCGGCCCGCCGATGACCTGCTGCCGCAGCCGGACGCCTGTCTGGTCACCGGCATTACGCCGCAGCGCGCCGAGCGTGAGGGGGTGCCGGAGGCGGAATTTGCCCGCGCCATTCGCGAACAGCTCGCGGCCCCCGGCACCTGCGGCGTCGGCTACAACAGCCTGCGCTTCGACGACGAGGTCACGCGGTATCTCCTGTACCGCAACCTGCTGCCGCCCTACGCGCACACCTACGAGAATGGCAATTCGCGCTGGGACCTCATCAATGTGCTGCGCCTCGCCCACGCACTGCGCCCGGACGGCATCCTGTGGCCGGAGCGCGAGCCCGGCGTCACGTCGTTTCGCCTGGAGCACCTGACGGCCGCCAACGGCATCCCGCACGCCGCGGCCCACGATGCCCTCGCGGACGTGCGCGCCACCATCGCGCTGGCCCGCCTGCTGAGGCGCGCGCAGCCGAAGCTCTTTCAGTACGCACTGACGCTGCGCTCGCGCCAAACGGTCGAGAACCTCATCGACCGCGGCGAGCCATTGCTGCACGTCTCGCAGCGCTTCCCGGCGGCGCAGGGCTGTATCGCCCCCGTGGCCATCGTCGGCACCGCCGAGGACAACCCCAAGCAGCGCTGGTGCTTCGACCTGCGCGCGGACCCGGCGGTGCTGCTCGACCTGCCCGCAGAGGACATCCGTGCGCGCGTGTTCGTCGCCAGCCAAGACCTGCCCGAGGGCGTGGAGCGCATCCCGCTCAAAGGCCTCAAGACCAACGCCGTGCCCATGCTGGCCCCGCTGAAGACGCTGACACCGACGGCCGCCGAACGCTGGTCCATCGACCCGGCCCGGGTGGTAGAGCGCGCCGCCTTCGTCCGCCACCATGGTGCGGCCATCGCCGCCAAAGTCCGCGACGTGCACCGCCGCGAGCCCGAAGCGGGCGGTGCCCCGCCGGACCCCGAGCGCATGCTCTACGGCGGCGGCTTCTTCACCGATGCTGACATCCGCACCATGGCCCGGCTGCACGGGCTCACGCCCCAGGCGCTGGCCGCCGAGCAGCCGCGCTTCCAAGACGCCCGGCTGCCGACGCTGCTCTTTCGCATGCGCGCCCGCAACTGGCCCGACACCCTCACCGAGGCCGAGCGCGAGGACTGGGACGCCTGGCGCTTCGAGCGCCTGACGGACCCCGAGCGCGGCGCCTCCCTCACCGTCGACGCCTTCGAGGCCCGCCTCACCGAGCTCGCCGCCGAGCACGCGGGCGATCCAGAGCGCCTGCGGTTGTTGACGGCGCTTGGCGCGTGGGGCGAGCGGGTAATGGACGCCGGCCTTTGAGGCCGTGGCCAGGGGCGCATCACTCAGAACGTTCCAGATTGAGATCTTCCGCCCGACATATTTGATTCTTATCGAGGCCCGCTCGCGACACCGCTTCAACGATGTCGCGCGTTTGCGGGCGCTCTGCGCCCTGGTGCGGTGAGGCGAGGACGGAGGACAGGGCATGCTGATTTGGGCCGCACGGATGGGGTCTCCCGGTTAAAAGGGCTCTGACCCGAATGGCGCTAACTTGACAGCTAACTTTTTCAGAATCAGTACCTTAGGGCCGTCCTGCGTCGCGAAACCGCGAGATCGCAGGACGCTCAGGTGGTGGAATCGGGCAAATACGGCGCCGGGGGCGGTCTGACGCTAGAGTTTCCTGCCCCGCAAGTATCTGATTGGTATAGGCAAACGGCTTAAGTTAGCGCCATTCGTCTCTGACCCCTTATTCGTTATTAGACCCCTTTCTCGTTACTGGCGAGCTTGGTCTGTGAAAAACGTGGTCTGTCCCCGTTTCTTGCCGCGTTTCTTGTGTGAAAAACGTGGTCTGTCCCCGTTTCTTGCCGTGTCCCCGTTTCTTGCCGTCCCCGTTTCTTGCCTGGTCTGTCCCCGTTTCTTGCCATGTGTGAAAAACGTGGTCTGTCCCGAATGGCGCTAACTTAAAGAGCCGACTTTCTAAGAATCAGTAACTTATGCCCATCCCGCGTCGCGAAACCGCGAGATTGTAGGGCGCTCAGGGAGAGGAGTCGGGCGGAAACGGCGCCGAGGGCGGTTTCCCGATCGAGTTTCCTGCCCCGCAAATATCTGATTGGTATGGACAAGCGGCTTAAGTTAGCGCCATTCTGGTCTGTCCCCGTTTCTTGCCATGTCCCCGTTTCTTGCCCGGCGGCTGTAGGGCCGAGGGCCGAGGATGGCTCCCTCGGCCCGCGGCCCTCGGCCCTCGGCCCTTCCCCCAGGTGTGGTCGTACACTTGACTCATCTGCAAACTCTCAAACTGAGGTATGCCCGACAAGCGGGCTCGAGACCGCGCCGGCGCCGACTGGGAGCGCCGGCTTTCAGCCGGCTTCGCGTGCCGGGGGCTCGATGCCCCCGGCGCGCGATCTGCGGCGCGGGAGCCGGGCGGTTGCCCATGCCGCGCGGCCGGCCGGACGAGCGCGCATGTGCTCTCTGATCGGCCAGGACGCCGCCGACGCGGCATCGAGCCGCGCTGGCGGCGAGCCGGCTGGAAAGCCGGCGATCCCAGCGCAGTAGTGTCCGCTGTGCGAACCGCTTGCGTGCGGCAGGCGATGTGGCCGGCACGATGATCGAGGCCCGCTCGCGACACCGCTTCAGCGGTGCCGCGCGTCTGCGGGCGCTCTGCGCCCTGGTGCGGTGAGGCGAGGACGGAGGACAGGGCATGCTGATTTGGGCCGCACGGATGGGGTCTCCCGGGTAAAAGGGCTCTGACCCCTTATTCGCTGACCCCTTATTCGCTCTTATTCGCTGACCCCTTATTCGCTGACCCCTTATTCGTTAGACCCCTTATTCGTTATTAGACCCCTTTCTCGTTATTGGCGAGCTTGGTCTGTGAAAAACGTGGTCTGTCCCCGTTACTTGGTCCATACTCGCGGCTGGCCGGAGTGTCGGCCTCCCGGCCGACACGGATCAGCCCGAGGCCAACTCGTGACACCGCTCCAGCGGTTTCGCGCCTCGAAGGGCGCTCTGCGCTCCGATGCGGTGAGGCGAGGACGGCGCCCGGGGCTGGATACGCCCAGCGGGTGCAACCAGGCGCCGCGCCGGCCGCAGCTCGGCGGCAGGCGGCCTAGGGTGCCGGGCCGAGCAGTTCCTCGATGCCGTCAATGTCGAGGACCGCGTCCAGCCAAGCGTCAAGCTGTGACAGGTTGGCGGCGGCGATACGCGCCGACGCCCAGTCCGGCAAGGGGCCGAAGCGGTGGCGCAGGAGTCGCTCCAGAGAGTCGGCCTTGCCCTCGGCCTTGCCCTTGCTCTCGCCTCGGCCAAAGATGATCTTGTAGGAGCGGGTCTCTTCCAACGGGGTGAGCTGATGCAGCATCGCAAAGACCTCCTCGGGGGTCAGGTCGCGGAAACGTTCCATGAACCAAAATTCCAGGACTTCGGCAAGATTGAGCCGATCGGGCTCCGGGATATCCGCGGATTGCAGCGTCCGCCAGAGCCGCGGTGCCTGCGCCCTCAGCGCCTCGTCGCGCTCGACGACCAGCGGGGCGAAGACGACCACATAGGGGTTGTCGGGCTCCTGCGCCAGCAGGTCCGGCAGGATCCGGTTGAGATAGACCGCTCTGAACGGTGCGCCGGGCGTCGTGATACCCGTCGGGTGCGGGGGATCATCGCCCTCGTGCAGAAAGACCAAGATGCCGACGATCTCGCCGCCGCCGAGCTCCTCGCCGATCAGGCCGACCTTGGTCATCAGGTTGTACCAGGCCGTGTCTTTGGGCTGGGCTTGGAATTCGACGACGTAGCTCGCGCCGCGATTGCCCGCGTCGGGCTCGCAGACGCCGTCCGCTCGGCGCTCGATGGCCTTGAAGGTGATCGAGCGAAACCGGTACGGACCCGACAGCCGCAGCCCCCCGGTCAGGATGCGGAACGCCTCGGCGCCCGTGCGCAGGTAACTGTAGATGGCTTAGTCGGGCTTCATGGGCCAGGTCGGTCGGAGGTTGCCATGGCGATTGTAAGCGCCGACGGCGGGCGATGGCCTCCCGAGGCTTTGGCGGAGCTTGGCGGAGCTCTTCCGCCTGCAATGTTTGCCCTTTATCGAGGCCCGCTCGCGACACCGCTCCGGCGGTGTCGTGCCTCGAAGGGCGCTATGCGCCCCGTTGCGGTGAAGCGGGGACGGATGACAGGGCATGCTGATTTGGGCCGCCTGGATAGGGTCTACCGGTCAAAAGGGCTCTGCCCCCGCCCCCAAAAAAGGTGGTCTGTCCCAATTTTTACGTTCCCATTCAAAAAAGGTGGTCTGTCCCCATTTTTTTATTGTCCCCATTTTTTTAAAAAGGTGGTCTGTCCCCATTTTTCCGCGCTCGCGACACCGCTCCGGCGGTGTCGTGCCTCGAAGGGCGCTATGCGCCCCGTTGCGGTGAAGCGGGGACGGATGACAGGGCATGCTGATTTGGGCCGCCTGGATAGGGTCTACCGGTCAAAAGGGCTCTGCCCCCGCCCCCAAAAAAGGTGGTCTGTCCCCATTTTTACCCCATTTTTACCCCCCATTTTTACCCCTTTTTTACTTCGCTCGCGCGATCTAACCTTACTCGTTGGGCCATTCCATCAGTCTTCACTCGCAAGGACAAGTCGCGGGAGCGAAAAAGAAGGGCAACCAAAAGCGTACACGAGAAAACGTGGTCCGCCCCCGATTTCCGCTCTTCGTGCCGGTTGATGCGATGGCCTTGGTCCCTGAGGTGCCCCTGGTTAGGCGCTCTCTTTGAACATGGAAGGCGCATGCCGAACGCCCAAGAGGCCATCAATGGATATATCTTCATCGACTCGGGGCCAGTGAATCCCATACCCCGAGGGCGATACCTCGAAAATTGCAAGTTCGTCGTCGCTCGCCCTCTCCAGAGTGGGAGACAGCGTGCGCAGGTCAACGGAAAGGGACCTTCCGTCTACCACAGCGGCGAGCGTGCCTTTAGAAACAGTGATTTCTGTGATGTCGTGTTGCTTGCTCATGGTAAGCGCTTCGCTTGGAACTCTTGCCATTGTTCCACGATGTAGTCGAAGTGGGTGAAAATGATCTTTCTTATTTCCTTTCTCGCGCGCGGAGACATGTTGTATGAGTACGCGAGCGCAATATCAAATGAATTCACGTCAATCCAGTATTTACATTCCATGTCGCCCTTTTTGGCGTGGACGTGAATTGGCTCATTACCTTCATTTGCGTAGAAGAACAGTCGCCAACCAAGAAGAAGCAGAATGGTCGGCATGAGAATATAACCTCCGATCGGCGCCTAACGTTTTGGATAGCCGGCGCCCGCGGTGGAGACGATGAGCCTCGCCGCCACGCTTGCGCCGGCGTCGTGAGCTGGCGCTGCGGTGCATGACGATCCGCGGGCGTCCGCGCTGATCCACTTGTTGAACTTCGGCGCGATCCGCCCCTTCCGACTATGGAATTTGCCCCTGATGGATGGCCGTTGTCAACGACGAGCGCGTGGAATCGCGGGACGGGAGGTCGCCCTGTGGCCGGCTTACGGGCCGTCGGGCGGGCGTCGCCGGGTCTACGCGCGGGCCGGAGCGGGGCTGTCGGTGCGGGTGCAGTGGCGGATTTCTGCGCGTGGGCAGGGGGCGGCTGTCCCTGCGGGCAGGGCGTGCAAGTCGCCGGCGGTCTGCGTGCGGGCTGGTCATTCAAGCGGCGGCGGCAAACGCCGCCGGTGGGTCGTGGCAGGAGAGGAATTCGCAGACGGTGCGCAGGCGGCCTTGCCCGCAGGCGGGGCAGAGCATCGGATCGATGCCCTGTTTAGCGAGGCACTCGTCGAGGTCGGCGATGTAGGACCGCTCCGGGTCGTCGAGCCCGAGCAGGGCGCGGCAGCGGGTCAGGTTGGCCTTGCGCCGGCCGCCGGCGAGCAGGCCGTAGTAGCGCACTTGGTGGAAGCCCGGCGGCAGCACGTGCTGCAGGAAGCGGCGCAGGAATTCCGCGCCGGGCAGGCGCATGCGTCTCTCGGCCGCCGGCTGTGCGGGTCCTTGCAGCGGTTGTCGCGGTAGCGGAAGGTCACCCGGCCGTCGTCGAGGTCGAGGATGCGGTGGTTGGCGATGGCAACGCGATTGACGTAGCGCCCGAGGTAGCGGATGAGGTGCTGCGGGGCGTCGAAGGGGGCCTCGGCATGGACGACCCAGTCGTGGCGGTGCAGGCGGATCAGCAGTTGCTTCCAGTCGCCGTGGTCGGCCAGCTCGGGCGGGCCGCCGGCGAGGGTGCCGACGGCGCGCAGGTGCTCCAAGGCGCGCAGGAAGATGGCGCGGAACACCGGCGAGAGGGCGAGCGTGGGGAAGCGGAAGTTCTGCGGTGCCCGGACGAAGGCGCTGCCGTCGCGCTTGAGCGCGCCGCCGGTGACCAGGCAATGCACGTGCGGATGCAGTTGCAGGGTCTGCCCCCAGGTGTGCAGCACCGCGACGATGCCGAGATCCCCATCCCAGCGCTTGCGGGCGAAGGTCTGCAGTGTTTCGGCGGCGGCGCGCATGAGCGCCGCGTAGACCGCGCTCGGGTGGTACTGCACCAGGCGGTCGAGGGCGTCGGGCAGGGTGAAGACGAGATGGAAGTACTGGATCGGCAGCAGCTCCAGCTCTCGCGCATCGACCCAGGCGGCGCGCTGGTGTCGGCGGTGTCGAGTGTCCGCCCGATCCCGAGCCCCCGCCTCGCCGCCAGGTCCGCCGACTCCGCCGCCAGCGCCCGGTCCAAGGCGGCAGCGCCGCGCAGAGCCGTGCCGAGCCACAAGCCCCTCGGCATGAGGGAAATCCCGCGGCGTGTTCGTGCAAACCCCGCATTCCATCGGGTTGGCTCCAATCGGCATCGGGGCCTGCGCTATAGTTTGCCGCGTCTCGGCCACCAGCCCCGTGAACGTCAGTCAACGCCGTAGTTCCACTCGCCGGTCCTGATCGCCATGGCCGATAGCGCCCCCCGATCCGCCCGTTCCGCCGTTTCCGCCGTGCTGACGCCCGCGTTGCGTCGGCTGCTTGTGCTGGTGCTGCTCGGCGGCGGGCTGATGGCGGTGAGCTCGGTGCATCTGTTGGCGGTGACGCTGGTGGAGCGATGGAGCGGGGCGGTGCTGCAGGATCGGCTGTATCTCACGCTGTTCCTCGGGCACGTGGTGCTGGGGCTTCTGCTGATGGTGCCGGCGCTCGCGTTCGGGGCGCTGCATTTCCGCCGCGCGCGGCTGCGGCCGAATCGCTATGCGATCGGTGCCGGCGTGGCGCTGTACCTGTCGCTGGTGGCGATGTTCTTGTCCGGCGTTTTGTTGACGCGCTTCGGGATTTTCGAGGTCAACGACCCCGCTCTGCGCAATATGGCCTATTGGGTGCATGTGCTCGCGCCGGTGCTGGTGATCTGGCTGTTCGTGGTGCATCGGCTGGCCGGGCCGCGGCTCGACTGGCGCGCGGGCGTCGCCTGGGCCGGGGCGGCGGCGGGCTTCGCGGTGCTGGCGCTCGGGCTGCATGCCGTGAAGCTGCTGCAGGAGCCTGACTGGGTGCGCGCCTTCGAGCCCGCGCTGGCTATGACCCCGGGCGGGGCGCCTATCGATCCGGCGCGGCTGATGCAGGACGACACCTGCGCCGAGTGTCATGCGGACATCGCGGCGCAGCACGCGGGCTCCATGCACGGCATGAGCTCCTTCAACAACCCGGCCTATCGCGCCGCCGTTGACGAGACCCGTGCGGTGCTCCTGGCGCGCGACGGCGATGTGACCGTCGCACGGCTCTGCGCCGTCTGCCACGATCAGGTGCCGCTGTTCTCCGGCCGCTTCGACGACCCGGCCTACGACCCGGATACGGACCCGGCCGGCAGTGCCGGCATCACCTGCCTGGGCTGCCATGCCATCGCCGCCGTGAACAGCCCCGTCGGCAACGGCGACTACAGCCTGGCACCGCCGCCGCGCTATCCGTTTGCGGACAGCGACGGTGCGCTGGGCCGCTTTCTGCACCGACAGCTCATCCGTGCGAAGCCGGCGTTTCACAAGGCGACGCTGCTCGCGCCCGTGCACCAGTCGCCCGAGTTCTGTGCCGCCTGCCACAAGGTGCACCTGCCGCCGGCGCTCAATCACTATCGCTGGCTGCGTGGGCAGAACCACTACGACAGCTTTTTGATGAGCGGCGTGTCCGGGCATCGGGTGGACAGCTTCTACTATCCGGCCCGGGCCGAGACCGGCTGCAACGGTTGCCACATGCCGGAGGTCGCGTCCGCCGACCCGGCGGCGCGGCGGCTGGACGGGCCGGGCGGGCTTGCCGTGCACGATCACCTGTTCGCCGCCGCGAACACGGCCGTGCCGAGGCTGCTCGGCCGCCCGGCTGCGGAGAACGCCGCAAGGGTGGATGCCATGCGCAAGGCGGCGCGCGTGGACATCTTCGGCCTCAAGGCGGGCGGCGGCATCGAGGGCACGCTGCACGCGCCGCTGCGCCCGGACCTGCCGGTGCTGACGCCGGGCGGGCGCTACCTGCTGGAGGTGGTCATCCGCACCACCGGCATGGGCCATGCGCTGACCCAGGGCACGGCGGACTCCAACGAGGTCTGGCTCACGCTGACGCTGCGCGCGGGCGACCGGGTGATCGCCCGCTCCGGCGGCCTGCATCCGGACGGTGCCGTGGACGACTGGGCCTGGTTCGGCAATGCCTATCTGCTGGACCGCGTGGGCCGCCGCATCACGCGGCGCAACGCGCAGGACATCGTCGTCGCGCTCTACGACCATCAGATCCCGCCCGGTGCGGCGGCGGTGGTGCACTACGCCTTCGACGTGCCGCCCGGGCTCACCGGGCCGCTCACGCTGGAGGCGCGGCTCAACTACCGCAAGTTCGACACCCGCTATGTGCGCTTCATGCAGGGCGACGGGTTCCGGCACAACGACCTGCCCATCACCACGCTGGCGTCGGATCGGCTTGCGCTGCCCATCGCCGGCGGCGAGCCGCTGCCGCCGGCCGCCGCGACCCCGCTCGACATCCCGCCCTGGCAGCGCTGGAACGACTACGGCATCGGCCTGTTTCGAGAGGGTCCGCGCGGCGAATCGCGCCAAGCGGAGGCGGCCTTCCGCGAGGTGGAGCGCCTGCAAGCCGGGCAGGGCGGCGACGGCGCGCTGAACCTCGCCCGCGTGCTGCATCGCGAGGGCCGGCTCGACGAGGCCGCCGCCGCGCTGGCCCGCGCCGCGGAGCAGGGCGCACCGCCCTGGGTGGTGGCCTGGTACACGGGGCTCATCGCACGGGATCAGGGCGATCTCGACCGGGCCATCGATGCGCTGACGGCGCTGGCCGAGACGCGTTTCAACGCCGCCCGGGAGCGTGGCTTCGACTTCGGCCGCGATTACCGGATGCTGACGGAGCTCGGCCGCACGCTCTACGAGCGCGCCCGGCGCGAGCGCGGCGACGCCCGCCGCGAGGCGCGCGCGGGCTACCTGGAGCAGGCCCGCGCGCGGCTGACGCAGGCGCTTGCCATCGATCCCGAGAACGCCGCCGCGCACCACAACCTGAGCCTGGTGCTCGCCGAGCTCGGCGACGCCGACGCGGCGGGTCGGCACCGCGCGCTGCACGAGCACTACCGCACCGACGACAACGCCGTGGAGCGCGCGGTCAGTCTGCATCGCGCCGAGAACCCGGCCGCGAATCATGCCGCGGAGCCGGTGGCGATCTACGTCGTGCAGCCGGTGGAGGAGGGCGCGCAGGTTGCCGATGCGGCGGAATGACGCGGCGCTCGGCGTGCTGCGATGGGTTGAACAGATCGACACCAGCGGAGGCCCAGAGATGAACACCGAGCAGCGACCCGCTCCCGGCGCCAAGCCGGTGCCGACCCGCGGCGAGGCACGCATCCGCCGGGCCTTGCTGGTCTCGCTGGCGGCGCTCGCCGTGGGCGTCGTGCTCGCGGGCGTCGGCTACCTGCTGACCCGCCCGCCCGCGTCGGTGCCCGTCGCGGAGGCGGAGATCGCGCTGCCGCAGGTGGCGCCGGCCCCGGAAGCCCCGGGCGCCGCGGCAGCGCCGACGACGCCGCCGACGGTGCTGTTCACCGACATCACACAAGCCGCCGGCATCGACTTCGTGCACGAGAACGGCGCCTACGGCGAGCGGCTGATGCCCGAGACCCTCGGCAGCGGCGCCGCCTTCTTCGACTACGACCGCGATGGCGACCAGGATCTGCTGCTGGTGAATTCGCGCGAATGGCCCGGCCACGAGACGCTGCCCGAGCAGCCGACCATGCGGCTCTACCGCAACGACGGCAGCGGCAGCTTCGAGGACGCCACCGCCGGCAGCGGGCTCGACTTCGCGGACTACGGCATGGGGGTTGCCATCGGCGACGTGGACGGCGACGGCTGGGACGACGTCTATCTGACCTCGCTCAACGCCAACCGCCTGCTGCGCAACCTGCCGGCGCCGGGCGGCGGGCGCCGCTTCGAGGACATCACCGACGCCGCCGGGGTCGCCGGCCGCGACGACGCCTGGTCCTCCAGCGCCGTCTTCTTCGACTACGACAAGGACGGCGATCTGGATCTGTTCGTCGTCAACTACGTCAAGTGGTCGCGGGACATCGATCTGGCCATCGACTTTCGCCTGACGGGCCTGGGCCGGGCCTACGGGGCGCCGGTCAACTTCATCGGCACCGACAATCTGCTGTATCGCAACGACGGTTTGGGCGACGACGGAAACCCGCGCTTCACCGATGTGTCCGCCGCCGCCGGCATCCGCGTCGCCGACCCCGTCACCGGCAACCCAGTGGGCAAGGGGCTCGGCGTCGTGGCGCTCGACTACGACGGCGACGGCTGGCAGGACCTCGTCGTCGTCAACGACACGGTGCGCAACTTTCTGTTCCGGAACTTGGGCGACGGCCGCTTCGAGGAGACCGCCATCCTCGACGGCGTGGCGTATGACCGCAACGGCAAGGGCACCTCGGCCATGGGCGTGGACACGGCGCATTTCCGCAACGACGCGGAGCTCGGCATCGCGGTGGGCAACTTCGCCAACGAGATGGCCTCGCTCTTCGTCACCACCGACGGGCGCCCGCCCTTCGTGGACGAGGCGGTGCTGGAGGGGCTCGGCCCCGCGTCGCGCATCCCGCTCACCTTCGGGCTCCTGTTCTTCGACTACGACCTGGACGGCCGCGAGGACCTGCTGCTCGCCAACGGCCACCTGGAGCACGAGATCGACAAGGTGCAGCAGAGCCAGCGCTATGCGCAGCCGGCGGCGCTGTTCTGGAACTGCGGCGACGCCTGCGGTGCGAGCTTCGTGTTCGTGCCGCCGACGCCCGCCGCCGTCGGCGATCTCGCGCAGGATCTGGTCGGTCGCGGCATCGCCTATGCGGACATCGACGGCGACGGCGATCTCGACGTGCTGATCACGCAGAACGGCCGCCGGCCGGCACTGCTGCGCAACGATCAGGCCCTCGGTCACCACTGGCTGCGGCTGGCGCTGATCGGCCGGCCGCCCAACACCGGCGCCATCGGCGCGCGCATCGAGCTCACCGCCGGCGGCACGACGCAGGTGCGCGACGTGCGCCCGACCCGCGGCTACCTGTCGCAGGTGGAGCGGCCGGTGACCTTCGGGCTCGGCGCGCTGGCCGACCCGGCGGCGGTGTCGATCCGCGTCATCTGGCCGGACGGCAGCGAGCAGACGCACACGCCGACGGCGCTGGATACGACGCTGACGCTTCGGCAGGGTGGCGGCGATGCTTGAGGGCGTGCTCCGGGGATTCCGTCAACGCCGGCGGGCTGCCATCGTCGGCGCTCTCGGCCTCTGCCTCCTGCTGGCGGGTGAGGCCCGCGCCGACCTGGTCGCGGAGCCGCCGCAGACGCACGGTGTCGCCCTCGCGCCGGTGCCGCTCGCCGATTGGAGCGGCGCCGAGCCGCTGATGCAGCAGGCGCTCACCGCCGCCCGTGCGGAGCTGAACGTGCTGTTGGCCGAGCCGGCGCCGGACGCCGCAACCATCGCGGCGGCTTACGGGCGCCTCGGTGCGCTGCTGATCCTGGTGGAGGTGGAGGCGCAGGCCGATGCCTGCCTCGCGAACGCCATGGCGTTCCAGCCGGAGGAGCTGCGCTGGCCCTACTACGCGGGCTATCTCGCGATGCTCGCCGGCAACCTGGAGGCCGCCGTCGGCCACCTGGAGCGGGCGCGGGACATCGCACCGGACTATGCGCCGCTGTACGTGCGCCTCGGCAAGGTGCACCTGGACCGCAGCGCGCTGGCCGAGGCCGAGGCGGCGCTAACCCGCGCCGCGGCGGAGCCGAGCCTCGCGGCCCCGGCCAACTACTACCGCGGCCAGATCGCGGTGCTGCAGCGGCGCTTCGCGGACGCCATCGGGCTGCTCGACGCGGCGCTCGCCGCGAACCCGGGCGCCACCGAGGTGCACTATCCGCTGGCGCAGGCGCATCGGGCGCTCGGCAACACCGAGGCTGCCCGCGCGCACCTCGCGCAGTTCCGATTGCGCGAGCCGGCCATCGCCGACCTGCTCATCGACGAGCTGCGCGCGGCGACGGACCACGCGCTGCCGGCCTTCAAAGAGGCGCTGCATGCGGTGCGCGGCGGCGACTACGACACCGCCGTACGGCGCTTCGCGGACGGGCTCGCCGTGGCACCGGACAACGCCGACGCGCGCATCAGCTACGCCCGCGTGCTTTGGCTGACCGGCCAGCAGTCCGCGGCGGAGTCGGCGCTTGCGCAAGTGCTGGCGGCGGCGCCGGATGCGACCTTCGCGGTCTTTCTCGACGGTGTCGTCGCGCAGGCGCGCGGCGATGTCGATGCCGCCGCGGCGCGCTACGCCCAAGTGCTGGCGCAGGCGCCGGAGCACGCCGGCGCGCTGTTCGCGCTCGCGAATCTGGACTTCCACGCCGGTCGCCATGCCGCCGCGGCGGCCGGCTATGAGCGGGTGCTCGCGGCCGATGCCGGCGTGGCGCCGGCGCGGGTGCTCGCGCAGGTGGCGGCACTGCGCGGCGGCGCGGCGGAGGCGGACGTGCTCGCCACCGTGCGGGGTCTTGCAGAACGGCATCCGGATGATCCGCAGCTCCGCTACGCACTCGCCCGGCTGCTCGCGGCGGCCGAGGACGCATCGCTCCGGGAGCCGGCCGCCGCCCGCAACCTCGCCGCCGCGCTGCTTGCCGATCCGGCCGCCGGCGGTCCCATCCCGCCGCACCAGCGCGCGCTGGCGCTGGCCCGCGCCGCCGGCGGCGACATGGCGGGTGCGAAGGCGCTGCTGCAACCGCTCGCCGACGCGGCCTGGATGCTGCCGCCGGCCGAGGCGGCGCTGGTCGAGGCCGAGCTGGCGGCCTACGCCGACGGCCGACTGCCGCAGCCCTGGCCGGACGGGGATCTGCTGCTCGCGCCGCCGCCCTTCAGCGCCGATCAGCTCATGCGGGATTATCCGGCGACGAAGCCCTACTGAGCCGCGCTGCCCCGCCAACGAAAAGGGGCCGGTTGCCCGGCCCCCAAGAAGCGTTCCCAGCGGGACACCGCCCGCCGGGTCTGCGTCGCGCCTTAGCGCTCGCTGCCGCTGTCCTGCGGTGCCGACGGCGTCACCGGCTGCGCATAGCCGCCGTAGGGATAGCCGCCCCAGCCGTAACCCGGGTAGCCCCAGCCATAGCCGGGGTAGCCCCCGCCATAGCCCGGAGCGCCCCAGCCGCCGCCGTACGGATAGCCGTAGCCGCCGTAGTGCGGATAGCCGCGGCCGTACCAGGGGCCGCCGTGCCATGGACCGCCGTACCAGGGGCCGTCGCCCCAGGAACCCCAAAACGCCTGGGCCGGCGTCGCCGCCAGCGCGGCAACCAAGGCACCACCGGCAGCGCCGATCAGCAAGTTCTTCATCATTGCCTCCTCGCCTTCGTGTTCAAGTTGCCGGGATCAATCCCGCAGCCAGTATAGCGGCGTAAACATCTGTTGCGATAGGGGTTTGTACCTGCTTGCTTGACGGCGCAATGGGGGAAGTTTGAAGTTTGAAGTTTGAAGTGCGAAGTGCGGAGTGCGGAGTGCGAAGTGCGGAAGGAAGCTTCCTCGGCCCTCGGCCCTCGGCCCTCGGCCCTTGTCCCGCCGGCGTCGCGGCTGATGACAAAGCCGCAGCATAAGCCGTGGTTATCGGCACATCCGAACCGCGGAATTGCCGCTCGGTCCGCGCTGTGGCAGCCTGCGGGCTCCGACGACCATCATTAGAACGAGGACACCTCCATGCGCGTCATCCTGCTCGGCGGCCCCGGGGCCGGCAAAGGCACCCAGGCCAACTTCATCAAGGAGCATTTCCAGATCCCGCAGATCTCCACCGGCGACATGCTCCGCGGCCACGTCAAGGCCGGCACCGAGCTGGGCATCGCGGCGAAGAAGATCATGGACGAGGGCGGGCTGGTGTCCGACGACATCATCATCGGCATGGTCCGGGAGCGCATCAAGGAGCCCGACTGCGCGAACGGCTTCCTGTTCGACGGCTTCCCGCGCACCCTGGCGCAGGCCGACGCGATGAAGGAGAGTGGCATCTACGTGGACGCCGTGGTGGAGATCGACGTGCCGGACGAGGAGATCATCCAGCGCATGTCCGGCCGGCGCGTGCATCTGGCCTCCGGCCGCACCTATCACGTTGTCTTCAACCCGCCCAAGGAAGCGGGCAAGGACGACGAGACCGGCGAGCCGCTGGTGCAGCGCGACGACGACAAGGAGGACACGGTCAAGGCTCGCCTCAAGGTCTATCACGATCAGACCGCGCCGCTCATCGACTACTACTCGACCTGGGCGGAGCAGGGCGGCGAAGGCGCCCCGCGCTACATCAAGGTGGACGGCGTCGGCGGCGTCGATGCGATCCGCGAGAGCATCATCGGGCGGCTCAGTCAGCCCTGAGTAGGGCCGAGGGCCGAGCCTCTGCCTCCTCGGCCCTCGGCCCTCGGCCCTTCCACATGCGACAATCCACGCCTTTCAATCGCTGCTCCTTGCGTACAGGCCATGTGGATTAGGCATTGTTTGCTGCTGCTGTTGCTCTGCGGTGCCCAGCCCGCCGTCGCGATGCACAAGTGCGTCGATGCCGATGGCAATGTGACCTATTCCCAGACCGCCTGTGAGGAACCCCGGGGCCGGGCGCCGTCGCTTCCCGAGGTGCCCGGCGGCGGTGCTCTTGCCGCCCCCGCGGGCGACGTGCTCTGCGACCGGGTGCAGGCCTTCGCGCTGGAGCTGGCGCACGGCATGGTTGCCGGTGTCACCCTCAACCGGGCCATGGCGGTGCTGGGCGGGCGCGGTGGCAGGGATGACCGGAGCGGCCACGCCGCCTTGGGCAGCCGCGGCATCGTGGGCGACGATGCGCTGGAGATCATCAACCACGTGTTCGCCTTCGCCGGCCGCGGCGAGCTGGACCCGGAGCGCATCGCCGCGTCGGCGGCGGAGCAGTGCCGGGGCGGGGGCTTCGATTTCGAGCGGGGCGCCCCCGGCGGTGCGGAGGGGCTGCGGCGCATGGCGGGCAGCGGCATCCTGCTGAATCCCCAGGGTGTCCTGCTGACGGCGGACAGCGTCATTGCCGAGTGCGGCGGGCTGCGCAGCTTTCGCGGTGGCGGCTGGCACGACACCCGGGTGCTGCGCCGCGACTCGGCGCTCGGCCTCGCCGTGCTGGTGGCCGACGGCCTGCACGGTCGCCCCGGCGTCTTTGCCGAGGGCGATGCGCCGCTGCCGCCGACGCTGCAGGCCGTGAGCCTGCCGCTGCGCGGGGTGCTGAGCGGCGAGCCGAGCATCGCCGAGGCGACGTTGCAGCCGCCCGCGGCCGATGTGGTGGGGGCGTTGATTGCCGCCGTCGTGCCGGATGCGGCGGCACCGCTGCCGCTGTCCTTGCCGCCGGGGCCGGCACTGTCCGGTGCGCCGCTGATCGGCGATGGCGGGCTCATCGCCGGCATTGTCCTGCCAGCCGCGGACGGCGGCTTCGAGGTGCTGCCGACCGCGGCCGTGCGAAGGTTTCTGGCCGCTGCCGACGTGTCGCACTTCGGCGCGGCGGCACTCGGCCGGCTTACGCCGCAGGAGACTCGCCGCCGGGCCGCCGGCTTTACCGTGCACGTGGAGTGCGTGCCCTAGAGGGCTAAGGGCTAAGGGCCAAGGGAGCCCTCCACCAGCCGTCCGTTCTCTAGGGAGGCGTCGCCTGACCGACAAGTCGTGCTCCCGACGCGCCTCGCCGGTCCGACGTCCAGTTGCAACTTGACTCATCGGTAAGAGCTAGGCGCTGTCAAGCAACGAGCCAGCCGCAAGCATCCAGCCCCCGACGCTCGGGTTTAACGCCAGCGCGAACCCCGCCGCCGTGCGCGCCCCGGGGTCGAGCAGCAGCACCGGCAGGCCGATCTGCGCGGCGGAGAGGCAGGCGCCCACCAACATCGCGGTCAGCGCGCCGCGCCTGGCCAGCTCAGGGTAGGCGCCCGGTGGATTGGCCGTCAGCAATGCGCTGTCCGGGTCCGCGTTGGCCGCGGTGGCGAGCGCGATGGCCCGGGCGCCGTCGAGGTAGAGCCGCTCCACCGCGTGCCGGCCGCGGCTCAGCGCGACGTCGAGGGCGTGTTTGTCGAGCGCGCCCGCTGGGTGCTGCGGCGCCAGTTCCAGCCGGTGTGCGCGGAGGTTGCCGGCGGCGGGCGCGGGTCGCCGGGGGGCTGCCGGGATCGCGAGCCAATCCGGCATCTGCATCTGCCCTGTCGGCAGGACCGCAGGTCGGCACGCGGGCGCGCAGGGCGCTTCGCGGCGTGGAGCAGGCGCCCGCGGGGCCAGCCGCGGCGCGATCAGGTCGTGGGGTCGCATGGCCCGGCAGCATACGGTGCGCGGCGCGGCGCGTCATTGCGCGCGGCGGCGTCGCGGCGCCGGCATCCGGTAAGATGCCGCGCCGCGTCGGCGGCCGACTCGTCCTCAACGCAGCCAGCAGCCAGCCCCGCCCATGGAGCCACAACTCGTGCCGCAGCTTGAGCCGCAACTGGTCTTGTTGCTGGCGGCGGTGCTGCTGGATGCGCTGCTCGGGGACCCGAGCTACTCGCTGCATCCGATCCGGCTTCTGGGCCATGCGAGCATCGCATTGGAGCGCTGGCTGTTCGCGCGCGGCTGGAACGGGCGTCTTGCCGGTGTGCTGCACGGGCTCGCCGTGACCCTGGGGGCCATCGCCGCGTGGTGGCTGGTGCGGCTCGTGCTTGCGGCGGCGCATCCGGTGCTCGGCTGGCTCTGGGATCTGTTCATCGCTTACAGCCTGCTCTGCACCCGCGATTTGCTGGACCACGGTCGGCGCGTGCTGATGGTGCTGGAGGACCTGCCGACGGCGCGTGGACGGCTCGCCTGGCTCGTCAGCCGCGAGACGGCGGAGCTCGATCGCGGCGGCGTCGTGCGCGGGACCATCGAGAGCCTGTCCGAGAACCTCACCGACGGCGTGCTGACGCCGCTGTGGGCACTGGCGCTGCTCGGGCTGCCGGGGCTCATCGCCGTCAAGGCCATCTCCAGCCTGGACTCCATGGTGGGCTATCGGACCGAGCGCTACCGGCGCTTCGGCTGGGCCGCCGCGCGCACCGATGACCTGATCCACTGGCTGCCGGCGCGGCTGTCCGTGCCGCTGCTCGCCGCCGCGGCGGCGCTGACGGGTCTGCACTGGCGGGCGGTGCTGCCGGCGGCGCGGCGCTGGCACGGCGTGCTGCCGAGCCCGAACTCCGGCTGGAGCGAGGCCGCCGCGGCGGGGGCGCTCAAGGTCCGGCTCGCCGGACCCGCGCGCTACCACGGGGAGTGGGTGGAGCGGCCGTGGATCGGCGCCGATGATTGGCCGGCGGACCTGACCGGGGACGATCTGCGCCGGGCGCTGTGGCTGGTGGGCGTCGCCGCCGGGCTGGCGACGGCGATTGCCGCTGGGTTGTGCCTGGCAGCTTGGCGTTGACGGTCGAAGGCTACCGAGGCGTCGCCTCAGACCGACGAGTTGTGCTCAGTGCTATCAGCCAAAGGGCCGAGGGCCGAGGGCCGAGGAGGGCTCCCTCGGCCCTCGGCCCGTATGCCCTCAAGCGGTTTCGCCGTGAAAGCTTGACTCTTCGAGGCAGGCGACGGCGGAGACTCGGCAGCGAAGCACTTGCCCGCCCGTAGCCGAGCCGGAGCCGGGCCGGAGAGCCGACCTCCCGGTCGGCTCCGCACTCGCGAGATCTGTGCATCCCGCTCTGTCGCCGTGTTGACCTGGAGGTCAACACTCCAGTCAACATCCGTCAAAACCGCGCAACGGCAACGGCAACGGCAACGGCAATGACAACGACGAAACCCGGTCTCAGGATTTCGGCAGCGAAGCACTAGCGCGCAGCAGCGAAGCAGTGCGCCGTCTACAGCAGTTTCACCAGCGCCGCGATGGCCGCGATCTGCGCGAACATCAGCGGCACCAGCCATTTCAGCAGGTCGATCTTGAAGCGGGCGATGTCGCCGCGTAAGCGCTCGATGTCGATCTCGATCTGGCCGCGGAGCTGCTCGATGTCGGTTGCGACCTTGCCGCGGAGCTGCTCGAGCTCGGTCGCGATCTGGCCGCGGAGCTGCTCGATGTCGGTTTTCAGCTCGGAGCGAACCTGTTCGATCTGAAGCTGCAGATCGGCCCGCAACTGCTCGATCTCTTTGCGTACCTGCTCGATCTCCTTTTGCAGCCGGAGCTCGCTTTCCCGCACGTGACCCTGCGTGGCGGCGTCTTTGAGGTGCGGATAGCGCTCATCCAGGCGCTCGAAGGCCTCCGCGATGAGCTTGGCGCGGGTCGTATCGTCGGGCGCGCTGCGCAGCGCCTCGTAGAGGTCGATGACGGACTGGGTCATGGGCGCAATCTCGCACCGTTGCTTGGCTTGCGCAAGCGGCCGGGGCGGGCTCAATCGCGCTGCTTAAAGCGCCGGCGGATCTCCTCCCCGACGCCCGGCCGGCGCAAGAGCCCGTAGGCGACGCCCACCGCGGCATAGTCGGCCACCGTCGGCTCCGTCATGTGCGGCAGGTAGTCGGCATCCGTGAACCGGCGCAGCGCCGGGTAGGCGCGCCGGTAGTCGGCGTCGGACTCGGGCCTGCGGCCGCCCGGCTCGCTCGGCGGGTCGTAGGCGGCGTTTAGGCTGCGCATCTGCGGCGAGACCGCCGGCACGTGCCAGTGCGGGCCGAGCACCGGGATGCCGCCGAGCGGCTCGGGGTTGTCGTCGTACTGCGAGAGCTTCGACAGCGGCCAGCGCGGCGCGCGCGCGCCGAAGCCCGTGACGTAACAGAGCGCCTGCGGGTTGCCGCCGAGCTGCGGCGTCGGCGACTGCCAGGCCCAGTCCAAGAGCTCCGGCTCGCCGGACAGTGCGTAGGCCTGCAGCAGCGGCAAGGTCGCCCGCGTGGACAACGCGAAGCTGCCCCAGCCGACGAAGCCGATGTGGTGATGCACCGGCGCCCGCCATGGGTGCTGCGCGGCCATGCGCGCGCGCCAGCGCCCGGACTCCAGCACCGCGTTGCGGGCTTGTTTCAGCAAGGCCGGGTCCTTGGCGCCGTCGGCCATCACGTAGGCCCAGAGTGCCGCCATGGCCTGCTTGTCGTAGGACACGGGATTGGTCGGGTCGATCGTAACCTTAGGCGCAAGCGCCGCGTAGGCGCGGCGGTAGCGCTCCGCCCCGGTGGTGCGCAGCAGCTCCGCCGCGGCCCAGAGGCGGTTGTCGATGGCGGCGGCGTCGGCATACTCGCCCGCGTGCATGCCCGGCGGGTTGCGATAGCGCTCGCCCTCGGCGGGCCATTGCGGATGGCTCTCGATGAAGCGCCAGGCGGCCTCGGCGGCGGCGAGCACCTGCTTCGCCCTGGCCCCATCGAAGGGCTGCATCAGCCGGGCATGGATGGCCGCCGCTGCGGCGAAGGACGCCGTGGCGTGGGTGGTGCGCTCGCCGATAAGCCGGGGCTTTGTGATGCGATGCGGCAGGGACTCATCCCAGCGCTCGCTCGCGATGCGAAAGTGCACGCCGCCGTCCGGGTCCTGCATGGCAAGCAGCCAGCGCATGCTCCAGTCCAGCTCGTCGAGCACGTCCGGGATGCCGTTGCCGCGCTCCGGGATGCCGAGGTCGCCGTCGCCGAAGCGCGCCGGCGCCAGATCCAGCGCGGCACCGACGCTGAACCATACCGGTGCCGCGTTCGCCACGTACTGGCCATAGTCGCCGGCATCGAACCAGCCGCCGTGGACCTCGCGCCGGTCGCAGCCGCGGCTGCCGCAGCCCAGTGCCGAATCCTGCACGCTCGGGTGCAGCACGCCGTCGAGCGCGCTGGGCACGCCGCCTTGGGGCCGGGCGTGGCCCGGGTCCGCGTGGCGGGCGTCGATCGGCATGCCGTTGCGGCTGTGGAAAAAGAGCCGGAACACGCCGCGGTAGAGCGGCGCGTAGACGTCCTCGGCGATGGTGAACGCATCGGAGGCCCCGAGCCCGACCATCTGGATGCGATAGCGCCCGGGCCGCCGCAGCGCTGAGAAGTCGAGCGACAAGACGCGGTTGCCGCTCCAAGGGTCGTGGGCGGCGATCAGCTCCGCCGCGCCGCTGAAGGCGACTTGGCCGCTGTTCGTGTCGATGACATCGAAGCGCGTCGGCGCAACCGGCAGCGGCCCCGCGCTGCCGAGCCAGTTGCCGGCGAAGGCGCGCTTGGGCGCATGCGGCGCATAGCCCACCTGGCTCGCCTGGATGGAGCCGGTGACGCTGTGAGACGCGAAGCCGAGCGGCAGGGCGGTGCCGTCCGGCAACTGCAACTGGTGCCGCGTGCCCGGTGTCAGCGGGGTGTCGAAGAACAGGTGCGCCCGGTTGCCGACGATGGCGCGCGCCTCGGCATCGAAGCCGATGATCTGCCGGTCGCGGCCCACGCGCGCGGGCGCCTGCGCGGTGCCGTCGGACCGCAGGAGCCGGATGCGCTCGGCGTCGAGCGCGGGCGACTCGCCGTCCGGGCCGGTCACAACGAGCGTGAGCGCGTGTGCCGAGCGGATCTCGAGGGCGCGCACCGCGCCCTCGGCAAACACCTGGGCCTGCATCTGGCGCAGTTGCTCGGGGTCGAGCCCGAGCGGCGTCGTGACGCCGAGCCGAGCGCCATCGGCGGCGGCGCCGCTGCCGGAGCCGGCCGCGAGGAGCGTGCCGAGCAGCACGACCGTCGCCCGCTGCCCTGGTCGCCGGGCCCACGGCCCTTGGCCCTTGGCCCTCGGCCCTTTCGCCGGCAGGCGCCGTTTCGTCGTAAAACTTGACTCGTCTGCAAACATTCGGCGCCGTCCAGCAACCTAGTTGCCGTCGCTGCCGACGGTGTTGCCGAGGATGATTCCGGTCTGGATCGCCGTGATGGTGGGCACGATCTGGTTCAGCATCTGCGACCACTGCGATAGATAGGTCGGCGGCACGTAGACGATGTCGTTCGGCTCCAACTGCACGTCCTGCGCGTTGCCGTTCAGCACCTGCTTGAAGTTCACGACGATCAGGCTCGGGTTGCTCAGCGCGCCGCGCACGATATGCACGCGGCTCAGGTCCGCTTCGCGCGTGAAGCCCTCGGCCAGCGCTAGGGAGCGCGACATGGGCATGTCCTCGCGGAACGCGAACTGCGCGGGCTTGTTCACCTCGCCGACGATGTAGACTTCCTGCGACAGGCCCGACGGGATGCTGATGTAGTCGCCGTCCTGCAGCTCAATGTCGAAGCGCAGATCCCCCTGGCGGAACAGCCGCGTGAAGTCCACCGGTAGCACCCGCCCCTCGCGGGCGATGAAGGCCGTGGACAGGTCTGCCACCTCCACGGAGCTGGAGCGGAACTGGCCCTGCTTGAAGCCGCCGGCGTGGGCGATGGCCTGGGTGAGCCGCACGTCGGTGACGAGCGGATAAACGCCGGGCTTGGTCACCTCGCCGTTCACCGTGTAGTTGAGGCTGTTCAACTGCGTCACGATCACCGCGACCCGCGGTGCGATGACGAAACGGGCCAGGCGCTCGCTGATGGTTGCGGTCAGCTCGTCGACACTGCGCCCGGCAGCCGCCACGTCGCCGATGAGCGGGAAGGAGACCATGCCGTCCGGGCGGATCGGCACACTCGCAATGCCGAGATCCGGCTCGTCGTAGACCGAGATGCTCAGCACGTCGCCCTTGCCGAGGGTCGGCATGACGCGGGTCTCGGCGACCACCCGGGCAAGCTCGGCGAGCTGCTCCTCGGTGGTGAGGCGGCGCGTGATCTGCTCCGGCGGCTCCTTCAGCGACTCCGGGCGCACCAGCGGCGGCGGCTCGTCGAGGTAGGGCGGCGGTGTCTGTCGCGGCGTGGTGGCACAGCCGGCGAGCAACGCCAGCGCGAGCAGCAGCCATGCTGGCGGAAAAAGCCCGAGCGCGCGGCGCCAAGCGGTGCGAGCAAGCGCCGCCTGTCGGCCCTCTGAGCCGCTTGGTTCCGCTACAATGGCTCCACTCGCGCGGTTCCGCCGTAACCGCCCGTTGCGGTCTCCGTACTGTTCAACTCGCATCTGCCCGGAGGTGTCGATGATCTCGTTTCCGCTGGTCCGCCGGTGGGGGCGCTCTGCTGCCAGGCACCGCGTCGGTCTCACTGCCATGCTCCTCGCTGTCGTGCTGGCGCCGCAAACGCTGTGGGCGAGCGCCGATGACAGCGTTGCCGCGATCAAGGAACGCGGCATCCTGCGCCATCTAGGCATCCCCTACGCGAACTTCGTCACCGGCGCGGGTGACGGCATGGACGTCGAGCTCATGCAGGGTTTCGCCCGCTGGCTGGGCGTGGATTATGAGTACGTGCAGACGGATTGGTCCAGGGCCATCGGGGATCTCACCGGCAAGGAGGTCAAGTCCATCGGTGATGACGTGCAGATCGTGGGCGATGTGCCGATCAAGGGGGACATCATCGCCAACGGCATGACCGTGATCCCGTGGCGCGAGAAGGTGGTCGCCTTCGCCGAGCCCACGTTCCCGACCCAGGTGTGGCTCATGTCGCGCGCGGATACGGCAGTGTCGCCGATCCAGCCCACGAATAACCTGGTGGACGACATCGTGCAGACCAAGTCTGTGCTCGCCGGCAAGAGTTTGCTCGGCAAGCTCGACACCTGCCTCGACCCCGCGCTTTACGACATGGAGAGAACCGGCGCCAAGATCTCGCTCTTCGACGGCACGCTGAACGAGCTGGCGCCGGCGCTGCTCGCCAACGAGTCGGAGTTCACGCTGCTCGACGTGCCGGACGCGCTGGTGGCGCTGCAGAAGTGGCCCGGCGAGATCAAGGTCATAGGCCCCGTCAGCGAGCCGCAGGACATGGCGCCCGCCTTCCGGCCCGAGGACAAGGGGCTGCGCAACGCCTTCAACACCTACCTAGCTGAGCTGCGGGCGGACGGGTCCTTCGATGCGTTGACGTTGAAGTACTACCCGTTCGTGGTCGAGTATTTTCCGGACTTTCTATCCGCGCAAAACTGAACCGCCGCCGCCGCCGCCGTCCTCGCGGCGGGGCGGCCGATATGTGGGAGTTTGATCGGGTTCCTCGTTCGCAGATGCGCGCCGACGCGACAATGGCGAACAGCCCCGCTCCGACACTCACGTTGCGCCAGCCGTTGTAGGGATCGAAATCGAAATCGGGATCGAAATCGAAATCGAGATTCTCGCCCAACCGCATTTGGCTCAAGTGGCGTCGAAGTGCGAAACCCTAGCGAGGCAGAGCCTCAGACCGACCAGGGCACGGCGCCTCGTCTTGCGCAGCCCGCTCGTCGGCGCATTGGGCCAAGGGCCAAGGGCCAAGGGCCAAGGGCCAAGGGCCAAGGGCCAAGGGCCAAGGCGGGCTCCCTTGGCCCTCGGTCCTCGGTCCTTTTGCCTGCAAGCGCCTTGTCGTCGTGAAACTTGACTCATCTGCAAGCATTCGGCGCCGTCAAGCAATCTAGTGTCGTGCGATTCGCTGACCGTCGATAGCGATAGCGACGCCCAACTTAGGGTCTGCTGCGGCGAATTGAATCTTCACGAAGGCCCCAAGCTCACGCTTCCCCAGCATAGCGACCCCGGCCCATGAGCGATCACGCAGACCGAGCCCCGGCACAGTCGTCCGGCCTCACCTTCTGGACGGTGTTGATGGCGCTGTCCCTGGTGGGGCTCATGGGCTATCTGCTGGTGGATAACTACCGCAACGCCATGAGCCTGCAGGACACACTCGTGGACCGCATCCGCGGCGCCGCGCAGAGCCGCAGCACGGCCATCGAATACTTCTTCGACGAGAAGCGCAGCGATCTCGACAACCTCGCCCGCGCCCGCGAGGTGTCGGTCTATTTCGAGAACCGCGCGCTCGGCATGAGCGAGCGCTTCGGGCTGAAGCAGAGCCTGATCCCCATCGAGCGGCTGTTCGCGGAGCTCATGGATCGCAAGCGCGTCGCGGGGCAGCCCATCTACCAGCGCATCGTCCTCGTGGATGGTAGCGGCAGTGCGTTGGTGGACGTGTTCGCGCCGAATGCCGACGAGCCCGGGCGACAGAAGGATCTGCGCGCCTGCTTGCGGCCGACGGACGAGGGCGTGCTGGTGCGCACGCTGGAGGGGGGCGCTGCCATCGTCGTCTCGGCGCCCTATCGCTTCAAAGGGGAGTACGCGGGCCAGCTTGTGGCCTGGATCGACCCGGAGCTCCTGCATTCGAGCCTGCTCGACGCCGGCGGCAACGGCCAGGCACTGGCCTTTGCGCTGGTGGAGGATGCCGGCGCGGGCCGCCAGTTGGTCGGCGACGGCAATATGGGGATCTGGTCGGAGGTGTTCCGGGTGCTCGCGGACGCGGCGCCGCCCGGGCAGAAACTGGACCTGAGCGAGCCCGTGCGGTTGCTCCTGCCGGAGTCGGGCTTCAATGTTTTCGTTTCGGAGGTGCCGGTCGCGGGCACGCCGTTTCAGCTCATCGAGCTGAATCGCGTGGACACTGTGGAGAGCGGCCTCAATCCTTGGCTGCAGGCCTCGGCCATGGCCGTGCTCGCGGCCATCGTGCTGGCCGGGGTCGTGCTCGTGTTCCGCGCCAACCTCGGGCAGGCGGCGCTGCAGGCGCGGCTCGACGAGGCAGCGCGGCGCGAGCGTGTCATCGAGGCCAAGAACGTTGCACTGAACCGCGAGATCGCCGAGCGCCGGCGCGCCGAGGAGGCGCTGCGCGCCAGCGCGCGGGAGTTCCGTGCCATCGCCGACTACACCTACGACTGGGAAGACTGGACCGATCCGGACGGTAAGCTCCTGTGGGTGAACCCCGCCGTCGGACGGGTCAGCGGCTTCAGCGTCGAGGAATGCCTCGCGATGCCGGACTATCCGCTGCCGGTGGTGCACCCCGAGGACCGCCGCGCGTTCCACCGGCAGGTGGAGCGGTTGCGGGCGGGGGACAGCAGCGAGCACGAGTTCCGGCTGCTGCATCGCGACGGCAGCCTGTCCTGGGCCGTGCTCACGGGTCAGCCCATCTGCGACGCCGACGGCACCAAAATGGGGCTGCGCTGCAGCATCCGCGACATTACCGAGCGGCGGCGCGCCAGCCAGGCGATGCTGGACGCGAAAGAGGCCGCCGAGGCGGCGAGCCAGGCGAAAAGCGACTTTCTCGCCAACATGAGTCACGAGATCCGCACCCCGATGGTGGGCGTCATCGGCATGACGGGGCTGTTGCGCGACACCGAGCTGAACGCCGTGCAGCGCGACTATGTCGAGACCATCCACAGCTCGGGCGAGGCCCTGCTCGACGTCATCAACGACATCCTCGACTTCTCTAAGATCGAGGCCAAGCGCATGGAGCTGGAGATCACCGGCTTCGATCTGCGCGCGACGCTGGAGGAGGTGGCGGACATCCTGGCGCTGAAGGCCTTCGAGAAGGGGCTCCAGTTCAACTGCCTGCTGCCGGAGGACATCCCGGTACGCCTGCGTGGCGATGCGGGGCGCCTGCGGCAGGTGCTCGTGAACCTGACCGGCAACGCCATCAAGTTCACGGAGCACGGCGAGGTATCCGTGGACGTGAAGCGCCTGGACGCCGACGCCGACGCCGAGCACTGCCTGCTGCGGTTCGAGGTCAGCGATACCGGCATCGGCATCGAGCAGGGGCGCCAGGGAAACCTGTTCCAGTCCTTCTACCAGGTCGACGCCACCACCACGCGCCGCTTCGGCGGCACCGGGCTCGGGCTTGCGATCTCCAAACAATTGGTGGATCTGATGGGCGGCTGCATCGGCTGCGACAGCCACGTGGGTGTGGGCTCCACCTTCTGGTGCGAGATCCCGTTCCTGCTCGAGTCCGACGCGGGCCTGCCGACGCCGCCGCCGAACGACGTGCTGGTGGGCAAGCGCGTGCTGATCGTAGACGACAACGCCACCAACCTGCGCGTGCTCCACGAGTACCTGACGGCCTTCGGCTGTGTCATCGATCAGGCCGACGGCGCCGCTGCGGCGAAGCGGCGACTCGGCGCGGCGCGCGCCGCCGATCGGCCCTACGACATTGTTGTGCTAGACATGATGATGCCGGTGGTGGACGGGCTGACGCTGGGCCGTGAGATCCGCCGCAGCGGCGAGTACGGCGAGCCGAAGCTCGTGATGCTGTCCTCACGCGACCAGCGCGGCGACGGCCGCGCGCTGGAGCAGGCGGGCTTCGACGCCTTCTTGACCAAGCCTGTGAAACGCCACGCGCTGCATCGGCTGCTGATGCGGCTGTTCGAGGCCCGCATCGACCAGCCGACGGCGCCGTTGGGCGACGAGATTGCCGATGACGCGACGCCGCTGCGTGTCCTCGTCGCCGAGGACAACCCGACTAACCAGAAGGTCGCACTGCGCATGCTGCAGCGCCTGGGCTATCGCGCCGATGCTGTCGCCAACGGCCGCGAGGCGCTGAAGGCGCTGCAGCTCATCCCCTACGACCTGGTGCTGATGGACGTGCAGATGCCGGAGATGGACGGCCTGGAGGCGACCCGCCGCTTCCGCGCGCTTGAGGACGGCACGGGCCGCCGGCTGCCCATCGTCGCCATGACGGCGCACGCGTCCACTACCGATCGCGAGCGCTGCCTGGCTGCCGGCATGGACGACTTCGTGACCAAGCCCGTGCAGCGCGATACCCTGGGGTGCATCATCGGACGGCTGTTTGCGTCGCTGGCCGCCGACGCGAAGCCGAAGGGCGATGCGGCTGGCACCGCGCCGCCGCAGCCCACACCGCCTGCCGTCGGCTCGGGGGCCGAGCCGGCCAGGCCGCTGCCGGCGGAGCCGGTGGCCGTCGTCCCGGTGCCCGAGATCGCACCGCCGGCAGACGGCAACGGCCATTTCAGCGTCGAGGTTATGGTGGAGCGGCTCGACAACGACGAGGAGATCGCCCGCGAGATCGCCGGTATCTTCGTGGAGACCTCGCAGGCGTTGCTCACGGAGCTCGCCGACGCCATCCCGGATGGTGACCCGGACGTCGTGCGCACGCGAGCGCACTCCATCAAGGGCTCCGCCGGCAACATCGGCGCGGTGGCGCTGCAGGACCTGGCCGCGGCCATGGAGCACGCCGGCCGCGACGGCCGGCTCGATGAGGCCGAGCGACTGCTGCCCCGGTTGCAGGCAAGCCTGGATGCGGTCACCGCGGTGCTGGACGAGTGGGCCTGACGGTCTAGTGGCCAGTGGCTAGTAGCTAGTGGCTGGAAGGGCTGTGCTATCGTAGCCACGCTCATCGAGCTTCATCCGGGGGTCGGCAAGGCCGGGCCGCGGCTGATTCCTGCAGGTGGTATCGCAGACGGGCCGTCAGCTTGTTCGTACGCAATCCCGAAGAGTTTCAGGCACCAGGCTCCGCGCGGCGGCGGTACGTCCGGCTGCGCAAGGGTCTCGACATCCCGTTGAGCGGCGCCCCGGCGCCCTGCGATCCGGCGAACCTCGAACAGGCCAGGCCCGTGACCCGCGTCGCCTACGTCGGCCTGGACGTGCGCGGGCCGAAGCGCCTGCCGACGCTGGAGGCGGACGTCGGCGACCGCGTGCGCCTCGGCCAGCCGCTGACCCGGCGCAAGGCCTACCGCCAGGTGGTGGGCACGGCGCCCGGCACCGGTGTCATTGAGGCCATCCATCGCGGCCCCAAGCGCGTGCTGGAGACCATCGTCATCCGACTCGATGACCCCGCCGCCGACCCGTCTGCTGCCTCGCAGGAGACCTTCAACGCCTACGGCGCCGCCGAGCTCGCCGGCCTGAACCGCACCCAGGTCATCGAGAACCTCACCGCGTCCGGGGCCTGGCTCGCGCTGCGCACCCGCCCCTTCAGCATGATCGCGGACCCGGGCCGGCAGCCCGACGCGCTCTTCGTCACGGCCATCGACACGCAGCCGCTCGCACCGGACCCCGCGCCGTTCATCCACGCCGCGGGCGAGGCCTTCAGCGACGGGCTCTGCGTGCTCGCCAAGCTCACCGATGGCCCGCTCTGGGTCTGCACGCGGCCCGCCGCGGCGCTGCCGCTGCCCGCGGCGGACACCTGCCGCAACATCGGCGTCGCCGAGTTTGCCGGTCCGCACCCGGCCGGTCTGGTCGGCACGCACATTCACTTCCTGCGCCCGGTGAGCCTCAAGCACGAGGTGTGGCACTTGGGCTGGCAGGACGTCATCGCCATCGGCCGGCTGTTTCGCACCGGGCGCATCGACCCGCGGCGCGTCATCTCGCTGGCGGGGCCGATGGTCGCGCGGCCGCGGCTGCTCTGCACCCGCGTCGGCGCCAGTACCAACGAGCTCATCGACGGCGAGCTGAAGGGTCGGCACGAGGCGCGCGTCGTCTCCGGCTCGGCGCTGAGCGGTCGCCAGGCGGTGGGCACGAGCGCCTACCTCGGGCGCTTCCACAACCAGATTACGGTGCTGCCGGAGACCCGCGAGCGCGAGTTTCTCGGCTGGCTCGCCCTCGGGCGTGGGCGCTATTCGGCGATGAACCTGTTCTGGTCGCGCCGCCACGGCGAGCAGCTTGAGCTGGGCACCTCGCTACAGGGCAGCCCCCGGGCCATGGTGCCAGTGGGCGCCTACGGGCGGGTCATGCCGCTGGATATCCTGCCCATGCAGCTCCTGCGCGCCCTCTTGGTAAACGACACCGAGACCGCCGAGGCACTGGGCGCGCTGGAGCTGGACGAGGAGGACGTGGCGCTCTTGAGCTTCGTGGACTGCGGCAAGCACGACTACGGCCCGGCTCTGCGCCGGAACCTGGAGCTGATCCGCAACGAAACGCTGTGACGCGGCACCTTGCGGCCGCGTGACGGACCCGGCCCGATCCGCGTTCGGCACGTGCCTTGCCTCAGAACGGCACACTCGGCAGCAGGCAGCAGCACCCAACAGGCGATACCGATGAGTCAGCGCCTTCGCGAATTCCTCGACCGCCAGGAGCGGCACTTCCAGCGCGGCGGGCGGCTGGAGCGCTTCGGCGCCGTGTTCGAGGCCCTGGACACCTTCTTGTACACGCCTTCCATGGTTACCGCCCGGGCGCCGCACGTGCGCGACGGCATCGACCTGAAGCGGGTCATGATCTTCGTCTGGTTTGCGGTGCTACCGTGCGCGCTGTTTGGCATGTACAACGTCGGGCTCCAGGCCAACCAGGCCATGGCCGCGATGGGCGTCATGGGCGTCCCCGGCTGGCGCGGCGGGCTGCTCGCGCTGCTCGGCGCCGGCGGCTATGACCCCGGCAGCCCGTGGGACAACTTCTGGCACGGGGCGGTGTACTTTGTGCCCATCTACGCCGTCACCATGGCTGCCGGCGGCTTCTGGGAGGTGCTGTTCGCGAGCGTCCGCAACCACGAGGTCAACGAGGGCTTCCTGGTCACCTCCATCCTGTTTGCGCTGACGCTGCCGCCGGACATCCCGCTGTGGCAGGTGGCGCTCGGCATGTCCTTCGGCATCGTCATCGGCAAGGAGGTCTTCGGCGGCACCGGCAAGAATTTCCTGAATCCCGCGCTCACCGGCCGCGCCTTCCTGTTCTTCGCCTATCCGGCGGACATCTCCGGCGACAGTGTCTGGACCGCCGTGGACGGCTTCAGCGGCGCCACGCCGCTGATGCTCGCGGCCGAAGGCGGGGTGGAGGCCATCCAAGCCGCGGGCGTGACCTGGTGGAGCGCCTTCTTCGGCACCATCCAGGGCTCCATCGGCGCCACCTCGACGTTCTTCATCCTGATCGGCGCGGCCTTCATGCTGTTCACCGGCGTGGCCTCCTGGCGGATCATGCTCGGCATGCTGGTTGGCGTCATCGCCACGGCGCTGCTGTTCAACGCCGTCGGCAGCGAGACCAACCCAGCCTTCGCGCTGCCCTGGCATTGGCATGTGGTGCTCGGCGGGCTCGCCTTCGGGCTCGTGTTCATGGCCACCGATCCCGTGTCCGCGGCCATGACCGAGACGGGCAAGTGGATCTACGGCGCGCTGATCGGCTTCATGACCGTGCTGATCCGGGTGCTGAACCCCGCGTATCCGGAGGGCGTGATGCTGGCCATCCTGTTCGGCAACCTGTTCGCGCCGCTGATTGATTGGTTCGTCGTGCAGGCGAATGTGCGCCGCCGCCGGCAGAGGGACGCGGCATGAGCACTGATCTGCTGGCCCCCGTGCGGGCGCGCTTCGACCTGCCGAACGAGGACCCGCGCAAGATCTTCGCCGTCGCCGTCGCGCTCTGCCTGGTCTGCTCCGTGCTGGTCACGGCCACGGCGGTGACGCTACGGCCGTTGCAGGAGCGCAATGCCGCCCAGGCGCTGCGGCGCGAGGTCGTGCAGGTCTCCGGGCTCGGCGGGCGGGGCATGGACCTCGACGCCGCCTTCCGCCAGATCGAGACCCGGCTCGTGGATCTCGATAGTGGCGAGCTTGTGGAGGCCGCCGATCCCGACACCTATTCGTACCGTGACGCCGGGAACGACCCCGCCCGCAGTAGCGCGCTGGTCGAGGACCCCGCCGGCATCCGCCGCCGCCCGGACCTGATGCCGGTGTATCTGGTGCGGCAGCAGGGCCGGCTCCGCCGCGTGATCCTGCCCGTCTACGGCCAGGGGCTGTGGTCCACCATGCATGGCCTGCTGGCGGTGGCGCCGGACGGGCGCACGGCCAAGGCGCTCACCTTCTACGAGCAGCGCGAGACGGCCGGGCTCGGCAGCGAGGTCGCGAGCCGGAAGTGGCTCGGCCAATGGACTGGCAAGACGCTCATCGCGCCGGACGGCGAGCCCGTGATCGCCGTGGCCAAGGGCAACGTCGAGCCGGCCTCACCGAACGCGGACCGGCGCGTCGATGGCCTGTCCGGCGCCACGCTCACCAGCAACGGCGTCACCAACCTGATGCAGTTCTGGCTCGGCGAGCGGGGCTACGGGCCCTTCCTTGCCCGGCTGAACGCGCTCTGAACCGATTCGCCGCCGTCCCGAGGCCGCCATGGAATACAACCAGCGCAAGCTGCTCTTCGAGCCCATCGTCGACAACAACCCGATCACGCTGCAGATTTTAGGCATCTGCTCGGCACTCGCCGTCACGACCAAGCTCGCCCCGGCCATCACCATGAGTATTGCGCTGACGGCGGTGCTGGTGGGTTCCAGCGTCATCATCAGCCTGATTCGGCAGCATATGCCGAGCAGCATCCGGATCATCATTCAGATGACCATCATTGCGTCTTTGGTCATCGTCGTGGACGAGGTGCTGAAGGCCTTCGCGTGGGAGCTGTCGAAGCAGCTCTCGGTGTTCGTCGGGCTGATCATCACCAATTGCATCGTGCTCGGGCGCGCCGAGGCCTTTGCGTCGAAGAACCCGCCCTGGCCGAGCTTTCTGGACGCCCTCGGGCACGGCCTCGGCTACAGCCTGATCCTGGTCTCCGTCGCCACCATCCGCGAGCTGTTGGGTTCCGGCTCCCTGCTCGGCGTGCAACTGCTGCCGCTGGTGGAGGACGGCGGCTGGTACGTGCCGAACGGGCTCATGCTGCTCGCCCCCGGTGCGTTCTTCATCATCGGGCTCATGATCTGGGGCCTGCGGACCTGGCGCACGCAGCAGGTGGAGCGGGCGGAGTACCGCATCCGCGTCGTGCATCGCACCGATGCCGGCTGACGGAGGCGGCACGCGATGGAGCATTACCTATCTCTGCTGTTCAAGGCGGTCTTTGTCGAGAACCTGGCGCTCGCGTTCTTTCTCGGCATGTGCACCTTCCTCGCCATCTCCAAGCGCATCTCGACGGCCATCGGGCTCGGCGTCGCGGTGATCGTGGTGCAGAGCATCACGGTGCCGGTGAATGCCGTGATCCATCAATACCTGCTGCAGGATGGCGCGCTCGCGTGGCTGGGCTTAGGCGAGCTGGACCTGTCCTTTCTTGGGCTCATCACCTATATCGGCGTCATTGCCGCCATGGTGCAGATCCTGGAAATGACGCTGGACCGGTACTTTCCGGCGCTCTATCAGGCGCTCGGCATCTTTCTGCCGCTCATCACCGTCAATTGCGCCATCCTTGGCGGCTCGCTGTTCATGGTGGAGCGGGGCTACGACATCGCCGAGAGCAGCGTCTACGGCTTCGGCAGCGGGCTCGGCTGGGCGCTGGCGTTGGTGCTGCTCGCCGGCATCCGCGAGAAGCTGAAGTACAGCGACGTGCCGGACGGGCTGCAGGGGCTCGGCATCACCTTCATCAGCACCGGGCTGATGGCGATGGCATTCATGTCGTTTTCGGGTATCCAGCTCTAGCGCCAAGCCATGAACAGCTCATCGGGAAAGCGGCTGCGGCGCCGAGCGATAGTGACCGGATTGGGATTGGGATTGGGATTGGGATTGGGAGCGGGAGCGGGAGCGGAATTTGGGATCGGCGATCGGTAGCGCATTTTCGCTGGGAATACCGGTTCCGATACCGATACCGATACCGATACCGATCCTGATAGCGATAGCAACCTGTAACCGTACAGCTTTTGTTTGCGGCACTTCCGTGGTTAACTTCTCAGCGCGAGCCCAACACCCATGCTGACGCTGTTCCTCGGCATCCTGATCTTCACCGCCGTCGTGCTGCTGCTGGTGGCGGTGATTCTGGGCGCGCGCAGCCTGCTGGTGCCGAGCGGCGCCATTCACATCAACATCAACGACACCCGCGACCTTACCTGCGTTGCCGGCGGCAAGCTGCTTTATGCGCTCGCCGATGGCGGGCTGTTCGTGTCGTCGGCCTGCGGCGGCGGCGGTACCTGCGGGCAATGCAGGGTGAAGGTGCTGGAGGGCGGCGGCAAGCTCCTGCCGACGGAGACGAGCCACATCAACCGGCGCGAGGCGGCGGAGGGGTGGCGCCTGTCCTGCCAGGTCGGGCTCAAGGACGACATGCGCGTCGAGCTGCCGCGGGAGGTCTTCGGCGTGCGCCGCTGGCACTGCCGGGTGCGCTCCAACCGCAGCGTGTCGACCTTCATCAAGGAACTGGTGCTGGAACTGCCGGAGGGGGAGGCGGTCGCCTTTCGCGCCGGCGGCTTCATTCAGATCGAATGCCCGCCGTATCACATCCAGTTCAGTGACTTCGACATCCCAGCGCATCTGCGCGCGGATTGGGACAAGTACAACCTCTGGCAGCTCGAAGCGGGCACCAAGCAGCCGGTGACGCGCGCCTATTCCATGGCGAACTACCCGGGCGAGCAGGGCATCATCATGCTCAATGTCCGCATCGCCACACCGCCGCCGGACCGCCCGGGGGCGCCGCCCGGCATCATGTCCAGCTACATCTTCGGCCTCAAGCCCGGCGACGAGGTGACCATTTCCGGGCCGTTCGGTGAGTTCTTCGCGAAGGAGACCAATGCGGAAATGATCTTCGTCGGCGGCGGTGCCGGCATGGCGCCGATGCGCAGTCACATCTTTGACCAACTTAAGCGGCTCGACAGCAAGCGCCGCATGAGCTTCTGGTACGGCGCCCGCAGCAAGCGCGAGATCTTCTACCGGGAGGACTTCGATGCCCTGGCCCGTGAGCACGCCAATTTCACCTGGCACATCGCGCTGTCCGACCCGCTGCCGGAGGACGACTGGCAGGGCGATACCGGCTTCATCCACAACGTGCTGTTCGAAAAGTACCTCAAACAGCATCCGACCCCCGAGGACTGCGAGTATTACCTGTGCGGTCCGCCGATGATGACCGCCGCCGTCATCGGCATGCTCCAGGGTTTGGGGGTGGAGGACGACAACATCCTGCTCGACAACTTCGGCGGGTGATGCTGGTCCAATCTCGCATTCGGCGCAGCCTGCGCCACGCGGCAGCAACTGCCGATGCCCGGAGAGACTCGCAATGGCCGAACTGCTGTTTGCCCTGATTCTGTTCCCGCTCGCCGTCGGCGGCCTCGCGCTCAAGGTGCTCGCCGGTCGCCCCGGCATCACCGGAAGCTGCGGCGGCCTGAACCAGATCCCTGGCGTCGAATCCGACTGCGGTGGTGCCTGCCGGCGGCTGGGGCGCAGTTGCTCGAATCGACCGTAGCATCGGCAGAGCGTAGCCCGCCGATCATCCCGCGGGGCTCGCCGTCGTTGTCGTCATCGACCCTCGGCGCCGCGCACCACAGCGACGACGATACGACAACGGGATGCGTCACGAACTCTCCCAGTCTGCCACGCGCAGGCCGATGATTCGCTTGAATTCGTCGGTGTTGTTGGTGACGACCGTCAAGTCATGAATGCGAGCGATTGCGGCAATCATCAGATCGTTGCTGCCGATCGGTGTCCCGCGGCTGGCGAGGTCGGCCCGGAGCAGCCCGTAGTGCGCAGCACAGGCGTCATCGAAGGCTAGGCTCGACATCGGCGCGAAGAAGCTCTCCAGACGTGCCAGATGGTCGGCGAAGTAATAACGAAGCGATAACGAAGCGATAACGAAGCGATAACGGCACGACAACGCCAGCGACCCCGATCCCCGCGCGCCCCGCCGCAGGTCTATCCTTGCCGGTCTGCATCCACCCGCCGACGGAGGAGACCGTGCTCGAAACCAAGACCGCCAGAGACGCCATGTCCAGGCACCTCATCACGCTGAATCCGGACATGGATGTGCTCGAAGCGCTGCGCATCCTGGTGGAGGAGCGCCTCTCCGGCGCCCCGGTGCTCGATCAGGTCGGGAACCTGATCGGCATGCTCACCGAGCGCGACTGCATGGGCATCGCCCTCGGCGCCGGTTACTTCAGCGAAGACGGCGGCCGCGTCGCCGACTTCATGACCGCCGACGTCACCACCATCGAGGCTCACATCCCGATTACCGAGATCGCCGAGCTCTTCGTCAACAGCCACTTCCGCCGCATGCCCGTCATGGAGCAGGGCCGCCTCGTCGGCATCATCAGCCGCCGCGATGTCCTAAAGCAGCTCGAAGCCTCCTGGCAGCCGGACCGACAGCGGATTTGAGTGAGGCGCGCAAGCGCACAGTTGGCGATGGGTCGTCTACGCACTACCGTCTCTCCCCATGACAAACGTCAGGGTTGGCCTGAGGCGGGCAGGTCAAGTCGGCCGGGGCGCCCCGCATCCGCGGTGGGAGTGCAAGGAGATGATCACCGAAGACGTCCGGGCGGACCCGGCCACATGCCCACAGGCGCTGGTCGAGCCAACCTCATCCCCGGCAAGCGCCGGTATCGGTGTTGCCACCGTCCAGCCGAACACGACCGTATGACGCCCTCAAGGCCACGGCCTTCGTCCGCAACCAGGTCGGGGCGCGCTACAACGTCACAGGCATGGCGATAGCCGACGCCGAGATCGAGGAATTCGCCCGCCTCGCGGTGGCGCTTGCCGGGACCCTGAGCTGCGCCGCCTGCGGCCAGATCCCCAGCAAGGGCATCGGCAGCCACTACGCCTGCAGTTGCCCCGAGCCGGGCGGCGTCCGCATGCTGCCGTTACAGCTCTAAGCGCCGGGACTGACGAGTGTCGCCTGCGTAAAGAGAGCGTCGTTACAGCAATGTTAGGATGCGTGCAACACCGGAGACCGACATGACAAGACCCACCTCGGAGATACCGACCAAGCGCGAGAGCCTCAATCTGCGCGTTCCGCCGGATGTGCGAGCGCTGATCGACCAGGCGGCGCGGGCGCTGGGCAAGAACCGCACCGAGTTCATTCTGGAGGCGAGCTGCCGCGCGGCGGAGGACGCGCTGCTCGACCGCGCGCTGCTGCGGGTGGACGCGGATGCGTTCGCCGCCTTTCAGGCGCGGCTGGATCGGCCAGCCGCGCCGAACGACCGGCTGCGCAAGACCATGCAGGCCCCGGCCCCCTGGGACAGCGAGTGACCCTGCGTGCCCCGGTGGCGCTGACGCCGGCGCACGCCGGCTCGGGGTTCGACTGCGGCCGGCCGTCGCTGAATCAGTGGCTGGCCCAGCGTGCGCTGCGCAACCAAGCCACCGGGGCCTCCCGCACCTATGTTGTCTGTGAACTGGCGCCGTCTGGTGGCGCGCGGATTGTGGGCTACTACGCCTTAGCGTCCGGCGCGGTGGCGGCCAAGGCCGCGACCGGCCGGTTGCGGCGCAGTATGCCCGATCCGATCCCCGTCGTGCTGCTCGCGCGCCTCGCCGTCGATCTGCGCCATCAAGGCCGCAGCCTCGGCCGTGCGCTGCTCAAGGATGCCGCACGGCGGGTCCTGACCGCGGCCGATGCCATCGGCATCCGTGGACTGCTCGCTCACGCCCTGGACGATGCCGCGCGTGGCCTGTACGAGCATTTGGGCTTCGATCCTTCCCCGCTGGACCCCTTGACCCTGATGATCACGCTCTCGGATCTCCGCGCCGAGCTGGGTAACGGTGCGAATCCTGACCCGAGCGGAATCTGAGCGATCACCGCGCCCATGACCACAAAGCAGAACCTGGAGCTGACCTGGATCGGCAAGGAGAAGCGGCCGAAGTTGGAAGGGCCGTTCCTTGCTCGTGCTGTGCAGCGCCTGCCGGGGTGTCGGCGGCGATGCGGCCGCCGAGCGCTGGCCGAATCTGACGCTGATGAAGATACCGCGCGTGGTGCTCGCCCGCTGCGAGTGGGGCCGCGACGACTACAGCCTGAACGTGCAGAACCTGCCGATGGCGGCGCCGGAGGCAGTACGCCGGCCGGCCAAGCCCGCGCAGGGCTCGCCGTTCGATGAGGTGGACCCGTGACGCAGCCCCGGGTTTTGGTCATCGCCGGTCCGAACGGGGCCGGCAAGACGACCTTCGCTCGCGAGCTGCTGCCGAACGAGGCGCAGTGCCTGGCCTATATCAACGCGGACCTGATTGCGGCGGGGCTGTCTCCATTCTCCCCCGAGCGCGCTGCGGTCAAGGCCGCCCGCCTGATGCTCGATGCCATGGACGCTCACGCGGCGAGACGGGAGAGCTTCACCCTGGAGAGCACGTTATCCGGCCGTGGTTACGAGCGCCGTTTCCGCGACTTGAAAGCTGCGGGCTACCGCTTGTCCATCTACTTCCTGCGCCTGCCCAATGCGCAGATGGCCATTGCTCGGGTCGCGGAGCGTGTCCGGCAGGGCGGGCATGCTGTGCCGGACTCGGTGGTGCGCCGCCGGTTCGTGTCGGGTTGGCAGAATTTCGTGCAGGTTTATCGGCCGATGGCCGATGAATGGGTGCTGCTGGACAGCAGCGATACGCCGCCGAGCGTCATCGATTGGGGTGAGAGCCAGTGAACACCAAAGACATCTCCGAAGCACGCGATCCGCTCCTGGCCGCGTCGGTGGCCGCCATGCGGCGCGCCGCCGAACAGGCGCGCCGACAGGCGGTGATGACGAAGACGCGGCTGGTGGTCTGGCGCGACGGGCAGATCCGCTACCTCGATCCGTCGGTTCCGGACGGCGCCAAGGACGCGGCAGACGCGGCCGATGGCTCGGCCGCCGTGCATCGCCCGACCGAGCGAGAGTCGCCATGACCGCGTGGCGCGTACGCAGGCCCGGGCCCGTGCAAGGCAACTCGGTCCGCATGACGACCGACGCCATGGCGGATGCTGCCGGACGTGCCGGCCCGTGTGCCGGAGCCGGCGGCCCGAGCCCTGCGAGGCCGGCGCCATGAACCTCGGGGCGTTGCAGCAGCGCATCCGCCTCGGTGAGGACTCGACGCTGGAGCTGATGCGGGTTTCGGTCAGCGCGGCGGGCAAGGTGCTGGCGCCCCATGCCGATGGCTTGTCGGATGAGCTGGCGGCCATGGCCAATGCCTCGGGCGGGACGCTGGTGCTCGGTGTGGAAGACAAGACCCGAGCCGTCACGGGCATCCCATTGCCGCACATCGACGCTGTCGAGGCTTGGGTGACGGCCATCTGCACGGACCGGATCAAGCCGCCGCTGGATGTCTCGACCCGCCATGTGGAACTGCCCGACGAGACCGGTGCGGTCCACCCCGTGATCGTCCTGGAGGTGCCGCGCAGCCTTTGGGTGCATCAGAGCGCGAACGGCTATTTTCGGCGCGTGGGGCATGCCAAGCGCGCGCTGCCGCCGGATGCGCTGGCGCGGTTGTTTCAGCAGCGCAGTCAGGCGCGCATCATCCGTTTCGAAGAGCAAGAGGTGCCGGGTCTGCGCTTTGACGACTTCGATGCGCTGCTGCTGCGGCGCTTCCTGAGGCCGGGGCAAGGCGACGTCACCGCGCAATTGCATCGGCTGCATTTGCTGCGCGACACCGATGGGGTGGACGTACCGACCGTGGCGGGCGCCTTGCTCTGTACGCTGGCGCCGTCGCGTTGGCTGCGCAATGCCGAGATCATTGCGGTGGCGCATCACGGCACCAAGAACAATCCGGACGAGCAGATCGACGCCCGCGACATCGGTGGCCCGTTGGACCGCCAGGTCCTCGATGCCTTTCATTTCGTCGAACGGAACATGACGACGGCCGCGCGCAAGCCGCTCGGGCGCATCGATTACCCGCAGTACGCGGCGATCGCCGTCTTCGAGGCGATCGTCAACGCGGTGGCGCATCGAGACTATTCCTTGCATAGCCAGCGCACCAGGCTCTTCATGTTCCGCGATCGGCTGGAGATCCATTCCCCGGGCGGGCTGCCCAATACCCTGTCGCTGGAGTCCATGACGCGGCTTTCGGTACCGCGCAACGAGGTGCTGGCGAGCCTGTTCGGGCGCTATTATCCGGTGGAGGACCCGCGACTCGGCCACAGCTTTTTGATGGAGCGGCGCGGCTTCGGGGTCGAGACCATTCTGCGCGAGAGCGAGCAGTTGTCAGGTCGCCGCCCGGTCTATGAGCAGATCGACGATCTTGAGTTGTGCCTCACCATCTTTGCTGCCGTGCCGCCCGAGCGAGAGGGAGCGCCCACCGGCGAGACCGGCAAGCAGTGAATCAACGCGGCGTCAGCGGACCAATGGGAGCGGCGGCCGTTTGACACATTCATTGTGCAGTATACATAGGCTTGCCTTCGTTGAGATGCAGCCAGCCCTTAACGATGCGGTAGAAAAACCAGACCAGATCGGCGATTAGCACAAACCAGCCTATGACAATTAACATTGTAACGAAGCGGCATTGATCATCACTCCGACCAGCGCGCGGGGGCTGCTACGGAGCGCGGCGGCTGTAGGGCCGAGGGCCGAGGATGGCTCCCGCGGCCCGCGGCCCTCGGCCCTCGGCCCTCGGCCCTTCCCCCAGGTGTGGTCGTACACTTGACTCATCTGCAAACTCTCAAACTGAGGTATGCCCGACAAGCGGGCTCGAGACCGCGCCGGCGCCGACTGGGAGCGCCGGCTTTCAGCCGGCTTCGCGTGCCGGGGGCTCGATGCCCCCGGCGCGCGATCTGCGGCGCGGGAGCCGGGCGGTTGCCCATGCCGCGCGGCCGGCCGGACGAGCGCGCATGTGCTCTCTGATCGGCCAGGACGCCGCCGACGCGGCATCGAGCCGCGCCGGCGGCGAGCCGGCTGGAAAGCCGGCGATCCCGGTCCGCCGCGCCGGCGGCGAGCCGGCTGGAAAGCCGGCGATCCCAGCGCAGTAGTGTCCGCTGTGCGAACCGCTTGCGTGCGGCAGGCGATGTGGCCGGCACGATGATCGAGGCCAACGAAGCCAATGACACCCCACGACAAGCGAAACCAGAAGGTACGAGTTTGCCAACGAAAGTGGCTTTCTAGGTAGGTGCCTGCAACAGGGTGCGGCCTCCGCATAATGTCCATCAGATCGTGCCATGTCGCGCAGACGGCACAAGACAAAGATGACTCGCGCAGAGACGCGGAGACGCGGAGACGCAGAGACGCAGAGACGCAGAGGCGCGGAGACGCAGAGACGCAGAGACGCAAAGGCGCAAAGGCGCAGAGAAGAAGAGAAGAAGAGAAGAAGAGAAGAAGAGAAGAAGAAGAGAGGACAAGCCCGCGGCGCGGAATCCGGAGCTCCCTGGCAGTCTAGGCCGGCACCGACACCCGCGGCGTCGCCGTCACGCCCAAGCCCCACCAGCACCGCGCCTCAAATCGCCAACAAATCGTCCTCCACCACCAGCGGCTCCTTCTTGTGCTTGTCCTTGCGGCCCGGCTTCGGCGGCGGCTCGTCGCGGTAGGTCGGCTTGCCGGCGAGGAGGCGCTGTGGGACGCCGGTGACGATGACGGCGCGGATGGCGATGTCGCGGGCGGTGAGGGCGGCGGCGGCGGCCTTGAGGTCGGCCCGGCGGGTGTGGCCGCTTCTTGCGACCAGCAGCACGTTGCCGACGGCGGCGGCGGCCTCGATCACGGACTCCATGGCGTTGACGGGCGGCAGGTCGTAGAGCACGTGCGTGCGCTCGCGCTTGAGGCGGCGCACGAGGTCGCGGAAGCTGCGGTTGCCGAGCAGCAGCAGGGCGCGGTCGTCCTCGTAGTCGCCGGCGCTCAGGAGCTGCACGAAGGGGTTCGTAGTCGGCGCGAAGGCGTCCTCCGTGGCGGCGGTGCCGTTGAGCACGTCCGTGATGTCCGCCGCCGCGTGCAGCGCCTCGACGCCGAGCAGGTGCTCGGGCCGCGGGCCGGCGTCGGCGCGCAGGTCGGCGTCCACCAGCAGCGTGAGCTCATCCTTGAGCGCCAGTGCCGAGGCCAGGTTCACGGCGATGAGCGAGCGACCGCTCGCGGGCTCGGCGCTGGTGATGGCGAGGCTGCGCCACTCTTGCGGTTCGAGTGCCGTGGCGATGTCGTTGATGATGGTGCGGAACAGCACGGACACCGGCGCGGTCGGCACCACGTGGTCGATGATGGCGTCGTCGGGGTGCGGCGCGTCCTGAAACTCGAAGGCGAGCCCGCAGCCCACGCTGCCCTCGGCATCGCGCGCGGTGCGCACGAGCGGGTCCAGCAGCTCCAGCGCCAGCGCGACAAAGAGCCCGAGCCCACCGCCCAAGATGACGCCGGCGATGGCGACGAGCTTGCGCATCGAGGGCTCCGGCAGTATCGGCGCGGCGGCGCGCTCCAGGATGCTGAAGCCGGGGTCGTTGCGCAGCAGTGTGACCCGTACCTCGGCGACGCGCGCCGCGAGCTTGTCGACGAGCTTCTCGGCCTCGGCGAGCCGGGCGGTGAGGTCCTGATAGCCGGTGCGGGCGACGGTGAGCGCGGCGAGCCCGGCGCGGGCGTCTTCGAGGGTCTCCTTGACGGCGCCGGCGCGGGCCTCGACGACCTTGATCTCGTCTTGCAGCTCCGTGGCCCGCAGCGACAGCTCCCCGCGCTTGGGGTTCAGCCGGTATTCGTTCTCGGGCGCCACCTCGTCGCCGCTCTCATTGATGAGCTGCTCCAGCGTCTCGATGCGCTTCTGGATGCGCTGGATCTTGGGGTTCTCCTCCGTGTAGCGCGTGCGCGCCTCGCGCAGCTCCCACTGGTACTCGGACAGGCGCTGCTTGAATGGGCTGTAGTAGCGGGAGATGGCAACGACCATCTCCGGCTCCGCGGCCATCTGCGCCTCGATGCCCGTCAGCGCCGCGCGCAGGGCGCCGGCCTCCGCGATCGTGGTGCGATAGTCGGCGTCGAGCGTGGAGACCTGGCCCACCAGGACCATGAGCTGGTTGTCCAAGCTCGCGATCTGGTGTGCTTCTTCATACGCGAGCACCTCGGTGTTGATCTGCTCCAGCGCGACCCGCGCCTCGCGCAACTGGGTGCTGTAGTCGTTGAAGGTCTGCTCGGTGTTCTGCCGGCGGAGGGCGGCGGCGTTCTCGATGAAGAGGTCGGCGACGATGTTGGCGATGCGCGCGGCGGACTGCGGGTCGTCCCAGGTGACGCTGATGGAGAAGAGCTTGGAGTCGCGGCCGACGCCGACGCCGATGGCCGCGGCCATGGTCATGCGCAGCACCGAGATGCCGGCGCGTTGCATGGTGGCGTCCAGCGAGCTTGGCAGCTTGATGGTGTCGATAAAGGTCTGGAGCTCGTAGTCCTGCTGGCGAAACGGCGGCACGTCGCTGATCTGGAACGGGTCCTGGTGCGTCTCGCTGATCAGCGTCACCGACGCCCGCCATGTGTGCGGCAGCGACAGTGCGAGCAGCAGGAACAGCAGCGTCATGATGATGGCGATGGCGACGACGATCCACTTGCGCTGCCAGACGCCGCGCACGAAACGCATGATGTCGAGCTTGGGCCCGGCGGGCGCTGGCTCGGGCTCGTCGCCGAAGCCCGGCAGCGGCGCAAACGCCGGTAGCGGCGGGGCGGCGGCGTCCTCGTCCGGGTCGTCCTCGGGTGGGTCCAGGCGGCGCGGCGGTGATGGGCGCGCGGGTGGGGGCTCGGCCGCAGGCTCGGCCTGGTTCGGCAGGTCCCAGGCGGCCTCGCCGGCGTCGGCGTCTGCGGTGGCCGGCTCGGCAGCGCGGCGCGTCAGGCTCGCGCCGATGTCGAGCGGCTCGCTCACCCCAGCCCGTCCGGCCCGCCGGGCAGCGGTTCGTCCAGCACCTGCGGCAGCGCGCCATGGCGGCGCAGGTCGGCCACGACGACGCCGACGGCGGCGGCATCGAGGCTGGGCAGCCCGCGCGTGACGGCGTGCTCCAGGGCAAGCTTGCAGAGGCGGTTGATCTCCCGCGGAATGCCGCGGCTGGCGCCGTGCAGCAGCGCCACGGCGTCTGCGGTGACGGGCGGCTCGCCGGCGAAGCCGGCGGCATTCAGCCGATGGCGCACATACGCGCCGGTCTCGGGTGCCGTCAGCGCGCCCAAGTGAAAGCGCAGGCTGATGCGCTGCTCCACCTGCGGCAGGCGCGCCAGGCGCTCGCGCAGCTCCGGCTGGCCGATGAGGATGAGGGTGAGAAAGTTCTGCCGCTCGGAGGCGATGTTGGTGAGCGCTTTCAGGGCTTCCAGCGTGTCGAGATCGAGCTGCTGTGCCTCGTCGACCAGCACCACCAAGTGCTTGTTCTCTGCCGCCACGAGCTCCGACAGGGCGCGCTTGAAAGCGGCGAGCCGGCTGTAGCGGTCCGGCAGGTCCGCGCTTTGCAGGCGGGCGCCGCGCATCTGGCTCAGCATCTCCAGCAGCAGGCCGTCGAAGTCGAGCAGGCTGTTCTCGATGTTGACGCGCAGGTGCTCGGCCGCGGATAGCTGCGCGTAGAGCAGCGTGCGCAGCAGCGTCTTGCCGGCACCGATGTCGCCCGTCAGCAGCCCGATGCCCATGTTGCGGTCGCGCGCCAGGAACAGCAGCCGGGACAGCGCCTCCCCGTGGGCGGCGGACGGAAAGTAGAAGCGTGTGTCGCGGGTGTTCTCGAACGCCGGCCGCGGCGGGTTGTGCGGGCCGAGGCGGCCGGGCGCTGCGCCGGACTCTGCTCCGATCACGATGGGTCTGGGGACAGGCTCTACGGACATGGCGGGGACGCGACCTTTGTTGGCGCAGTATAGGCCAGCCGTGCGCCCCGATCGGTGAACAGCGCAGCGATTCGGCAGGGGATCGACCGATGTCATCGGTGTGGGAACGGCCTCAGCCGCGACAGGGCAGGGACGGTCACTGACCGATCTGTGGCTCCCCGTTGTTCATGAAAAAGGACACCCGCGTCGGCAGCGGCGGCACGCGGATCAGCCGCTCCTGCTGCGCCTGACCGGGGTAGAGCGGCACCGCGACGATGCTGAGTGCGCGGTCCTGGCTGTTGAAGGCCATGGGGTAGCGCATTGGGCTGTAGCCGATGAAGCGGCCGTTGACATAGATCGCGGCGGCGGTGGGTGCGGAGTCGATATCGACCCACTGGCGTGTCTCGCCGTCGGCGACGGTGAGGGGGCGGCGGCTCCGCGGCATACAGTCGGGCGCGAACGCGGAGCAGTCCGTGCTCAGGGTCGGGCGGGCCGGGCCGGTGAGCTGGCAGCCGGCGAGCAGGGCTGCCGACAGCAGGGCCATCGGCATGGCGCGCAGCCATGGGCCACCGGCCGGGCTTCCGATACTTGCGGGGCTCATCGGCCTGCCTCAGCGGCCGGGTTGGGCGGCCAGCGCATCGAGCGCTTTCAGCACCGCCGCCGCGGCGCGGTCCCAGGTGAACTGCTGCGCACGGGCGAGCCCGCGCTCGATGAGCTGCTGCCGGAGGTCGCGGTCTTCGAGCAGCCGGGCCATGGCCGCGGCGATGGCGGCGGGGTCGGCGGGATCGAACAGCAGCCCGGCGTCACCCACCACCTCCGGAATGCTGGAGGTATCCGCGGCGCAGACCGGCGTGCCGGCGGCCATCGCCTCCAGCACCGGGATGCCGAAGCCCTCGAACAGTGACGGGAACACGAAGACCTCGGCGCCGGCGTAGAGCGCCGGCAGCAGCGCGTCGGGTACGAAGCCAGGAAAGATCACGGCCTCGCCGAGGTCGAGCTCCGCGACCTTCGCGTCAATGGCCTCTGCGCCGCTCCAACGCCCCCCGGCCAGCACCAGCCGGTGCGGCAGTGCCTGGCTACGGCGCAGCTCGGCGAAGGCCTGCAGCAGCCGGACGTGGTTCTTGCCGGGGTGCTCCAGCCGCGCGGTGTAGAGCAGGTAGGGGCCGTCGATGCCGAGCGCCGCGCGCATGGCGGCGCTGGCGCCGTCCGGCAGCGCGGGCGTGAACCGGGTCAGGTCCGCGCCGTTGTGGATCACGCGTACGCGCTCGGGCGGCACGCGGGCGAAGGACTCAAGATCGCGGCGCGTGGATTCGCTGACGGCGATGACGCTGGTGAGACGGCGCATCATCGCCGGCAGCACGCGCATGATGTAGGCCATGCGCAGCGCGTCGTACTTCTGCGGCACATGCAGTTGCGAGAAGTCGTGCACGGTGCCGAGGCTCGGCACGCCGTAGGACCAGGCGAGGCGCCGGTTCGCGGCGGGCATGAACACGGCGTCGCAGCCGTGCTTGCGCAAGGTCGGTTGCAGCCGTAGCAGATGCCAGCCGATGCTGGCGATGGGATGCGCGGTCCAGTTCGGGAACACGACGACATCAAGCCCCGGATGCCAGGACCTCACCCAGTCCGCGTCCGCCGCGCCGACGAAGGCGATGAACTGATGCCGCGGGGCGGTCTCGACCAGCCGGCCAACGATGTTGGCCATGTACTGGCTGATGCCGGACTTGCCGCCGTCGCCGGCGAAGGCGGAGATGCCGATGCGCATGGGTCTTGGGGTTTCCTGGAGAGGAGGCGGCTGTTCGCGTTCGTTGATGTGTCCTAGCGAGGCCGAGGGCCGAGGGCCGAGGGCCGAGGAGGGCTGCCTCGGCCCGCGGCCCTGTTTCCACTCGCGACGCCGCTCCCGCGGTGTCGCGCGTCTGCGTGGCGCTCTGCGCCCCGGTGCGCCGTGGGATCGAAGTAGAAATCGAAATCGAATCTCCGCCCCAACCCCATGGGCGCAGCCGACGTCGGATTGCAAATCGTGGAATGTCGCTCACCGTCGATAGCGATAGCCAAGGGCCGAGGAGGGCTGCCTCGGCCCTCGGCCCTTTCTGCGCCTCACCCGGCCTCATCCACCGCCTCCCGCAGCACCGCGGTGAGCTGGTCCAGGCAGGCGTCGGGGCGGTAGCGCTCGCGCACGCGGGCGGCGGCGCGGGCGCCGAGCAGGGCGGCGAGCTCCGGGTCCGCGAGCAGCCGCGCCAGGTACTCGGCCAGTGTGGCGGTGTCCGCCTCGCGCGCCAAGAGGCCCGTGACGCCGTGCTCCAGCCAGTCCGGGATACCGCCCACCGCGAAGGCCACCACCGGGCGGCCGCGGGCCATGGCCTCGATGCCGACCATGCCGAAGGGTTCCGGCCAGCGCGAGGGCACCACGCCGACCGCGGCGCGGGCGTAGTACGGCGTCAGCTCCGTGTGGTCCACCCAGCCCGTGAAGGTGATGCGGTGCGCGATGTCGAGCTTCGCGGCCAGCGCCTTGCATGCGGGCAGGTGGTTGCCGGTGCCGACGACGGTCATGTGCCAGTCCACACCCTGCACCTGCGCCAGCGCCTTCAGCAGCAGGTCCAGGCCCTTGCCGCGGATGACCTGGCCGACAAACAGCACCTCTTGCGTCTGCGCCGGCGGCAGCACCTCGCACGCCGCCAGCGACCGCGGCACCGGCGGCACGATGCGGATGCGCGACGGCGCCAAGCCGTTGCTGCGAAGCTCATCACGCATCCAGCGGCTGCCGACGATGAAGCGCCGGACAGCCGCATGGGCGGCGATGCCGGCGTGAATGCGAGCGGTGCCCTTGAAGCTCACCGGCAGCGGCCCGCCGTGGGCGCGCTGCACGCAGCACAGATGCGTATAACAAGCGCTGCCGGCGGGCTTGTCGCAGACGCGGTTGCCGATGGGAAAGTACTTGTGCCGGCGCAGGCACACGAGGTCGTGATCGTGCACCATGCGCGCCGTCGGCAGTCGGTCCGCGAGGCGCCGGACCCGGGCCGGGTCCTCCACCTTGTGCAGCAGCAGCACGTCGGGTCGGAAGCGCTCGATGAGGGCCTCGTCGGTGCCGCTGTTCTCGAACACGCCAAGGTAGTCGCGCCGCGGGCTCGGGTCCGCATGCAGCAGGCCCTGCGGCAGGCCGCGGGCAGCGAGGCCCACCGCGATGTCGTGCAGGATCTGCTCGACGCCGCCGTAGAAGCCGGCGCGCTCGTGTACGTGCAGGATGCGCATCAGCCGGCGAGCCCCAAGCGGGCCAGGATGTTGCCGATGTGGTCCACTAACCGGCGCTCGCGGTAGTAGCTCACATAGGCCTCGCGGGCGTTGTCGGCGATGCGCCGACGCTCGGGCTCATCGTCGAGGTAGCGCTCGCACTGCTCCAGCAGGTCGCTCATGTCCCATTTGAGCGGGACGTAGGTCTCTCCCGGGAAGCACACGTCAGGCTCCGTCTTGATGTGCTCCAGCGCGGGTTTCAGCAGCAGCGCGCCGAAGTACATGGCCTCGTAGTCCTTCGGCGTGTATTCGCACCAGCCGGACGGCGAGACGAAGATGCGCGCCTGCGCCATCTCGCGGTAGTACTCCGAGAAGCTCACCTTGGCCGTGGACGAGACGACGGCGCGACGCTCCGCGAGCTGGTTCAGCGTGGCGATGGTGGATTCGCGGTGCTTGCGGGTCCAGCCCTTGTACAGGGTTGCGCGGCAGTAGATGTCGATGGTCTTGGTGCGGCCGCGCAGCGCATCGACGGCGGACTTGGCCTTGGCGACGGCGAAGTTCTGCGGCTTGTCCTTGCCGAGCAGGACCATGTCCGGCTTGCCCTCGGCGACGTAGATCATGCGTTTCCAGAGGCCGAAGTTCCAGCCGAGCATGAGCTTATGCTCATGCTCCGCCGGCAGCTCGGACTGGAACAGGTCCGTCCAGACCTCGGACAGGATGCTGTCCTCGGCCATGCCGATGCCGACCAGATACTCGATGAACTTGGACCCACCGAGGAAGCGCCGGCGATAATCCCCCCAGTCCGTGTTCAGATACTGCTTCAAGTACAGATCGACGAAGGGCAGAATGCCGAAGTGCGGCGATTGGTTGCCGTCCGCGTAGTCGAAGTGGACGAGCTTGAGCTCCGGGCGGTCGCGGCGCAGCTCCCGGTAGAAGTCCGCGAGCTTGTGGCGGTCGGTGTCCCAGGGCACGGAGATGACGATGAGCTCGCCGCCGAAGGCGCGGGCGTCGATCAGCTTCTGCTGCAAGCTGTCCCCGACGATCTCCTGGCTGGTCAGCCCGAAGCGGGACTCGAGGTCCTCTCGATAGTGGATGAACGGATACAGCGAGCCGTGGCCGAAACCGGTATTGGACAGGATCAGCGCCTGCACCTCGTCCTCCTGTGTCGTTGTTGTTGGTGGGGCTCGCGGACGTCATGCAAACCCTTAGGTGCCTGATGGTAACCAATGCACCACGGCTTTGCCATCGGCCAGTCCGGACCGCCGCCGGAGCCCCGGCCGAGCGCCGAGCTGACCAGCGAGTCTGACAACGAGTCTGACAACGAGTCCGACGCCAACGATGCCATTGCCACCCGAGCTGTTTCCCGAGGCGATCAGTTTCAAGCAGATCGTGTTCGTGGTCGCGACCCTGGGCTTCCTGGCCGGCGCCATCCCGGCGGCGATGAAATTCCCGTGGATGGAGAAGGTCTGCATCTTCGGCATCCTGTTCATGACCATCAATCCGGTGGACGTGACCTTCTTCAGCCATACGTTCTACCGCGGCGACATCCGCGGTATTGAGTTCGGCGTCACGGACTGGCTCATGATCACGCTCGTCGTGACCATGCAATTCTCGCCACGCTGGAAGCGGT
>NZ_JABX01000039.1 GCF_001469165.1 Thiohalocapsa sp. ML1 | reverse complement strand
GGAGGCGGCGCGCGCGGCCTTCGCGGAGTCGCTGGACATCCGCCGGCGCATCCTCGCGCGCGTCGGCGAGACGCCAGAGGCGCTGCGCGATCTGTCCGTCTCGCTCGACAACGTCGGCAAGACGGATCAGGCCCTCGGCGACCTCGAGGCTGCGCGCGCGGCCTTCGCGGAGTCGCTGGACATCCGCCGGCGCATCCTCGCGCGCGTCGGCGAGACGCCAGAGGCGCTGCGCGATCTATCCGTCTCGCTCGACAACGTCGGCAAGACGGATCAGGCCCTCGGCGACCTCGAGGCTGCGCGCGCGGCCTTCGCGGAGGGCCTGGAGCTCGCCGAGCGCCTGGCGGCAGCGCTGCCCAACCACGTGGATTACAAAGACCTGCCGGACTGGTTCCGCCGGCGCCTCGCGGAGATCGCCGACGCGGAGCGCGCGCGTCCGTCCGATGCCTGAGTCGCGCGGCGCGGCGGGCTGAATAGAGGTCGCGGCAATGCCGAGGGCTTTCGATGCAATGATCGCGGCGGACTGAAGTCCGCCTTCCCCGGGGGCCGACTGAAGTCGGCGTACCCAGGGGCAGCGCCGCGGCGGGCTAATCCGCGCCCGCCGCCCGCGCAAAGGCCGCGCTCTCACTCAGTCGAAGCTCCTCGCCGATCCGCTCCACGAACAGCGCCGCAAGCCCGCGCTCGTCCGCCAGCGCGCGGCCCCGCTCCGGCCCGAGCACCAGGAGCGCCGTGGCCCAGGCGTCGGCCTCGCCGCAGCGCTCGGCGAGCACGGTCACGGACGCGAGCTGGTGGTCCACCGGCCGGCCGGTGGCGGGGTCGATGCTGTGGGAATAGCGCCGGCCGTCCAGCTCGAAGAAGTTCCGATAGTCGCCGGACGTGGCCATGGCCTGGTCGGTGAGCGCAACCACGCGCAGCACGGCGCGTCGGCCGGGGTCCGGGCGCTCGACGGCGATGCGCCAGGGCTCGCCCTCGGCATTGACGCCGCGCCCGCGCAGCTCGCCGCCGATCTCCGCCAGGTAGTCGCGCACGCCTGCCGCCTCCAGCACCGCGGCAACGCGGTCCACGCCGTGGCCCTTGGCGATGGCAGACAGGTCCACGTAGACATCCGGCCGGTCCTTGCGCAGCGCCGGCGGCTCGGTGCGGGTATGCAGCAGCGTCCAGCCGACCCGGACCAGTGCCGCGTCGATCTCGGCCTGCGCGGGCAGCTCGTCCGCCTGCACCTCCGGCCCGAAGCCCCACAGGTTCACCAGCGGGCCGACGGTGACATCGAAGGCACCGTCGCTCAGCGTGCTGACCGCGAGCGCCGTGTCCACCAGCCGCACCAGCTCGTCGGAGACCGGGAACCAGTCCGTGCTCTCCGCGGCGTTGAAGCGCGACAGCTCCGAGTCCGCCTGGTAGGTCGACATGCGCGCGTTGACCTCCTCCAGCACGGCGGTGATGCCCGCGTACAGCGCCGCCTGGTCCACGCCCGCCGGCGGCCGCGGGAGCTGCACGCTCCAGCTCGTGCCCATGGTGGGGCCGGCCAGCGTCAGCGTGTGCTCGCGCGGGCCGCAGCCGGCGAGCGCGAGCAGCAGCAGCGGGATCACGAGAACGGCGCCGACGCGGAGCCCGGGCAGGCGGCAGCGATGGCTCGTGTCCGGCGCGGGCATGGCGAGTAGAGGCATCTGGGTACAGCGGGCTCGGGTGGATGAGAGGGCGCGAGGCTCGATGCCCGCACGCGGCGGCTGAGGCGCACGGCGCCGCGGCTGGACATCGCCGAAGCCGTTGCCCATGCTGCGCGCCAACCTGGGCAGCGGGCGGTGCAGCCCCCGGATGATGGCGATGTACAAGCTGGTGGTCTCCGACCTGGACGGCACCCTGCTGGGGCCGGATCACCGCCTCGGCGATTATACGCGGGGCGTGTTGGCGCGCGTGCACCACGCCGGGGCGGACCTGGTGCTCGCCTCCGGGCGGCATTTCATGGACATCCGCGTGCTGGCCGGGCAGCTCGGCGGCGACGCGACCCTGGCGGCGGCGCGGCAGCGCGGCGCTCTGGTGAGCTGCAACGGCGCGGCGGTCAACGCCGCGGACGGCCGGCTGCTTCAGACCACCTGCATCGCGCCCGACGCGCTGGGCTTTCTAACCCGCGACCCGCTGTTCCGGCAGGTACAGACCAACGTGTTCGTCACCGATGCCTGGCTCGTGGAGCAGGCGGAGCCGAGCCTGCTGCGATATCACCAAGACTCCGGCTTTCGCTACCGCGTCGTCGATTTCGCCCGCCTGGACGGCGCCGCGGTGCTGAAGGTCTTCTACTACGGCGAGCACGCGCACTTGGTGGATCTGGAGGCCGCGATCCGCGAGCGCCACGACGGCCGCCTCGGCACCACCTTCTCCCTGCCGCAGACGCTGGAGGTCATGGCCGCCGGCGTCAGCAAGGGCGCCGCGCTGGCGCGGCTGCTGGATGACCTCGGCCTCACGCCCGCCGACGTCGTCTGCTACGGCGACGGCCTCAACGACCTGGAAATGCTCGCGCTCATCCACGACGGCGGCGGCCTGGCGCTCCTGATGGCCAACGCCGACGCCCGCCTGCACGCCGCCCTGCCGGACCCGCCGCGCATCGGCAGCCACGCCGAAGAGGCCGTCGCGCGGCACCTGGAGGGGCTGCTCGCGGCGGGGCTGCTCGCCGACGGGCCGCGGCGCCGCGGCTGACGCCCGGGCTGGATGGTCCGCAGCATCCGGTCGCGCCCGCGCCATCCACCTATTGCGCGCGAGTTACCCGATGACGCCAACAGGGGCGCCCCGAGACCGGCATCGGATCCCGACCGACCAGACACGATGTGGGATAGTCGCCGCCAGATGCCGGACGCGCCAGCGCGGCCGACCGATCTCAAGGACAGGAGCCCGCCATGCCCACACCTGCCGCAGCCACCGCCAACCTAGAGCGTATCGACTTGGGCGACGGCCAGTTCGTCTGGGTGCAGACCACCGACGTGCGCCCGGCCGGTGCCCGCCTCGCCGGCGACGAGGGCGCCCCGCCCACGCGAAGATGCCGGCGCTCCAGCGCACATCCTTGTCGTGCCGGCCGCGGGCGGCAGAGCCTCGGCACGAGACGATTATCCGCTGCGCCCCCGCCAGCTCCGCGGTGCCCGGCGCACGTGCGCCACCGCCACGATCACGATCTCGTTGTCCTCTGCCGCGTACAGTATCCAGTACGGGAAGCGCGTCAGCCGGCAGCGCCGAATCGGTTCATCGACAATCGGGAAGGCTCGCGGTGAGTGGCGCACCAACTCCACGGTATCCCAGGCTGCTTGGCGAAAGGACTCCCCGAGGCCTGGCCGTTGGGCTTCGTAATGGTCGAAGATTTCCGCGAGCTCCTGCCGAGCCGCGCGGAGGAATTTGACCTTCACCGATTGCTGCCGCGCAGGTCGGCGAACACCTCATCCGCCTCGATGGCGTCCAGCTCGCCGGATCGGTAGGCGGCCAACCTGTCTTTCGCCTCAGCCGCCCAGAGCGCGGTGATGTCAAGCTCCGTGCGCTCCAGGCTGCGAATCAGCTCGTCGACCAAGGCCGCCCGTTCCTCCGCGGGCAACGCGAGCGCTTGGCTGAGGACGGTTGTGCTGGCTGGTTGCATTGGCATGTCTCCGATGCTGGGCCTTCGGCTGTTCGGGCGTCGAGCGTAGCAGAACGCTCGACGCGGTGGTGCCGAGGCAACGGGGCTCGGCACAGGCGGCGCGCGGAAGATGTCCCACACGGAGCCGCAAAGACACGGAGAAGAGCGCCTCGGCACGACGCTCACGCAGAGCGCCGCGGTTCGGCAGCGGCAGCAGATACGCGGACTCGAACCGCGCCACAGTCCCACGGCCATCAGGGCAGTGGGCTGCCTCTTTGCTCCGTGTCCTTGTGCCTCCGTGAGAGGCCCCCTCTTCTCTCCTGGTGCCGAGGCAGAGCCTCGGCACGAGCAGAAGGCGTTAGGCTGCTCGTCGCCCACGAGGTGCAGCCGGTGGCCCGAGTTGCCGGCGTACCAGGCATGGGCATCGGCACCGGCGGCGTCGTCGCCCGAGTGCCAGCGGGTCTCGGTGCTGGCGCGGCAGGCGTACTCCCACTCGGCCTCGGTGGGGAGCCGGTAGGCGTCCGCATCCCGATCCCAATGCCAGTCGTCGCCGGCCTGGCGGTAGTAGCACGGGCGCAGGCCCTCAGCCTGCGACAGCGCGTTGCAGCAGGCCAAGGCATCGGGCCAGGCTACCCGCGTTGCGGGCAGGTCATCATCACCATCCCGCCAGGCGCTCGGCACCGGGCGGCGCCAGGACTCGGGGGCGCCGGCCATCACCTGCCGCCAGAGGCCGCGGGTCACCGGGACGCTGCTGATGCTGAACGGGCCGACGCGCACCCGATGCCGCGGCAGCTCGTCGTCGTAGGCAGCGGGATCCAGCGCCTTGTCGGAGCCCATCCAGAATTCGCCGCCGGGCAGCGCCACCAGGGGAGCAAGGGCGCGGACTCGGGGCTCGGCTCCGGCTCGTCCGCGGCGACGGGGCCCGCGACGGCGGCCGCCGCTGCCGGCTCGACCGGCCGCGGCGGCGCGGCCGGCGGCAGCGCCTGCGGTGTCCAGTCCTGCCCGCTGACGCGCGGCTGCAACCCGAGCCGGAAGGCGAGCGCCGCCGTGGCGCCGCCGAGCAGCAGTGATGTCGTAAGCCCCCAGCCGCCCGGCAGCCGCCACACCAGGGCGAGCACCGCGGCGGCGGCGAGCAGCCCGAGCCCGTAGCCGAGCGCGGCAGGGAGCGCATCGAGCCGGCGGCGCAGGCGGTAGCGGTCGGGGAGCATCGGGTTGCGGTGCGGACTTGGGTCGTTGCGCAGGCCGTCGGCCGGCGCGGGGTTCGGGATAGGATAGGCCGAGCGACAACGCCCGCGCGACAGAGGAACGGCCGTGGCCCTGCACATCACCCCCGACATCGCCATCGACGAGGACGAGCTGAGCGAGCGCTTCGTGCGCTCGCCGGGCCCTGGCGGGCAGAACGTCAACAAGGTCGCCACCGCGGTGCAGTTGAGCTTCGACGTGCGCAATTCGCCGTCGCTCCCCGCCGCGGTGCGCGCGCGGCTGGAGCGGCTTGCGGGCTCCCGGCTCGACACCGCTGGCGTGCTCACCATCCACGCCCACCGCCACCGCACCCGCGAACGCAACCGCGCCGACGCCCGCGAGCGCCTGGCGGAGCTCATCGCCAAGGCGAGCCACGTGCCTAAGCCGCGTCGGCCCACCAAGCCGTCGCGCGCCGCGAAGGCCCGCCGCGTGGACGAGAAGAAGCAGCGCGCCGGGATCAAGCGCATGCGCGGGGCGGTGCGGGGCGGGGATTGATCCGCCCGGGGCCGGGTCGGTGCGGCGGCGTCCTGCCCAGCGACACACCCCCGCGGTCAGGTGACAACGCTTGGCCATAAGCGGCACACTGCGCGCATCCAACCCCCAGCCCGAGGGAGATGCCGATGGCCCGGACCGCGAGCGCTGAGCCCCGCACCGCAGAGCCTTGGCTCGACGAAGCACCGCAGGAGTGCATGCCGGCACCGCCGCCGACCCAGGATGAGCTGCCCTGCGATGATGGAGAGCCCATGGAGACGCAACGCCACAAGTGGCAAATGGATCTGCTGATCGAGACGCTGGACCCGTGGCTCGCCGCGCGCGGCGAGGGCTATGTGAACGGCAACATGTTCGTCTACTACACCCTGGAGCAGACCCGCGGGCTGCATTTCAAAGGGCCTGACTGCTTCGTCGCCCTTGGCGTGCCGCGGGGCGAGCGCAAGTGCTGGGTGGTGTGGGGCGAGGGCAAGGCCCCCGATGTCGTCATCGAGCTGTTGTCCGCAACGACCCGGCGGCAGGACAAGGGCGAGAAGATGCAGGTCTACCGGGACTGCATGCGGGTGCCGGAGTACTTCTGGTTCGACCCTTTCGATCCTGCGGACTTGGCGGGGTTTCGCCTCAACGGCGGTCGCTACGAGCCCATCGAGCCCGACGCCGGCGGGCGCCTGGCGAGCGCTGCGCTGGGGCTGACGCTGCTGCGCTGGAGCGGCACCTACCGCGGCCTAACGGGCACTTGGGTGCGCTGGGCGAGCGCCGACGGCGAGCCGCTGCCCACCGACGCCGAGGCCGGGGCGTCCAAGGCCGCTGCGGAAGCCGCACGCGCGGACGCCGAACGGCAGCGCGCAGAGCGCGCCGTTGCCGAGCTCGCCGCGCTGCAGGCGGAGCTCGGGCGGCGAGGTGGCCACTGATCAGCGGCGGATCACGCGCGTCGAAGGATGAGTGACCAGCGGTTCAGAACCAAAACGTGCATCTAACAAAACCCGGTCTGGGAATGCCTCGCCGCCGCCGCGTCGGCACGGCGTTGACAGCGGCCGAGGCGACACCGGCTTGACCGCCAAATCCCGGCGGTGGTAACAACCGAGAACCTCCAGTCCGCAGGAGCCCCCGCCATCATGTCCAGCCCTGCCGAACAGCTCTTCGAGCTGCCGCGCCTCCCCACCGAGGATGACCTCCCCTCCGACGACGGCATGCCGATGGAGACCGAACGGCATTTGCTGCAAATGGATCTGCTGCTCCAGGGCCTGGAGCTGTGGGCCGACGCACGCGACGACGTGGTCTTCAACGGCAACCAGTTCCTTTACTTCAACGCCGAGCACCTGCGGGCGCGGGACTTCCGCGGCCCGGATGTCTACGTCGCCGTCGGGGTCCGCCCCGGGGAGCGCAAGAGCTGGGTGGTCTGGCAGGAGGGCAAGGCCCCCGACGTCGTCATCGAGCTGTTGTCCGAGAGCACGGCGCAGATGGACAAGGGCCGCAAGAAGCAGATCTACGAAGGCCAGCTTCGGGTGCCGAACTACTACTGGTTCGACCCCTTCAACCCGGAGGACCGGGCCGGTTTCGCCCTCCAAGGCAGCCGCTACGAGCCCTTGGCGCGCGACGACGCGGGCCGGCTGCCGGTGCCGAGCCTGGGGCTGATGCTCGGCCTCTGGCAGGGCGGCTTCCGCGGCATCGACGCGACTTGGCTGCGCTGGATGGACGCGGCGGGCGAGCTGCTGCCGCTGCCCTTGGAAAAGGCGCAGGCGCAGGCCGAACAAGCGGAGCAGGCCGCGGCCATCGCCCGCCGAGAAGCCGAAGACGCGGAGCTGCGGGCCGCAGCAGAGAAACAGCGCGCAGACGCCGCCGAGGCCGAGCTCGCGCGGCTGCGCGCGCAGTTGCGCCAAGGGTAAGCTTCTCCCTTTTTCTTCTTTACGCCTTTGCGCCTTTGCGCCTTTGCGCGAGACTCTTTTTCTTGACGGCGCGCTCGGTCTCAGCACCGGCGATGCGAGCTGGCAAAGATCGAGTCGCAGGCCCAAACTCAGTGCAACGAACACCGCCCGCCGGAGAAGCCGATGCCCCGGAGCGCAACCGCCGAGCCCTGGGTGAATGACGAAGCACCCGACTACCTGCCGTCGCCGCCGCCGACGCAGGACGAGCTGCCCTGCGAGGATGGAGAGCCGATGGAGACGCAGCGCCACAAGTGGCAGATGGATCTCTTGATCGAGACGCTGGACCCCTGGCTCGCAGCGCGCGGCGAGGGCTATGTCAACGGCAACATGTTCGTCTACTACACGCTGGAGCAGACGCGCGGGCTCCACTTCAGAGGGCCGGACTGCTTCGTCGCGCTGGGCGTGCCGCGGGGCGAGCGCAAGTGCTGGGTGTCATGGGCCGAGGGCAAGGCGCCGGACGTCGTCATCGAGCTGTTGTCCGCAACGACCCGCCGGCAGGACAAGGGCGAGAAGATGCAGGTCTATCAGGACTGCATGCGGGTGTCGGAGTATTTCTGGTTCGACCCTTTCAATGCCGAGGACTTCGCCGGTTTCTTTCTGAACGGCGGGCGCTACGAGCCCATCGAGCCGGATGCGGCCGGGCGCATCGCCAGCGGCCTGCTCGGACTCACGCTCTGCTGCTGGGCCGGCACCTATCGCGGCATCGAGGCCACCTGGCTGCGCTGGGCGACGCCGGACGGCGAGCTGCTGCCGACGGATGCGGAGACCGGTGATGCGCGGGCGGCCGCGGAGGCGGCGCGGGCAGACGGCGAAGCGGCTCGGGCCGAGAGCGAAGCGGCACGGGCCGCAGGCGAAGCCGAGCGCGCAAACGCCGAGCGCCTGCGGGCGGAGCGGGCAGAGGCGGAGCTGGCCGCGCTGAGGGCTGAGCTGGGGCGGCAGGAAGGCGGCTGAATGGACCGGCGCGGGGGCGGTCTGCCCCCGGGGTATTCGGTGCCGGCTCCGCACCCGGTGCCTCAGGACTGATTGGTTGGCAGGGAGCTTTGTCGCGGCTAAAGCCGCCCCCACGAGGCGTCGCGGCTAAAGCCGCTCCCACGGCGGCTCGCGGCTGAAGCCGTTCCCGCTAACGGCGCGCGGACAGCTCCGGGCTGGCTGCCGGCGGCTGCTCGGCAAAGTCCTCATCGATCTCCTCGACGATGTCCATGCTCTGCAGCTCCTTGACGCGCTCCGGCGCGTAGCCCAGCGCCGCGTAATCGAGGATGCCGTCGGGGCTGTGGCAGTCGAGGCAGGTGTGGCCCTGGCGCTCGATGCCGTGGTTGACCATCAGCGTGCCCATCTGGCGCATCCAGTTGGGTTTGACGTTGGGCGTGCTGCCGTCGGCCTCGATGGGGAACACGGTCTGCCAGCCGCCCTCGACGCCGAAGTAGGCCATGAACTCGTCCATCATGTAGAGCTTGAAGGGCTCCTGGTACATGCGCTGGACGATCTCGTCCTGCACCGCGACCTTCATGGCTTCGAGCGTGTTGCCGGTCTGATAGTAGGTCGCGTAGTCGAAGGGCAGGATCATGGCCCCGAACGGGCCTTGGTTGGTCATGTCCTCGTACATCATGGCGTTGAAGGGCTTGAACGGGTAGATCTTGCTCGTGCCGCTCGCCATGGCTTGCTTGAGGTTGTTGTCGATCATCTCCCGGCGCTTGGCGAGCATCTCGGGCGAGAGCTGCGAGAGCGGCTGCGTGGCGGCCTTCACGTAGGCGTCCACGTCGATGTCCGGATAGCGGCTCGCCAGCTCCTCGGCCTTGGCGCGAATGGCGGCGATGGCCTCGGGATCGGTGATCTCGGCGATCTGGTTCATCAGCGGGTCGTAGCTGCCGTCGCCCTCCGGATTGCTGCCCAGCGCGTTGGCGAGGAAGGTGCCGTTGCCGTTGAACCAGAGGTAGATGATGCCCTTACCGGGCTCGCCGGAGCGGTAGATGTCAGTGAACTCCCACAGCCCTTCTTCTTCGTTCCAGGTCGGGTGCACCCAGTCGCGCAGGATGACGTTGTTGTCCTCCAGCTTCTTGATGTGACAGGTCTCGCAGGCGAGGCGGGCGATGTGGCCGTTCAGCAGCGCGCGGTGCTCGGAGGCGTTGTGGGGCGCCTTGCTGTGGCAGCCCTCGCAAGTGACCTCACGGCCCGGCAGGTCGTTGGCCACCAAGTCCACGCCCATGTTACCGCGCGGGATCTTATGGCCCTGCGGCACATGGCAGTCGGTGCACTGGATGTTGGCGGCGGCGTGGGCGTCGTGCTCCGGGCTGAACGGGTTGCCGCGCTTGGCGCCGGTGTGCAGGATGCGCTGGTGCTTCTCGCCTAGGCTCTTGGCCGCGACGTTATGGATGTAGGCATCGCCGCCCATGTTGTGTTGGTGGCAGTTGAGGCAGTTCTCCTTGCGTGTCGGCCCGACCGTGAGCGCCGCGCGCATGCTGCGGTCCTGGTTCCAGCGCTTGCCGTGCTTGTCTTGGAGCACGTAGCGCTGGTTCATGTCGTACTCGCGCGAATGGCAGATGAGGCAGTCGATGCCCTGCTTGGCCGTGTCCGGCACGTCGCCCACCGGCATCATCTTTTCCGTCGCCGGGTGGTAGTTGCCGCCGATGTGGCATTGGCCGCAGCCTTCGCTGCGCAGCACGATGCGCTCATCCGGCAACTGCGCGACATCCGCCACGGCCTCCGAGTGCGGCGCGCTCTCAACCAGCGCTGCCCAACCGGTCCAGGAGAAGCTGCCGGGGATGCCGCAGGCGCGGTTGATCTTGCCGACCGGGATGTGCCGGCTGCCGGGGGCGTTGACCAAGCGCCCGTCGTAGCCGTAGGTGGAGAAGCCGCCGGCGACCGTGCTCTGGAACTTGAAGTGCACGGAGTTGACGATGTCTTCCAGCGTGTCGACAGCGTGTAGCGTGCCGTCCGCGTGCTGCACCTGGATGCTCTGGTGGCAGGTGAGGCAGGTGGCCGGGCCCTCGTAAGTACGGATGCCGGCATCGCGGAAGTACTTGATATGGCTGTACTCCGTGTCCTCCATGAAGGAGGGCGTCTGCATCAGCATCTCGACCTTGAGCTCGCGCGCAAAGGGGTCTTGGTCCTGCACGACGATGGCCTCGGCGCGCTCACGCCGCGATGCCGCGCTCAGCTCAAGCGCAAGCTGATCGATCTCGGCATCGGAGAGCGTATCGCTGTTCGGATAGGTGAGCGGTGCGTTGGTGACACCGGTGTAGGCGTCGAAGACGATGGGGTAGACCAGCTTGTAGAGCAGGTAGCCCGCCGCCAGCACGGCCAGCAGCACGAGCACCCAGCGGGCGCCTTGGGGCAGTTTGCCTGAGTCTTGGGCTTTGGCAGAGGTGTTCATAGTCGCGGGGTCGGCCTGGGTATAGCCTGTTTGACGCTTGGGCTGGTCATCGAGTTTCGGCAGCGGGCTCACCGGTGTCGTCGCTATCGATCGTCGCTTGCCCCTCGGCGCTCTCGCCTTCCTTATGCCATCCGGTGAACATGGCCTTGAGGTTCGTCGTCGGCGTCTCGCCGGTGGTGATGATGTAGACGTGCACCACCAAGAACAGCAGCAGCATCCAGGCAAGCAGCAGGTGCGCCATGGCCACGATCCAGATGCTGCCGTAGCCGAACAGCGTATCGGGAATGTCACCCGAGAACAGGAAGGCCCAACCGCTGATGATCAGCAGCGGCATCAGGCCGTACATGACGCCGACGTAGCTCAGCGTCTGCAAGGCGTTGAGCTTATGCTCGGCACTGACGTGGAACGGGTGCGGCTCGTTGACGAAGATGCCGTAGACGTAGTAGCGCACCTGCCGGTACAGGTCCATCGGCAGCGCCCGGATGTCGATGAGATAGTGCTTGCCGTTGCCGCCGACGACGTTGCCGACGAGGAAGGCAACCCAAGAGACCGTCAGCAGGACGCCGCTGGTATTGTGCACCGGCACCGCGACATCGAACGGGATCAGCCAGCCCAGCGCGAAGTGCATGCTGAGGCCGGTGACCAGCGAGGTCAGGAACAGCAGGGCGTTGAGCCAATGCCAGAGCCTGAGCCAGACGGGGTAAAGGTAAATCGCGCTCATGCGGCCTCCTCCCGCTTGGGCGTCTGCGCCCGCTTGTGGGCCAGATAACGACCATAACCGTGGGCCGCGACGCCGACAACCGTGAGCCCGACGATGGCGAGCCCGAGCAGGTCGATTAAGGGGCTGCGGCTCATGCCGATGATATAGGCGTCGTTGTACAGGGCATGGGCGAAGAAGCCCTCCTGCTCGCGCTCCAGCTCGGCACGGTGCACGTAGAGCTGGGCCAGCAGCTCGCTGCCCTTGCTGTGGCATTCCACGCAGTTCTGGTTGCTCTCGGTGGCGCCGAGCAGCTCGTGCGACGGTGCGTAGAGATCGCGGCCCTCCACCGGCGTGTGGCAGTCGATGCAGCGCACGGCCGCCCAATGCTGCTGCGGGCGCGGCAGCCAGCCATGGCCCTTCGGCACCGGCGAGCGCAGCTCCGTGTGGCAGTCCAGGCAGAGCGCGTTGTTCGCGGCCACCACCTGCTGCACGGGCGTGTCGTGAGCCAAGGGCCGGAACGCGTGCGGATTGTGGCAGGAGAAGCAGTTGAAGGGCTCGCCGCCCTCGGTATTTGCCTCCAGCGCGTGCACGCTGTGCTGGTACTGGAGGTCGAAGCCGGCGAGGTTCGGCGGACTCACGTCCGGGTCGTCTTGGCGCTCCTCGTGACAGCCGACGCAGCTTAGGCCCTCGTCCGCGCTGCTGGTGCGATGCGGATAGTGTTTGTAGGCGCGGTCGTGGCAGTCGCGGCACGCGAGCTCGTGGTGCACCGAATGCTCATACGCCTCGCGGTCGATGGAGAGGTCCACGATCTGCCGCGTGTTCGGATCGCGGTACGCCATGGTCTCCATCCAATGGCAGCGCATGCACTCGGCGCTGTCTTCACGCGTCAGACCCGAGGCCCCATCGGCTGCGCTCGCCGGTGCCTGGACCGAGCCGCCGACCGGGGCATCCATCGGCGGTGCGGCCAGCGCGGCGGGCGCAGGCGCCGGGGCGACGGCCTGGGTCGCCGGTGCGGGCTGGGTGCTCGCAAGCGCCGGCCGCGTCCCGGGCAGAGCAGCCGCGGGCGCAGCCGGCGGCGTTGCGGCAGTGCCCGCGGGCACCGACGGCTGCGCCGAGGCTGGCGCCGCCGCCGGCCAATGCTGCGCGGGCGGCGGCGCGTAGCCGGGCGGCCCGGGCGGATAGCCCATCGGCACCGGCGGCCACGGTTGCGGGACCTGTGCGTAGGTGGCGTCCGCGTCACCCGCGAGCGTCGCCGCCGCATGCATTTGAAGCGCAATCAGCACGACCGCCGCCCAAATGACAGCGCGGCTCCGAGGGAGATTCAGCATGCCTCTCATCAGGGTACTACTCGCGACAGCTCACGGGGAATCCGAGCCGGGTCTGCCCGGCGAGGTTCACGCTACTCGCCCCGGCGGGCGAGTGTAATGACACAGGGCAACGCGGCGAGCGCACCGGCCGCCGGTCCGCAACGCGACATGGCGGCCGCGCGGCTCATCTCGCCGCTGGGGCGCGCCGACGTCGGCGATGGCGACGCCGCTGCACGAGCGTCAGTACCGGACCCGACACCGCATAGGCCAAGAACAGCAGAAACAGCACGATGGGCGGATCCAGCACCACCAGCGCGACACCGAGCATCGCCAGCACCAGCACGACAAAGGGCACTTGCCCGTGCAGATCCAGCAGCTTGAAGCTCTGGTAGCGGAAGTTGCTCACCATGAGCAGCCCGGCCGCCGCGGTGAGCACCGCGACGGGCAAACCCATGCCGGCCCCGGTTAAATCGTTGTCGACACCGATCCAGACCAAGCCCGCGATGATGGCCGCCGCCGACGGACTCGGCAGGCCTTGAAAGTAGCGCTTGTCCGCAACGCCGAGCTGCGAGTTGAAACGGGCGAGCCTGAGCGCCGCGCCCGCCGTGTAGACAAAGGCCGCGAGCCAGCCCAGCTTGCCGAGCCCCGCCAGCGACCACTCGTAGGCCACCAGCGCCGGCGCGACGCCGAACGCCACCATGTCCGACAGGCTGTCGTACTCGGCACCGAAGGCGGTCTGGGTGTTGGTCATGCGCGCGATGCGCCCGTCGAAGCCATCCAGCAGCATGGCCGCGAAGATGCCCAGCGCGGCGGCTTCGAAGCGCCCGGCATTGGCCGAGAGCACGGCGTAGAAGCCCGCGAACAGGGCCGCCGTGGTGAACAGGTTCGGCAGCAGGTAGATGCCGCGGCGACGCTTCGGGCGTGCGCGCTCCGAGGTCGGGTCCGCCGGGGCATCCGGCGCGGTGGTCGGCTCGGGCTCTGTCATGTCCGGTGGTGCTGGCGGTGGCTCGCAGGGGGGCGGGACCGGCGCGGATGCCGGGCCGGTGCGACGCCAGTATAGCCGCGCCACCGACCTGCCAACCAGTACACGCGAACGCGGCGCTGCGAATGTTCGGGCCGACGCCCGGCTCGCCCGCCGTCATCCAATCTTTGCTTTCACAATCGCGGCAAGCACGATTTAATGCGGCCTGAGCGCGGCGTCGGTGATGACCTTCGCGGGGGCCCGTTGCAGGGCCTTGTCGGCATGACCCCGGGCGCAGCGACAGCCCGATGCCGACCATCGGGCGGCCACCGAGCAAGGCCGCCCGCGACGGCCGCCGACCCAGCGGCAACCGACGCCCTGCCCGGGCCAGCCAACCGCCGCCGGCGTGTCTGAACACGCGCGGCTCCAAGCAACTCCGAGGGCCTCCCGACCATGCAGCGAACCCCGCCGGACCTGCCCAGCAACGACAAGCGCTGGAAGCTGGTCAACGCCACCATGCGCCGCAACGGCTACGCCGGGCACGCGCTGATCGAGTCCCTGCACGCGGTGCAGGACGCCTTCGGCTTCCTCGACGAGGAGGCCATGACTTTCGTCGCGGGTTCGCTGGACCTGCCGCTCAGCAAGGTCTACGGCGTCGCGACCTTCTATCACCTGTTCATGCTCAAGCCCCAGGGCCGCCACTCCTGCGTGGTGTGCACCGGCACGGCCTGCTACATCAAAGGGGCCGGAGCGCTCATCGAGGGCATCCAGGAGCGCTTCGGCGCCGCCCCCGGCGAGACCACCGAGGACAAGTCTCTGTCCGTACTCACGGCCCGCTGCGTCGGCGCCTGCGGCCTCGCCCCCGCCGTGGTGCTCGACGGTCATGTCATCGGCAAGCTCGGCACCGAGCAACTGTGTGAGCGCATCGAACGGGAGATCGCAGAATGAACCTGGACGACCTCGAAGAGCTCGCCGCCAAGTACCGCGCCGAATCAAAAGAGCCTGACACCGAGATTCGCGTCTGCATGGCCGCGAGCTGCCAGTCATCCGGCGCCGGACCGGTGCTGGAGGCGCTGAGCGCGGCCTGCGCGGACACGCCGCCAGGCCAGTGCGCCGTCAAAGGCGTCGGCTGCATGGGGCTCTGCTCCGCGGGACCGCTGGTGGCCGTCGCCGCGCCCGCCGCGCCGCTGGACGAGGCGATCATCTACCGCGACGTGACCGCTGCCGACGCGCCGGACATCCTGGCCAGCATCACGCCCGGTGCGGCGCCCGTCGAGCGGCTGCGCATCCCGAGCGACATGCCTTTCTTCGCGCGTCAGCATAGGATCGTGCTTGAGAACTCGGGCATCGTGGACCCGGACAGCTTCCGTGGCTACGTGATGGTCGGCGGCTATGCGGGCATGGTGCGGGCGCTGAGCGAAATGACGCCGCAGGACGTGATCAACGAGGTAACCACGAGCGGGCTGCGCGGGCGCGGCGGCGGCGGCTACCCGACCGGCCTCAAGTGGTCCACGGTCGCCAAGATGCCACCGGGGCAGAAGTACGTCATCTGCAACGCCGACGAGGGCGACCCGGGCGCGTTCATGGACCGCGCCGTCCTGGAGTCCGACCCGCATCGCGTGCTCGAAGGAATGGCGATTGCCGCGTACGCCATCGGCGCGAACAAGGGCTACGTCTATGTGCGCGCGGAGTACCCGCTCGCCGTGGAGCGACTCAAGACCGCCATCCGCAAAGCGAAGCGCACCGGTTTCCTGGGCAACCACATCTGCGAGACGCAGTTCAACTTCGACATCGAGATCCGCCTCGGCGCGGGCGCCTTCGTCTGCGGCGAAGAGACGGCGCTGATGGCCTCCATCGAAGGCGGCCGTGGCCAGCCTCGCCCGCGCCCGCCCTACCCGGCGGAGTACGGGCTCTGGGGCTGCCCCACGCTGATCAACAACGTCGAGAGCTACGCCAACATCCCGCCCATCATCTCCAACGGCGGCCAGTGGTTCGCCGGCATCGGCACCGAGAAGTCCAAGGGTACCAAGGTGTTTGCGCTCGCCGGGACCATCGTCAACACCGGTCTCATCGAAGTTGACATGGGCACGCACCTGCGCGACATCATCTTCGAGATCGGCGGCGGCATCCCCGACGGCAAGGCGTTCAAGGCCGTGCAGACCGGCGGTCCGTCCGGCGGCTGCGTGCCCGAGGAACATCTCGACATTCCGGTGGACTACGACAGCCTGAAGACGCTGGGCACCATGATGGGCTCGGGCGGCATGATCGTCATGGACGAGAGCTCGAACATGGTCGATGTGGCGCGCTTCTTCATGGAGTTCTGCATGGACGAGTCCTGCGGCAAGTGCATCCCGTGCCGCGCGGGCACGCAGCAGATGCATGGGCTGTTGGACAAGATCGCCAAGGCGCAGGCGAGCCGTGCGGACCTGGAGCTGCTGGAAGAGCTGTGCGAGGTGGTGCAGGCCACCAGCCTATGCGGCCTCGGGCAGACGGCGCCGAACCCGGTGCTGAGCACGCTGCGGTACTTCCGGCACGAGTACGAGGAGAAGCTGGGATAAGGCGATCCTGCAACAGGCGCGAGCGGTATGACCGACAGCGTTCAGAACCTGATCTTGGAGCACCTGCGGGGTCTGCGCGCAGGACAAGACAGCATCGTCCGCGAGATTCGAGAGCTTCAGTCGCGCGTCGTCAGCAGCCTCGAGGCTGCGGTGCTGGGCACGAAGCGCGATCTGGTGTTCACTCAAGAAGACGTTGCACGACAGCAGGTGACCCTCGACTCCATCAAGGACCGGCTTAGCCGCGTCGAGCGCCGGCTTGATCTCGTGGACGAGGAATGACTTGGGCATCGCGCAACTGTGGCCCGGTTTGGGCCTGGCTCCCACGCTCCAGCGTGGGAGCAAGCGCAGACGCTCCAGCGTCGCCGCGTGTGCAGCGCCGGGGCTTGATCAAGCGCTTGGAAGCCATGGGCCGTGCGCTGATTTGCCATGGCGGCAGGCACGACTGGTAGCACAACCCGGAGCCCAAAGCGTCAACGGCGGTCCTGAGACATAGCGAAATCCGCGAGCATCTCGCAAACCAAATCATCAAAAAGCCGAGCTGACCGCTCTTTACCTATCGGCATCAAGTCTACGCAACCCCCGGACGAGGACATTCCATGCCCATCCGCGCCGTGCAACCCAACGTCCGCGTCGTCACGCTGAACATCGACGGGCAGGATCTATCCGCCCGCGAGGACGAGACCATCATCGAGGTCTGCCGCGAGAACAAGATTCCAGTGCCGAGCTTGTGCTGGCTGGAGGGGCTCTCGGTGGTCGGCGCCTGCCGGCTCTGCGTCGTCGAGGTGGACGGCGGTCCGCGCCTGCAGGCCGCCTGCTCCACCCGCGTCCGCGAGGGCATGCGGGTGCAGACCAACACCGACAAGCTGCAACGCTACCGCCGCACGCTGGTGGAGCTGTTGTTCGCGGAGCGCAACCACGTCTGCTCCGTCTGCGTCTCCAACGGCCATTGCGAGCTGCAATGGCTGGCGCAGCGCTGCGGCGTCGATCACGTGCGCATGCCCTACCGCAATGCCAGCTACAGCGTCGACTCCAGCCACGAGATGTTCCGGGTTGACCACAACCGCTGCGTGCTCTGCACCCGTTGCGTGCGGGTCTGCGATGAGATCGAGGGCGCCCACACCTGGGACATGATGGGGCGCGGCAGCGGCTGCCAAGTCGTCACGGACCTGGCCAAGCCCTGGGGCGACAGCGAGTCCTGCACAAGCTGCGGCAAGTGCGTGCAGGTCTGCCCCACCGGGGCGCTCGTCAAGCAGGGCACTTCCGTCGGGGAAATGGTCAAAGACCAGCAATTCCTGTCCATTCTGGCGCGGCGGAGGAGTCACCGATGAGCGGCAACGGCAAGATTACGGTCGCCACCACCTGGCTCGACGGCTGCTCCGGCTGCCACATGTCCTTTCTGGACATGGACGAGCGGCTGGTGGACTTGGCCCAGCACATCGACGTCGTCTACAGCCCGCTGGTGGACGCGAAGGAGCTGCCGGAGCACGTGGACTTAGGGATTCTGGAGGGCTCCATCAGCAACGAGGAGGACCTGCACAAGGCGCGCGAATTCCGCGCCCGCTGCAAGCTCCTGATCAGCCTTGGGGACTGCGCCGTGAACGGCAACGTCCCGGCCATGCGCAACCCGTTCAAGCTCGACGACGTGATCGAGCGCGCCTACCGCGAGAACGTGGACCTGAATCCGCAGATCCCGACCGAAGGCGTGCCGGCGCTGTTGGCGCTTGTGCAGCCGATCCACGGCGTCGTGCCCATCGACATCTTCGTGCCCGGCTGCCCGCCGCACGCGGACGCGATCCACTACGTGCTCACCGAGCTCATCGCCGGGCGCACGCCGGACCCGGGCCGCGTGACGCGCTTCGGCGCCTGAGCGGCAGGCGGATGTGGCCGCGGACTGAGGCCGCCGCGCCCACCCCCACCCGCCCGCCACCCGCGGACACCTTCAATCACGCAACCATCGGGCCACGCACCATGAGCCGCACCATCAGCATCGAACCGGTTACCCGCATTGAGGGCCATGCGCGCATCACGCTGCAACTGGCCGACACCGGCGAGGTCGAGGACGCCAAGTTCCACCTCACCCAGTTCCGCGGCTTCGAGAAGTTCTGCGAGGGCCGCCCCTATCGCGAGATGCCGGCGCTGACGGCGCGCACCTGCGGCATCTGTCCGGTGAGCCATCTGCTGGCCTCGAACAAGGCCTGCGACGACCTGCTCGCGGTGACCATCCCGCCGACGGCGGAGAAGCTCCGGCGCATCATGAACTTGGCGCAGCTCCTGCAAAGCCATGCGTTGAGCTTCTTTCACCTGTCATCGCCGGACCTGCTGCTCGGCTGGGACTCCGACCCCAAGGATCGGAACATCTTCGGCGTCATGCGCGCGGAGCCTGAGCTGGCGAAGAGCGGCATTCGGCTGCGGCAGATCGGCCAGACCATCATCGAGAGCTTGGGCGGCAAGAAGATTCATCCGACCTGGGTCGTGCCGGGCGGTGTGAACGAGCCGCTCACGGTCGCGAAGCGCGATGCCATGCTCGCGATGCTGCCCGAGGCGCTGACCATCGCCAAAGACACCTACGCCTTCTACAAGACCCTGGTGCCCAAGTTCCTGGACGAGGCGAGCCACTTCGGCACCATGAAGACCATGTTCCTGAGTCTGGTGTCGCCGGACGGCCACCTGGAGCACTACGACGGTTATCTGCGCCTCAAGGACGCCACCGGCCGCATCCTCGAGGACAAGGTGCCGCCGCGCGACTACACCCGCATCATCGGCGAGGCGGTGGAGGACTTCAGCTACATGAAGTTCCCGTATTACAAGCCGCTCGGCTACCCGAAGGGCATCTACCGGGTCGGCCCCCTCGCCCGGCTCAACAACGCCGACGCCTGCGGCACGCCCTATGCCGACGTGGCGCTGGCCGAGTTCCACACCCTGCAGGAGGACGCGGGACCCATCGCCTCCAGCTTCCACTATCACTACGCACGGCTGGTGGAGATCATCTACGCCATCGAGAGCATGCAGCGCCTGCTGAAGGACCCCGAGATCCTCGACACCCGCGTGCGCGCCCGCGCCCGCGGCAACAAGAGCGAGGGCATCGGCGTGTCCGAGGCACCCCGCGGCACGCTGATGCATCACTACAAAATCGACGATGAAGGGCTCATCACCTGGGTGGACCTCATCATCGCCACCGGCCACAACAACCTGGCCATGAACCGCAGCATCAAGCAGGTCGCCGACGCCTACGTGGACGGCACCGACGTGAAGGAAGGCATGCTGAATCGCGTCGAGGCCGTGATCCGCTGCTACGACCCCTGCCTGTCGTGCGCGTCGCATGCGTTCGGGCAGATGCCGATGGTGATCGATATCAGGAATGCGGCGGGCGACGTGGTTCGGCGGATTGCGAGGGGGTGAGGGAAGAAGTACGGAGTACGGGAATAAGTACGGAGTACGGGAAGAAGTACGGAGTACGAAGTACGGGGGGCACCGCCTGTACGGCCTCGGCGACCCGTACCTCGTGCGCCGGCCATGCGCGGCGGTCGGGACCCAACTCCGGCGGTACAGGTTCCCTCACCGTACTCCGTACTCCTCCGTACTCCGTACTCCGTACTCCGTACTCCTCCGTACTCCGTACTCCGTACTCCGTACTCCTCCGTACTCCGTACTGAATCACATGCAAACCCTCATCATCGGCTACGGCAGCCCCATCCGCGGTGACGACGCGGTGGGGCCGCTGCTCGCGGACCGCATCACCGAGCTGGTGGAGCAAGGCAATTGGCCCGCCGGCACCGAGGTCGAGGCGCGCCATATCCTGACCGCCGAGCTGGTGACGGAGCTGCACCGGGCCGAGCGCGTGGTCTTCATCGATGCCGCCGCGGAGGGCACGCCCGGGGAGGTGCGCACCCGCCGCCTCGCGCCGGACCCAAGCGCGCCGTCGACCATGGCCCACTTCCACGACCCGCGCGAGCTGCTCGCGTGGTGCGAGGGGCTCTACGGCGCCGCCCCCGAGGCCTGGCTCGTGACCATCTCGGGCGGCGCCTGGGACTACGGGCACTTCGAGCTGAGCGCGGCCGTCGGCGCCGCACTCGCCCCCGCCATCGCCGCGGTGCGCGAGCTCTGCCTGACCGGGCCCGCCGACACCTGAGCCCGCGAGCGCCCTGTCGCACTCGGCTCGGCGTCGGCCACGGCTCGATGCCGTACCGGCGGCGCCACCGTACTTCGTACTTCGTACTTCGTACTTCGTACTTCGTACTTCGTACTTCGTACTTCCTACTTCCTACTTCCTACTTCGTACTTCCTATTCACATGACCGCATCCACCGCCGATGATCCGTTGTTCGCCCCGCTTCAGGCAGGCGAGCTCAAGCTCCCCAACCGCATCGTCCTTGCACCGCTGACCCGCTCGCGGGCCGCGCAGCCGGGCAACGTGCCGACCACGCTGAACGCCGAGTACTACGCCCAGCGCGCCGGCGCCGGGCTCGTCATCTCGGAGGCGACCAACATCTCCGAAGTGGCCATGGGCTATGCGTTGACCCCCGGCATCTTCACCGATGAGCAGATCGCCGGCTGGCGGCTCGTCACCGAGGCCGTACACGCCGCCGGCGGGCAGATGGTGCTGCAGCTCTGGCATTGCGGGCGCATGTCCCACGAGGCGCTGCACCCGGGCACGCCGAACATGGCGCCATCGGCCGTCCACTGCGACGGTTGCCAGGTCTTCTACGTGGACGACGCGGGCCAGGGCGGACTACGCCCCGTGTCGCCGCCAAAGGCGATGACCAAGGCCGACATCGACGCGACCATCCAGGACTACGTGACCGCCACGCGCAACGCCATGGCCGCGGGCTTCGACGGTGTGGAGGTGCACAGCGCCAACGGCTACCTGCTGCACGAGTTCCTCGCCAGCAACACCAACCAGCGCACCGACGCGTACGGCGGCGGCATCGTCAACCGCGTGCGGTTCCTGTTCGAGGTGATGGACGCGGTGCTCGGCGAGGTGCCGGCCGGGCGCGTTGGCATCCGCGTCTCGCCGCTCTTCACCTTGAACGGGATCGACGACGCGAACCCGGCCGAGACTTATGGCTACGTGGCGGAGCACCTGAGCCGGCGCGGCATCGCCTACCTGCACGTTGCGGACACGGACGTCATGCGCGGCGCCGAGCCCCAGATGGAGCAGATGCTGTCCTTCACCCGGGGCAAGTTCGACGGTGTGGTGATGCTGAACGGCGCCTACACGCCGGAGCGCGCCCGCGAGGCGCTGCGCAACAACGACGGCGACTGCGTCGCCTTCGGCCGGCTCTACCTCGCGAACCCCGACCTACCGGCGCGCATCAGACAGGGCGGCCCGTACAACGCGCCGAACCCAGCTACGTTTTACGGCGGCGGCGCCGAGGGCTATACGGACTATCCGACGCTGGAGTGATGCGTTGGCACAGGTGGCGCCGGCATCCTGCCGGCGGCACGCATGCATCTTGTGTTGGCTGCCGGCTGCAAGCCGGCGCCGCAACAACGCAAGGCTCAGGTGGCCTGCGCGGCGATGGCGTCGCCGGTGCCGGTGACCTCGTTGTGCTCGTTGCAATAGACGAGTGTCGGCTTGAAGACTGCCGCCTCCTGCTCGGTCATGCCGGCATAGCAACAGATGATGACGCGGTCTCGGGGGCTGGCCTTGTGCGCGGCGGCACCGTTGATGGAAATGATGCGCGAGCCCGCCTCGGCGCGGATGGCGTAGGTGGTGAAGCGCTCGCCGTTGGTGACGTTGTAGATGTGAAGCTGCTCGTACTCGCGGATGCCCGCGAGACGCAAAAGGTCTTCGTCGATGGCGCAAGAGCCCTCGTAGTCGAGCTCCGCGTGGGTGACGCAGGCGCGGTGCAGCTTGCACTTGAGCAAGGTGAGTTGCATGGGGCTCGTAGTCCTCCCATGGGCGGCAGGATGGCCATCCGGCGCCCGGGCTGATGGTGGGCAGGGTCGTCGCCGTCGCGGCCGAACCAGGGTGTCACTGGGGGCTTGGATGCCGTCGGCGTCGTTTTGCTGCGGTGCAATATGCGCGCTATTGTCGCAACGCCTGCGCTCTAACCGCAAGTGGTATCCGGGCTTTCCTTGGTTTTCCGCTGGGAGCGGCGGATGCAGGCGCCGCTCGCCATGGCCGTCAGCATGGCGGCACCACGGACCGCTCGAAGCAGAGGTTGTCGATGAGCCGCGCACGCCCGAGCCGGGCCGCCGCGAGCACCACCAGGGCGCTGTCCTGCGCCACGGCTGGCGCCAGGTCCTGCTGCCGGCGCACGCTCACGTAGTCGGGCGTCAACCCCGCATCCCGCAGCGAGCGCAGCGCGGCCTGCTCCGCCGCAGCAGGCGCGGTGCCGGCGGCGACCACATCGGCGAGCGCGCGCAGGGTTCGATACAGCGCCGCTGCCCGGACCCGCTCGTCGGCGCCGAGATAGCCGTTGCGCGAGCTCATCGCGAGCCCGTCCGGCTCGCGCACCGTCGGCAGGCCCCTGATCTCGATGTCCATGCTCAGGTCCGCCACCATGCGCCGGATCAGCATGAGCTGCTGATAGTCCTTCTGCCCGAACACCGCGACGTCGGGCCGCACCAGGTTCAGCAGCTTCGCGACGACCGTGGTGACGCCGGCGAAGTGCCCCGGCCGGCTCGCACCGCAGAGCTCCGCCGACAGCCCGGGCACCTCCACAACGGTGTGCCCGACGCGCCCATGCGGGTACATGGTCGCCTCGGACGGCGCGAACAGCAGGTGGTTGCCGGCGTCGACGAGCCGCTCGGTGTCCGCGGCAAGCGTGCGCGGATAGGCGTCCAGGTCCTCCCCCGGGCCAAACTGGAGCGGATTGACGAACACCGTCGTCACGACCCGCTCCGCCTGCGCCAGGGCGTCTTGCACCAGCGCGATGTGGCCGGCGTGCAGGTTGCCCATGGTGGGCACGAGCCCGATGCGCAGGCCCGCCGCGCGCCACTCGGCGAGCCGGGCGCGCAGCGCCGGGAGGTCGTGCAGGGTGTCCATCAGCGTATTAGGCATCAAACCTAGCGAGGCAGAGCCTCAGACCGACCAGGGCACGCCGCCTCGTCTTGCGCAACCCGCTCGTCGGCGCATTGAACCAAGGGCCAAGGGCCAAGGGCCAAGGGCCGAGGCGGGCTCCCTTGGCCCTCGGCCCTTTTGCCTGCAAGCGCCTTGTCGTCGTGAAACTTGACTCATCTGCAAGCATTCGGCGCTGTCAAGCAATCTAGTCGGCATCAGAAGCGCGTCTCGTCCGGCCCCGGAAAGCCGCCGGCCTTGACCTCCGCGACGTAGCGCGCCAGCGCATCGGCAACGCCGCCGCCCGCGGCCATGAAGTCGCGGCTGAACCGCGGCGCCCGCCCCGGCAGCAGCCCGAGCATGTCGTGCAGCACCAGCACCTGGCCGTCGCAACGGTTGCCGGCGCCGATGCCGATGACCGGGATATCGAGCCGCGCGGACAGTTGCTCGGCGAGTGCCGCCGGCACACATTCCAGCACCAGCAGCGACGCCCCGGCCTCCTGCAGGGCCAGGGCGTCCGCCTCGATGCGTGCGGCGCCGGCGGCGTCCTTGCCCTGGTAGCGATAACCGCCGAGCTGATGCACCGACTGCGGCAGCAGCCCGAGATGCCCGCACACCGGCGCGCCGAAGCGGGTGAGCCTGCGCACGGTATCGGCCAGCTCGGCACCGCCCTCGAGCTTGACCATCGTCGCACCGCCCTCGCCCATCAGGCGCTCCGCGGCGGCGAGGGCACGGTCTTCCGTCGCATAGCTGAGAAAAGGCATGTCCGCGATCAGCAGCGCCCGCTCGGCGGCACGGCTGACGCAGGCCGTGTGGTAGACCATGTGCTCCAACTTCACGGGCACCGTCGTCGGCTGCCCCTGCAGCACCATGCCGAGGGAGTCGCCCACCAGCAGCACCTCGACGCCGGCGGCCTCCAGCAAGCGCGCAAAGGCCGCGTCGTAGCAGGTCAGGCAGGCAATGCGCTCGCCCCGGCGCTTCATCGCCGCCAGGGTGGCACTGGTGATCCGCTCGCCGCGCATGGCTTCGCGCTCCTCGGGATGCGTTGAAGGAAATGTCGGCCGCTGCTTGGTCCGGATCGAAATCGAAATCGGGATCGGGATCGAAATCCCCCAACGCAGCAGGCTCAAGCGACGCCGGAGTGCGAGACATCTGCGTCATGCGCTGCCGCTCACCGTCGATTTCGATAGCGACTTCGATAGCCCAACGTCGGGCTCAAAAGGGCCGAGGGCCGAGGGCCGAGGGCCGAGGGAGTCCTCCTCGGCCCTTGGCCCTTGGCCCTTTGCTTCACCTCTGGTCGGTTTGAGGCTCTGCCACGCCAGGATCAGGAGGATAAGCGCACGCCGGACGGCTTGCCATCCCCGCCGGGGGTCATCGGCATGCGTCAGCCAACGGTCGGCAGCGCGAGCGGGACAGGCGCCAGCGGCTCCACCCCATGCTTCGGCACCGCCGCCAACAGCGCATCGAGCCGCCCCTGGCCGGGGATGTCCAGGTCCACCGGCGCCACCTCCGCGAGAGGCACCAGCACGAAGGCGCGGCGGTACACCTCGGGATGGGGCAGCGTCAGGCCCGGCTGGCTCTGCCGGCGGCTGCCGAAGACCAGGATATCCAGGTCCAGCGTGCGCGGCCCCCAGCGCGTGCCGTCGCGCACGCGGCCGTGGTCGCGCTCGATGCGTTGCAGCGCGGCGAGCAGCGTGGACGGCGACAGGCGCGTGACCAGCCGCGCCGCCGCGTTGACGTAGTCCGGCTGCACCCCCGGCCCAACCGGCGCCGTGCGATAGAGCCGCGACATCCGCTCCAGCCGGCTCGCCGGCAGATGGGTCAGCGCCGCCGCCGCCTGCTCCACGTGCGCACGCGGGTTGTCGAGGTTCGCGCCCAAGCCGATGTAGACGGTCTCGGCGACAGCGTGGTCAGTCGACATCCTCGCCCCCGGCGCGCCCCTCAAAACCCGCAATGGGCTCGCCGATGCCGCCATCCTCGCCCGCACCGCCGGCGGTCTTGGGCTTGCGGCGCCGACGCGGACGCTTTTTGGTGCCGGCGCCGGTCATCTTGGCGCGGTCGGTGGTGTTGGCGTCCTGGAACTTGGTCCACCATTCGGCGAGCTCCGGGTCCACCTCGCCCGCCTCCGCGCGCAGCAACAGGAAGTCGTAGGCGGCACGAAAACGCGGATGACCCAGGAGCGCCATGGGCCGGCGGCCCTGGCGGCGCTCCAGCCGCGGCTGCAGCGACCAGATCTCGCGCATGGGCATGCCGAAGCGCTTGGGGATCGCGATGTGGCGCTGCTGCGCCGTGGCGACCTCATGCGAGGCGAGCGCGATGGCATCCGCCCACGCGCTGCCGGCATCGAGCAGTTCCTGGTAGCGCAGGCGCACCGGCTCCCACAGGAACACCGCGAACAGGAAAAACGGCACCACCGATTTGCCGTCGAGCACGCGGCGGTCGGTGGTGTCGAGCCCGCGGCTCACAAACACCATCGGAAACTCATGCTCCTGCCGGGCCAGACACGCATCGGTGGCCGGAAAGAGCTGCGCGAAGAGCCCATAGCGGCGGAGCTTCTCGAACGCGTGCAGCCCGTAGCCCGCCTGGAACATCTTCAGGATCTCCTCGAACAGCCGCGCCGGCGGCACCTCCGCGAGCAGCGGCGCGAGCTGCGGCAGCGGCGCCTCGCACGCGGGGTCGATCATGAAGCCGAGCTTGCAGGCGAAACGCACGGCGCGAAGCATGCGCACCGGGTCCTCGCGGTAGCGGGCCTCGACGTCATCGCCGATGAGCCGCAGGCGCCCGGCCTTGATGTCCGCGAGCCCATCGGCGTAGTCCACCAGCGAGAAGTCGTTGATGTTGTAGTACAGCGCGTTGATCGTGAAGTCCCGGCGCACCGCGTCCTCGGCGATGCTGCCGTAGACGTTGTCGCGCAGGATCATGCCGTTCTCGGTGCGCAGCGTATCGTCCTCACTGCCGTCCTGGCCGGCGGGCACGGCGCTGGCGCGGAAGGTGGCCACCTCAATGATCTCGGGGCCGAAGAAGACATGCGCGAGCCGGAAGCGGCGCCCGATGAGCCGGGAGTTGCGGAAGACCGTCCGCACCTCCTCCGGCGTCGCATCGGTGGCGATATCGAAGTCCTTCGGCTCATGGCCGAGCAGCAGGTCACGCACGCCGCCACCCACCAGATAGGCGGCATGCCCCGCATCGCGCAGCCGGTACAGGACCTTCAACGCGTTCGGGCTGATATTGCTGCGCGAGATGTTGTGCTCGGCGCGGGGGACGATCAGCGGTTCGGGATCAGCGATGGCAGACAAGGGATACAAACGGCTGTTGGGGGATGGTCGGCTGTGTGGAATCCGGGTCCGACGGTGTGGCCGGCGCGGGCCGGAAGCCGCGAATGTTGGACGAAAACAACGTCGCGGCAAGCTCGCAGCCGAGGCGGCATGACCGCCGGGGCCGGGGCTCGCGGCATCAGGATGCAGCCCGCGGCGAACGCTTGAGCAGCGCCTGATTTCCTGTATAGTACGCGATTCGCGCAAGCGCATCTGCTCCCTTCGTCTAGTGGTTAGGACACTGGCCTCTCACGTCGGCAACAGGGGTTCGAATCCCCTAGGGAGCGCCAACTCCCGCGCTTAAACGGCCCAACGAGTGGCCCAACGCCGCGCCTCGAGGCTACCCTTCTCTTCTATTGCCGTGTCCGCGTGCGCTGCTTGCGCGGCGCTGATGGTGCGTGTCCGAAAGCCCGAGACGTCGCCTGGCTTTTTGTACGAGAATCGCCGACCAAAATGAGAGAGAATTCGTCGGTTTGGCCGCTCAACCCTTAGAATTTGACTGCCTGCTATTCGTTGCCGAGCGGAGGCTACAGCGTGGCCGCCGCGCCCGCACGCCGACGTCGTGCAGTTCGGCCGTTGCGCGCGATCCTCTTCATCTGTTGCATGCCCAAGCCGCTCACCGCTCGTCAGCGTCGGCAGGGTTCGCTTTGTTTCACTTCACTTTGTTTCACTTCACCCTGAATCGGAGGTTTTCATGATGTCACTGATGACACGCTCCATTGCCGAGGCCATCGGCACCTTCTGGCTCGTGCTCGGCGGCTGCGGCGCAGCCGTGCTCGCCGCCGGCTTCATGGCCGACATCGGCGGCAGCAATGTCCACATCGGCATCGGCCTGCTCGGCGTCTCCTTTGCCTTCGGCCTCACGGTGCTGACCATGGCCTACGCCATCGGCCACATCTCCGGCTGCCATCTGAACCCGGCCGTGACCGTCGGTCTCGCCGTGGGCGGGCGCTTCAGCTTCGCCGAGGTGCCCCTGTACGTGGTCGCGCAGACGGTCGGGGCCATCGTCGCCGCCTTCCTAATCCTGATCATCGCCAGCGGCAGCCCCGGGTTCGCGCTCGCGGCCAACAGCCTCGCGGTGAACGGTTTCGGCGAGCTCTCCCCCGGCGGCTACGGCCTGATCCCGGCGCTCATCACCGAGGTCGTCATGACCTTCATGTTCCTGTTCATCATCCTGGGCGTCACCGACAAGCGCGGCACCGCCGTGGCGGGCGGCTTGGCCATCGGCCTCGCGCTGACGCTGATCCACCTGATCTCGATCCCGGTGACGAACACCTCCGTGAATCCGGCGCGCAGCACCGGCCCGGCCCTGGTGCTGGCCTTGAACGGCGAGGGCTTGGCCTTGGCCCAGCTCTGGCTGTTCTGGGTCGCGCCCATCGCCGGCGCCGCCCTGGCCGGCGTCGTCTATAAGCTCTTTGAGGCCGGCAAGCCCGAGCCCGCCGCGATGCCCGCGACGACCTGACGCGACCTCGGCCGACGCCTCACCGTCATCGCAACGGCGAGGCGTCGCCCCCCCTGGGTACGCCGACTTCAGTCGGCCTCTCCCGGGTACGCCGACTTCAGTCGGCCCCTCCCGGGTACGCCGACTTCAGTCGGCCTTTCCCGGGTACGCCGACTTCAGTCGGCCTCTCCCGGGTACGCCGACTTCAGTCGGCCTCTCCCGGGTACGCCGACTTCAGTCGGCTCGTTTCTGGCGCACCAACTACCGGCTGGTGACACCGCTCCAGCGGTGTCACCCGTCTCCCGGCGCTCCGCGCCGCGGCACGTCGAGCCCACCCTCCGTTGCCGGCCTGAAGCAGTAAGACACTCTACTACCACGACCAGCGCCGCGGGCTCCGTGCGTAGCCAGGGCTTCCAGCCCTGGTGGCGTCAGGCCAGGATCGCCTGACTACGCAGGCGACCGCTGCTGTGGCCGGAGTTATGATCAAGGCCTCCGCGGGATCGGCAGCAAGGGTCGCAATTTCGGCATCAGCAATCGGGAGATATCCGGCTCCGTGCTTCCTATTTGGTTGATTTAGTAAACTGTCAGCGTAATTCCCGATAGGGCGATCCGCCAGCCCCCGCCCAGCGAAGCGTCGCCAAATCGAAGCATGCGTCGGAATGCGCGGTCAGCATCGAGCTCGTCCGCCGTTGGCGGAGCCGCTATCGCGTTCCGCCCTACGCGGGCTGCGCGCGACTTTCATGGTATCGCCGCTCCCAAAGGGCGAGGCCTCAGCCGCCGCGGGCCACCTTGTCCTGAGCAAAAGCGAGGCCGTCGCGGCTGCAAGCCGCGGCCACCCGCTGCCGATGCAGGCTCGGGTCCACAACGGCCGCCATGGCGTGCTCATCCAGCGGTTCATTGCCCAGAGGCCCGCCGACAGGCCCCAGGAACAGCGCGACCCGACGCGCCATCTTCTCGGGCTCGGCCAGCACCTCGGCGTGGTTCAGCCACAGCGTCGCGACGCTGCCGTGCTGACCCAGGAGGCGCTTCAGCCCGGCGATCTGGCCGGCATAGGCCTGTTTGAGCTTGTCCTTGGGCAGCCGTGCGCCTTGCTTGTCCAGGTTCGCGAGCATCACGTCCTGGGAGGCCGCCACCTCGTCCAGATCCCGCTCCATGAAGATCACCTTGAACTGGTGCGGCTTCGGCGGGAGGTAGGGCAAGAGCTGGGCGATGATCTTCACCGCCTTGCCGTCGGCCGCCGGCAGCCAGGTGCGGTCGGTCATCAGGCGCTTGGCGGGCTCGTACTCGAAGTAGCCCTTGGGGTTGTCGCCGTCGGCGGTACGCTCGCCGTCGGTGAGCGGCGCGATGCCGCCTGCGCTGAGCATCTGCATCATCATGCTGGTGCCGGAGCGCGGCAGGCCGGAGACGACGACGATGTCGCAGGGGTTCTGAGCCAGCACCGGGTCCTCGGGCTTGGGTGCGTTCGGGTCGTCCAGCTCGATGGGCGCGACGTCCGCTGCGCCGTCCACCTTCGGCACCGCGCCGGCACGCCGGGCGCGGTGCTGCTCGATGCGTTCGCCGATCTCGGCGATGGCGCGGGTGCGCTCCTCGGCCTTGGCGCGGGCCGCCGGTGAGCCGCCGAGCACGTGGCTGTACAGGTGCTCCAGGCGGCGATGGGCGTCGAGCAGGTTCGGGTTCTGCGAGACGGCCACCTCGAAGGCCTGCACCGCCTGGCGGTAGCGCGCGAGGCCCTCCAGCGCAACGCCGAGGTAATGGTGTGCCCACGGGAAGTGATAGCGCAGGCCGACGGTCTTGAGCCCGAGCTGCGCCGCACGCTGGAACTGCCCGCGGGCCAGCGCGACCCGGGTCAGGCCCAGGTGCGCATCGGGGTTGAGCGGGTCGAAGCCGATGACCTTGCCGAAGGTCTGCTCGGCGTCGTCCGGCCGGCGCATCTCCAGGTACACCCGCCCGATCAGGGTCAGCAGCCGCACGGACTTGGGGCTCGCCTGCTCGGCCTTGGCGAGCACGGCCAGCGCCTCGTCGTACTGGCCCTCGTCGAACAGCACGTTGCCGAGCAGGTAGTGCATGAAGTACGGGCTGAACTGGGCCTTGGCGCGCAGGTTCAGGTACTGCTCGCGCTCCTTCACCGACATCAGCGGGGGCTTCTCGGCGTCCGCCTCCTCGGGTGTCTCGAGGGATTGGCGCAGGCGCTCGGCCTCGGCCTCATCGGCGGCGGCCTGCTCCAGCTCGGCCTCGTCCGCGGCGTCCTCGCCGCGCTCGGCCTTGCGCTGCTTCAGCACGGCGTGGAACGCCTTCAGGTGCTCGCGGGCGGCGTCGGCCTCCTGCTTGCGGCGCTCCAACAGGGCCTCGACGATCTGGCGCTGGAACCCGGTCTGTCCCAGCATCTGCGCGCAGTAGGCGAGTCGGACCCCGAAGCGGTGCTCCATGGGCCAGTCCCTCCACAGCCGCTCCAGGATGTCGATGGCATGCGCGAAGCGCCCGGCGTCCATCAGGGACTCCGCCAGGTTGAAGTCCAGCTCGCGCTGGGTCTGGCGCTGGGCCTCGGACTTGTCCACGTCCGGCCGCTCGATGTAGCCGAGGTCGACCAACTGCTGCATGGTCTCGGCGTCGTCGCCGCCCGGCATCTCCTTGGCCTCCGGGTGGCGGCCGTCGTCGCCCGGGATGGCATCCCAGCTCTCCACCCACTCCACCTCCGGCAACTGTTCCCCTTGGGGCTCGAAGCACTCCAGCAGCGGCTCGCCGTCCATGTCCTCGCCCACCGGCAGCCCGAAGACGGTCAGGATGGTCGGGGTCACGTCCAACAGGGTCGCGCCATGGATCAGGGCATCCTTCCGGATGCCGGGGCCGGCAATGAGAAAGACGCCGTGCTCGCGGTGCTCCACCGCGGGGCCCGCGGGCTCCTTGGGGATGGCGCGGGGGCGCAGATGATCCGGGTGGAAGCCGTGATCCGAGCAGATGACCACCGTGGTCTGGTTCAGGTCGATCTTGGACAGGGTCTGCCCGAGCATCAGGTCATGGAACCGATAGCCCATGTCGATGATGTTCGAATAGAGCTCGAAGTCCCGCTCCGGAATCCAGTCCTGGCGCGGGTGGTGGTACTTCATGAAGCCATGGCCGAAATGGTCGATGGCATCGAAATAGACGGCCATGAAGTCCCAGGGCTCGCGGTCCATCACCCAATCGGCGCAGGCATGGATGCTCGCGGTCTCGGCCAGGATCTTCGCCACGCCGATGGGGCGCTTGTCCTTCTCGAGGTCGATCTCCTGGAGCTTGGGGATGAAGGGCTCCAGCACATCGGCGCCCAGCTCCTCCGGGCGCACGCGGAACTCGGCCAAGGTCTGCGCAAGGCGCTCGGGCCACACCGTCTCCGGGCGCAGCGGCCACGGCTGACCGGGGCCGTGCTCCACCTTCGGCGCCTTCTGGTACATGTCCGAGACCATGACGCCGTTGATCCGCTCCACCGGATGGCTCGGCCACCAGCCGATGACGTTGGAGCGCAGGCCGCTCTGGTTCAGGATGTTCCAGACCGCCTTGGTGCTGCGCCCCAGGTTGCTGATGGCCCGCGCGCCGCCCTTGGGGTCCGGCTCGGCGAAGCCGTGGATGCCGTGCTTGAAGGGCCGCTTGCCGGTGGCGATGCTGGTCCAGAGCATTGGTGAGAGCACCGGGTGCAGGGTGGTCAGGTTGCCGCGGGTGCCGCGCTCGATCAGGCCCTTCAGGATGGGCATGTCGCCCTGGTCCACCAGGCGGTCGATGGTCTTCCAGTCGGCGGCGTCCCAGCCGATCAGTAGGAGCTTGCGCGTCATGGGTTGCGATCCTCTCATCTGCCGATATGCTATGGCATATGTTGCTGGTGTTGGATACCGACGTGGTCGCCGCCGGCGTGATGAGCGCGACGGGCGCGTCGCGCTACCTGCTGGAGTCGGTGGGCCTCGGCGCGATTGCGGCCGCCGCGTCGGTGCCGCTGTTCCTGGAGTACGAAGCCGTGCTCAAGCGCGAGACGACGCTGCTGCGGGCCGGCGCCACGGTGCACGATATCGACACGATCCTGGATCAACTGGCCTCGGTGCTCGTCCGCGTCGACATTTGGTACCTGTGGCGGCCGCAGCTTCGAGACCGAGACGACGATATGGTGCTGGAGGCCGCGGCCAACGCCGGCGCCACACACCTCGTCACCTTCAACCTTCAGGATTTCGGTCCGGTTCCGATGCGCTTCGGCATCCAGACCTGCCGGCCGGCCGATGTTGCCCGCCGGCTGCGCGCCGGCTGGATTCATGAGGGGCCGATTCGATGACCCGCGCGAGCTGAGGCCCGAGCCCATGAGCAAGAGCAATTACCCACTGAAGGCACCCGCCAGCATCCTCGCCGCCGCCCGCCGTGCCGCGGCGCGCGACGGCGTCAGCCTGAACCAATTCATCAACACCGCGCTGGCCGAAAAGGTCGCCGCGCTCGCGGCCGAGGAGGTCTTCACCGAGCGTGCCGCCCGCGCCGACCAGGCCCGGTTCCTGGACGTGCTGCGCCGTATCGGCCCAGAGCCGCCGCGGCCCGGCGACGAGCTGCCGGCGGACTGACCCCGGGGACCGCCGGCTTTCAGCCGGCCCGCCCTCGTCGCGGCTCGATGCCGCGCCGAGGGCGTCGCGGCGGTTCGGCTTGGGCTGCGCGCCTTGGAGCAACACACCGCTCGCAGCGAGCCCGCGGCGGGTGCAGCCGGCTAGGCAGCCGGCGCTCCCGGGCATCGAGGCCGCGGCAGCCAACGCCGGCTGAAAGCCGGCGCTCCCGGTCAGCCGGCCCTCCCGGCGCGGCGACCGGGCTCAGGCCGCGGCGCCCTCCTGCTCCGCCGCCAGCCGCTTCAGGCCCGCTTCGCGCCGGCGGCGATAGGCCGAGAGACCCACGGCGCCCAGGCCGAGCAGGGTCAGGAGCGGGGTGGCGGGCACCGGTACATCCGTCGGCTGGCCGGTGTCGCCGACGGCGATGGACGCGCCGCTGTTGTCATAGGCCCATTCCAGGATGTTCATCGTCAGGGCACTCGGGGCCTGCCAGGCGAACGAGACCTTCACCCACGCATATTGGGTAGCGACGGTGCCCGTGTCGCCCTCGAAGCGCAGCCCCAGGTAACCGGTCGTGCCGTTGAAGAACGGGCCATTAGCACTGCCGATAAGATTGATGTACCAATCCGCGCCGCCATTAGAAAACCCACCTGATGCCAAGGTTGGGCCGACGACAAAACCAGGCGAGAGTTTAAGCGCCGCACCGCCGCTTGCAACAGTCGAGCCTGGGCCGGCGTTTGAATGGGATGCGAAGGCATAAAAGTAGCTCCCGGAAAAGTAGACGTCGCCCAAGAAGAGCCCCCAATCAGCATTGCCCGCGCCATCGAGATCAAGTTGCGGAGATGAGATACTGTCATTAACGGCGAAAGCGGTGCCAGTCGTATTATGCACGATGGCGCCCAGGGCATCCCCGCCGGCAAAGGCGAGCCCGCCGGCGGCGGCGGTGTAGCCCAGCACCTCCGCGGCGCCGGCCTTGCGGCGGCGACGCCCGGCGCGCTGGCCGTAGGCGCTGAGCTGGGTGTCGAGGGCGTCTGCGGCGGTGGTGTCGCCGGTGTCGCCGGTGGGTGCGGAGATCTGATGCATGCTATGGGTCCTGTGCTGGGATGGATGCTGTGTCGCGTCCGCTTTGGCGCGGGCTCGGATTTGGTGACCGAGCCGGCGCCAAGGCGTAGCGCCCAAAGCCACGCAACACACACGCCAGCATTCTTAGATTATTGTTTTATATTATTTTTTCTGGATTCGACCAGCACGACCGCCTGGCGCCGCGATGAACTTTACAGGGCGCTTTACACTCCGCGGGGGCTCGATGTCAGCCTTTTCCTTACAAAAAGCGCAGGGCTGCGCGGCACAGGCCGCAAGCGCTCAGCATTTTCCTGATTCTGTTCAAAGGTTTGCATGACACGACGAGCGGCGTCTTACTCAGTCCCTGACTGTAAAAAAGCTGACACCCGGACGACACGCGGCGGCGCATGGGGCTCTGCCTGCGACCACGCCGGCGACTAAAGTCGCCGTCCCCCAGGGCCGGATGAATCCGGCGTACCCAGGCGCCCCGCCCCACCTACACCGACTTCAGTCGCCCCACCCGGGTACGCCGACTTCAGTCGGCCTCTCCCGGGTACGCCGACTTCAGTCGGCCCCCCGGGTACGCCGACTTCAGTCGGCCCCTCCCGGGTACGCCGACTTCAGTCGCCCCACCCGGGTACGCCGACTTCAGTCGGCCTCTCCCGGGTACGCCGACTTCAGTCGGCCTCTCCTGGGTACGCCGACTTCAGTCGGCCTCTCCCGGGTACGCCGACTTCAGTCGGCCTCTCCTGGGTACGCCGACTTCAGTCGGCCCCCCGGGTACGCCGACTTCAGTCGGCCCCTCCGCGTACCCCGGCATCAGTCAGCGCCCCCACCCCATAGAATTCGATACCGCCGCGGCGCGGACGGGAATAATCTCGGCTCCACAATCACCCCGGAGTCCAGCCGTCCATGACCGACCGAGCCCGCTTGAGTTTGGGCGACGCCCAATATGAGTTTCCCGTCCTCGAGGGCAGCGAGGGCGAGCGCGCCATCGACATCCGCGACCTCCGCGCCAAGACCGGCCACATCACGCTGGACCCGGGCTACGGCAACACCGGCAGTTGCGAGAGCGCCATTACCTACATCGACGGCGAGCAGGGCATCCTGCGTTACCGCGGCATCCCCATCGAGCAGTTCGCCGCAGAGCCCAACTTCGTGGAGGTGGCCTGGCTGCTCATCTTCGGCGCGCTGCCGAGCGGGGACGAGTACACCAGCTTTGCCGCCGACCTGACCCGGCACGCCAACCTCGACGAGGGCATGAAGCACCATTTCGAGGGCTTCCCGCGCGCCGCCCCGCCCATGGCCATCCTGTCGGCCATGATCAACGCGCTGTCCTGCTTCTACCCGGAGCTGTTCGAGCTGGAGGACCCCGAGCGCTTCCGCGGCGCCGCCGCCCGGCTCATTAGCAAGATCCGCACCATCGCCGCCTATGCCTACCGGCACTCCCGCGGGCAGCCCTACATCTACCCGAATCCGCGCCTCAAGTACGTGCCGAACTTCCTGCACATGCTGTTCTCGGAGCCCTACGACGACTGCGCCTGCGACGAGAGCGTGATCCGCGCGCTGAACCTCGTGCTGATCCTGCACGCCGACCACGAGCAGAACTGCTCGACCTCTACCGTCCGCATGGTCGGCTCCAGCGGCGCGAACCTGTTTGCGTCCTGCGCGGCCGGCGTCTGTGCGCTGTGGGGCCCGCTGCACGGCGGCGCCAACGTGGAGGTGCTGGACATGCTGGAGCGCATCCACAACGGGCACCTGACCCCGGAGGCGTACGTGAAGCTCGCCAAGGACAAGGACACCAAGGTCCGGCTCATGGGCTTCGGGCACCGCGTCTACAAGAACTTCGACCCGCGCGCCAAGCTGCTCGGCGAGGTGGCCGAGGAGCTGCTCGCCCGGCTCGGCGTCGACGACCCGCTGCTCGACATCGCCCGGCGGCTGGAGGAGATCGCGCTCAGCGACCCCTACTTCATCGAGCGCAAGCTGTACCCGAACGTGGACTTCTACAGCGGCGTCATCCTGCGCGCCATCGGCATCCCGACCAACATGTTCACCGTCATCTTCGCCATCGGGCGCCTGCCGGGCTGGATCGCCCACTGGCGGGAGCAGCGCGCGGGCGGCAGCCGCATCGCACGGCCGCGACAGATCTACACGGGCAGCACCAGGGCCGACTACGTGCCGATGGCGGAGCGCGGCTGAGTTTGCGCGGTCAGACGTAGAGCGGCGCCATGCGCCGCCAGTAATAACCGCTGTGCGCGCGGCCGTCCCATTCGTGCCGCGCGTGCCGCACGCCCTTCTCCCACAGCACCCCGCTGATCCAGCGGTTGTTGTCGAGAAAGGGGTCCTCGCGGCCGATGACCAGCACGATGTCCATGCGTCGCAACTGATCGAGCCGCCACGGGCAGTGGAGGTTCGGCAGGTACTGCGCCGGCGTATGGAAATAGACGTTCTCGTCGCGCCAGCCGTCGAGCAGGTCGCGAAAGTGCTCGATACTCAGCGTCAGGTCATAACGCCCGGAGAAGGCGACCAGCTTCCGGAACAGATGCGGATGGCGAAACGCGATATTCGCGGCATGGAACGCACCCAAGCTCAGCCCGTGGGAGATGGTGCAGGGGTGCGGATTGCGCTGCTGCATCAGCGGCAGCACCTCGTTCAGCACATAGTCCTCGTAGGCGATGTGCCGCCGCACCCGGTCCGCCGGATGGCACCAGAAGCAATAGAAACTCTCCCAGTCGACGCTGTCCACGCACCAGAGCTGGAGCTGGCCCGCGTCGATCTTGTGCCGAAGCGCGGCGACCATGCGCAGGTCTTCGTACTCGTGGAAGCGTCCGTCGCGGGTTGGAAAAACCAGGACCTTGGCCCCCGCGTGGCCGAAGACCAGCAACTCCATATCGCGGCCCAGTCGGGGGCTGTGCCAGCGGTGATACTCGCGGTTCATCGTCGTCGCCAGTTCGCAGACACGGCGGCCGGGAGCCGGCTCCACCTTGAAAGCGCACAAGCATAGCCGGCGAATGTAACCCGCTGATGACAGCAGCGTCCACGGGCACTGTCAGCTCGCGAGCGGCGCGAAAAAGGTCGCGAGCGACTTGAGCAGCGCCGCTTCGCGCGCGGCCTGGCGCGGGTAGGGAAAGTGCCCGGCTGGCAGCACGAAGCGCACCTTCTCGCCCGGGATCGCGTTGTAGATCGCGAACTGCCCCGGCGGCGGCACCACCGGGTCGAACAGCGCCAGCGCCAAGTGCATGGGCTGGCGGAGATGACGCGCGGCGACGGCCGCGTCGTAGCAGCGCAGGGTCTCGGCCGCGTCCGGATGCGCCGCCACGAAGCGCTGCACGGCCTCGGCGCTGCCGATACAGGGCAGCGTCTGGCGCAGCGGATGATGGCCGAAGGTCGGCACGTTGAGGTGCCCCCGCGCGATGCGGGTCTCCCACGGCAGCGCGAGCGCCCCGATGCCGCCGCCGAAGCTGATGCCGAGATAGCCGATGCGCCCCGCCAGCCACGGGCAGAGCATGAGCAGCGCCGTCGTCGCGGTCCAGAGGTCCTCCACGCAACCACGCAGGATGTAGCGCTCCAGCTTGTCCAGGTCATGCAGCACATGCCAGTGCGGCTCGGTGGCGATGGGCGCGCGCGCGCTGCGGCAGAGCCCGCGGAAACAGGGCATCAGATAGGCGGCGTCGGCACGCGGCAGCGGAAAATCCGGGGCCTCGATGCCGCCGTAGCCGTGGCCGAGGATGAGGCCGAGCCGCGGCGAGGCGGCCTCGGGCAACAGCAGCCAGCCACGGATCGGAAAGCCGTCGGTGGTGCGATACTCGACGTCCAACACCCGAAACCCGGGCCGTCGCGCCGCACTCACGCGCACCTGCGGGGCAGGGTCGATGGCAAGGGCCGCGGCATACCGCGCCCGCCAGGTCTCGACGAAGCCCGCCGGCTCCGGCGGCGGGGCGATGGCGAGGAGACCGGCCAGGTCGTAGCCATAGCTCGGGTCGAAGGGGAAATCATGCTCGGGCATAGCGGGGGGTCACCAGCGGGATGCGCCGCGGCCCGCGGCCCGGCACGCAATGCGCTGATGATCCCCGAACGGCACGACACTGCCCAGCGCCGACGTGCCCGGCTGGCGTCGCCCGAGCCCGCTAAGCCGCGCCTGCAAGCCCCGCGCCCACGCTGCGGATGGTCGCGAGCAGCGCGTCGATGTCACCGGTCTTGCTCAAATAGGCACTGGCGCCGGCCTCGATCATCGCCGCGGCGCGGTCGGCCTCGTCGTACATCGACAACCCGATGATACCGACACCGGGCCAGCGCGCCTTGATCCGCCGCGTGGCCTCCAGCCCGTCAAGTCGCGGCATGGCGAAGTCCATCAGCACCACATCCGGCTGCAGGTGCTCCACGGCGTGCACCGCGTCCAGGCCATCGGCCGCCTCGCCGACGATGACCACGTCCGGCGCGTCCTCCAGGGTCGCGGCGAGCGCCCGGCGGACCATGGTGTGATCGTCCACCAGCAGCACGCGCAGCACGCCGTCGCCGGCAAGCGCGGGCTCGCCGTCCGGCACCGTCGCCGTCGCCGGCGTCGCGGGCAGATCGAGCGAGCGCTGCTCCGTCGCGCTGGGCCGCGGCACGCTGAGCGTCACCCGCGTACCCTGGCCGCACCGGCTGTCGATGACCACATGGCCACCGAGGGCATGCAGCCGCTCGCGCATCGAAAACAGCCCGAAGCCGGCGGGTGACGCGGCGCCGGAGTCCTGCGCGGCGGCGTCGAAGCCGACGCCGTCGTCCTCGATGCGCACGCAGAGCCAGCCATCGCCGGGCTCGGAGACGGCCACCGACGCGTGGCTGCACTGCGCGTGCTTCACGGTATTGAGCAGCGCCTCACGCACGCCATCGAAGACCAGGCTGCGCAGATCCTCGGGCAGCGGCGCAACGGGCTGCGGCAGGTCCAGCCGGACCTCAAGCCCGTAGCGTTCCCGCATGCGCCGCGTCAGCCAGTCGAGCGCCTCCGCCAGGCCCGCCTCATGCAGGATCAGCGGCGCCAGGTCGGCCACCAGGGTGCGGGACACGTCGATGGCCTCCTTCAGCGCGTCGGCGACGTCGGCAAAGGTGGCCGCGAGGTCGGCACACTCGGGCTGTCCCTTCGCGGCACGCCCGATGCGCTCGAAGCCGAAGCTCGCCCCCACCAGGAGCTGCTGCAGCTCATCGTGCAGCACCTTGGCGAGGCGCTTGCGCTCGCGCTGCTCGGTGAGCGTGAGCTGCGAGGCGAGCCGCGCGAGCTGCTCGCCGTGCCGTTCCAGCTCCAGGTGCGACGCCTTGAGCGCCGCCTCCGCCGCCTTGCGCTCGGTGATGTCGAGGCTCGCGCCGACGACGCCGCCGGGCTCGCCATCGGCGCCGAAGAAGGGCCGCACGAAGGACTCGAGCCAGCGCCACTCGCCATCCGCGCGGCGCATGCGGCACTCCCCATGGAAGGGCTGCCGCGCGGCACGCTGCGCTTCGAAGGCCGCCAGGTAGGCGTCCCGGTCATCGGGGTGCAGCCCGCCCTGCCAGCAGGCCTTGACGCCGACGGGGGCGGGCAGCCCGAAAAAGTCGCGGCAGGCGCGATTGGCAAAGCCGGGCTCATTGCCCGCCTCCTGCAGCCAGATCATCAGCGGCAGCTCATCGGCCATGGTGCGAAAGCGCCGCTCGCTCTCGGCCAGCCGCTCGGCCCGCCAGCGGCTAATCTGCTGCTGGCGGCGCAGCGTCAGCAGATTGCGGCAGCGCGCGCGGCATTCGTGCTCGTCGATGGGCCGGTTCAGAAAGTCCGTGGCGCCCGCGTCCAGCGCCCGATAGCGGACGCCGCGCTCGTCCACCACCGTGACGACGACGATGGGCACGTCGCCGAGATCGGGCAGCTCGCGCACGCGGCGGATGAAGCTGATGCCGTCCATGCCCGGCATCAGATAGTCGGTGAGGATTAGGTCGGGGGTGCGCGCCTCAATGGCGGCCAGCGCCGTTGGCGCGTCCGCAAACACCAGCACGTCCAGGTCGCGCTCGACGGTGTGGATCAGCCGCTCCAGCACGCGGCGGCCCGTGCTTTGGTCATCCACGATGACGACGAGCTCGCGCGGGCCGGGGTCGGCCAGCGTCGACGCGCCGGTCAGGGGCAGAGGGCGATGGTCGCTGTCTCGATGCATCGTAGAGCGGCCGGGGCCGCGAGCAAGTCTTCCTGGGGACGCTAACCGCTCGGCCAGGGCGGAACCATCAGACGGAACCGACAATGCGGTGTCCGAAGCGCCTAGGTCTCGGCCGTCGCATGGCCGATGCTTGTATTGCGGCATCCCGTCACACATGGCATTGCCTAAGGGCCCGCCCGTGGCGTCGTTGAGGCCATCAGCCCGCGCGCAGGGATCGCACCGATCGGGGCCGAGACCAGAACTAAAGGTTTAGTCCCTTCTGCACAACGTAAGAAACGCCCACCCGCCCAGCAGCGGAAGCGGGGAGACGAGCGACATGATGACTCTCTATTGCGGTGGAGGCTGTCTTAAGTCGCCATCGGGGAACTGCCTAAGGCAAAGGCAACGGCGGAAACGAACGCGGCCGAGGCTGGCTCGCCGTCGGACCAAAGGGCCGAGGGCCGAGGGCCGAGGGCCGAGGGCCGAGGGCCAAGGATGTCTCCCTTGGCCCTCGGCCCTCTTGCCCGAACCGGGCCCAGAAGCCGAGCCCGGTGGCTGAAGGAGCCGAAGCCCGAAAATCTCAGGCCTCGATCAGCTCGCGGTAGGCATACCAGCTACCGTAGCCGAGCAGCGGAAAGATCAGGGCCATCGCCAGAAAGGCGCTCAGCGCGCCGAGCAGCATCAGGCCCACCACCACGCCGGCCCAGGCAAGCATCGGCCGCGGATTGGCAGCCACCGCCCGCCAGCTCGCGTGCGCCGCCGCAACGGGGCCCGCGTCCCGATCGACGATCAGCGGCACGGCGATGACACTCGACACGAACACGCCCCCCGCCAGCAACGCCCCACTGACGAGGAGGAAGAGCGTCATCAGCGGGTCGGCACCACCGCCCAGGGCGGTCACGTAGCCGGCCGACGTCGGCGCCAGCGCCGTGACCTTGATCGCGAACAGCACCACCGTCGCCATCATCCAGGTCGCCACCACGAAGATCAGCAACAGCCCGAACAGCGCCAGGCTGGAGCGGCGCTGGCCGTCGAGCGCGAAGCTCCGCCAGATGCCGGTGGCCTCACCCGCGTGGTGCTGGCGCGCGTTCACGTGCAGGCCGGCCGCCAGGAAGGGGCCGAGCAGCAACAGCGCAATGATGAACTTCACCGTCAGCCCCGGCATTGCCTGGCTCATCAGCACCACGCCGAAGCCCACCGCCGCGCAGAGACCGCCGTAGAACAGGCTCACCCCCGGCGCCCGCCCCACGGCGGCCCAGCCCTCGCGCAGCCAGCGCATGGCAGCGCCGGGCTCCACTTGCCGAATACGCAGATCGTTTGCGTTGACACTGTCGCGATGCCCGTCGAACGCGGCAATGTCGGTCTGCTGATTGGTGCTCATGGTCGACTTACTCCAGATCTGTTGCAAAGGTGTCTGTTGCAAAGGTGTCTGTTGCAAAGGTGTCTGTTGCAAAACTCGGCGGCGGCGGCCCGACGACACCCCGCGAGCCGTCCTCAGCCCGCAACCGTGCCCACGCAACCGCCCTGCCGCCCTGTAAGCACAGTATTCTGCTCAGCCTTAAATATAAGTACATCAGAATTTACTGATGTATCGATTGAGTTTTCCGCACCCGCCCGCCACGCCGCGTGGCTCCGGCGTCCAGCCGGAGGGAGCCCGCTGTCCCGTGGTTCCGGCTTCCAGACGGACCCACGGGCATCCCCCCGACCCGAGCACCCCGGAGCCGCGGCCGCCCAGCCATCCCCAACTACAGAAGCGCAAGCATCCAGGCATTATCGGTCTTGAAAAGTCTGCGTTATCCTGTCCGCAACTGCCTCATCTTGGTCTCCCTGTATGCTAGCTGCCAACACTGAGGCCAGATCCTCACCATCAAGGAAGCCGGGGAGCACCTGCAGTTGACCGAGCGCACCATCTACCGCGTCGCCGGCACCAAGAAGATCCCCGCCTTCAAGGTCGGCGGGACCTCGCGCTTTTCTCGTGCGGACATCGACGAATGGATCAGGCGCCAAAGTGGCGAGCAATCCGACGATCACATGGGAAAGCAAGGATAGGAAGCCACTCGTCATGCTCCCACGACTAAAGCAACTGCTCGACGAGGTCGCGCCCCTGCATAGCAAGCTGATCCTGCTGATCGGGCCGCCCGGCTGCGGGAAGACCGCATTGCTCTATAGCCTCGCCGAGCAGGCCAGCGCCTCGGTGATGAATCTCGGACTGGAGCTAGGGACGCGGCTCGCCAAGCTCCCCAACAAACAACGCCGACTCCAGGCCGGTCACCTCCTGCGCGACATCGCGGACGAGCATGCCAGCGGCGACCTGCTTCTGGTCGACAACATCGAGCTGCTGTTCGACAGCACGCTTACGATCAACCCGCTCGACCTACTCAAGCGCCTGGCCCACGCCCGGCGTGTCGTGGCGGTATGGCCCGGGGAGCATCGACAAGGTAGCGGCGCGCCGCGTCTCACCTACGCCGAGACCAGCCATCCGGAGCACCGGGACGACGCCCTCGATGGCGTCGTCCCCTTTTACATCCAGACCTAAAGCTCAGCATCAGAGGAAGACGAGGACCGCATGCGCTACGGAGATCTCATCCAGTTCGAGCCGATCGAGAAGACGATCGAATTGCGACACATCAAACGTCCGGGAGAGGGAAAAAAGCTCCTCTCAACCTACGTCATCTCCGACGAGATGGCAGAGCGCATCGCAAGGGTAATGATCCCACAGCTCTCGTTCGACGTTGACGTCGACCACCAGGGCTTGCTCGTTGTTGGAAACTACGGCACCGGCAAATCGCACCTGATGTCGGTACTCTCACTGGTCGCGGAAGACGCTGCCTACCAGCCCATGCTGCGCCACCCCAAGGTGGCCGAGGCAGCCAACAGTATCGCCGGCAAATTCAAGGTGCATGGCTTCGAGATCTCCAGCGAGATGCCGCTGCGAGAGATGGTCACAGGTGAGCTGACTCGGTTCCTGGATCAGATTGGTGTGGCGTTTGACTTCCCGCCGGCGGACCAGGTCGTCAACAACAAGGCCGCGTTCGAGGCCATGATGGCCGCGTTCAACGAGGTCTACCCGGACCACGGCGTCCTGCTCGTCGTCGACGAGCTCCTCGACTACCTGCGCTCCCGTAAGGACCACGCGCTGGTGCTCGATCTCTCCTTCCTGCGCGAGATCGGTGAGGTCTGCAAACACCTGCGCTTCCGCTTTGTCGCCGGCGTGCAGGAGGCAGTCTTCGACAGCAGTCGGTTCGAGCACGTCGCCGACAGCCTGCGGCGCGTCAAGGACCGCTTCACCCAGGTCCTGCTCGCCCGAGCGGACGTAAGCTTCGTGGTGTCTGAGCGGCTGCTCAAGAAGACGGCCGATCAGCACCAGAGAATCCGCGGCTATCTGACCCCGTTCGCGCGCTTCTACGGCAACATGAACGAGCGCATGGACGAATACGTCCGCCTGTTCCCGGTGCACCCCGACTACATCGGCACCTTCGAGCGACTGGTCTTCACCGAGAAGCGTGGCGCCCTGGTCACCATCCGGGACCAGATCCAAGCCATCCTGGACAGCGAAGTCCCCGACGATCGCCCCGGCCTGATCGCCTACGACAGCTTCTGGGAGACCGTCACCACCAACTCCGTTCTGCGCTCCGATCCCTCGATCGGACCGGTGATCAAGGTCTCCGAGGTCCTCACCGGACGGATCAAACAGGCATTCACCCGCCCCGCATTCAAGCCGATGGCGCTGCGCCTGATCGCGGCCCTGTCCGTCCACCGACTCACCACGGGCGGTGACATCTACGTGCCGATCGGCGCCACCGCGGCGGAGCTGCGCGACACCCTCTGCCTCTTCCACCCCGGATTCGAGGACATGGGCGGCGAGCCCGCATCTGACCTCCTAGTGCAGGTCGTGACCTGCCTGCGCGAGGTCCTGAAGACCGTCAACGGCCAGTTCATCTCCAAGGCCCCCGGCACGGAGCAGTACTACCTCGACCTCAAAAAGGACATCGACTACGACGCCCAGATCGACACCCGCGCCGATGCGCTGTCCGACGACGCCCTGGACCGTGCCTACTTCAGCGCCATCCTCCAACTCATGGAACGTCGAGACGAGACCACCTACATCTCCGGCTTCCAGATCTGGCAGTACCAGATCGAGTGGCAGGAGCGCCGCGTCGAGCGCATCGGCTACCTCTTCTTCGGCGCGCCCAACGACCGGCCGACGGCTCAGCCGCCGCGGGACTTCTACATCTACTTCATCCAGCCCTTCGAGCCGCCGCGCTTCCGCGACGAGCATCTGTCCGACGAGGTGTTCTTCCGGCTGAAGGGGCTCGACGACGACATCACGCGCAGCTTGCGCAGCTACGCCGCCGCGCTGGATCTCGCGGCCACGGCCAGCGGCAACGCCAAGTCCATCTACCTCTCCAAGGCACAGGACGCCCTGCGCGCCATGAGCAAATGGCTCCAGGAGAAGCAGATGACGGCCATGGAGGTCAGCTACGGCGGCAAGAGCAAGCCGCTGCAAGACTGGGGCCGCGGAGTCTCCATGCGGGACAAGGCCCGGCTCGGCTCGGATGAGCGCATCAACTTCCGCGACGTGGTCAACGTCGTCTCCGGCCTCGCCCTTGGGCAGCACTTCTCCGACCTTGCCCCTGAATACCCGGCGTTCTCGCTCCTGCTCACCGAGATCAACCGCAAGCAGTATGTTGGAAGCGCGCTACGCTGGCTCGCCGGCGGCTCCCGCACCAAGGACGCGGTCGCCGTGCTGGATGCATTGGAGATGCTGGACGGCGACCGCATCGAACCGGCCCGCTCCCGCTATGCCCAGGAGGTCCTGAATCGACTCCAGGCCAAGGGGCACGGCCAGGTCGTCAACCGCGGCGAGCTGCTCAGCGGGACGACCGACATCGAATACTTCGCTCCGGTCAAGTTCCGCCTGGAGCCGGACCTGCTGGTGGCCGTGCTCGCCGGCCTCGTCTACTCCGGCGACATCGTCCTGGCCATCACCGGCGACAAGATTGACTCGGGCAAGCTCTCCCTCCTCGCCGAGCGGTCATTGGACGATCTGAAGGGCTTCAAGCACATCGAGGCCCCCAAGGAGATCAACGTCTCCGTGCTGCGCGCCCTGTTCGAGGCACTGGGCTTGCCGACCGGTCTCGCCCAGATGGCCACCCAGGGCAAGGAAGAGCCGGTCAAGGAGCTGCAAAAGGCCGTCTCCGAGCAGGTCTTCCGCCTGCTGACCGCCGGCACCGACCTACAGAGCCGCCTCAGCTTCTGGGGACAGCCCCTGCTGCGCGATGACGAGCTGGCCGACTGGCATCAGCGGCTCGCGGCGCTCAAGACCTTCCTCGAGAGCCTCCAGCCCTACAACACCGTCGGCAAGCTCAAGAACTTGCGCGTCACCCAGGCCGACGTCGACACCCAGAAGAATAACTTGGGAGTTCTCGCCCAGGTCGAGCGCCTCCGCGATCTGGTCGCCGACCTCGGCACCACCGCGGCCTATTTGTCCCAGGCCGAGATGGTTCTCGACAGTGGTCACCCCTGGACGCAGAACGCCCAGGCCGCCCGCAGGTCGATCCTCGACAAACTGTCGCAAGACCGCACGGCGCAACATGCCGCGGAATACCGGCAACGGCTCGCCGCGCTCAAGAAGGATTATGTCGCGGCCTACGTGACCAGCCATGCGAAGGCCCGGCTCGGCGTCTCCGAGGACAAAACCAAGTCCGCGCTGCGCAAAGACTCGCGTCTCGTCACCCTGCGCGCGCTGGCCGCGATCTCCCTGATGCCGACCGGCCAGCTCACCACCTTCGAGGACAAGCTCGACAAGCTCAAGAGCTGTGCTGCGCTCATCGAGTCCGAGCTAACCGCGAGCCCGGTCTGCCCGCACTGCAATTTCAGGCCCGCCAACGAGCAACGCGAGCTGCTCCCCGCGGCCAATGTGCTCAAGGGCTTCGACGACGAGCTGGACGCCCTGCTCACCGCCTGGCAACAAACCCTGCTGGACAACCTGGACGACCCCATTACCCAGGCCAACTTCGACCTGCTCCAGGCGGGACAGCGCGATCAGATCCAGGGGTTCCTCGCCAAGAGAACGCTGCCCGACTCGGTGACGCCGGGCTTCATCAGCGCGGTGCAGGAGGCGTTATCCGGGCTCGAGAAGATCATCGTCAGCGCAGACGACATCAAGCAGGCCCTGCTGTCGGGCGGGTCCCCTGCGGCGCCGGACGAGTTGCGCAAGCGCTTCGAGTCGTTCCTCAGCGAGCGGTGCAAGGGGAAGGACACGAGCAAGCTGCGGTTCGTGGTGGAATGAACCATGACGGGTCCACAATGATGCAAAGGCGGCTTCCATGCTGAACTCCATCGAGTTGATCGACTTCAAGAATCACGTCGCCACCAAGATTCGGCTGCAACGCCTGACCTTGTTGGTTGGGCCCAACGGGGCGGGCAAGACCAGCGTGTTGCAGGGCATCGCACTCGGTGCAGCGGCGCTCCGCGACTCTCGTGCAATCGCGCCTGGAGGGTCCGACGCAGCTCTTGCCCGGCGTGGATCGCCGGGCTATCGCCTGTCGTTTGCTGGCGACGCCCTGCCTGACGCCGGCAACAACGCTGGGCCAATCCCTTGGGTGCTCGACGTCAGCTCCACCGACGCGGTGAGCTTTCGTCTAGGAGGTCGGAAAGCTGATCTCGGCGATCGCGATGGAAGGTTGTTTGCTGATCCGCCACTAGTGCAAGAAGCAAGAATCGCTGTCGGCCCGGCGCGGCTCCTCCGCCTGGATGCACCGCGCCTTGCCGCCCCGAGTTTTCTCGGTTCGGTCGATGCCAAGCTAGGCCACGACGGCTCAGGCCTGGCATCCACGATTGCCCACCTGATGACCTACGAACGCGAGCGCTTCTTAGCCCTCGAGCAGCAACTGATCGAACTCGTGCCGAGCGTAGTTTCGATCCGGGTTCGCCGTGTTGAGATGAACCGTCCTACGCGCGGAACCTCCACGACGCAAGCCGGAAGGCTGCTGGCACTCCTCGACGACAAGGAGGACGCCGATCACGAGCTGGTCATCGGCGACGAGCTGGTCTTGGATACGCGCTCCGGCAAGGAACTGCCCGCAGCCGCCCTCAGCGAAGGCACCCTGATCCTGCTCGGACTGCTCACGTTCCTGACCGAGCGCGAGCCGCCTCGACTCCTGCTCATCGACGATCTCGACCGCTCCCTGCACCCGCGCGCCCAGACGCAGCTGATCGATGTGCTCCGCAAGACCCTGGATCAGCACGCGGGCCTTCAGATCGTCGCCACCAGCCACTCCCCGTACCTCATTGATGAGCTTAACGATGACGAGGTCTGGGTGCTGAATCTTCGCGACGACGGCACCGCCGCCGCCGCCTGTCTGGCCGACCACCCCGATGCCGAGCGTTTCCGCGGTGTGCTGCGAACTGGCGAGTTTCTGACCTCCGTCGGGGAAGACTGGGTTATTAGTCCCACCAACTCGGACAAGGGAGATGCCGATGCGGCTGGTACTGATCGTTGAGGACCGCGCGGATGCCGAAGCCGCGAGCATGCTCGCTGATCGCGTCTTCATCGAAGGCGATGCGGGCTGGATCGACGCCGAGACGCTTCCGAGTCTACGCGAATGGACAGGGATCGAGCCAGAGACGCGATACACCCGCTGGGTGGGCTTAGGCCAACTTGCCACTCGGCATCGCATCAAGGCCCATGGCCGTGGACTCGGACCTGACGGCGCTGCGGCGCGAAAGGCGCTGCTACTGGTGATTCAGACACACGCGCAAGACGACAACATCCAGGCCCTCGTGCTGGTGCGCGACATGGACAACCAGCCCGAGAGGCGCGCAAGCATGGAATCCGCGCGCGCCGAGCTTGCGGATAAGCTCGCATTTCAAGTGGCCATCGCCGCACCCGACCCGAAACGCGAAGCCTGGATACTTCACGGCTTCGAGCCCCAGAACGACAACGAGACGACCCTGCTAGCGGATCAACGCAAGACGCTGGGATTCGATCCCGTTACCAATCCGGAACGGCTCCGCGGCGACCGTCGCAAGAACGCCGACCAGGCGGATCGAGACATGAAATTGGTCATCGAGCGCCTGACCCACTGCGAATACGAACGGGAGCTTCAGTGTTTGGAGACCACGCTGCTGTCAGTGCTGAGAGAACGCGGACAGGCAACCGGCTTGACTGCCTATCTGGCGGAAGTTGAAACACGGCTCTTGCCGCTGCTGGACCCTGGCGCGTCCGCAGGCACGGCCGTCGGATTGGATGCATGAACACGCCAGCACCACGGAAACTCGCGCGGCGCCTGACCGTACAAGCCTTGCTTGCACCGCTCCGAGAAGGCGGTCACGTGTTCGGCCTAGCGGAACATCTACGCCCCAGGTTTCGCCCGGAAGACCACGACGCCGGGCTTGCGCAACAAGGTGTTGCCACTCCTTCGAGCACGCGCAGGCAGACTGAACAAGTCACTGAACAAGTCGTGCCAGAAGGCACTGCACAAGTGGGGCCACTTGTGCAGTTGACGGACGTGCAGTGGACCATCGTCGAGCACGCCGACACGCCGCGCACACTCAACGAGCTGCTGGACATCACGGGCTACGAGCAACGCCCGCACTTCAAGGCGCAACACCTGGAGCCGCTGCTGGACGGCGGCGTGCTGCGGATGACCGTACCGGATAAGCCGACTTCTTCCAAACAACAGTACGTGTTGACCGACAACGGCTTGACGCTCAAGGCACTGCGCGGAAAGACACCGGCACGCGACGACCAACAAACGGACTGACCACCATGGCATCCACTCCATCCCTGTTCGACGACGAGCCGCTGTTTTCTGGACCCGTTGAATGTCTCGGCCAGACGTTCCCGAACGACGACGCCCGTCGCGAGCACTATCTCGCCATTCTGCGCGAGAAGCTAAAGGACCCGGCTTTCCGCAAGATCGAAGGATTCCCGATCGGGAGCGATGAGGACATCCTCGCGCTGTCAGACCCACCTTACTACACGGCCTGTCCGAATCCGTTTATTGAGGATTTCATCAAGCACTACGGGACTCGATACAATCCGGATGTTCCTTACAGCAAGGAGCCTTACGTGGCTGATGTCAGCGAAGGCAAGAACGACCCGATCTACAACGCGCATAGTTACCACACCAAGGTCCCGCACAAGGCCATCATGCGGTACCTCTTGCATTACACGCAACCAGGTGACTTGGTCTTTGATGGATTCTGCGGAACGGGGATGACTGGTGTTGCCGCTCAACTTTGTGGTGATCGCTCTGTTGTAGCATCGCTCGGATATCGAGTCGAAGCCGACGGCCAGATCCTTGCCCCAGAGCAGACTGACGGAGAATCCGTATGGCGGCCGATTGCACGGCTAGGAGCGCGTCGAGCGCTGCTCTCGGATCTGTCGCCTGCGGCCACCCTGATTTCATACAACTATAATACGCCAACGGATTTGGCCGTTTTTGACATGGAAGCGAGAAAGATTCTATCTGAAGTAGAATCAGAGTACGGCTGGATGTACCAAACCCTTCACGACCCCACTGATGCTCAGATCGCCGCTGCGCTAGATGAAATTGAACGGGATACTATTCCAGATCTTACAGTGGCCGGCGTTGTTGCAAAGATTGCATACACGATATGGTCTGACGTCTTCAGCTGCCCGGAATGCGCTGAAGAAATCGTGTTCTGGGATGTGGCAGTAAACCAGGAAGCCAACGAGATTCGCGAAGAATTTCTTTGCCCTCAATGCTCTGCCGCGCTGTCTAAGAAACTCTTAGAGAGAACTTGGGTTCGCGCTCACGACAAATCCACTTCCAGCACCACTCGGCTAGCGAAACAAGTACCAGTACTGATCAACTATCGCATTGGCCGGAAAGGATTCTTCAAGAAACCGGACCGAGCTGATCTCGCGCTTTTTGATCGAATTGAAAAGACTGATATTCCCCACTGGTTTCCTACAGATGCCTTGCCAGCCGGCGACAAGATGGGAGAGCCGTTGCGTGTAGGTATTACGCACGCTCATCTTTTCCATACGAAAAGAGACCTGGCAGTCATCGCTGCGTTCTTGGATCGTGCCGAGCGCGCGCAGTCTTCCCGCTTACTGAAGCTCTGCATAACAAGCCTATTGGTCTATGCGTCTAAGGCGAGTCGTTGGCGTTTAGAGAACAAAAGTGGTCCGCTCTCGGGAACATGGTATATATCCTCGACAGTAATGCCTCTCGATGCGATGACGATCTTACCGAACCGAATAAGACGTCTAGCTAAAGCTAAAGCTTCCGTGCCGACCTTTCGCGCCGGTGATGTTATCGTAAGCTGCGTGAGTAGCACGCACCTCACGAACGTTGGTGGCAATTCGGTAGATTACCTCTTCTTGGACCCTCCATTCGGGGCAAATTTAATGTATTCGGAGCTGAGCTTCCTATGGGAAGTCTGGCTGCGCGTCAAAACAGCGATTAGCTCGGAAGCGATCGCGAACAAGTCGCAGAACAAATCCCTTGACGAGTATCGGCGGCTAATGACCCTTTGTTTTTTAGAGGCATTCCGCATCTTGAAACCGGGTCGATGGATGACGGTGGAATTTTCGAACACACGGGCAACCGTGTGGAACGGTATTCAAACAGCATTGCAGGAAGCGGGATTCGTGGTCGCGAACGTAGCAGCCTTGGATAAAAAACAAGGAAGTTTCAAGGCGGTCACAACCACAACTGCTGTCAAACAGGATCTTGTCATTTCCGCCTACAAACCCAACGGCGGCCTCGAAGAGCGCTTTGCCAGATCTGGTGGCAGCGAGGAATCCGCCTGGGACTTTGTCCGCAGCCACTTAAGGTACTTGCCAACCGTCAAGCTTCAACATGGCCAGTTGGAACAAGTCGTAGAACGCGAGCCTCGAATCATTTTTGATCGACTCGTCGCCTGGTTTGTCCGTCACAGTTTTCCTGTCCCCCTGTCCAGCCAAGAGTTCCAAGCAGGACTCACCCAGCGTTTCGCCGAACGTGACGGCATGGTCTTCCTGTCCGATCAGGTCACGGAGTACGACAAGAAGCGTCACCAGATCGCCCGCGCGCCGCAGATGGAGCTTTTCATCGCCGATGAGCGTTCGGCAATTGACTGGCTGACAGATTTTCTGAAAAAGCGGCCGTCCACCTACCAGGAGGTGCACCCCGAGTTCATCCAACAGCTCGGCGCCGGCTGGAAGAAGCACGAGGCAAAGCCCGAGCTGTCCGACCTGCTCGAAGCCAATTTCCTGTGCTACGACCCGAAGTCCAAGGACGGCTACGAGGTGCCGCCTCAGATTCACAGTTACCTGTCCACGAACTGGGCGGACATGCGCAACCTGGACAAGACCGACGAGCGCCTCAAGAAAAAGGCAACCGGCCGCTGGTACGTGCCGAACCCTAACAAGGCGCGAGACCTCGAGATGGTCCGGGAGAGAGCGCTGCTCAAGGAATTCGAGACCTATCGCGCGCACAAGGGACGGCGGCTGAAGGTCTTCCGCCTGGAGGCCATGCGGGCAGGTTTCCGCAACGCTTGGGCGAACAAAGACTACGCGACCATCATCGCGGTCGCGAAGAAGGTTCCGGAAGAGGCGCTTCAGGAAGACGAAAAGCTGTTGCTCTGGTATGACCAAGCCCTGACACTGAGCGAGACGGGCGGCTAAGCCGCCCAACGGAGGCCCTTATGCTGCAAGCCATCGAAGCCGAGGTCAGCCCTGACGGGAAGGTGACCCTGCTGGAGCCGGTGCATTTGGCGCAGCGGTCCCGTGCCGTGGTGACCATCCTCGCGCCAATCGACGAGACCGCCCCGAAGCGCGGTTCTGCCGCGGCACTGCTCGGCGTCCTTGATAGCCCCGAGTTCGCCAGCGCAAAACCCGGTGATCCGGACCGCATGGAGCGCGAGATCGCCGCGAATCGGGATGCCTGGGGCGACTAGCCGGATGGACAAGGTCTATCTCGACTCCTGCCTCGTGATCTACTTGGTCGAGCGGCATCCACGCTTCCACGGTCCCTTGCGTGCGCGCCTCGCGGAGACGACCGATGCCACCTTTTGCGTGTCGGCGCTCACCCGACTGGAGGTCCTGACACGTCCACTGCGCGAGCATGACGACCCATTGGTCCGACGCTACGAGTCTTTTCTCGGGGTGCAGGAGCAATTGGCGCTCGACGACGACATCGTCAACGCGGCTTTGAACTGGCGGGTCTCAGGCCTGAAGACCCCGGATGCCTTGCATGTCGCGCTGGCGAAACGGTACGCGTGCACCGCCTTCTGGACCAACGACGATCGTTTAGCAAAGGCGGCCCCCGGTTGGAGCGAGAATGCGCTGAAGGATGTCGGACCATGAGATCGTCCTATCTCGAGGTGACGTTCCGCCACGGACGCCCATTGACAGCCTACCTGTACCTCCCGCGTTCGCCCGGTGACAGGAGCGACCATGTCGAGCGGTCCGGTTCCGGACTTCTGGTGGATTACACCGCCGACGGTAAGCCGATCGGCATCGAGATCACCGCGCCTGCGCAGGTCAGCATCACGGAACTGAATCGCGTTCTTGGCCGTCTGCATGCGCCAGCCGTGATCAACGAGGACATCGCGCCGCTGCGCGCGACCTGAGCTCGGCACGCCACCCCTCATGTCGCCCCTCAAGTTTCCCCCCAAGGCTCTGGGCTGCTGCGCAAAGCCATGCGACGCGGCCGGCCCGGCAGCGGCGGATGGGTCGGAATGATGAGCGAGGCATTCAAGGTCGGCGACTGGTGTCGGCACACGCGCCACACGACACCGTGCCGGATCATCGACCGGCAGTCGATCTGGAACGAGACGGTGTTTCGGGTCTGGCTGCCGACCAAGGACGCCGTCATCCGCGCCAGGGCGTCGGACCTGGCGCCGCTGGCCAGCCTCGCACCGACCGAGAACGAGATCCTGCATACGGCGGCAGCGGCCAAGCTTAAGGATGCGCTGGAAGACAACCTGCTGCTGGCGCCGATCCAATCGAGCGTCGTGCCCCTACCCCATCAGTTGCATGCCTTGAACAAGGCGATGTCCGCGGAGCGCATCCGCTACCTGTTGGCGGACGAGGTCGGGCTGGGCAAGACCATCGAGGCCGGGCTGATCCTGCGGGAGCTGAAGCTCCGCGGGATGGTGCGGCGCGTGCTGGTGGTGGCACCGAAGAGCCTGGTGCGTCAGTGGCAGGCGGAGATGCGCCTGCACTTCGGCGAGTCGTTCCGGTTGATCGAACCCGCCGAGCTCGCCGCGCTTCGCTCCTTCGTCTCGTCGGCCGTGCCGGGGGACCGATCCGGTGCCGGGGAGCGGGATGACAACCTCTGGTTGATGCACGATCAGGTCATCTGCTCCATCGACTTAGGTCTTGTCCGCTCGAAGGTCGGCGAGGCTGGAGCCTGGAGCGGTTGGCAACCTACAACCGGGAGCGCTTCGAGGACCTGGTCGCCGCATCCTGGGACCTGGTGATCGTGGACGAATCCCATCGCCTCGGCGGTAGCACCGAGCAGGTGGCGCGCTACAAGCTCGGCGCCGCGCTGGCCGAGGCGGCGCCCTATCTGCTGCGGATCGAAGCCACACCCCACCAGGGCAAGACGGACCACTTCCTGCGCTTGATCCAGTTCCTGGATCGGGATGCCTTCCCGGACGAGGGCAGCATCACCCGTGATCGCGTACGACCATTCGTGATCCGCACCGAGAAGCGCGAGGCCATCGATGCCGAGGGTCAGCCGCTGTTCAAGCCACGCATGACGCGGCTTCAGGCGGTGACCTGGCAAGCGCGGCACGCCGCCCAGCAGCGTCTCTACGAGGCGGTGACGGACTATGTTCGCCATGGCTACAACCAGGCCATGGCCACCCAGCAGCGGCATATCGGATTCCTGATGATCCTGATGCAGCGCCTGGTGACATCGAGCACGGCGGCGATTCGCGCGACGCTGGAGAAGCGGCTGGAGGCGCTGAACGCGCCGTCGCCCCAGGCTTCGCTGTCGCTGTTCGAGGATGAGACAGATCCGGAGCAGTGGGCAGAGCTGGACGGCCAGTCTCAGGCCGACATGGCGGTGCAGACGGCCGTCGAGACCCGGGACGGCCTGGCACGCGAGAAGTCCGAGGTCGAGATGCTGCTCGACCTGGCGCGCGAGACCGAAGCCGCCGGCACCGACGCCAAGGCCGAGGCCCTGCTGGAGCTGATCTACGGGCTCCAGCAAGCCGAGTCCGATCCAACCGTCAAGGTGCTGGTCTTCACCGAGTTCGTGCCGACACAACGCATGTTGGCGGATTATCTCGAAGGGCGCGGTTTTACGGTCGCCCTGCTCAACGGCAGCATGGACCTGGATGCCCGAACCCAGGCCCAGCTTTCCTTCTCGCAGGACGCGCAGATCCTGATCTCGACCGACGCCGGCGGCGAGGGCCTCAACCTCCAGTTCTGCCACGTCGTGGTCAACTTCGACATGCCTTGGAACCCGATGCGCATCGAGCAGCGGATCGGCCGCGTGGATCGCATCGGCCAGCAGCATGTGGTGCGGGCGACCAACTTTGTGCTCGAAGAGACCGTGGAGTACCGGGTGCGTCAGGTCCTGGAGGAGAAGCTCGCGGTCATCGCCAAGGAGTTCGGCGTGGACAAGGCCGCGGATGTGATGGACTCGGTGGAGGCGGAGCCCTGGTTCGACGAGCTGTTCGTCAAAGGGATCACGGACCCGGACTCCGTCGACCAGCAGTGCGAGGCGGTGGTGACGCAGATCCGGGAGAAGGTCGCGGAGTCGCGCCAAGGCAGCGACCTGATCACCGAGGAGACGTCAGAAGGGCAACGGTTCTCCGCGGAGGAGGCCCGGCAGTGGCGGGATCATCCAGCGCAGTTCTGGCTTGAGCGCACGATCACCGCCGGACTCCCCGTCCGCGGCGGCGAGGCTGTCCAGGAAGGGGAACACTGGCGCATCCGCTGGCTGGACGGCAGCGAGTCGGCGCGGGCCTGCTTCGATGCCCGGACAGCCGTTGCCCGGCCGGAGCTGGAGTGGATCACGCTGGAGGACGCGCGCGCCCGCGCACTCTTGTGTGGACAGGGGGCCGAGCTGCCGCGCTGTATCGCGGGGCAGCCGATTCCGCGGGTGCGGATCTCTGGGCTGCCGGAGACGGTCACCGGCGTCTGGTCGCTGTGGGAGCTCTCGCTATCCGCGGACACCTTCAGCCGCAAGCGCTTCCTGCCCATCTTCGTCAACGATGACGGGCGGGCCTTCCTGCCCACCGCCCGGCGCATCTGGGATCTCCTGCTCACCGAGCGCATGGAGATCGTGGAAGCTCTGGCCCCAGCCGACTCGCAGCATTGGGACCAGTCGCTCGCGGCGGCGACCGTCCAAGGCGAGCAGCACATCCAGGAGCTGATGGAGCTGCACCGCACGCGCCTTAAGGAGGCGCGCGAACGTGCCCGTTACGCCTTCGAGGCCCGAGATCAGGCGATTGGCCGGATCGGTCTGCCAGCCGTGCGGGCCTATCGCCGCCGGCGTCTCGAGCAGGAGCACAAGGAGCGGATGGCCACCCTCGATGCCGCGGAGACCAGCCTCCCGGACCTCAACGCCATCATGATGCTCCGCGTTGGACCTGGCTTTGCCTCGGAATCGGTCGCTGCGGCAGGTGCATCATGATCGCGCTGGAACCTCTGCTCGACCGGATCATTGCGGATAACCCGCTCGCCGCGGTTCCCCAGGGACTCTTCCACTTCGGGATCCGCAGCTATCCGAACATCGCGCTACGTGAGGCGTTGCTGAACGCCTTCATCCATGCGGACTACCGCATCCACGGCCCAATCCCGGTCAAGCAGTTCAAGCACCGCAGCGAGCTCGGCGCCTGCGCGATGCCATTGATGTTCCATTTCTCGCAAAGATTGGCGCAGCGATTGGGAGGGTGCCAATCTGAAGCCACTCGCCGCATCCTATGCGCGTCCTATGCGGCCGCCGATAGGCGCAACATGGCTCGGCGGGAAACGTCAGGCGAGCACGCCCCGAACCGCGGCGCCGCGGGCGACCGCTCACATCGACATCAACCAGACCGACAAGCTTCTGCAGAGAGTGCAACATGGGCCTTGATCATCACTCCGACCAGCGCGCGGGGGCTGCTACGGAGCGCGGCGGCTGTAGGGCCGAGGGCCGAGGATGGCTCCCTCGGCCCGCGGCCCTCGGCCCTCGGCCCTCGGCCCTTCCCCCAGGTGTCGTCGTACACTTGACTCATCTGCAAACTCTCAAACTGAGGTATGCCCGACAAGCGGGCTCGAGACCGCGCCGGCGCCGACTGGGAGCGCCGGCTTTCAGCCGGCTTCGCGTGCCGGGGGCTCGATGCCCCCGGCGCGCGATCTGCGGCGCGGGAGCGGGGCGG
>NZ_JABX01000038.1 GCF_001469165.1 Thiohalocapsa sp. ML1 | reverse complement strand
AAAAGAGGGACAGACCACGTTTCTTGAGTGGAGAACAAGTAGTCGTCGGCAAAGTCGTTGCCATCCGCCGATCCCTGATGCGGCATTACGCAGGCGAAGCTCGTGCGGCGGCCCGGAAGTCCCGAACCCGTCTCGTGTCGTCGCGGGCGGATTCACTCGCGACACCGCGCCAGCGGGCTCGCGCATCGAAGGGCACTCTGCGCCTCGGGCCAGCGATGCGCGGGCACGGCGGAGACTCGGCAGAGAAGCACTTGGCCTCCCGTAGTCGAGCCGGGCCGGGCCGAAGAGCCAACCTCCACGTCGGCTCCGCAGTCGCGGCATCAGTGCCTCCCGCGCTGTCGCCGTGTTGACCTGGAGGTCAACACTCCAGTCAACCCGCGTCAACACCGCGCACATTCGATTGCGACCACGATTACGACAGCGACGACGACGACGACGACGACGATGACGATGACGATGACGATGACGATGACGAAACCACGGTCTCGGGATTTTGGCAGAGCGGAAAAGAGAGCGGAAAAGAGGCGGAAAAGAGGGACAAGGCGGAAAAGAGGGGCGGAAAAGAGGGACAGACCACGTTTCTTGAGCGGAAAAGAGGGACAAGCGGAAAAGAGGGACAGACCACGTTTCTTGAGTGGAGAACAAGTAGTCGTCGGCAAAGTCGTTGCCATCCGCCGATCCCTGATGCGGCATTACGCAGGCGAAGCTCGTGCGGCGGCCCGGAAGTCCCGAACCCGTCTCGTGTCGTCGCGGGCGGATTCACTCGCGACACCGCGCCAGCGGGCTCGCGCATCGAAGGGCACTCTGCGCCTCGGGCCAGCGATGCGCGGGAACGGCGGAGACTCGGCAGAGAAGCACTTGGCCTCCCGTAGTCGAGCCGGGCCGGGCCGAAGAGCCAACCTCCACGTCGGCTCCGCAGTCGCGGCATCAGTGCCTCCCGCGCTGTCGCCGTGTTGACCTGGAGGTCAACACTCCAGTCAACCCGCGTCAACACCGCGCACATTCGATTGCGACCACGATTACGACAGCGACGACGATGACGAAACCACGGTCTCGGGATGTTGGTAGCGAAGCACTAGTCCGAACCCCATCCGGCGACAACTACTCGGCGCCGAGTCGATGCCCGCTGCGCGGAGCTCTTGACGTTGATCGAGCCATGTAGTGTACGCACCATCGCTTGCGCCGGGAGCCGTGGCAACGCGCCCGGGCGCTCAGCCGCCGCGTAGGTCCGCGATCAGTCGCTCCACGTCCGCGGCGAGCCGAGCGATGGCCTGTCTCGGCGTTTCGAGGTCAATGTCGCCGATTTCGAGATAGTCGACGAGGTCGGCGTGGTCCGGGAAGTGCTCGCGCATCATCGGCTCGTGCTCGCGGCGGCTCACGGCGATGATGCGCGGGTAGCGCAGGAAGTCCGCGTGCTCCACCCGCGCCGGCCAGCGGGCAGCGTTGCGCTGCGCGATGCCGCGCTGCTCCAGCTCCGTCAGCGCGTGCGGCGAGATGGGCCCGCGGTTGCCGGTGGTCGCCACGTCGCGCACCAGTGCCTTGGAGTCCGCCCGCCAGCGCACGCCGTCGCGGGCGGCGACGTGGTTGAAGTACTCCTCCGCAAAGCGGCTGCGGTAATAGTTGCCGGTGCAGAGGAAGAGGATTCGGCTCATGGTGCTTGGCTCTCGGGGTCGGAGACTGGAGGGCTCGGCAGCGAAACCGGGATTTGGCCGCCTCATCCCAACCGCTTGCGGAACCGCAGCGACGCGACGACAAGCCCGCCGAGCATGAAGGCGCCGAGCCAGACGGTATCGGGCCGGATCTCGGCGAGTGTCGCATCCCGCAGCACCACGGCGCGGATGGCGCGCATGAAGTGGGTCGCGGGCAGGGCCTCGGCGATGTGCTGCGCGAGGCGGGGCATGCCCTCGTAGGGGAACATGAAGCCGGACAGCAGGATGGACGGCAGCAGAATGAAGATGGTGAGCTGCATCGCCTGGAGCTGGTTCTTCGCGATGGTGGACAGCACCAGCCCGAGCGACAGGCTGGCGCCGATGAACAGCAGGGTCGCGACGGCGAGCGCGAGCAGCCCGTCGGCGAACGGCACGCCGTAGATCAGGTGCCCGAGCCCGAGGATGATCGCGGCCTGCACCAGGCCGATGAAGATGTACGGGATGATCTTGCCGACCATCAGCTCGATGGGGCGCACCGGGGTGTTGATCAGCATCTCCATGTTGCCGCGCTCGTTCTCGCGCACGATGGCGGCGGAGGTGAACATGATCATGGTCATGGTCAGGATGATGCCGACGAGCCCGGGCACGATGTTCACGGCGGTGCGCTGCTCGGGGTTGTAGAACAGCACCACCTCGAAGGTCGGCGTCGCCTGATTGCTGGCCTCATCGAACAGCTCGTTCAGCGGCATCGCGCGCAGCGCCTTGATGGACGCGGCGATGGTCGTGTCCGAGCCGTCCACGATCCACTGCGCAACCGGCCGGCTCAGTTGCTCGTCCGTGGCGCGCGGCGTCGCGAGGCCATGGCCGGCCGCGGGGCTGCGCACGAGGCGCTGTGCAAGGTCCGGCGGGATGATGAACGCGGCGCGCACCCGCCCGGTGACGATGGCCCGCTCGGCGGCGGCCGGATCATCGAAGCGCTCGACGAAGTCCACCACCTGCGTCGCCGAGACGATCTGCGTCAGGATGCGCCCGAGCGCGGAGCCCGACTGATCCACGACCGCGGCCGGGATGTTGCGGACATCGGTGTTGATGGCGTAGCCGAAGAGCAGGAGCTGCACGAACGGCAGCATCACGATCATGCCGAGCGTGACCCGGTCGCGGCGGATCTGCATGAGCTCCTTGCGGAACACGGCGACGATGCGCCCGAGCGACTTCATGGCCGCGCCTCCCCAACCCGGGTGCTGGTGACGAAGACGTCCTCCAGGCTCGGGCGCACCCGCTCCAGGCTCGCCAGCGGCGTGGCGAGTGGCTGCGCGGCGAGCCAGGCGACCGGGTCCGCGACGCTGTCTGCCACCAGCACCCGCAGCCGTGCGCCGAGCTGCGCCGCGGACAGCACCTGCGGCAGCGCCGTCAGCGCCTGCTTGGCCCGGCGCGGGTCCGGGGTGTCCAGCTCCACGACGTTCGCGCCCATGGCGTCCATCAGCGCCCGCGGCGAGCCGTCCGCGCAGATGCGCCCGGCGGAGAGGATCGCGAGCCGGTGGCAGCGCTCGGCCTCGTCCATGTAATGCGTGGAGACGAGGATGGTCGTGCCGGCGTCCACGAGATCGAAGAGCCGCTCCCAGAAGTCGCGCCGGCTCTCCGGGTCCACCGCGGACGTGGGCTCATCGAGAAACAGGAGCTTGGGCGCGTGGATGGTCGCCGCGGCGAGCGCGAGGCGCTGGCGCTGCCCGCCGCTCATGGCGCCGGCGCGGCGCCCGGCGAGATCGGCGAGGTTGTAGAGCGCGAACAGCTCGTCTAAGCGCGCGCGCAGCCGCCGCCCGCCGAGCCCGTAGACGCTGCCGACGAAGGACAGATTCTCGCGCACGCTGAGATCGGTATAGAGCGAGAAGTGCTGCGTCATGTAGCCGATCTCGCGCTTGAGGCGCTCGGCATCCCGCGGCAGGCTGTGGCCCAGGACAGAGACGGTGCCGGCGCTCGGCGTGAGCAACCCCGTCAGCATCCGCACCGTGGTCGTCTTGCCACAGCCGTTGGGGCCGAGAAAGCCGTAGATGGTGCCGCGCTCGACGCGCAGGTCCAGCGCGTCCACCGCGGTCACGCTGCCGAAGCGCCGGGTGAGTCCCTGCGCCTCGATCACCGCCTCCGCGACGGGCGCGGTCACGGCATCACGACCTGCGCCGGCACGCCGTTGGGCAGGTCGGCGGCGGTGTCGGGCAGCTCCACCTCGGCGACGTAGACGAGGCGGCTGCGGTCCGACTCGTTCAGCGCGTAGTAGGGCGTGAAGGAGGGCTCGGCGCTGATCCAGCGCACGCGCCCGTCGAAGGTCTGCGCAAGGCCGTCCACGCGCACGCTGAGCCGGTCGCCCTCGTTGATCCGGACCCGGTACGGCTCCGGCACGTAAACGCGGGCATAGGGCACCTTGCCGGCCAGCATCACGACCACGGGGCTGCCGACGGTGACGCGCTCGCCCAGGTTCCAGGGCAGGTTGTCGAGCACGCCGTCGCGGGTGGCCTCGATGGTCAGGTCCGCGAGCAGCGCCTGCTGGTAGGCGAGCTCGGCCTCTGCCGCCGCCAACGCCGCCTCGGCGGCCTGGATGTCCTCGGCGCGGGTGCCGGCCAGCAGCTCGTCCAGGTTCTGCTGCTCCTGCTCCAGCCGCGCCCGGGCCGCGTCGCGCAGGGCCTTGCTCTTGTCTACGTCGGCCTCGCTGACGGACTTGGATGTTTCCAGGCTGCGGTTGCGCTCGTAGGTGATCTCGGCCTCGCGCAGCGCCGCCTCGGCCCCTGCGACCAGCGCGCGGGCCGCCGCGATCTCCTGCGGGCGCGGGCCGTGCTTGCGCTTCTCAAGCTCCGCCGTCGCCTGCGCGACCTCCGCCCGGGCGCGCTCTACTTGGGCGCGCTGCTGGCGATCGTCGAGCCTTGCGAGCACGGTGCCCTTGGTCACCGCGGTGCCGCGCGCCACGGGCAGCTCGACCAGCACCTCCGCGACGGTGGCGGTGAGCGCGACCCGGTCGCGCTCCAGCGTGCCGAGGGCGAGGCCGGCCTCGGGGGCGGGCTCGCAGCCGGCGAGCGCAGCGGTGAGCAGGACGGCGGCGGGCGTCAGCCCCGGGTGCGCGGGGATGCCGGGTTGCGGCATGGCGGGGAATCCTGTTTTCGATAGACGAGGGCGGCGAACCGGCTCACACGGCCGGGGGCGCCGCGGTAGGACAACGGTACTGCCGCGCCGGGTTACGGGCAAGACCGCGTGTGCGTTTGCCGTGGCTTAAGGCGATTTCTGTCAAAAAACATACCGCCTGGCTTGTCTTTTCGCCCGCCTTCTGCGTCGCGGCAGCGGGTGCATAGTTTGACTATGCACCCGCTGCCGCTCCTTGAAGGCGGACGAGAATCCTGCGCCATTCGGTACGTTGTTTTCCGGCAATCGCCTAAGGTCGCGCGAGCAAGTCGACATTGCCGCGGTGACGCCCCGGGGCGGGTTCAGGCGGGTTCCGCCGCGCCGACCCGTCGCCGTGCCGAGCTTGCCCTGCGGTCGCGCTAACGACCATGGCGACCCGCGCTACCTCGCAGCATGAAAGGCGCTGGTCGCCATGGCCTTTTTCCCTCACCCCGGCCCAGAGGGCGAGGTGGACAGGGAGCGCGCTGCGCGCGACTTTCATGGTCAAGCCTCGGCACGTCCCCCACCCAACCCCCCACCGCTATACTGCCCGTCTATGTCCGCCGGCATCCCGACCCTGTGTCCGCAATGTGATCTGCTGCAGCAGAGCCCGCCGCTGCCGCCGAAGGGGACGGCCCATTGCGCGCGCTGCGGGCACGCGCTGCATCGGCACCGGCCGAACAGCATCGACCGCACGCTGGCGCTGACGCTGACGGGCTTGGTGCTGTTTGTCGTCGCGAACAGCTATCCGTTCCTGTCCTTCGAGATGCAGGGGCAGATGACGCAGACGACGCTGATGACCGGCGTGCATGACCTCACGGCCCAGGGCAAGGGCGCGGTGGCGGCGGTGGTGTTCTTCACAAGTGTGCTGGCGCCCGGGCTGCAGCTCGTGCTGCTGCTCGCGGTGCTGGCGCCGCTCAAGCTCGGCGGTCGGCTGCCGCCGGGCTTTCCGACGCTGTTTCGCTGGTTCAAGAGCCTCGCGCCCTGGGGCATGATGGATGTCTTCATGATCGGCATCCTGGTGTCGGTGGTGAAGCTGACGGAGATGGCGTCCATCGTGCCGGGCGCGGCGCTGTTCGCCTTTGTCGTGCTGATCTTCGTGCTGGCGGCGGCGCAGGCGGCGCTGGACCCGGACGTGGTCTGGGAGCGGGTGCCGCTGCCGGCCGATGTGCGCCGGTCGCCGGCCGTGGGGGAGCGGGTCATCGGCTGCGATATCTGCGAACTGGTGGTGCCCGAGCAAGCCGTGCTGATGGATCACCAGGGCCGGCAGCGCTGCCCGCGCTGCACCGATGTGCTGCATGTGCGCAAGCCCGAGAGCCTGCAGCGCACCTGGGCGCTCGTCATCACCGCCGCGCTGTGCTATCTCCCGGCGAACCTGTATCCGATCATGTCCGTCACGTCCCTCGGGCAGACGCAGTCCGACACCATCCTGAGCGGTGTGCTGTTCCTGCTGCACCATGGCATGTGGCCGCTCGCGGCCGTCGTGTTCACGGCAAGCATCTTCGTGCCGCTGCTGAAGCTGCTGATCCTGTTTTCTTTGCTGCTGTCGGTGCAGTTGCGCTCGCACTGGCGGCCGCGCGACCGGACCCGGCTGTACCGCATCACCGAGGCCATCGGCCGCTGGTCCATGGTCGATGTGTACGTCGTGACCATCCTGGTGGCGCTGGTGCACCTGGGCAATCTCGCCAGCATCGAGGCGGAGGCGGGCGCCGTCTTCTTCTGTATCGTGGTCATCATCACGATGCTCGCGGCCATGTCATTCGATCCCAGGCTCATCTGGGACGCACTGGAGCAGGACCATGGCGGAGCCCCGCCAACCCGAAGAGCCGACAAACACAACCGCGGCTGAGCCGCCGACCCCCACCGACGCCGACGCGGAAACGCTGGTCGCCCTGCCGACGTCCCGCGTCGTGCGCCGGGAGCGGTTGTCGGTGGTCTGGCTGCTGCCGGTGCTGGCGCTCTTGGTGGGCGGCTGGCTCGCGTACCAGAGCTACGCGGAGCGCGGGCCGAGCGTCCAGGTCGACTTCCCCACCGCCGCGGGCCTGCAGGCCGGCAAGACCAAGGTCAAATACAAGGATGTGGACATCGGCACCGTTACGGCCATCGACGTGAGCCCGGACCTGGACCACGTTGTCGTCACCGCGGAGCTCCGCCACGGCAGCGAGCAGTTTCTCGCTGCCGACAGCCGCTTCTGGGTCGCGCGCCCGCGCATCACCGCGAGCCAGGTGAGCGGGCTTGAGACCCTGCTCTCCGGCGCCTTCGTTGCCGTGGACCCGGGCGGCAGCAAGCAGCAGCGCCGGCACTTCCAGGGCCTCGCGGACCCGCCGGTCATCACCACCGATGCGCCCGGGCGCCGCTACCGGCTGCGCTCGGATGCGCTTGGCTCCCTCAACTTGGGCGTGCCGGTGTACTACCGCGACATCCAGGTGGGGCAGGTGACGAGCTACGAGCTCGACGACGACGGCGGCGCCGTGACCGTGGATGTCTTCGTCAACAGCCCGCATGACGCGCTGGTGCGCACCAACACGCGCTTTTGGAACGCGAGCGGCATCGACGTGCAGCTCGGCGCCGACGGCTTGCAGGTGGACACCCAGTCCGTCATCTCGCTGTTGATCGGCGGCGTCGCCTTCGACACGCCGGATGACCTGGAGGCGACGGGGGCGGTGGCGCCCGCCGATCAGTTCTTTCCGCTCTACCCGAACCGCCGCGCCGCGAGCGAGCAGGTGTATCTGCACAAAGAGCGCTATCTGATGATCTTCAACGGCTCGGTGCGCGGGCTCGCGGTGGGGGCGCCGGTGTCGCTGCGCGGCATCCAGATCGGGCGCGTGCTGGACATTGCGCTCAAGTTCAACGATGAGACGCTGGAGTTCTTCATCCCGGTGCTGGTGGAGGTGGAGCCGGAGCGGGTCGGCCTGACACGCACGCGCGAGGTCGTACTGGCGGAGGACCCGGACGTCGTGCGCAAGATGATCGCGCGTGGCCTGCGGGCGCAGCTCAAGACCGGCAATCTGCTCACCGGCGCGCTCTATGTCGAGCTCGATTTCCATGCCGATGCGCCGCCCGCGACCTTGTCGGAGCACGACGGCTACCGCGTGGTGCCGACGCTGCCGACGCCGCTGGAGGCCGTGACGGCCAAGGTCACGCAGATTCTGGACAAGGTCAACGGGCTGCCCATCGATAGCATCGGCGAAGACCTGCAAGCGACCTTCGCCGGCACCCGTGCACTCGTCGACTCGGCGGACCTCAAGCGCGCCATTGCCGAGCTCGCGAACCTGCTCGGGGAGGTGCGCACGCTAGCAGGGCAGCTCAACACGGACCTGGCGCCGGAGCTGGACGGGGTGCTCGCCACGCTGCGCGAAACGCTGGAACAGGCCACCGGCACGCTCGCGGACGCCAACGCGCTGCTTGGTCCGGACGCGCCGCTCGGCGTCGAGTCGGTGCGTACAATGCGCGAGGTGAGCGCCGCGGCGCGCGCGGTGCGCGACCTCGCGGACTACCTGGAACGACACCCGGAGGCCCTGCTCAAGGGCAAAGGAGGCGGACGCTGATGCGGGCGAAAACATCGATGGGGCGCGTGTGGTCGGCCGTCCTGTGGTCCTGGCTAGCGGCGCTGTTGCTCGCGGGCTGCGCTAGCACGCCGCCGTCGACCTTCTATGTGCTGACACCGATCCCGGAGGCGATGGGCGGCGGCGGCGTCAGGGGCGGCGGGCTCGCGGTGGGCTTGGGGCCGCTGGTCTTTCCGCAGTTCCTGGACCGCCCGCAGCTCGTGGTGCGCGACGGCGCGAACCGCCTCGAGGTGGACGAGTTCCACCGCTGGGGCGGCACGGTGCAGGATGATTTTCTGCGGGTTTGGGGCGAGAACGTCGGCTGGCTGCTCGGCACCAGCCGGCTCGCGCTGTTCCCGTCGGAGTCGCGCATCCCGCTCGACTTCCGCGTGCTGGCGGAGGTGCTCGCGTTCGAGGGCAGCGCCGACGGCGATGCAGTGCTGCGCGTGCGCTGGTCGGTGCTCGATGAGCGCTTGGAGCAGAGTTTCGTGGCGCGTGAGGATGCCTACCGCTGCCCTATCGCCGCAGCGCGGCCCGGGGCCGCGGCAGACGCGAGCGCAACGCTCTGGAACGCCGCCGTCGTCGCGGCCATGAGTCGCTGCCTGGGCGACTTCAGCCGCGATGTGGCGGCCGTCGTCGGCGGCCTGCCGAAGCCGCGCCCGCCGGAGCCCGCGCCCGCGCCGCCGTTGGCGCGCCCGGAGCGCTGACCCGGGCCGGTGCCTGCGCAAGTGGGCCAAGGGCCAACGCAGCCTTCCGCGGCCCTCGCGTTACTTGCGCCAACGAGCGGGTTGCGCAACCAGGCGTTCCCTGCCCGGGTCGCTCCGAGGCTTGGGCGCGCTAGTGGATTTCCCGCATTGCAGCGATCGGCCACTGCTGCCAAAACACTCGTTGATGGCGCAAAATGCGTGCAGATGCGTCAGGTTGCACAACGACACGGCCCTTGGGAAGCCAAAGGGCCGAGGTGCCGTCATTGGCCCTTGGCCCTAAGCCCTAGGGAGGCGAAGCCTCAGACCGACCAGCGCGTCGAGCGCCCTATTTTTGCAACCTGCTCGTTGGCGCAAGTGAGTGAAGGGCCGAGGGCCGAGGAGGGCTCCCATGGCCCTCGGCCCTCGGTCCTATTGCCCTCAGGCGCCTTGTCGCCGTGAAACTTGACTCATTCGCAAGCAGTTGGCGCCGTTAAGCAATGCAATCTAGGGTCACTGGCGACAACAGCCGGGTCGCGCATGACGGCGCTCCCTGCCCTTGTCGGTCTGAGGCGCCGCCTCGCTAGGATTACCGCAGCGGATTAGGAAAGCACCGAGCCATGCCGAAGCCGCCCGCCGAGCGCGCCGACGAGCAAGCCGAGCTCCTCGGCCTGCTGCGGCTTATGACCTCGATCCTGCGGCGCTTCGCCGACGTGGCGGATCAGGACATCGACGCCGGCATCAACGACGCGCTGGCCTCCATCGGCGCCTTCGCCGGCGTGGATCGCAGCTACATCTTCCTCGCCGATGCCGACATGGTGCTGATCCACAATACCCATGAGTGGTGTGCGCCCGGCATCACGCCCGAGATCGACAGCCTGCGCGACGTGCCGTTCGACACCATCTCCTGGTGGCGGCCGCGCTTGCTGCGCGGCGAGAGCGTGTACATCCCCGACGTGCAGCACTTGCCCGACAGCCGCGCGGACGAGCGCGCCATCCTCGCCCGCCAGGGCATCCGCTCGCTCATCGTCGTGCCGCTGATGGGGGCGGATCGGCTGCGCGGCTTCCTCGGCTTCGACGCGGTGCAGCGCCCGCGGGAATGGTCCGAGGCGGGCAACCTGCTGCTGCGCGCGGTCGCCGACATCATCATCGGCGGTCTCATGCGCCACGAGTCCTACACCGCGCTGGCGCAGAGCGAGGAGCGCTTCCGCACCCTGGTGCGCGGCTCCTCGGACGTCGTGATGATCCTCGATGCCGACACGCGGCTCTGCTATCTCGGCTCCTCCGCCGAGTCCGTGCTCGGCTGGCAGGCCGCGACGCGTACCGGCGAGCGCTACCTCGACTTCGTCCACCCGGACGACCTGCCGCCCATCGGCATGCTGCTGGAGCCGATGCAGCCCGCGCAGCCGCCCGCGGGCCACATCCTGCTGCCGGACCACCGCGTCATGTCCGCGGACGGCGGCTGGCGCTGGTGCAGCGCGACGGTCACGGACCTGCGCGCGGACCCCGCCATCGGCGGCATCGTGCTGAATGCCCACGACATCACCCGCCGCAAGGAGGCGGAGATCGCGTTACAGCACCAGGCCCTGCACGACCCGCTGACGGCGCTGCCGAACCGGGCGCTGCTGGCCGACCGGCTGCGCCACGCGCTGCTGCTCGCGGGCCGGCGCGGGCAGTTGATCGGCGTGGTCTTCATCGACCTGGACGACTTCAAGCTCATCAACGACAGCATCGGGCACCGCGCCGGCGATCGGCTGCTGATGGACGCGGCGAAGCGGCTCGCCGACGCGCTGGAGCCCGAAGACACGGTGGCGCGCTTCGGCGGCGATGAGTTCGTGGTGATCTTCGAGCGAGCCACGGCGACGCCCGCGTCTCTGACCGCTGCCGCCGAGCGGCTGCTCGCGGTATTGGCGCGGCCCTTTCGCATCAGCAAGCGCGACTACAGCATCTCGGCCAGCGCTGGGCTCGTGGTCAGCAACGGCGACGCCGGCGTGGATGAGCTGCTGCGCGATGCCGATGCTGCCATGTACCGCGCTAAGGCGCAGGGCGGCGGGCGCGTGCAGCCCTTCGATGCCACCATGCGCGCGCAGTTGCTGCGGCGCGTGGAGCTGGCACGCGCGCTGCGCGGCAGCGAGACCCGCGGCGAGTTGACCCTGCACTACCAGCCGCTGTTCGATGCGCAGGACCAAAGCCTGCTCGGCGTCGAGGCGCTGCTGCGCTGGCCGGGCGCCGCCGGCGAGCTGGCGCCGCCGACGGAGTTCATCCCGATCGCGGAAGAGACCGGGCTCATCGTGCCCATCGGTGCCTGGGTCATCGACCAGGCGCTGGCGCAGGTGCGTGCATGGCTCGACGCCGCGCCGGCGGGGGCCGGGCGCCTGCCGCTCGGTGTCGCCGTGAACCTGTCGGTGCACCAGCTCGCGGCGCCGGGGCTCGAGCAGACGATCGCCGACGCGCTGCATCGGCACCGCATCCCCGCGCGGCTGTTGTGCCTGGAGCTCACCGAGAGCGCGTTCATGACCGAGGCGCAAACCGGCATCGACGTGCTGCGCCGCATCCGCGCACTCGGCGTGCGCATCGCCATCGACGACTTCGGCACCGGCTATTCCTCGCTCGCCTATCTGCGCGACCTGCCCGTGGACGAGCTCAAGATCGACCGCGCCTTTGTGCGCGGCATGGTCGAATCCGACCGCGACCGGCGCATCGTCAACGTCATTGTCACGCTGGGCCGGGAGATGGGGCTCGACACCATCGCCGAGGGCATCGAGACCGACGCCCAGCTCGCGGTGCTGCGCCAGCTCGGCTGCCACCGCGTGCAGGGCTTCGGCCTGATGGCGCCGGCACCGGCGGCGGCCATCACCGCCCTCGTGACGCGCGTCGGCTCTTTGCGCAGCGCGTCCCCGGCGCTGTCGAGCTGAGGCACGGCGCGCGACGGGCGCGTCGGCGGCAGCGGACGTTGGCGGCTTCGGCGGCCCTGTCGAGAACATGGCGTTGACGCGCGTCCGCATTTTTGTGCAGTGCAGCAAAAAACTTCCGGTCCACCCTTGACAGCGGTCGGGGCTCGAACTATTGTGCACTGCAACAAATGCTGCAACGCAGCACGTCCCGCGAAGACACCGGAGACCGAGCATGAGCACCCAAGACGTTATCAAGACCTACACCGACCTGACCAACCAGAACGTCGAGCGGATGAACGCCCTAGGCGAGCTGAACCTGAAGATCGCCGAGAAGGTCGCCAGCCGTAATATGGACGTGATGAACCTGGTGATGGAGCAGGGCGTGCGCCTGATGAAGCTGGCCACCGAGGCCAAGGGCTACGGCGAGCTGTACAAGGGCCAGGTCGAGATGACCAAGGAACTGACCGAGAAGCTGATGGCCGAGTCCAAGACCAACATGGCCCTGGCCGGCGAGATCCGCGACGACTTCCGCGGCTGGTTCGACGCCGCGGTCGCCGACGCCAAGGAAAGCTCCACCGCGGTTCGCAACGCCGTCACTGCCTGAGGGACCGGCCCACGCGTCGGCAGCGCGTCCGCCCCGGTACCCGGGGCGGGCGCAGCCCGCAGATCGGGTGCCGGCGAGGTGGGTGCGGCAGGGACGCTCGCATCGCCGTCCGGAGGCATCAGGGCTCCAGCCGAGCCCTCCGGCTCCGACTTCGGGGCGCTGCCCCTTTCCGGTCCGGCGCAGCCACTGACAGACATTGACGAACGAAAGCGAGAAGCAGCAATGACAGCAGCTCGGGTTGCCCTCATTACCGGCGGCATCGGCGGCATCGGCACCGCCATCTGCCAGCGCTTGGCAGTCGACGGCTATCGCGTCGTCGCCAATCACCATCCGTCGGAGCAGGAGGCGGCCCTTTCCTGGAAGAACGACCAGGCCGGGCTCGGCTTCGACATCGACACCATCGCCGGTGACGTCGCGTCCTTCGAGGACTGCCAGCGCATGATCGCCGAGGTCAAGGAGCGCCATGGCCCGGTGGCCGTGCTGGTGAACTGCGCCGGCATCACGCGGGACAAGACATTCAAGAAGATGGATGCAGACGCCTGGCACGCCGTCATCGACGTGAATCTGAACAGCGTCTTCAACGTCACGCGCAACGTCTGGGAGGGCATGTTGGAGGCGGGCTTCGGCCGTATCGTCAACATCTCCTCCGTAAACGGCCAGCGCGGCCAGTTCGGCCAGACGAACTACTCCACCGCCAAGGCCGGCATGCACGGCTTCACGATGGCGCTGGCGCAGGAAGGCGCCGCGAAGGGTGTCACCGTGAACACGGTCTCGCCGGGCTACGTGGAGACGGCCATGACGCTCGCGATGCGCGACGACGTCCGCGACGCCATCATCTCGGGGGTGCCGATGCGTCGCATGGCCAAGCCGGAAGAGATCGCGAGCGCGGTCGCCTTCCTGGTGGCCGACGCGAACGGCTATGTCACCGGCGCGAACCTGCCCGTGAACGGCGGCCTGTTCATGCACTGATCTGCTTCTCCAGGGTTGCGAGAGCCCCGCCGATCGACGCGAGGGCGTCTCCGGGCGTATCCGGAGGCGCCCGCCGTGGGTCGGTGGGTTGCTTGGCTAGCCCTCGTGCCGCGCCACTTGCCGGCGCGGCCAACCGAGTCCTCCTCGTCTCTCTCATGAGACGTTCCTCTGCCCGGCTCCCCGCCGGGCTTTTTTTGTGCGCGTGGTTGTGGCTGGCGGCTCCGTTTCAGAGCCGAATCACCCGGATGCGCCGCCCGCCGGGGCTGCGCTGTTCAGCCTCGGCCATCCGCTCGGCCAGCGGCGGGGCGCCTGCGCGGCGGTCGAAGATCACCAGCCAGCCGGTGTCCAGGCCGAGCCCGGCCAGGTAGCCGTCGAGCTGCGTCAGGCCCTCTGCGAGCGGGTCCGGGGCGCGGTCGCGCCAGACCTTGAGCTCGATGCCGAGGGTCAGGGCGCCGTAGCGCACGCACAGGTCCATGCGCCCGCGGCCGATGGCGTACTCGCGCTCCAATGTCCCGTTGCCGTTGACCACGCGCTGCAGGAAGGCCATCAGCACCAGGTGCGGCGCGATCTCGTGATAGGGGGCGCTGCCGAGCAGCGGTTCGCCGTGCTGGCGCCAGAAATCGATGAACGCGGCGAGCAGCCGGTCCGGGTCGAGGCTGCCGTCGGGGTTCAGCCAGGTGGGGCTGATCTGCGGCAGGGAGTCGTGCGGGCCGGAGGCTAGCGCGCGCGGCAGCACCTCGCGGTAGATCGGATTGGCGACCACCAAGCCGCCGTCCTCGGTGCGCCGCAGCAGGCCCAGATCGAGCAGGTAGTCGCGATCCGCCTCCGGCACGACACCGAGCGCGGTCCCGGCCAGCATCGGCTCGATGAGGCGGCGCACCCGCGGCTCGCGCAGCTTGTCGGCGAGCTGATCCAGGTGGGTGACGCGGCGCAGGATCAGGTGCTCCTTGGCCTCGTCGATCAGCGCGACGTCGATGGGTCGCGCGCGCTCGCGCCCCGCGGCGATCTCGAAGCAGCTCTCGTAGGCGAGCGCATTGACCAGCCAGGGCTGGCCCCGGGTCAGATGCCAGACCCGCTCCAGGGCCTCCGCCGTGAAGGTCTGCCCGGTCTCGGCCGTGTGCTCGCCGAGCAGCGTGGCCACCTCCTCGGCGGCGAAGTCCCCAAGGCGCAGCGACTTGGCCTTGATGTTGAAGGCGCTGCCGCCGGTGATCGGTGCCGCCTCGGTGCTAGCGTGGATGCGGTAGTCGCGCAGATCCCGCACCCCGCATAGCACAACCGTGGACGGAAAGGCCGCCGGGCGCTGGGTGTAGCCCGCGCGCAACTGGCGCAACAGCGAGATCAGCGTGTCACCGACCAGCGCGTCCACCTCGTCGAGGAGCAGGACCAGGGGCTGCGGGCTCGCGGCGCCCCAGGCCTCAAGCAGGCCGTTCAACACCCCGTCCGGCCCCTGGACCGCGAGCGCCGCTTGGGTCCAGGCAGGCAGGCGCTCCTCGCCCAGCGTGCGCCGGGCGGCACCGGCGATGGCGCCGCAGATGGCGTGCATGCCGCGGGCCACGTCTTCCCGGGCGGTTTGGGCCGTTTCCAGGTTGGCATAGACCGCCCGATAGCGCCCCTCGCCATTCAGATACGCCATCAGCGCCAGCAGGCAGGAGGTCTTGCCGGTCTGGCGCGGGGCGTGCAGCAGGAAATACTTCTGCTGCTCGATCAGCCGCAGTACCTCGGCCAGGTCCCAGCGGTGCAGGGGCGGCAGGCAGTAGTGCATGTCGGGCCGCACCGGACCCTCGGTGTTGAAGAAGCGCATGACCAGACCTCGCTCGGCACAGCGGCAGTGTAGCGCGTCGCCAAAGGCATACCCAGCCGCTGCGGCCAAGAGCAAGAGACGATGGCCGATACGCTCGACGCGGGCGCCCGGGCAGGATCGACCACGCTGCACCGGCAGTCGCCCGCGCGTGCCGGACGCCGCTGCACGGCGGCCCCGGCCAATGGCTCAGCGCAGCCGCTGCCTGCTTGGGGCCCTTCGGGGCGCGGAGCGCCCGCAGAGGCGTGACACCGCTGGAGCGGTGTCACGAGTCGGAAAACCTGTTGCCCTACGTCGGCGCGGAAGGCGCGTCGGTGCCGGGCTTCGCGGCGTCCTGCGCCACCCGGGCGCGCAACTCGGCCTCGGTCAGCCGGTGGCCGTCGGTCTCCTTCGGCACCCGGTAGTCGCAGCCCTCGCGCCAGCGCTCGCAGCCGAAGGCGTGGTGGCCCTCGATGATGCGGCCCTTGCCGCAGCGCGGGCAGATCAGCGGGACGCGACGCAGGGACTCGGCGCTGGGCGGGGCGTCGGCCGGCGGGCTTGGCGGGTCGGTTGGCGTGCCCGCGCCGGGCTTGGCGTCCGCCGGGCGGTCGCAAAAGTCGAAGCCGACCTTGCCGCTGTCGTCGAGGCGCAGGCGCGCGGCGAAGGGCTTGCCGGCCTTGGAGCGGAAGCCGTCGATGACGCCGGTGTGGCCTTGGGTGACGAGCTGCGCGAGCGCCTGCTCGGTGACCGCGTGGCCGGCGATGGTCTTCCAGACCGTGAAGCCGCAGCCGTCGCGCCAGCGCGAGCAGCCGTAGGCCCGGGCGGACTCGACGATCTCGCCCTGGCCGCAGACCGGGCAGGTGCCGAGCGCGGTGGCGCTCGGCGCGGCGTCGCCGCCGTCGAGCTTGCCCTTGCCGGCGCCGGACCTGCCGCGCGCTTGGCCCTGCCGGCCGCCGCGCCCGTTGCCGCCGCCGCCGCGCTGCGGTGCCGCGGCCCTGGCGGCGGCCACCTGCTCCGCGCTCATGGCCGGGCCGGCGGCGACCTGCGGGATCAGCGCCCGCACCTGCTCGCAGATGTCCCGGTAGAAGCCGTCGGCGTCGGCGCCGCCTTGCTCGATATCCTTGAGGCGCTGCTCCCAGGCGGCTGTCAGCTCGACGCTGCGCAGTGGCTCGGCCACCAGCGCGATCAGGGCCTTGCCTTTGTCGGTGGCGCGAAGCTGCTTGCGCTGGCGCTCGATGTAGCCGGTGCGCAGCAGCTTCTCGATGATCTCGGCGCGCGTCGCCGGGGTGCCGAGCCCGGAGGACTTCATCGCCGCGGCCAGCGCGTCGTCGTCGATGTCGCGGCCGGCGTGCTTCATGGCGTTCAGCAGCGTCGCGTCGTCGTAAGGGCGGGGCGGCTGGGTCTCGCGCTCCACCACGTCCAGCGCGTCGACGTGCACGATCTGACCGTGCTCCAGGGGCGGCAGCGGGCGGTGCTCCGATGCGGCTGGCTCCGACTGCGGCGCCGCGCCGTCGGTGCCGGGCGGCTGCGCGTCGGCGCCGCGTGCGCCAGCGGCTTGGCGCCGCGGCTCGACCCGCTTCCAGCCGGGCTCCAGCTCGACGCTGCCCTTGGCGACGAAGGTCTCGCCGCCGATGTCGAGCGTCACGCGGGTCTCCTCGACGCGCTGGTCCGGCAGGAACACGGCGACGAAGCGGGCGGCCACCAGGTCGTAGATCTTGCGCAGCGGGTCGGCCAAGCCCGCCGGCGGTCGCCGGGCCGTGGGCAGGATGGCGTGGTGGTCGGTGAGCTTGGTCTTGTCCACGTAGGCCTTGCCGAGCTTGTGCCCGGCAGCGAGGCGCGCTTGCGCCTCGCCGGCCAGCGGATGATCGACATGCGCCAGAATGCCCGGCAGCTCCGGCAGCAGGTCCTCGCCGATGTGGCGGCTCTCGGTGCGCGGGTAGCTGATGAGCTTGTGGGTCTCATACAGCGCCTGGGCCAGCTCCAGCACCTTTGCGGCCGTGAAGCCGAAGCGGCGGTTGCCGTCGCGCTGGAGGTTGGTCAGATCGTAGAGCGGCGGCGGGCGGTTGTGGCGGATCTTCTTCTCCACTGCCGTGACGGTGCCGGTGCGGTGCGGCTCGATGGCGGCGTCGATCTGGCGCTTGAGCCGCTCGGCGTGCTCTTGCTTCTCGATGCGGGTTTCGCCGTCCTTGCTGTGCTTGGCCTCGAAGCCCTCGGCCAGGCGCGCGATCAGCTCGTAGAAATAGGCCTTGGTGAAGCCGGCGATAGCCGCGTCGCGGGCGACGATCAGCGCCAGCGTCGGCGTCTGCACCCGGCCGATGGTGCAGAGTACGCGGTTGTGCACGGTGTAGGCGCGGGTCAGGTTCATGCCCACCAGCCAGTCCGCCTGGGCGCGGGCGCGCGCCGCGGCGGCCAGCGGCTCGTAGTCCGCCGCCGGGCGCAGCGCCGCCAGGCCGGCACGGATGGCCTCCGGTGTCAGGCTGGAGATCCAGAGCCGCTGCATGGGCTTGCGGCAGTGGGCGTGCTCGGCGATGAGCCGGAAGATCAGCTCGCCCTCGCGCCCGGCGTCCGTTGCGCACACGACGCGCTCGGTATCGGGGGCCGTGAGCAAGGCCTTGACGATGCGAAACTGCGCGGCGGTCTTCTTGTCGGTGCGCAGCCGCCAGCGCTCCGGGATCATCGGCAACTGGCCCATGGCCCAGCGCCCGGCCCAGTCGGGGCCGTAGTCGTCCGGCTCCGCGAAGTGCACCAGATGGCCGAGCGCCCAGGTGACGCACCAGCCGTTGCCGCGCAGGCAGCCCTCGTCGCGCCCCATGGCGCCGAGCACCGCCGCGATGTCGCGGGCGACGCTCGGCTTCTCGGCGACGACGACGGTGGTCATGCTGTTTCTTAAAGGCAGAGCCTTAGACCGACCAGGGCATGGAGCGTCGTCTTGCGCCGCTCGCTCGTTGGCGCAAGTGAATCAAAGGGCCGAGGGCCGAGGGCCGAGGGCCGAGGGCCGAGCGCCGAGGGCCAAGGAGGTCTGCCTTGGCCCTTGGCCCTTCAAGCGAGCTCGCCCCATCATCAGCGCGTCGTGGTCGCGTGCAGCTCCGCGACCACCAGCGCGAGCTCGGCGGCGAGGTGCTCCGGGCCCTGGGCGTTGAAAATGGCCGAGAGCTCGCGGTAGTACCAGAGGATGTCATCGGGGCCGGCGTTGAAGCGTTGCCAGAGGGCGTCGCCGTGGCGGCGGTAGTCGGCGGCGATGGCGCGGGCGTTGTGCAGCTTGTCGGCGCAGGAGACGAGTCGCACCGCCGGCGGGGCGTCGCGCAGGTGTTCCAGGTACGCCCGCTTGCGCGCGTGCCATGGCGGCTTCGGCTCCTCGAAGGTGTCGGAGCAGGCGGCGACGATGTCCGCGACGGCGTCGCCGAAGCGCGCGCGGATCGCGGCGAGGGTCGCGAGTCCGCCCTGGTCTTCGGCCGCGTCGTGCAGCAGTGCGGCGATGGCGTGGTCCTCGCCGCCGCCGGCCTCGAGCACTAGGCCCGCCACCGCGAGCAGGTGGGAGATGTAGGGCACGCCGCTGCCCTTGCGCGTCTGCGTAGCGTGCAGCCGGGTGGCGTAGATGAGGGCGTCTTCGAAGCGGGGGCTGAGCAGGCTCGGCATGGTGGCGGTCTCTGGTCCGGGCGCGGTGGCGTGCGCAGGCGCGACAATGCGTCCAGCATAGCGGACGCGGGCCGTCGGCCTCGCGCCCGCGTGCGGCTCACTGCACCAGCCGCCGCACCCAACCGGAGCTGTACTCGGTGACGAGCACGATGGCGATGATGAGCAAGAGGATGGCGGCGGCGGCGTCGTACTCGTAGCGGTCCAGCGCGGTGTTCAGCGTCGCGCCGACGCCGCCGGCACCGACGATGCCGATCACCGAGGACTCGCGAAAGTTGATGTCGAGCCGATACAGCGACAGCCCGATGAGCCGCGGCATCACCTGCGGCTGGACGCCGTAGTTGAGCACCTGCCACCAGGAGGCGCCGGTTGCGCGGACCGCCTCTGCCTGGGCCTCGTCGATGTCCTCGATGTCCTCGGCCAGGAGTTTGGCCAGGAAGCCGATGGTCGCGAAGCTCAAGGTCAGAAAGCCGGCCAGCGGCCCGAAGCCCACCATGGCGACAAACAGGATCGCGACGATAATTTCCTGCAGCGAGCGCGACACGGCGATGAGCGCCCGGCAGGCCAGGTACAGCGGCAGCGGCGCAATGTTGCGCGCGGCGCCGATGCCCACTGGCACGGAGAGCAGGATGCCGACGGCGGTTGCCGTGACCGTCATGGTCAGGCTCTCGATGAGCCCCTGACGGATGTCCGTCCAGCGGCTGGTGAAGTCGGGTGCCAGAAAGCCGGCTAGGAAGCGCAGGCCTCGCTCCCAGCCCTCGGTGGCGCGGACCCAGTTCACATCCAGGCTCGCGATGCCGAGGACGAGGTAGGCGAGCGCGCCCAACAGCAGCGCCCAGCGCAGGCGCGCGTCCGCGATCAGCGGCGGGCGGCGCCAGCGGGTGGGGTAGGCGGCGGCGTTGGTGGTGGTCATGCGGTGCGCTAGATTGCTTGACGGCGGCGAATGTTTGCAGATGAGTCAAGTTTCACGACGACACGGCGCTTGCAGGCGAAAGGGCCGAGGGCCAAGGGAGCCCGCCTCGGCCCTTGGCCCTTGCTTCAATGCGCCGAAGAGGGGGCGGCGCAAGACTAGGCGCCGTGCCCTGGTCGGTCTGAGGCTCTGCCTCGCTAGGGCGTTAGCCGCCGTCGATGACGGCGTGCGGGATCTCGTAGACCTCCGAGCCGACGCTCAGGGTCCAAAGATCCTCGCGCCGCGTGGTCGAGACCGGGGCCGTCTTGGGCGTCGACCATGCCCCCTGCTGGAAGTCGATCACGCGCTCCGCCCCGGGCGCCGGGTCCGTGCCGGGCGGCACGACGAAGACCGTCGCGCCCTCGCCCATGGGATAACGGACCACCTTGAACGGGCAGTGCGCGGAGCGCACCGGCTGCCCGCCGCGGGCGCAGCCGAGGTCGCCGCGGGCATCCCACGAGCTGGGGCCGAAGTCGTTGGGCTCGCGCGCCGCGCCGGGCTCCGGTGATGTGGATGTCGAGCCGGTAGTCGGCGCGCTCGCCGGCGTCGGCGGCGGCGCGGTAGAGATACACGCGGATCTTCCACTCGCCGTCCAGGTCCAGCTTACCCTCGTAGCGGTTCGGCTCCGCGGCCAGGTGGCCGGCGTAGAGGGCGACGTCCTGCTCATTGGGTGCGATCAGGTTGAAGTAGGCCGCGCTGTTGTCGCTGTCCATGGTCACGCTGAGCGTCTGCCCGGCCTTGGCGCCCAGGAGATAGTCCACCGTCTCGCGCCCTTCCAGGCTGCCGGCGATGACGACGCCGGTGCCGCCGGGCGCGAAGTACACCTGCTCGCGGCGAATGTCGTCCGCCGGCACGGGTGCCGCGGCGAACGCGACGAGCAATGGGGTTGCGAGCAATGCGATCCGGGGCATGGGCTGGCTGGTCCTGTGTTGAAGGGCCGAGGGCCGAGGGCTGAGGGCGGAGGGTCAAGTAGGCCGCGTCCTTGGCCCTCGGTTGCTTGACGGCACCAAATGTTTGCAGATGAGACAAGGCTCGACTGGGCGGCGGGCGCGTCGGGATCGAAATCGAAATCGGGATCGGTCGCCACTCGGTTCGATCTCGATCTCGATTTCGAAAGCCTGCCCTTGTCAGTGTGAGTCCGCACCTTCGCTACAGCCTCCAATGCTCGCCGACGAAGCGCACCGGCTTGTTGCTCCGGTGAAGTTTGGCAGCGGCCGTGGCCCAGCGGCAATAGCGCTCGCGCCCGGCCGGGGTCTGCTCGACGAGGGCGGGGCTGCGCTGCGTCGGCTGCTGCACCCAGCCGCGCGCCGTCAGCGCTTGAAAGGCGGCACGATCAGCGTCGCTGAGCCTGGACATACCAGTCCTCCAAGCGCGCGATCTCCTCCCCGAGTCCGAAGAGGTCCAGATAGTCCCCGATCAGCGTCCAGTCCGGCGGCTGGCCGAGCCCCGCGCCGGCCTCCAGCAGCAGGCGGATGTCCAGCCAGTCTGCGTCCGCGCGCTGCGGGTCGTTGACCGCGGCCTGTACCTTGAGACCGATGATGTCCGCCACCTGCACGACGGGCACCGCCAGCCCCGGGGCCACATCGATGCGCTCGGCCCGGGCCAGCATGCTGAGACTCGGGCCGCGGAAGGCGTGCAGGAAGTCCAGCCGGCCCAGGTCCGCGTGCGCGGACCGGTAATGCGAGACATTGTCGCTGTGATACTCGCGCCGGTAGCCGGCGGCGCGGAGCACCGCGTCCGCCTTGCTCAGGTCGTCAAGCATCAAAATGAAGTCCAGGTCCACGGTCGCACGCTGCACGCCCCGGAGCGCCATCGCGAAGCCGCCGATGAGCGCGTAGCGCACGCCGGCCGCATCCAGCGCGCCGCAGACCTCGCGGATGACCCTCAGAAAATCCACGGTGAGTCACACCGCCGTCGGCAGCCCGGCGCGCTTGCGGGTGCTCCCGGGCTCGACCTGGCCAGGCCCCGCGACGGGCGGCGGGAGCAGGGCGTCGGTGGCGGCTGTTGCGCTGTCGTTGACCACCGCCGTGTCACGGGTGTGCAGGAGAGCGCGTTAAGGCAGTGACGGGTCGGTGAGCGCGGCGCGGACATGGCGCATGGATTGTAGCGCGTAGCAAGATGGTTCGGCGGTCGATGCTGATATTCATCATTCTGTCATTCTCGGTGCGCTAGGCTATTCGGGCGGCAAAGGCAATGCCTAAATATGCATGCAGAAGCGCCCGCATTGCGCATCTGCCCGTCATCGCCCGCCGCGTCGGGTCGCGGTCAAGGTCGCCTAAGCTTGTGCAAAGGGTTGTTGACGATCCGCGGCATCCGGGACGCAAGTGCGCTCCACCGCCCGACACGCGTCCCCGTATTCGGTCCGCCGTGCTTGCCGTAACCCATGGCGGGTGTTAGCTTGCCGGCGGAAAACAGGCGCCGGACGAAACGGTTAGCGTTGACCACCGGTGCGCATGACCGATGCGCATGACCGGTGCGCATGATGACCGGTGCGCATGGCCAGTCTTCCGCAAGCACCTTCCTGAACCGGAGCCGGTGGCCGTTGCTGCCGCAGCTTTTGTTTGCAACGACAGAGGTAACGACGATGGGACTGTTCAACTTCGCGAAGAATATCGGCAAGAGCGTGTTCGGTAAGGAGGCCGAGGCTGGCGAGAAGATCAAGGACGAGATTGAGCAGGACAACCCGGGCATCGAGGGCCTGGATGTCCAGTACGAGAACGGCGTCGCCAAGCTGAGCGGCAAGGCCATGAGCGCCGAGGCCATGGAAAAGGCCGTGTTGATGGCCGGCAATCTCAAGGGCGTGGAGGAGGTCAACGTCGACGGGCTTGAGGCGCCGCCGCAGGCCGAAGAGGTGGACTTCTACGAGATCGAGAGCGGCGACACCCTGTCCGCCATCGCCAAGCGCTTCTACGGCGACGCCAACGCCTACCCGAAGCTCGTCGAGGCCAACCTCGAGGTCATCAAGGACGCGGACAAGATCTTTCCGGGCCAGAAGATCCGCATCCCCAAGGCGGTCGCCTGACGCGACGGCGGGTGGCGGCTCGGTCGAGCCGGCGCCCGTCCAACCATGGCGGTGTTTTCGTGCCTGCCATGCCGGCCGGGCGCGTCGCCTATAATCCCGGTTCCTTTCCAACCCGACCCGGCCGCATCCCGGCTGCTGCATCGCCATGAATATAAAAGTCGTAGCCGGCGTCGTCGCCGGCGTGATCCTGCTTGTCGTGATCGGCGGCTTCCTCCTTGCCGACTGGACCTATTCCGAGGGCATGCGCCAAGGCACGATCTCGAAGATCTCTCGCAAGGGCTTCGTCTGCAAGACCTGGGAGGGCGAGCTCGCCATGGCCAACTTCTCCCGTGACGGCACCCTGAGCCAAGACAACCGCGGTACCGACAACACCTTCTACTTCTCCGTGGACGACAAGAAGGCCGCGAACCGGTTACAGGATGCCATGCGCACCAACACCGTCGTCAACCTGGCTTATGAGCAGAAGCTTTTTCCGCTCAGTTGGTGGCTGCCGGGCACCTGCCAGCGGCGCACCGAGTACGAGGTGCACGACATCCAGGTTGTGGGTTCAGCGCCGACGCTCGGTAACCCGAAGGTGCCGCAGCAGTAGGGCGTTTCGCTTCGGTCTTCGCTCGTTGAGGCAGCGCGGGAACCGCAGCGAGGCGGAGCCTCGGATGGATAAGGGCAAGGAGCGCCCTCTGGCGGAACCCGCTCATCGGCGCAGTTGAACGAGGGCCGAGGGCCGAGGGCCGAGGAAGGCTCCCTCGGGCTTCGGCTCTCGCCCCTTCCCTAGCTCTGGGCCGGTCAGCCGGTCACCCGACAGGTGACATTCCCCGGCAAGTTATCTAAACTGGCGGGCTTCGGCTGAGTGGCAGAGTGGTCATGCAGCGGCCTGCAAAGCCGTGTACGCCGGTTCGATTCCGACCTCAGCCTCCACCTCAAATCTGCCGCCCACCCCATCAGGGCCAGCAGCCTCTGTGCACCGGGCACCCAGAGTGCTCACCGCCACGCGCCCGGGTGGTGAAATCGGTAGACACAAGGGACTTAAAATCCCTCGGCTTCGGCCATGCGGGTTCGAGTCCCGCCCCGGGCACCACGCATCTCTTGTGCTGCCGGACCGCGTCGTCGAGCGGCTCGGCCGCCTTCCGCCTGTTTCCACGTCTCCGTCTTTGCCATACCCATCCGCCGCCATGGCCCTGCCATTTCCGGAACACCCCCTGCGTCAGTTGGTGACGCAGGAGCTGCACGTGCGCACCTTCGAGCCGGTGCACGCGCCGGCCGTCGTCGTCCATTTCGCCTACCAGTGCGCGGAGCGCGGTAGCGGTGCGAACACGGCGCACCTGCTGCGCCTCTTGGCGCACTTCGGCGTCGGGCTGCCGGCCGCGGATGAGGTGGGTCAGTACTTCGCCGCCGATCTCGGCGACACGCGGGTGCGCTGGGAGCGGCACACGGAGTTTGTCACCTACAGCTTTTCTCGCTCCGTGGCACCGTCGGCGCTCGCCGCCCGGCCGTTCTCCGCCGAGCTGCTCGCCGAGCTGCTCGCCGAGCTGCCGCCGGACTGGCTGGCGGCGCTGCCGGGGCAGGTGGTCACGGCGGTGCTGCTCGCGCTGGAATCCCGCGACATGCCGGAGCGCACGCCGGCTGATCTGGCGACGCTCTTCGGCGGCAATCCGGTGATCGGCGCCGGGGTGACGGGCGGTGCCGGGCGCGCGTGGTCTGACCTGCGCATCCATGCCGATGGCTTCGGCCGAATTCTGCTGCGCGACCAGGGGCTCACGGACGCCCAGGCCGGGCGGCTCATCAAGCGGGTGCTGGACGTGAACGCGTACCGCGCCATGACGCTGCTCGGTCTGCCTGCGGCGCGCGAGGCCGCAGTGGCGCTGGCGGACGCGGAGTCGCGCCTCACGGACGCAGCCTTTCGTCTCGGCGTTGCCGCGCCGAACGGCACGGCCGAGGCGCCGCCGTCGGAGCGGGCCTTGCTCGCGGAGCTGACCGATGTCGCGGCGGCCATCGAGTCCGTGGCCGCGCGCACCGCCTCGCGCTTCGACGCGACCGCCGCCTATCACGAGGTCGTGCGCCAGCGCTTGGAGCAGCTCAGGCAGGAGCGCATCGAGGGTCTGCCGACCTTCACCGAGTTCCTGGAGGCCCGGCTTGCGCCAGCGGTGAGCACCTGCCTCGCCACCGGCCGGCGCCAGCAGGCCCTCGCCGAGCGCGCGGCACGCATGACGGCGCTGCTGCGGGCGCGCGTGGAGGTGCGCCTGCAGGAACAGAACCGCAGCCTGCTGGACTCCATGGACCGCCGGGCGCGTTTGCAGCTACGCCTGCAGGAGACCGTCGAGGGGCTCTCCGTCGTCGCCATCAGCTATTACGGCGTCGGTCTGGTGGGCTACCTTCTGAAGGGGCTCGCCGCGGGCGGCCTGCCGCTGGACCCGAGCCTTGCCATCGCCGTCGCGGTGCCGCTCGTGCTCGGTGCGGTGTGGCTCGGGCTCAGGCGCATGCGGCGGCGCCTGCGGCGGGGCGAAGATTAGGCGCGGTGCCCGCGGCAGTCAGCCGGAGCGCTCATAGCTGATCGGCACGCGTCGCGACAGGCTGGTGAAGAGCTGATAAGCGATGGTGTCGCTCGCGGCGGCGACGGCGTTGGCGGGGATCTGGTCTCCCCAGAGCTGCACCGGGTCGCCGGGGCGCGCCTCGGGCTGATCCGTCAGGTCCACCGTCAGCATATCCATAGATACGCGCCCGATGATGCGGGTCGGCTGACCGTTGACGGCGATGGGTGTGCCGTCTTGCGCGTGCCGTGGGTAGCCGTCCGCATAGCCCGCGGCGACGACGCCGACCCGGGTCGGCGCGGCGCAGACGAAGCGCCTGCCGTAGCCGATGGCCTCGCCGGCGGCGAGATCGCGCACGCCGATGAGCCTTGATTCGAAGGTCAGCGTCGGCCGCAGCGCCGCCGCCGACGGGTGCGCCTCGCCGAAGGGGCTCGCGCCATAGAGCATGATGCCGGGGCGCAGCCAGTCGCCGTGCGCCGCGCGGCAGCCGAGAACGGCCGCGGAGTTGGCGATGCTGCGCGGGCCGGGCAGGTGGCCGGCGTGGCTTTGAAAGCTCGCGAGTTGCGCCTCGGTGGCCGCGTGCCCGGGCGTGTCGGCACAGGCCAGGTGTGTCATTAGCACGACATCGGTCACGTGTCGGCAGTCGGCAAGGCGCGCATGGGCGGCCGCGAACGCATCCGGCGCGAGCCCGAGCCGGTGCATGCCGGTGTCCATCTTGAGCCAGACGGCGTGTGCGCGCTCCGGGCGTGCGGCGCAGACCCAATCGAGCTGCTCCTGGTTGTGCACCACCGGTGTGAGCCCGGCACGGTCGGCGCTGGCGAGCTCGTCCGGTTCGAAGACTCCCTCCAGCAGCACGATGGGCGTGCGGATGCCCGACTCGCGGAGCTCCAGCGCCTCTTCGATGCAGGCCACGGCAAAGCCGTCCACCTCGGGCTCCAATGCGCGGGCGACGGCAGTGGCGCCGTGTCCGTAGGCGTCCGCCTTGACCACGGCGAGCGCTCGGGTCCCGGCCGCCTGCGCCTTGGCGTGACGGTAATTGTGGCGGATGGCGCCGAGATCGACGCGGGCGCGGGTGGGGCGGGCCATTGCTTGGAGCGCGCTGCCGAGAGCGGTGGGCGGATGGCGCGATGCTGCCGTCCGCGGCTCCGGCATGCAAGGCGCGCGTGCGGCTCGGGGCCGCGGCCAGGGCACGTTCTTGCGGGTTGTTGCGGGCTGTGCTTGGAGCGCACGGCTTCGCCGCTTATACTGCCCCGTTTTTGCAAGTCGCAGCACAATCGCCCGAGGAGTGGACATCGATGCAAGTGACCGTCGAGGCCGGCGAGGGGCTCGCCCGCCGCATGACCGTGGAGCTGCCGGCAGATGACTTCGAGCAGGAGGTCGACAAGCGGCTGCGCGACGTCGCCCGCCAAGCGCGGCTGCCGGGCTTTCGCCCCGGCAAGGTGCCGATGCGCGTGCTCCGGCAGCGCTTCGGGGAGAACGTTCGCGGCGAGGTGCTCAGCGAACTGGTGCAGTCGTCCTTTTCGCGCGCCGTCGTCGAGCAGGATCTGCGGCCGGCGGGTCGGCCCGAGATCGAGGCGGATATTGACCTCGCCGACCGTCGCTACGGCTACACCGCAAGGTTCGAGGTGCTGCCGGAGATCGATGTCAAGGATCTCACCGGCATGCGGATCGCGCGCCCCGTCGCCGAGATCACCGATGCGGACGTCGAGCGCATGGTCGAGCGGCTCCGCGAGCAGCGCAAGACCTTCGAGACCGTGGAGCGGGCGGCCGAGAACGGCGATCGGCTGACCATCTCCTTCCAGGGCAGCATCAACGGCGAGCGCTTCGAAGGCGGCAGCGCCGAGCACCGGACGCTGGAGCTTGGCAGCGGCGCCTTCGTTCCTGGCTTTGAAGAGCAGTTGATCGGCGCCGCGGCGGGCGATGAGCGCACCCTCGGCATCACCTTCCCGGAGTATTACAGCAACCCCGCGCTGGCCGGCAAGGCGGCGGAGTTTCAGGTCCAGGTGGAGAGCGTCGCCGCGCCGCGGCTGCCCGATGTGGACGCGGACTTCGTGACCGCCCTCGGTATTGAGGGTGGTGATCTAGAGCGTTTTCGCGCCGACGTGCGCGCGAACATGGAGCGCGAGCTCCGCCAGCGCGTCGAAGCCAAGCTCAAGAATCAGGTCATGGACGCCCTGCTTGAGGCCAACCCGGTGAGCCTGCCCGACGTGCTTGTGCGCGAGGAGATCGCCGCGCTCAAGCAGCAGACCCTGCAAGCGGCCGGTGGCGTTCAGGTTGAGCTCCCGGACGCGCTGTTCGCGGAGTCCGCGGAGCGCCGGGTCAAGCTCGGGCTGGTGGTTGCCGAGACCGTGAAGCGGCATGGGCTGACGCCGAGCCCGGAGCGCGTCCGCGAGCTGGTTGAAGGCTTGGCGGCCACCTACGAGCGGCCGGAGGAAGTCATCGGCTATTACTACTCGGACCCGCAGCGGTTGTCCTCGGTGGAGGCGCTCGCCATGGAGGAGCTTGTCGTTGAGCGGATGCTCGCAACCGCCGATGTCGTAGACGAGGAGGCGACGTTCGACGGGCTCACCGAGGCCGGCGAGCGCGGGGCACCGGCCTAGATTGCGACGGGGAAGGGTCGAGGGCCGAGGGTGCTCGCCTCGGCCCTCGGCCCTCGGCCCTTCCTGCAGCCGTTGCGCGGCGCCTCGCGCGGCCCCAACTTACCGTCGTGGCGATGCTTGCCGCGGCGCCCCATCCGCCCCCCCGCCCACATCGAGGTTTCCCAGCGATGACCCAGATTTCCGACCAGATGCCACCGGCGACCCGTGCGCTCGGCCTGATTCCCATGGTGATCGAGCAGACCGCCCGCGGGGAGCGCTCGTTCGACATCTTCTCGCGCCTGCTGAAGGAGCGTGTCGTGTTCCTCGTCGGGCCGGTGGAAGACCACGTGGCCAACCTGGTCGTCGCGCAACTGTTGTTCCTGGAGTCCGAGAACCCGGACAAGGACATCCACTTCTACATCAACTCCCCGGGCGGCGCGGTGACCGCGGGCCTGGCCATCTACGACACCATGCGCTTCATCCGTCCCGACGTCAGCACCATGTGCATCGGGCAGGCGGCGAGCATGGGCGCGCTGTTGCTCGCGGGCGGTGCCCACGGCAAGCGCTTCTGCCTGCCGCACTCGCGGATGATGATCCACCAGCCGCTGGGCGGCTTTCAGGGGCAGGCGACGGACATCGACATCCACGCCCGCGAGATCCTGCACATCCGCGACCAGTTGAACTACATCCTGGCGCATCACACTGGGCAGCCGCTGGAGAAGATCGCCGAGGACACCGAGCGCGACCGCTTTATGGGCGGCGACGCCGCGGTGGAGTATGGGCTGATCGACCAGGTGCTGCACGAGCGCGCCGGGCCGGCCGGAGCCTGAAGGCGGGCGCGGCGATGGCAGGCGCAGAGCGTGGGCGCGCGGCAAGCTAGCAACGGCCGTGCCGGTCGGGGCGCACTTGCCGTCCGCTCGGCCCCCGTCAGCTTGCGATATCGTCGTGAACCGTTATGATAAACCGTCACAGGAGGCGAGCTTCGGCCTCCGATAGTCGGACTGTCCCGCGGAGACCTCGTGAGCTATGAGCGGAAATAACCACGGAAAGAGCGACGAAGGGAAGCTGCTGTATTGTTCATTCTGCGGCAAGAGCCAGCACGAGGTACGCAAGCTGATCGCCGGGCCATCGGTGTTCATCTGCGACGAGTGCGTCGAGCTGTGTAACGACATCATCCGGGAGGAGATGCAGGAGGGCATGGGGGAGGCCACGAGCCGTCTGCCCAAGCCACGCGAGATCAAGGAGAGCCTCGATCAGTTCGTCATCGGCCAGGAGCAGGCGAAGAAAGTCCTGTCTGTCGCCGTCTACAACCACTACAAGCGCCTGGAGGCCGCCGATGCCAAGGAAGACATCGAAATCTCCAAAAGCAACATCCTGCTGATCGGCCCCACCGGCTCCGGTAAGACCCTGCTCGCCGAGACGCTGGCGCGGCTGCTGAACGTTCCGTTTACGATCGCCGACGCGACCACGCTCACCGAGGCGGGCTACGTCGGCGAGGATGTCGAGAACATCATCCAGAAGCTGCTGCAGAAGTGCGACTACGACGTCGAGAAGGCGCAGACCGGCATCGTCTACATCGACGAGATCGACAAGATCTCGCGCAAGTCCGATAACCCGTCCATCACGCGGGATGTGTCCGGCGAGGGCGTGCAGCAGGCGCTCCTGAAGCTCATCGAGGGCACCATCGCATCGGTGCCGCCGCAGGGCGGGCGCAAGCATCCACAGCAGGAGTTCCTGCAGGTCGACACGAGCAACATCCTGTTCATTGTCGGCGGCGCGTTCGCGGGGCTCGACAAGATCATCGAGCGTCGCTCGCGCAAGGGCGGTATCGGCTTCTCGGCCGAGGTGCATTCCAAGGAAGACAGCAAGAAGATCGGCGAGCTGCTGAGCGTCGTTGAGCCCGAGGACCTGATCCGCTACGGGCTGATCCCGGAGTTCGTCGGGCGCCTGCCGGTGATGGCGACGCTGGACGAGCTGGACGTGGACGCCTTGATCCGCATCCTGACCGAGCCGAAGCATGCCCTGTACAAGCAGTACGCGCGCCTGTTCGCGATGGAGGGCTGCGACCTAGAGCTCCGCGACGATGCGCTGGGCGCCATCGCAGTGAAGGCCATGGAGCGCAAGACGGGGGCGCGCGGCTTGCGGACCATCATGGAGCAAGTCCTGCTCGACATCATGTACGACCTGCCCTCGCTTGACAGCGTTAGCAAAGTGGTCGTGGACTCGTCCGTCATCGCGGGCGAGAACACGCCCTTCATCATCTACGACGGTGTCGAGCAGCAGCGCGCTGCAGCGTCCGATTGATCGCTCCGTCGTCGGCGCCCGGGGCTCGGGCGCCGCGCCCCCATCTCTTCGGCATCAGCCACCGCCCACCGCCCACCGCCTTGCGATCGCCGCACCATGCCGGTCCGCCGCGGCCGGACTTCCGTTCCGCGGCCCCGCCGCCGCCGATGCAGCGCAGCGGTTTCGGCCCGCCGACTCGATTGAAGCGTCCGCGGTCCGCCCAAACCTCAATCGTCATCTTAGATTTCTGCAACTGCCGTGGCGGCGGTTCGCGGGCTGAGCCCCGCAACACGCCAACGTGACACGGCTCAACGGAGCACAGATTCCATGGGCGAAACCGTTCAAGACAACACCGATCCGACGGCTGTCGAGCAGGAGGTGCCGGTCCTGCCGTTGCGCGATGTCGTCGTCTACCCGCATATGGTCATCCCGCTGTTCGTCGGGCGCGACAAGTCCATCAGGGCGCTCGACGCCGCGATGTCCGCCGACAAGCAGATCCTGCTGATCGCGCAAAAGAATGCGGACGTGGACGACCCCGCGGTGGGGGATCTGCACGGCATCGGTACGCTCGCGAACGTGCTGCAGCTCCTGAAGCTGCCCGACGGCACCGTCAAGGTGCTGGTGGAGGGCCATCGCCGCGCCAAGGCCAAGCGCTTCATCACCACGGCAGGCGCCTTCTCGGCCCTCGTGGCGCCGATGGCGGACCAGTTGGAGGCCGACGAGCGCGAGCAGGAGGTGCTGATGCGCTCGGCGGTGACGCTGTTCGACCAGTACGTGAAGCTGAACAAGAAGGTCCCGCCGGAGGTGCTCACATCGCTGTCGAGCATCGACGAGCCGGGGCGGCTCGCCGACACCATGGCGGCGCACATGTCGCTCAAGCTCGACGAGAAGCAGCACGTGCTGGAGATGGTGGACGTGCAGCAGCGCCTCGAGCACTTGATGGGGCTGATGGAGGCCGAGAACGACATCCTCCAGATGGAGAAGCGCATCCGTGGCCGCGTCAAGCGCCAGATGGAGAAGAACCAGCGCGAGTACTACCTGAACGAGCAGATGAAGGCGATCCAAAAAGAGCTCGGCGAGCTTGAGGACGCCCCCAACGAGCTCGAAGACCTGGCCAAGCGCATCGAGGCCGCCGGCATGCCGAAGGAGGTCAAGGCCAAGGCCACCACGGAGCTGAACAAGCTCAAGCTCATGTCGCCGATGTCCGCCGAGGCGACGGTGGTGCGCAACTACGTCGATACGCTGGTCTCGGTGCCGTGGAAGGCGCGCACGCGCATCCGCAACGACATCCGTCTGGCGCAGAAGGTGCTGGACACCGACCACTACGGCCTCGAAAAGGTCAAGGAGCGCATCCTCGAATACCTGGCCGTGCAGCAGCGGGTGAAGAAGCTGAAAGGCCCGATCCTCTGCCTGGTGGGTCCGCCCGGCGTCGGCAAGACCTCGCTGGGGCAGTCCATCGCGCGGGCGACCAACCGCAAGTTCGTGCGCATGTCCCTGGGCGGCGTGCGCGACGAGGCCGAGATCCGTGGTCACCGGCGCACCTACATCGGTGCGCTGCCGGGCAAGATCATCCAGAACCTGGCCAAGGCCGGCAGCCGCAACGCCTTCTTCCTGCTCGATGAGATCGACAAGATGGCGATGGACTTCCGCGGCGACCCGGCGTCGGCGCTGCTGGAGGTGCTGGATCCGGAGCAAAACCACACCTTCAACGACCATTATCTGGAAGTGGACTTCGACCTGTCCGAGGTGATGTTCGTCGGCACCGCCAACACGCTGAACATCCCGCCAGCGCTGCTCGATCGCATGGAGGTGATTCGTCTCGCCGGCTACACCGAGGACGAGAAGGTCAACATCGCCCAGCGTTACCTGATCCCGAAGCAGATGAAGAACAACGGGCTCAAGAAGGGCGAGCTCACGATCCGCGAGCCGGCGCTGCGGGACATGATCCGCTATTACACGCGCGAGGCGGGCGTGCGCAACCTGGAGCGCGAGTGCTCCAAGATCTGTCGCAAGGTGGTCAAAGAGGTGCTGCTGAAGCAGCGCGGCGATGGCGCCATGGTCGTGACGCCGAAGTCGCTCGACAAGTATCTCGGCGTGCGCCGCTTCCGCTTCGGCCGCGCGGACGAGCACGACCAGATCGGCCAGGTCACCGGGCTCGCGTGGACCGAGGTCGGCGGCGAGCTGTTGCGGATCGAGTCCGCGCTGGTACCGGGCAAGGGCAAGTTCACCTACACGGGCCAGCTCGGCGACGTGATGCAGGAGTCTATCCAGGCGGCGCTCACAGTCGTGCGCAGCCGCGCGCCGACGCTCGGCATCGATCCGGACTTCCACCAGAAGTTCGATCTGCATATCCATGTGCCCGAGGGTGCGACCCCGAAGGACGGGCCGAGCGCCGGCGTGGCGATGTGTACGGCGCTGGTGTCCGCGCTGTGCAAGATCCCGGTCCGTTCCAGCGTGGCCATGACCGGGGAGATTACGCTACGCGGCGAGGTGCTGCCCATCGGCGGGCTCAAGGAAAAGCTCCTGGCCGCACACCGCGGCGGCATCGAGACGGTGCTGATCCCGCATGAGAACGAGCGCGACCTGGTCGAGATCCCGAAGAACATCAAACAGAGCCTCGACATCCGCTGTGTGCGCTGGATCGACGAGGTGCTTGACCTGGCGCTGGTCCAGTCGCCGCGGCCCGTCGTCGAGGCGGACGGGGCGGATGGCGAGCACGCTGAGGTGGAGGAGGTGCCGCCGGCCAAGGCAGCCAACGCGGAGGAGCAGCCGGCCGCCGGCACACGCCACTGACGGTGGAGCTGGCTAGCGTGGTCGCGGCGCTTGCAATGCTGAGCGCCGCGGCCGGCAAGCGTCGGTCGTGCACGATAAGTGCTTTCACGTCTGCGTTTACAAGTCGTTCATGTGTTCCGCAAGTGGCCGTTGTCGTACATTGACGGCGGGGATCGTGCCGCTTGATCGGCGGCTGGTCAGGGTGAGTCTCAATCGCTCTCGATTCGCTTGACAGCCCAGCGTGCACTCGACAACATTCGGCAACGGCTGTGGCGCCGCCGGCGCCGCCGCCGCTCAACTGCATGAGCGGTTTCCACGGTCATTCGAGACATCTGGGGGGAGAATGAACAAATCGGACCTTATCGATGCGATGGCGGAGGGAGCAGACATCTCGAAGTCCGCCGCCGGACGGGCGCTCGACGCACTAACGGACTCCATCGCCGTCGCACTCAAGGATGGTGACACTGTCTCCATCATCGGTTTCGGCACTTTTCTGGTGAAGGAGCGCGCTGCCCGCACCGGCCGTAACCCGCAGACCGGCGCCAGCATCCAGATCGCCGCGTCAAAGACGCCTTCATTTAAGGCTGGTAAATCGCTCAAGGACGCCATACAATAACCGGCTTCGTTGGGTGGTCCGGGGTGCTTAGCTCAGTTGGCTAGAGCATCGCCCTTACAAGGCGAGGGTCGCAGGTTCGAGCCCTGCAGCACCCACCACTGGTGGCCGAACGCCTGTATGATCAAACAACAGGCGCGTCAGCATGCACAGACGCTCACGGGCGGCCGCAGTCCCGTTGAGATCCAGTGTCAATCGTCAAGGCACGCCGCCCTGGATCGCGCTCGATACACGCAAGGAGTGGTAGTTCAGTTGGTTAGAATACCGGCCTGTCACGCCGGGGGTCGCGGGTTCGAGTCCCGTCCACTCCGCCAAATCTAGTAAGGGCGCGCCCCGCCATCCAAGGTGGGGCGCGCCTTTTCGTATCCGCCCGATGATGCTCCGCCGCCGTCCGGCTGCGGAACCGCTCCCGATCCCCCACCGCGGGCTTCGTTTCAACTCCAACGCTCTCTCTCAAGCCATGTTGCAGGCGATCAAAGAACGTGCACAGGGATGGGTCGCTTGGGCCATCGTCATCCTGATCAGCATCCCGTTCGCGCTCTGGGGCATCCAGTCCTACCTCGGCGTGGGTGCCGAGCCCGTCGTCGCGACGGTGGACGGTGCCAAGATCACCGAGCGCCAGCTCGACCAGAACGTCCAGCGCTCGCGGATGCAACTGCGCGAGCGCCTCGGTGCCGCGTACAACCCAGACCTCTTCGAGTCGGCGCAATTGCGCGGCCAAGTGCTCGATCGCATGATCCGCGACCTCGTGCTGCTGGAGTCGTCCTACGCGATGGGCCTGCGCGTATCGGACGCCGCCGTGCGGGCCGCGATCCTGGCCGAGCCCGCCTTCCAGGGCGACGGGGTCTTCGACAAGGACACCTACGAGCGCGTGCTGCGCTTGCAGGGGTTCACGCCGGCGGCCTACGAGGAGGAGCTGCGGCGCGGCCTGCTCAGCACGCAGTTGGCCCGTGCCCTGACCGAGAGCGCCTTCGCGACGGCTGCCGAGGTGACGCTGGCGACGCGGCTGCTGCGCCAGCAGCGCGATATCGCCTACGCCCTGGTGCCGCGCGCAGGCTTCATGCCCGAGGCAGACCCGCCGGCTGATGACATCCAGGCCTTCTATGAGGCGAACCCCGAGCGCTTCCAGTCCCCGGCGCGCGTCAAGCTGTCGTACATCCTGCTCGATGCCGACGCCATCGCCGCCGTCGAGGTGGACGAGGCGACGCTACGCGAGACCTATGAGGCGCGGCTGGAGGAATTCGTCGAGCCCGAGCGACGCGCCATGCGGCACATCCTGCTGACCGTGCCGGCGGACGGCGACGCGGAGACCATCAAGGCGCGCGCCGCCGAGCTGAAGGCGCAGATCGACGCCGGGGCCGACTTCGCCGAGGTCGCACAGGCCGAGTCCGAGGACCCGGGCAGCGCCGCGCAGGGCGGCGATCTCGGCATGGTCGATCGCGGCATCATGGACCCGGCCTTCGAGCAGGCCGCGTTCGATCTGGACGTGAATGCGGTCAGCGAGCCCGTCCGGAGCCGCTTCGGCTATCACCTCATCGAGGTCACGGCCGTCGAGGGCGGCGCGGCCAAGCCCTTCGACGACGTCCGCGAGGAGCTGGCCCGGGAGCTCGGCCGCGGCGACGCGGAGGCGGCCTATTTCGAGCTCGCCGAGCAGCTCGCGAACCTCACCTACGAATCCCCCGACAGCCTGATCCCGGCCGCCGAGGCGCTGGCCCTTGAGGTCCGCACCAGCGACTGGATCGAGCGCGACGGCGGCGAGGGCTTGTTCGCGCAACCGCGGCTCATGACCGCCGCGTTCAGCGACGACGTGCTGGTCGTGGGCAACAACAGCGAGCTGATCGAGCCTGACCCGGACCGCATGCAGGCGGTCGTGCTGCGGGTCGATGAGCATGAGCCGGCCAGCGTCCGGCCGCTGGACGAGGTCCGCGACGAGATCGTCGCCGCGCTCAAGGCGCAGCAGGCCGCCACGGCCGCCCGCGCCGAGGCCGATGCCATGGTGGCGCGCCTGCGCGCCGGCGAGAGCCTGGATGCCGTGGCCGCGGAGCTGGAGATCAAGAGCCCGGGCGAGGTCTCCCGCAGTCAGGCCGATGTGCCGCCGACGGTGCTGGAGCTGGCCTTTTCTGCGCCACGCCCGGCCGAGGACGGCGTGCCGAGCTATGCGAGCGGGGCGGAACCGGGCGGCGACGCCGTCATCGTCGCCGTGCGCGCCGTCGCGGACGGCAGCGCGGAAGCCATGGACCCGGCCATGCGCGATGCCGAGCGCCGGCTCCTGGCGCAGATCCAGGGCGAGCATGGCTTCAATGCCGTGCTGGACGACCTGGTGGCCCGTGCCAAGGTGGAGCGTAAGCCGCTTACCGTCGGCAGCGAGGAGACACCCTGACGCGATGGCTCGGCCAGCCGGGCGCGACGCCGTCGCCGCGCCCGCCAGGGTCAGCCGAGGCCCAGGATGTGATACCCGGTATCGACGTACAGCACATCGCCCGTGATGCCGGAGGCGAGATCGGAGCAGAGGAAGGCCGCGGCGTTGCCCACCTCCTCGATGGTCACGTTGCGCCGCAGCGGCGTGCGCTCTTCAACCTGTTTCAGCATGCTGCGGAAGTCCGCGATGCCGGCCGCCGCCAGCGTGCGGATCGGCCCCGCGGAGACGGCGTTGACGCGGATACCCTCCGGCCCCAGCGCCGCCGCGAGATAGCGCACGTTGGCCTCGAGGCTCGCCTTGGCGACACCCATGACGTTGTAGTTCGGCACCGCGCGCACCGCACCGAGGTAGGTCATGGCCACGAGCGCGCCGTTGCGCCCGGCCATCATCGCCCGCCCGGCCTTGGCCAGCGCCGCGAAGCTGTAGGAGCTGATATCGTGCGCCATCGCCGAGCCCGCGCGGGTCAGGACGTCGACGTAGTTGCCCTCCAGCTCCGCCTTGGGCGCGAACGCGATGGAGTGCACGATGCCGTCGAGCCCGTCCCAGTGCTCGCCGAGCGCCTGGAAGCAGGCGTCGATCTGCTCGTCGCTGCCGACATCCAGCGGCAGGACGATATTGGAATTACAGGCGGCGGCCAGATCTTGCACCCGCCCCTGAAGCTTCTCGCCCTGGTAGGTGAAGGCGAGCTCGGCACCCTCGCGGTGCATGGCCTGCGCGACGCCCCAGGCGATGGAGCGGTTGCTCGCGACGCCGGTGATGAGAAAGCGCTTGTCGGTCAAAAACCCCATCAGTTGGTTCTCCAAGGTCTGCCGGTGTTCGTTGGTCTTGCTGTCGTGAGTCGGGCGCCGTCGCCATGCCCGCGTTCGCGGCGTGGTCACCTTACCGAAAGGTTTCGGGCGGCGAAAGCGTCTGCGGTCAGGCTTCTCAGGGCCGCGTCCGACTGCCCGCGGGCGCTTGTCGCCGGCCTGGCCGTGCTGACCCTCGCCGGCTGCGGCGAGCCACCCTGGAACAACCCCTATCCGGAGCACCAGGCGGGCGAGAGCATCCTCTACGGCGCCTTCACCGAGCGCCCGAAGCACCTGGACCCGGTGCGCTCCTACAGCTCGAACGAATACTCGTTCATTGCGCAGATCTACGAGCCGCCGCTCCAGTACCATTTCTTGAAGCGGCCCTACACGCTGGTGCCGCTGACGGCCGAGGCCGTGCCGGAGCCGACCTTTCTGGACGCGGCCGGCGCGCCGCTGCCGGCCGACGCGGACCCCGAGCGCACCGCCGTCAGCGAGTACCTGATCCGCATCCGCCCCGGCATCTACTACCAGCCGCACCCCGCGTTCGCGACGGGGCCGGACGGTGCGCACCTCTACCATGACCTGTCTCCGGCCGAGATCGCGCGGCTCGACACGCTGTCCGACCTGCCCGAGACCGGCACCCGCGAGCTGACCGCCGAGGACTACGTGTATCAGATCAAGCGCCTGGCGGCGCCCTGGCTGCACTCGCCCATCGCGGGCCTGATGGGCGATCACATCCTGGGCTTCAAGGACTTCTCCGCGCGGCTCGAGGCCGCGGCGCCGGCGCCCGTGAACGGGGAGCGGCCGTTCTTCGATCTGCGCGCGGTCGATTTTCCGGGCGCCGAGGTCGTCGATCGCTACAGCTACAAGGTCCGCATCGACGGGCGCTATGCGCAGTTCGTCTACTGGCTCGCGATGCCCTTCTTCGCGCCGATGCCCTGGGAGGCGGAGGCGCTGACCAACCAGCCCGGCATGCGGGCGAACAACATCACGCTGGATTGGTTTCCGGTGGGCACCGGCCCCTTCATGCTCGCGGAGAACAACCCGAACATGCGCATGGTGCTCGCGCAGAACCCCAACTTCCACGGCGAGACCTATCCCGCCGAGGGCATGCCCGGCGACGCAGAGGCGGGGCTGCTGGCCGACGCGGGCAAGGCGCTGCCGCTGGTGGACCGGGCGATCTACAGCCTGGAAAAGGAGAGCATCCCGTACTGGAACAAGTTCCTGCAGGGCTTCTACGATACCTCCGGCATCAGCGCCGACGCCTTCGACCAGGCCGTGCAATTCAACTCCGGCGGCGAGGCCGGCCTCACCGAGGCGATGCGCGAGAAGGGCATCGAGCTGTCTACTGCCGTGAACACGTCCATCTGGTACATGGGCTTCAACATGGAGGACGACGTCGTCGGCGGCGACTCGGAGCGGGCGCGGCTGCTGCGCCAGGCCATCAGCATCGCCGTCGATTTCGGCGAATTCATCTCGATCTTCTCGAACGGCCGCGGCATGCAGGGGCAGGGGCCGATTGCGCCCGGCATCTTCGGCTACCGCGACGGCGAGGCCGGCATCAACCCTTACGTGTTCGATTGGGACAACGGCCGGCCCGTGCGCAAGTCCATCGACGCGGCCCGCGCGCTGCTGGCGCAGGCCGGCTACCGGGACGGGCGCGATCCGGCGACGGGCCGGCCCTTGAGCATCTACTACGAGGCCATGGACGCGGGCCCGGACGGCAAGGCGAGGCTCAACTGGATGCGCAAGCAGTTCGCGAAGCTCGGCATCGAGCTCATCGTCCGCGCCACGGACTACAACCGCTTCCAGGAGAAGATGCGGGAAGGCACGGGCCAGGTGTTCATGTGGGGCTGGAACGCCGACTATCCGGACCCGGAGAACTTCTTTTTCTTGCTCTATGGCCCGAACCGCAAGATCGACGGCGGCGAGAACGCGGCGAACTATCAGAACGCCGAGTTCGACCGGCTGTTCGAGCAGATGAAGAACATGCCGGACGGCCCGGAGCGCCAGGCGGTCGTCGACCGCATGACCGAGATCGTGCGCCATGACGCGCCTTGGTCCTTCGGCTTCTATCCGGAGTCCTACAGCCTGCGCCACGCCTGGGTCGGCAACGTGAAGCCGAACCTGATGGCGAACAACACGTTGAAGTACATCAGCCTTGATCCCGCGCAGCGCGAAGAACGCCGCACGGCCTGGAATCCGCCCATCCTCTGGCCGATCGGTGCCGTGGTGGTGCTGCTGGCCGCGGGCGCGGTGCCCGCCATCATCATCGCCCGCCGGCGCGAGCGGAGCGCCGCGCTGTGACCGCGTACATCCTGCGCCGGCTGCTGTACGCCATCCCGATCTTGATCGGCGTCAACCTGATCACCTTCGTGCTCTTCTTCGTCGTCAACTCGCCGGACGACATGGCGCGGATGCAGCTCGGCGACAAGCGCGTGACGGAAGAAGCCGTGCAGTCCTGGAAGGCGGACCACGGCTACGACCGGCCGCTGCTCTTCAACGCCGAGGCAGCAGGCATGGACAAGCTCAGGGACACGATCTTCTACCAGAAGTCGGTGAAGCTCTTCGCCTTCAACTTCGGCACCTCCGACAGCGGGCGCGACATCGGCTACGACGTCCGCCAGCGCATGTGGCCGAGCCTGGCCATCGCGCTGCCCGTGCTGCTGGTGGGGCTCGCCATCAATATCAGCTATGCGCTGATGATCATCTTCTTCCGCGGCAGCTACATCGACGTCGGCAGCGTCGTGCTGCTGGTGGCCATGATGTCCATCTCCGGGCTGTTCTACATCATCGGCGGGCAGTTCCTCATCGGTAAGCTCTTTCATCTGGTGCCGATCTCCGGCTACGACACGGGGCTCAATGCCGGCAAGTTCCTGATCCTGCCCGTCATCGTCGGCGTCATCGGCGGCATCGGCACCGGCACGCGGCTGTATCGGACCTTCTTCCTGGAGGAGGTCAACCGCGACTACGTGCGCACCGCCCGGGCCAAGGGGCTCCGCGAGCGCGTCGTGCTGTTCCGGCACGTGCTGCGCAACGCGCTGATCCCGATCCTGACCGGCGTGGTCGCGGTGCTGCCGCTCCTGTTCATGGGCGCGCTGATCACGGAGTCCTTCTTCGGCATCCCGGGGCTTGGCAGCTACACCATCGATGCCATCAGCCGGCAGGACTTCTCCATCGTCCGCGCCATGGTGTTTCTGGGCTCCGTGCTCTACATCCTGGGCCTGATTCTGACCGACATCTCCTACACCCTGGTCGATCCGCGGGTGCGGCTGTCGTGAGCGGGGGAGTCGACGCATGCCGGTAATCCTCGCCACGGACGCGCTGATCTTCCTGCTCGTGGCCGTCAGCCTCGGCTACGGTATCTACGCGTCGCAGCACGAGCACCTGCGGGCGCCGTGGCGCAGCGTCGCGCGCTCGAAGGTGGGCGTCGCCGCGCTCGTGATCATCGCCTGCTACGTGCTGATCGGGCTCTTGGATTCCATGCACTTCCACCCGCGCATCGAGCCCGCGGCCGCGAGCGTGCCGGCGGCCGCGAGCGACGTCGGCGAGGCGGACGCACAAGCGCCAGTTGATGCCCCGGTCGAGGCGCGCCACTCGACCCAGGTGCTGTCCGTGCTGGACGTGATCCTGACGGGGCTGCGAGAGCGGCAGGAGAAGACCTTCTCGGCGCCGTTCGCGACGCATCTGTTCGTCAAGGAGCCCATCGAGCAGCCGGACGGGACCATCGTGCGCGGCTATCCGCCGCTCGTGCACGGCGGCGCGCACCTGCGCGACCCGTCGCTGGCCGGCATCGACATCGCCGTGCGCGCCGTGCTCGGGGCCATCCGCGGGCTGCTCGCGTGGATGCTGCTGACGGCGGGGCTGGTGTGGCTGGTCGCCCACGCCCGTGGCGAGTCCTTCGACGACGGTGCCCGGTCCATCTGGCAGGGCCGCACCGAGGTGCCCTGGCGCGTCGCGCTGATCACGCTGGCGGCGGTGCTGATGCTCGGCTTCGCCGCCGCGGAGCTCGCCGCCGGCTATCACATTCTGGGCACCGATCAGGTCGGCGAGGATGTCTTCTATCAGAGCTTAAAGAGCATCCGCACCGGGCTCGTCATCGGCACGCTGACGACGCTCGTCATGCTGCCGGCGGCGGTGATCCTCGGCATCATGGCCGGCTACTTTCGCGGCGTCACCGACGACATCATCCAGTACCTGTACACCACGCTGAGCTCGATTCCGGGCGTGCTGCTCATCGCCGCCGCCATCCTGATGCTGCAGGTGTACATGACCAACAACGCCGATCAGTTCGAGAGCCTGGTGGCGCGGGCCGACCTGCGGCTCTTGTTCCTGTGCATCATCCTGGGCGTCACGAGCTGGACCGGGCTCTGCCGGCTGCTGCGCGGCGAGTCGCTGAAGCTGCGCGAGCAGGATTACGTGCAGGCGGCCGTGTCGCTCGGCGTCGGTCATGCCACCATCATCGCCCGGCACATCCTGCCGAACGTGCTGCACATCGTCATGATCACCGTGGTGCTCGACTTCAGCGCGCTGGTGCTCGCGGAGGCCGTGCTCTCCTACGTCAACATCGGTGTCGACCCAACCATGAATAGCTGGGGCAACATGATCAACAGCGCGCGCATGGAGCTGGCGCGGGAGCCCATCGTCTGGTGGTCGCTCACCGCCGCCTTCGTGTTCATGTTCACGCTGGTGCTGGCGGCCAACCTGTTCGCCGATGTCGTGCGCGACGCCTTCGATCCGCGCCTCGCGAGGGTCCAATGAGCCGCGCCGCCGCCGTGTCCGCCGCCGCCCCGCGCGAGCCCCACGCCGCCGACATGCTGCTTGAGGTCACCGGCCTCACGGTGGAGCTGCCGCCGAGCCGCGGCGGCGAGCGGCCCGTGCGCGTTTGCGACGATGTGGCCTTGAGCATCCGGACCGGCGAGACGCTCGCGCTGCTCGGCGAGTCCGGCTGCGGCAAGTCCATGACGGCGCTGGCGCTGATGCGCCTTCTGCCCTTGGGCGGGCGCATCCTGTCCGGCTCCGTGCGCTTGGGCGGCAACGAGCTGCTCAAGCTGCCGGAGCGCGACATGCGGCGCGTCCGCGGCGGGCGCATGGCCATGATCTTCCAGGAGCCGCAGACCTCGCTGAACCCGGTGCTCACGGTCGGCGCGCAGATCGCCGAGGCGGTGCGCGTGCACGAGGGCATGCCGCGTCGGGGCGTGCCGGCGCGCGTCGTGGAGCTGCTGCGGGTCGTCGGCATCCCGGACCCTGCCCGACGCGCGGAAGAGTACCCGCACCAGCTCTCCGGTGGCATGAAGCAGCGCGTCATGATCGCGATGGCGCTGGCCGGCGATCCGGACCTGTTGATCGCGGATGAGCCCACCACGGCGCTCGACGTCACCATCCAGGCGCAGGTGCTGCAATTGCTCAAGGGCGTGCAGCAGGCGCGCGGCATGGCCGTGCTGCTGATCACGCACGATCTCGGCGTCGTCGCCGAGACGGCGGACCGGCTCGCGGTCATGTACGCGGGTCAGATTGTCGAGCAGGCGAGCATCGAGGGCTTTTTCGCCGGCCCGGCGCACCCCTACAGCCGCAAGCTCATGGAGAGCGTGCCGGACGCCGCCAAGCGCGCCGGCGAGCTCGCGGTGATCCCGGGCCGGGTGCCGCCGCTGGATCGGGACTTCGGCGGCTGCCGCTTCGCACCGCGCTGCTTCCGCGTCATGGACCGCTGCCACGACACCGTGCCGGGCTGGTTCCCGGCCGGCGGCGACCAGCGCGTGCGCTGCCTGCTGTGGGACGGCGACACGCCGACCTTCGCGCCCGCGGTCGAGCAGGCGCCCACGGCGCCCGCCGCCGACGCGGTGGAGGGTGGCGCTGCGCTGCTCGACATCAGCGGGCTCAAGGTTCATTTCCCGATCCGCCGCGGGCTGTTCAAGCGCACCGTCGGCCACGTCAAGGCGGTGGACGGCGTGGACCTGGCGCTCCAGGCCGGCCGCACGCTCGCCCTGGTCGGCGAGTCCGGCTGCGGCAAGACCACCGTCGGCAAGGGCATCCTGCAGTTGGTGCGGCCCACGGCCGGCGCCGTGCGCTACGACGGCGCGGACCTCGCGCGGCTCAAGCCCGCACGGCTCCGCCCCTATCGCAAGGACTTGCAGATCATCTTTCAGGACCCCTTCGCGTCCATGAACCCGCGCATGCTGGTCGAGGACCTCGTCGGCGAGGGGCTGCTCGCGCTCGGCCTCGCGCCGAGCCGGGCGGAGCGCCGCAAGCGCGTCGCCGCGCTCTTGGACCAAGTCGGGATCGGCGAGCAGGCCATGGGCCGCTACCCGCACGAGTTCTCCGGCGGGCAGCGCCAGCGCATCTGCATCGCCCGCGCGCTGGCCGTGGGGCCCAAGGTCATCGTCTGCGACGAGCCCACCAGCGCCCTCGATGTCTCCGTGCAGGCGCAGATCCTGAACCTGCTGAAGCAGCTCCAGCGGGATCTGGGGCTCAGCTATCTGTTCATCACGCACGACATCTCCGTCGTCGCCTACCTCGCGCACGAGGTGGCCGTGATGTACCTCGGCCGCATCGTCGAGCGGGGCAGCACGGCGCAGATCTTGGACAACCCGCGCCATCCATATACGAAGGCGCTGCTCTCGGCCGTGCCCATGGCCGACCCGGCGCGGCGCCGCGACATCATCCGGCTCGGCGGCGACATGCCGTCGCCGGCCAGCCCGCCCGCCGGCTGTCACTTCCATCCGCGCTGTCCGGAGGCCACCGATGCCTGCGCTGCGGCCTACCCCGAGGAGCGAAGGCTGACGGACGGGCGGGTCGTTCGCTGTATTCGAGTTGAGGACGACTGACGCGGCAGAACCGCCTGCGAGCGGCGCCGACCGGCCGCCGGGGCGCCGCTACCGACCGTCCAGCAACGGCCGTTCAAGCCCTGAAAGCCTTTGCGTCGCGCGGCGCCCGGCCGTCAAATCGTCGGTTTGTGCGCGTTGTTTGCGGGGTGTCGAGTGGATTGGCTCGTGCTGTTGCTGTCGGCGTTGTTGGAGGCGGTCCTGATCGCCGGGCTTGCCGCGCTGGCGTTGCTGTCGCTGCATCTCGCGCTGCTCACGGCGCTGCGCGTGCTGTGGCCTGCCCGCCCGCGCCGGTGCGCGCTGCCGACGGACGCCGATCTGCCGACGGTGCTCGTGCAACTGCCGCTCTACAACGAGGGCGCGCTCGTGGAGCGCCTGCTGGTCCACGTCACCGCCTTCGACTGGCCGCGGGAACGGCTCCTGATTCAGGTGCTCGACGACAGCACGGACGGCTCCGATGCGCTCAGTCGGCGCGCGGTCGAAGCGCTGCGGCAGCGGGGCTGGCCTATCTCGCTGCTGCACCGCACTGAGCGCGACGGCTTCAAGGCCGGCGCGCTGGCGGCGGGGCTGCGGCACGCGGACGCGCCCTTGGTCGCGCCCTTGGTCGCGATTTTCGATGCCGACTTCATGCCGGCGCCGGACTTTCTGCGCCGCACCGTCGGCGTGCTCTGGGCGGACCCGAGCCTCGGCCATGTGCAGGCGCGCTGGGCGCACGCGAATGAGCAGCACTCGCCGCTGACCCGCGCCCAGGCGCGGCTGCTCGACGGCCACTTCCGCATCGAGCAGGAGGTCCGCCACCGCCTCGGCCTGCCGGTGCCGTTTAACGGCACTTGCGGCGTCTGGCGCCGGACCGCCATCGACGCTGCCGGCGGCTGGTCCGGCGACACGCTGACCGAGGACTTGGATCTCAGCCTGCGCGCGCGCCTCGCCGGCTGGGGCTCCGCGTACCTCATCGACGTCGCCGTGCCCGGCGAACTGCCGGAAACCGCTCGCGCCTGGCGGACGCAGCAGTTCCGCTGGAACAAGGGCTTTGTCGAATGCCTGGTGAAGCTCGCCCCGCGGCTTTGGCGCAGCCCCTTGCCGGCTTGGCAGAAGCTGCTGATCACGTTGCAGCTCGGCCAGCCCTTGAGCTTTCTCGTCGGCGGTGTCTGCCTGCTCGCAGGGCTGCCCTTCATCGCGGGCCTCGCGCCCGGACCCCTGTTGCTTCCGGTGGCGCTGGCGGCCACGGGCATCGGCATTCTCGGCCCCTTCGGGCTGCTTATCGCGGGCGGCCGCGCAGCGGAGCGCCCGCGTGGCCCCTGGCGTGCCCTGTTGCGGGATGCGGTGCTGGCGTTTCTGTTGTCGACGGGGCTCCTGTTGTCCAACGCGCGGGCTAGCCTGGAGGCCCTGCTCGGGGTGCGCAGCCCCTTCGTGCGCACGCCGAAGGCGACCACCGCGTCGGCGCAGCCGGCCGGCGGCGCCCTGGTGCGTCGCGGGTCGCTGCGGCGGCTGGTGCGGTCCGCGACCGCGGGTCTGGCGGAGCTGGCCGCGGGTGGCGCGCTGCTCGTGTTCGTGCTCGTGGAGCGGCCGCTGGCCCTGCCGGCGCTGGCGCTCGCCATCGGCGGGCTCGGCGTGCTCGGCGCATTGCTGCGGCGCGACGACGCGGCGCCCACCTGGCGGGCGCCGGCTGCACCCTCCGTCTTGGGTCCGCCCGAGCACGCCCTGTCGGCCCCTGTTGTGCTGCCGCGGGCCGTGTCCTCGGAGCGGCCGGCACCGCACTCCGCCGAGCCCCATTGGCCTGCCGAGGCACAGGGCGGGCCGGAGATGAGCCATCACGCGGCCGCCTAAGGGCCGGGCTGCTGCGGCGGCTCGCAAGCTCGCGGTGCGCGAGCGACATCGCTCTCGAAATCGAAATCGGGATCGGGATCGCTATCGGGATCGACACGACAGGAGACCGGGTAGGGCGATGCGAGGCGCTCGATTTCGATCCCGATTTCGATCCCGATGTCAGATCCCGACGAATGGCTGGCGGAGTGTCAGTACCCACCCGGATGTCGCCGCCCCCGAAGGCCGCCCGTGCGTTACCGCTGCGTTCGCATGCGACGGTCGGGCACCACGGCGCAGCAGCAGCAACAGACCGGGGGCGAGGAGGACGAGGGGGGATGGCAGCGGCACGGCCGCATAGGCGACGTCACCGAGGATGCGATGGGCGGCGGTGGTGAAGTGCAGCGCGTCCCAGAACAGGTATTCGTCCGGGTTTGTGCATTGGGTCGGGGGCAGGCTGGGGCCGAATATCAGACAGGGGGTGGCGCTGTTGGTGAGCCCAAAGTCGGCCGGGTTGAAGGCAATGGCTTGGGAGAGGGCGAAGACGTCGAGCGTGATGAGGTCGATGCCCGGCAGGTCGGTCATCAGGCTGGTCAGCATCAGGTCGAGCTCGGTATTGAATTGCCGCGACAGGTTGGTCATTGCAGCGCCGAACCCGGCTTCGGCGAACACCGGCGCCAGCCCGGCATCGCCGAGGTTCGGCACCAAAAAGTGCCGGGCGCCGGCGGCAACCAGACCGCGCAGGATAACGTCGAGCGCAGTGATGGCGGTTGTGATGCGGGTCGGATCGTTCGTGTCCAGGGCCTGGAAGGTGTCGTTGGCGCCGCCCCACACGGCGAACAGCGCGTCGGGCGGCAATGCGCCGCCGAGGTCGGCCAAGAGTTCCACGGCCTGGGCCTCCAGGCTGATGGCCGGCGTCGTCCCGCCGGTGATCGCGGCGGTGCCAACCGCGTAGTTGGTGCCGCCCGCGCGCGAGGGCGCGGCACGCTTGCCGAGACGCTCGGCGAGGTATTCGGCCCAGACCGGGCCGTTCGTGAGGCGTCCGTTCGGGTATGGGGCATCGGGCACCGGCGCGTAGGGCGGCTCGGCGCGATCTGGCGTCAGCAGCGCGCCGTTGCCGGAATCGCTCTGGCTGTCGCCGAGCACATACAGGGCGCTGAAGGGGCCGGCCCAGACCGGGCCGGCGATGTAGCACAGGAGGAGTAGGGTCAGGGTCAACAGGCGGCGATTGGACATGGTCGGCGCGGCGTGTCTGACTTAAACGATCGGGTATTGCCGACGTTATACCAGGCGGCGACCCGTTGCCAAGCTGCACCAGATCAGCCTGGGTCGCTGCCGGTCTGCTCGACCGGGGCGCCGCCGCTTAGGCCGCTGGGCGCGGATTCAGCTCGGGCAGCTTGGCGCGTTGCACGCGCCCCGAGACGAAGCTGCCCAAGGCGCCGGCGCCGGGTCGAAGCGCGCGGCGGAAGTCGCGCTTCCAGCGCGCAAAGTCGATGTCGGCGCGGTTGTAGAGGGCCTGATCGAGCTCCTGCATTAAACCTTGGACCCGGGCGCGGTCGGCGCCAGGGCGCAGCGCCGTGATGCGGTCCGCCATGCGCGGCAGCGGCTCGCGCGCGGTGGCGGCGAGGCGCCGGCAGGCCTGGCGCTGGAACGCCAGGCACCACTCGGCGGGGTTGTCCTCCACGGCCGCGGCGCGCGCGCATTGATAGACCCGTGTGCTCGGCGGCGCCAGGCGCGCGAGCGCCGCGCGCAGCGCCCGCAGCAACGGCGCCGGATTCAGCGCGCGGGCGAGCAGCGCCAGGCCCTTCGCGGCGCCGCGACCGGTCAGCGCAACGCCGTCCTGCACGAGCTGCCACAGCGGCGCGCGGCGGCCCGGACTGCGGCTGCGCAGCCAGACGCCGCCCCAGTAGCCGAGCAACAGGAGCCCGAGCCCGGCTACCGGCAGCCAGTATCTTTGCCAATCGCCGCTGGTGCGGGCGCCGGCCGAGTCGGCGAAGCCGAAGGGACCGGACTCGCCGGCGACATTGAACACGCGGATGGGCACGGAGGACGCCTCGCGCGTCGCCGTCTCGACGTTCCACCAGGCGAGCCGGAGCTCCGGCAACTGCAGCCGCCCGCCCGAGTGCGGCACCAGCGTGTAGACCTCGATGCGCTTGCCGATCAGCGTGTTGCCGCTGTCGGCGAGGCGCGTGTCGGTCATGGTCTGCTCGCGGTAGACGCGGAAGTCCTCGGAGCGCAGCATCGATTCCACCGACGGCAACTGGCTGCCGACGGCACCTTCCGCCTCCAGCTCCACGGTCAGCGTCGCCGGGCGCCCGCGCGCCATGCCGTCCGCATCCTTGAGGTCGGCGGCGATGCGCAGGGTCTTGAGCGGCAGCCAGGGGCGCAGCGTCGCGATGGGCGGGCGCACGTCGAGCTCCACCGGCCGCGCCGTGCGGGCGGTGAAGGGCACGCCGCCGGCCAGCGTGCCGCTCACCTCGATGGGGCCGACCTCCATCGGGCCCGCGCGCAGCGGCGTCATCGTGACAACGTATTCGTTGACGATCTCCTGGCGGTTGCCGCTGCCGCGGGTGCTGGTGTTGGGGCCGTCGACCTGCTCGAACAGCACGTCCGCGATGCCGTCGAGCGCCGGCGATGCGGTGGCGAGGTTGCCGAAGCTGACGACGCGAAGGCGTACCAGCACGTTCTGCTGCACGTAGGGCCGGCGCTCGCCGACCACGACCTCAAGCTGCGGCTGGCCGGCCCCGAGCGCGCCCGGGCCGTAGTAGCCGCTCCCCGGCGCTGGCCGATAGCCGGGCTGGAACTGCCCGGGCTGCATCGCCTGCGGCTGACCCCGGGGTGGCGGGCCGTAGCCGGACTGGCCCGGCGGCTGCCCGTAGGGGTACTGCGGCTGCGCGCCGGGCTGGAAGCCGCCGGGTTGGCCGTAGTGCGACTGCGGCTGCCCCCGGGGCGGCCAGGCGGGCGGCTGGCCAGGCGGGCTCCCGGCGGCGTCGCGCGCGGGCTCGCCACCGGGATACGGCGGCGGCACGCCGCGGGCGTTGCTCGGCTCCACCGGCCGGAACTGCCAGGGCTGGTAGGGCGGCTGGGCCAGGGCGGCGGCGCTGTGGCCGACGGCCAGCAGGATGGGCGCGAGGGCAACGATGGCGCGCGCGAGCGCCGACATGCTGCGCCACCGGGCTTGGCTCCAGCGGGCTCGCGCGCTCACCATGGACGACTCTCCTGCACGCGCTCGCCGGTCGCCTCGATCAAGCGCATATCCTCCAGCAGGAATTGGTTGCGCATCAGCATCGACGGGTCGCCCTCCACCTGCTCCAAGCGCTGCTCCATGATGGCCATGCCGGGGCCTAGGGCCTGCTCGCCACCGAGGGCCGGCGAGGTGCCGCCATCCGCGTCCGCTCCGAGCCAGGGCTGCTCGCCCTGCTGGTCGAAGCGCTCCACCGCGTCGCGGTCGCCGGCGAGGTCGTCCGGGTCGGGTCCGCGGTCGCGGTCGGTACCGATGCCGGTGCGGCGCTTGCGCGCGTCGGGCGGCTCGCGCTCGCCGGCGGCGTTGCCGGGCTGCTCGGCGTCGGGCGTGTCGTCTTGGCCGCCGCCGGACTCGGGGTCGGGCGGCTCGGGGCCTTCGCCGCCGCCGGGCTCGGTGTCCGGCTCCGGCGGCTCGTCGCCGCCGGCAGCGGGCATGAGCCGCTCGTCGTCGGCCGCGGCGGCACGGCCCTCGTCGTCGCCGGGCTCTTCGCCGCCGCGCTCGGCCCGCTGCTCGGTGTCGGTCTGGTCCAGGTCGAAGGCGCCGTCGGCGTCGTCGCGCTCGTCCCGGTCGCCGCCGTCGCTGTCCTCGTCGCCATCGCGATCGCCTGAGTCCGCGTCGGTGTCGTCGCGGTCGCCGCCCTCGCCGGTCTGCTCGCGCTCGCCGCCGCGGCGGCCTTCGGTCTCGTCGCCGCGCTCGCCGCGGGCCTCGTCGCTGTCTTGGTCGCCGCCGCCGGACTCCTGCTGCTCGTCGCCGCCGCCGGACTGGGCCTCGCCCTGCTGCTGGCCCTGCTCGGACGCTTGCTGCTGCTCGCCGCCTTGCTGGTCTTGCTGTGGTTCGCCTTCGTCGCCCTGCTGCTGTTCCGAGTCTTGCTGCTGGTCGGATTGCTGCTGCTGCTCGGATTCCTGCTGCTGGTCGGACTGCTGCTGCTCGGATTCCTGCTGCTGTTGGGCCTCGTCTTGTTCCTGCTCGGACTGCTGCCGGGTCTCAGCGTCCTCGGGCTGCTGGGCGGACTGATCCTGCTCGGTTTGATCCTGCTCCTGGTCGGGCGCCGGGGACGCCTCGTCCTGCTCCTCGCGGGTCTCCGCCTCGAAGGCCTGCTGCTCCAGCTTCGCCAACAGGGAGCGGGCGAGGGTGAGGTTGTAGTGGGCGTCGGCGTGGTCCGGCTGTTCGGCCAGCACTTGCTCGTAGGCCTCGATGGCGCCGGTGTAGTCGCCCTGGCGGAAACGGGCGTTGCCCAAGTCGTAGCGGGCCGGGATGCGCACCGCCGCGCGCTCGACCTCGGCGAAGGCGACTTCCGCGGCGCGGAACTGTTCGGCGCGATAGAGTGCGACGCCGCGGCGGTAGGGGTCGGTGAAGCCCTCGGCGGCGGCCTCGTAGTCGCCGGCGCGGAACTGCTCCAGCGCCGCCTGCTCGCTGTTGCGGAACATGCCGGCCTGGCCGACGCCGACCCCGAGCCCGGCGAGCACCAGCAGCAAGACCGCGATGCGGGCGCTCACGCGGTCTCCTCCCGGCGGTCGCGCGGGGCAGCGGGCGTTGCCGCGGTGGCGCCCGTGCTGCCGGCCGGCCGCCGGGCGCGACCGCGGAAGCGCGGCAGCAGCAGCGCGGCCAGCAGCAGCACCGGCAGGTAGTAGCGCTCGTGCCAGACGCGCGTGCGCTCGTCGGTGGCCTGCGGCGGCAGCTTGCTGACGGCCGCGGCGCGCAGGATGTCCGCGATGTCCTCATCGCGGTAGTCGGCGCGCCGGTAGAGCCCGCCGCCGGCGTCGGCCAGGTCTTGGAGCGCCGCCTCGCCGAGCCTCGATCGCACCGGCTTGCCGTCCGGTCCGACGAGCGCGCCGTCGCCGGGACCGGGCACCTCGCCGCCCTCGCGGGTGCCGACGCCGAGCACATGCAGCGTGATGCCGCTGCGGGCGAGCTCGCGCACCCGCTCGGTGAGGCCGGGCTCGTCGAAGTCGCCGTCCGAGATCAACAGCAGCGAGCGTGCACTGTCCGCCGGCACCGCGTCGAGCAGGATGCGGGCGCGGTCCAGCGCCTCGTGCAGCCGGCTGCCCTGGAGCCGGGCCAGGTTGGTCGACAGGGCCGGCAGCGCGAGCAGGATGGTGCGGCTGTCCTCGGTGACCGGGGCGATCACGTGCGGCGATGACGCGAAGGCGATGAGCCCGAGCTTGAGGCGGCGGTTCTGCAGGATCAGGTCCTGGACCTCCTGCCGGGCGCGGCCGAGACGGCTCGGGGCGACGTCGGCGGCCTCCATGGAGCGGGACACGTCGAGCAGAATCAGCAGGCTGTCGCCGGGCTGGAACAGGCGCACGTCGGTATAGCCGAAGCGCGGCCCGGCCATGGCCGTGAGCAGGATGAGCCAGAGCCCGGCCCAGCCGAAGAAGCGGCCCCAGCGCTCGGCGCCCGCGAGCGCGCGCGTGCCGGAGAGGTGCGGCAGCAGGTGCGCGTCCGCGTAGCGGTGCACCGGCGCCTTGGCCGCCTTCGCGGCGCTGCGCCAGAGCCACCAGGCCACCGCCGGCAGCAGCAGAAGACCGAGGAACCAGGCGGGCTCGGCGAAGTGGAAGCCGGTGTCGGTCATCGGGACTCGGGGCTCGGGTTCTGCATGGCGGGGGCGCGCGCTGCGCTCAGCGGCTCGCCTGCCGCACGATGAAGCGCCGGCGGCCCTCCGGGAAGAGGCCGAGCGCCAACAGCGCCAAGAGCGACAGCCCGAGCGGCCAGCGGAACAGCGGCTCCGGCAGGTAGGCCGTGCGGGTCTCGGTCTCGGTCTTTTCCAGCTCGGCGACGCGGCGGCTGATTTCCTCCAGCGCGCTGGTGTCGGTGGCGCGGAAGTAGGCACCGCCGGTGACCTCGGCGACGCGCCTCAATGTGTCCTCATCCATGGTGAGGTCTTCCCAATACTCGATCTTGCCCTCGTGCAGGATCGGGATGCGCTGCTGATTGCTGCCGACGCCGATGACATAGATGCGCACGCCGGCCATGCGCGCGAGCTGTGCGGCCTCCAGCGGCTGGAAGCTGCCGGCGGTGTTGTCGCCGTCGGCGATCAGGATCATCACCCGCGAGCCGGGCGGGCGGTCGCGCAGCTTCTTGACGCCGAGGGCCACGGCATCGCCGAGCGCCGTGCTGCCGCCGGCGATGCTCGGCACCACGCGCTCCAGCAGCATGTGCACGGCGGCGCGGTCGATGCTGAGCGGCGAAAGCACATAGGCGCCGCTGCCGAAGATGATGAGCCCGACGCGATCGCCGGCGCGGGCATCGATGAAGCGGCCCATGACGCCCTTCACCACCTGCATGCGGCTCACCTGCCGGCCCTCGACGGTGAAGTCGAGCGCGTCCATGGAGTGGGACGCATCCACGGCCAGCATCAGGTCGTAGCCCGGTGCCGAGACCTCCGTGTGCGGCACCAGCCACTGCGGGCGCATCAGCGCGAGCACCAAGCCGGCCCAGAGCAGCAAGAGCAGCACCCGATGCAGCGAGCCCGCTAACTGCCGGCGCGGGCGCCGGGCCTGGTAGGCGGCCTTCAGTTCATCCAAGTGCGGATGCAGCAGCGTGATGCGCTCGCCTTCGAGCTGCTCCTCCCGCGGCGGGCTGCCGTCCGCCGGCGGCTGCTCGCGCCACACCAGCGGGAGCAGCAGCGGCACCGGCAGCAGCAGCGCGAACCAGGGCCATTGAAACTCGAACAGCGTCATGGTCCGGGGTCCGGGGTCACGCGGCTTCGCGCTCTGGGGTTTCGGCGCTGCGCGCGGGTCGGCGCAGCCGCCGCAGCAGCTTCGACAACGCGCCCGGCAGCCGGCGCGTGGCTGGCCGCCGGGCAGGGCGCGGCGGCTTGGGGTCGGGGGCGGCGACCCACTCCATGGCCGCGTCCACGAGCGCCCGGATGCTCTCGCGCTCCGTGTTGGCCGCAGCGGGCTGCGCATAGGGCGCGATCAGCAGCGCCCGGGCGTTGGCAGTCCAGTCGAAGCCCCGGGGGTCGTTGGCCGTGAGCCACGCGAGCCAGGCCTCGCCATGCAGCCCGGCGCATGCGGCGCGGCCGTGGCGCGCCATGGCGATGCGCCGCAGCAGCTCCGAGAGCTCCGCCGCGGCCGGCTTCACCGGCTCGCGGACCAGGCGCCGGCGCAGCGCGCGCAGGCCTTGCGCTGCCTCCCAGCGCCAGGTGCCGAGCGTGATCACCGGCAGCGGCACATACAGCCGCCAGCGCGGGTCGTAGCGCCAGAGCAGGAACCCGAGCAGCACCAGTGCCGCGAGCACGATCCACCAACCGGGCGCCGGCGGCCACCAGGGGTGACCCATGTGGATGTGGATGTCGCGAAGCATGATGGAAAGTTTGAAGTTTGAAGTTTGAAGGGTGAAAAGGAGGTGGAAAGCTTGAAGCTTGAAGTTTGAAGTTTGAAGGGTGAAAAGGAGGTGGAAAGTTTGAAGTTTGAAGTTAGAAGGGTGAAAAAGAAGAATGCTGGTATGGCTTGCGCGTAATTGGTCGCTGGGCGGGATTGCCGCCGCAGGCGGTGCCCCTTTCAAACTTCAAACTTCACCCTTCAAACTTCACCCTTCACCCTTCACCCTTCGCCCCCGACGCTTCAAACGCTTCTTGACCGCGCCCTTTGCTCCAGACTGTGAATCAGGCTCAAATGAATCTCCCGGTCGGTGCGAATCGGCATCAGGATGATGTTCAGCCGGACCGTGATGGCCTTCAGCGTCTCGCGGCGGCGTCGCCAGGCATCGGAATAGGCCCGTTGCGCGGCGCTGTCGTCGGTGTCGATCTCCACCAGCGTACCGTCCGTGGCCGTGAAGGTGACGCTGCCCATCGCCGGGATCTCCCAGTCCGCCGGGTCGTCCACCGGCAGCAGCACGACGGAGTTGCGTTGGGTCAGGTTGCCGAGCACGCCCTCTAGGTCGCGCACGTCGCGGTTCATGTCCGCGATCACGAAGACCAAGGAGCCCGTCGGCAGTCCGCGCGTCGCCCGGCGCAGGGCACCGGCCAGGGCGTCGATGGACGGGCTCTGCTCCGCGGCCGGCTGCGTCAGCGTGCGCAGCAACTGCCACAGCGCGCGGCGCCCGCGGGCGGGGCGAAAGTGCTGGAGCCCGGCCACCGGATCGCCGAAGGCCATGCCGCCGACGCGGTCGTTGAGCCGGCTTGCGGCCCAGCCGATGAGCGCCGCGGCGCGCGCCGCCTGCACGCACTTGAAGGTGCCGCGGGTGCCGAAGCCCATGTGCGGGCCGCGGTCGATGCAAAGCACGACGCTGCGCTCGCGCTCCTCGCGAAACACCTTGAGGTGCGGCTCGTTGAAGCGCGCCGTCACCTTCCAGTCCATGTGCCGGATGTCGTCGCCCTGGCGGTACTCGCGCACCTCCTCGAAGTTGATGCCCGCGCCGCGGAACACCGAGGCGTAGAGCCCGGCGAAGGTCGAGTTGACCAGGTGGTGCGACGGCACGCCGAGCGTGTGCGCCTGGTGGCGCAGCTCCAGGAGGTCGTCGAGGCGGGGATAGAGGCTCATGGCTGGGAAGTACGTAGTACGGAGTACGGAGTACGGGGGCGCCCGTTGGCCGGCGCGGCGCCTGCACCACCGAGCTCCGTACTCCGGACACCGTACTTCCGCCCCCGAGCAAGGGGGCGCTCAATGGCCGGCACAAGCGTAGCGCCCGGCCCACCGCACTCCGTACTCCGTACCCCGTAATTCCGCCCCCGAGCACGGGGTCGCTCGATGGCCGGCACAAGCGTAGCGTCCGGCCCACCGTACTCCGTACTTCGTACCCCGTAATTCCGCCCCCGAGCACGGGGTCGCTCAATAGCCGGCACAAGCGTAGCGCCCGGCCCACCGTACTCCGTACTCCGTACTCCGTACTCTCCTCTCACGGAATCGCCACCAAATTCAGCAACCGATTGACAAACTCGTCCGTCGTGATGCCCTCGGCTTCGGCCTCGAAGGTGAGCAGCAGCCGGTGGCGCAGGATCTCGGGCGCGACGAGCTGGATGTGGTGCGGCGCGACGAACTCATCCCCGTCGAGCCAGGCCCGCGCCCGCGCGCAGCGCGCCAGCGCGATGCTCGCGCGCGGCGAGGCGCCGAAGCGGCACCAGCGGCCTAAGTCCGGGTCGTAGAGCTTCGGGTTCCGCGTCGCCTGCACCAGGTCCACGATGTAGCTGTTGAGCTTCGGGTCCAGGTACAGCTCGGCGACGTGGCGGCGCATCTCGAACAGCGTCGCCTGACTCAGCGGCTCCGCCGGCGGCGGCTCCGGGTGCTGCTGCTGGCTGCTGTCGAGCTCCAGGATCCTCAGCTCCTCCTCCCGCGTGGGGTAGGTCACCGTCGCCTGCATCAGAAACCGGTCCAACTGCGCCTCCGGCAGGTGATAGGTGCCTTCCTGCTCCACCGGGTTCTGCGTCGCGAGCACCATGAAGAGCTTGGGCAGCGGATAGGTGCGCTGGCCGACCGTAATCTGATGCTCCGCCATGGCCTCCAAGAGCGCCGACTGTACCTTGGCCGGCGCGCGGTTCACCTCGTCCGCGAGCAGCACGTTGTGGAACAGCGGCCCCGGGCGGAACTCGAACTCGCCCTGCTCGTGGCGGTAGATATCCGTGCCGATCAGGTCCGACGGCAGCAGGTCCGGCGTGAACTGGATGCGGTGGAAGTCGCCCTCGACGGCCTCGGCCAGGGCCTTCACGGCCGTGGTCTTCGCGAGCCCGGGCATGCCCTCCACCAACAGGTGACCGTCGCTCAGCAAGCACACGAGCATGCTGTCGATGAACTTGTGCTGGCCGATGATGCGCGAGGCGATGTGCGCGCGGACGGGGGTAAGGTCTGCCGGGGTCATGCCGTACTGCTCGGCTCCGTGAAGGGGTGAAAAGGGAAGCCCGTCGGGCGGGCTGCCGCCGCGGCCGTGCGCTTTGCGCCGAGCGCCGCACGGGGCCAATGCTCAGCATTGCAGCCGGCAGCCAATGCTGCGGGTTTTGGGGGATTGGCGCAAGCGGGTTGCGGCTTACGGGGACATGAGTCAGGGTTTCCTGAATATTGGAATATGCTGATGCTCTCCCTCGTTGTCGTTGTCGTTGTCGTTGTCGTTGTCGTTGTCGCTGTCGCTGTCGCTGTTACGAGTCTTGCCGTGCGAGCGGCGCGAAGCGCAGGATGCCCCCGATGGGCCTCGCTCATCATTCCGGCCAAGCGACGGGCATGGCATGGGGCCGAAGGGATGCGCCTGCTGTCCCGCGCCATCAACGCAGCCACTGGCGCGACTGGCTCACTCTCTGGTGACACCGCTCCCGCGGTGTCACCGCCTCCCGGCGCTCCGCGCCCACCCGCCGCGCTCGCTGTCCCAAGGCCGCTGCCGACCTCGTCGCCCCGTTACGCCCCGCGGGGCGCAGAGCGCCGAAGAGCGCGTGACACCGCAGGAGCGGAGTCACGAGCAGGACCTCGGGTCATCGCGGCCGGTACGATGATCAAGGCCCCCCCGATGACCATGGCGACTGGACAAAGATGCGACACGAAGCCGGCCGCCGAGCGCGAGGCTCGCGTCCACGATGTGGTGGTGAAGGGGCTCGGCTGATGCACTGTACTGTACCGGCATCAGCTTCAGCGGCCATGCGGTGCGCAAGATGTTCGAGCGGCGCATTTCGCGAGACGCGGTACTGATGGTGACCGCGTTCGGCGAGGTCATTGCCGGCTATTCTGACGACAGGCCTTATCCAAGCGCACCTTTGCTGGGGCTGCCCGGCGGGCGCCCGTTGCATGTCGTGGTTGCCCGCAACCGGGTTGACGGCACCTGCACGGTGGTCACCGCTTATCGGCCCGATCCGACATTGTGGTCCGACGACTTCAGAACCCGGAGACGATGATGCATTGCGTGATCTGCAAGCTGGGCGAAACCCGACCCGGCACCGCGACCGTGACGCTGGAACGGGACGGCACGACCGTCGTCATCAAACAGGTTCCGGCGATGGTCTGCGACAACTGCGGCGAATATTACCTGGACGAGGCCATGACGGAGCGCGTGCTGGCGATGGGGGAGGAAGCGGTGTCGCAGGGCGCTGAGATCGAAGTCCGGCGATTCGCGGCCTGATACCGGGTGGCGAGCCCCGGCCGCCCGATTATTCGCCGCGCCCGACGAGAGCCCGCGTCAAACGAAGACCGGGTCAGAACTCGAGCAAAGCAGCGCATCTACGATTTGACGCTTCTTCATTTCGTGAACTCCCTAGAAAGAATGCCAAACAGCGGCGTGGCTGTGAGTGCGGATGCGCAGTCCCGGGGACGGTTTACTGATCGCTCCACCGCGCGCAGAGAAGGTGTTAAGTAAACTGTCCCTGGAATTCCGAATCCGTCACCAATCGGTCGCTCCGCTTCCCGATAGCCAGCACGCGGTCAGGTTGACGCTTTTGTTAGCGCATGGATGGGTCAAATCAGCTTCTTGAATTGCTCTTCCGTCAGGCCCGCGTCTTTGACGATTCCGCCAAGCGTAAAGGCGTCCACAGGATTGCCCCTCGGGATGGTCAATATCCGCGTTCCGTCCGACATGATGACGTGTTTGCTCTCGCGTACAACGCGAAATCCTGCTTTCTGAAGGGCGCGGACTGCATCGCGGTGTTTGACGCCGGGGATTTTGGGCATCCCTACGCGGCCACTTCAACTTCCCGCACCTCGGCATCCTCTGCCTGAGCTAGTTCAGCGGAAACCGCAAGATACTCGGCTATTGCCTCCGCGATGTTCTCAAGCGCCTCATGCTCCGTGCTGCCTTGCGACCAACAGCCCGGTAAGCCAGGGCAGGAGACACTGTAGCCTTCTTCGGTCTTCTTGAGAGCAACTTTATATCGCATGATCTGCACGTGGCTGTGGATGGAAGCGCTTAATTGTAGCGCTAACAATTGACTCTACCGTTTCCGGCTATCCTACCACTTGCCCCCGCCGGTCGAGCGAAAGACGCGAAGCGCCAGGCCCCTCTCGTCTAACCCGCCGAACCGGCGTGATAGACGGAAGAAGGATTAGCGCCCCACGCAGCCAGCCCTCCCGGCCTTCGCCGGGACGGTCCCGGGCACCGCGCGGCCGTGTAAGGAGTGTACGGTAGAACCCGGTGAGGGATAGTACCTGGCATCTTGCCGGTTCCCGGTTCCCGGTTCCCGGTTCCGGTGACAGTTTACTTAACTCGCTCTCGGCGATGTACGGGAGATGAGTAAACTGTCCCCGGAACTCCCAATTTCACTCATTCGACTCGCCAAAAATTGAGCCTGGCGCCTCTATCTCCATTACTCGTTCGGGGCTTCTCATAGCTTGCCGAGATAGTACGTCAAGGCGGATGCGAATACTGCCGAAAAGATTGCAATCAATAAAGTAAAGCGCCTTTCATTGCTGTTGCTCCTGATTTCATCTAGATACAAATGACCTGCTCCGGTCAAAGAATACAGTTGATCTTTCAGTTTCTCTCCTTGTCCGCCGATAAGCCAACTGTGCCCCTTGTATTCAGCCTTATGGTCTGCGTTCGACGTTGCAAACAGCTTCCAGCTGAGCGCTTGGAGTTTTAGGTTTCTGTAATCCGGATTTTTGTCCATCGTATCGGCTGCAAGCACTGCATCTTCGACGAATCCTTGAGTAATCAACGCCGCCAAAGGGTAAAAATCTCGATGGTCTCCATACTTCTTTCGCAGCAGTAGTGAGATGTTCGCTAGCGTGACTTCCCCATCTCTCTCAAGTCTTCGAAGAATTGTTAGCGATGCATTATCCATTTTCTGAGTGCCTGTTAAGCCAAACAGCATTTTTGGAAGTCGATCGGTAAGGCCGCTACCTGATCTCCTCAGTGGAGCCATTGGAATAGAGAATCTTCCGAGGTTTAAACCAAACCTTTAGATTTTCGAACGCAGCATTCCTGAGGCGTTGATGAGAATCGATGAACTGATTGTAGTTAAGCTCTCCATCCCAAACAAGTTCACCGTGGGCCGCGACAGGATCGTTTATTGAGAGCTTCGCCGAGAGAACCTCGTTGTCGAGGAGATCGGTGAAGCCGAGCACCCCATCAAATGCACGAATGTCCTTATCGGTCTTGTTCAGAAACGCCACCCGAAACATTACCGCTTCCTGGACGCCGGCGGTGTAATTCGCTTCTCGAAATTCCTTAGCTCGCAAAGATACATCGAAGTACGCTGGAGCTACGACTGGGGCCGACTTTTTGTCGCGAACCGGGCCTGAGCCAGCAGAAGCTGGGGGACTCGAGAGTTGTTCCAACCCCATTTCTGTGCGATACACGCCTAAGCCTACGCCTAAGAACAGCGGTACGGCGATAGATAGCAGGAGCATGGGTATGCCTTGGCCGAGGCGCCGCTGAGCGATAGCCACGATTGAAAGAACAAACGACGCCAAGAAAAGCGGCAAGTAGAAGAAAAACGAGAACAGCGTCCAGAACATGAACGCAGTTCCAATGGCCAAGCAGACCCAGCCGCCAATCACCGCCCCTTGGGCCGGAACAAGCGGCCGTGCGTCGGATGATGCCCGCGAAGAATTAACCTGTCTGCTCTGTGCGGAAGCGGCTCGCGCCGGTTGGCGTGCGGCCGTCTGCGCCGCCCTCTCTTGAGCAGCCTCAAACTTTGCGTATACGATCTTGCAGCTCGGGCATTCGTAATCTGGACCCGTATCCGCGTGTGTCCGCGTGTACCCGCACTTCGGGCATGTTTTCATCATAGCCTCCCTCCGGATGGTCGTCCGACTTTGCACTGACGCCGGTAGCGCCGCCCAACAATTGATTCTACCGTTTCCGGCTATCCAACCCCTTGCCCGCGCCGGTCGAGCGAAGAACGCGAAGCGCCAGGCCCCTCTCCTCTAACCCGCCGAACCGGCGTGATAGACGGAAGAAGGATGAGCGCCCCACGCTAGCCACGCCTCCCGGCCCTCGCCTGGACGGCCCCGGGCACCGCGCGGTTGTGTAAAGAGTGTACTGTAGAACCCCATGAGGGATAGTACCTGGCATCCTGGCGTTGATGCAGGTCAAGTTTGGCGGTGCCGGCGAAGCTCCGAGTGGAGTCAGGCGGCGCTCGGGGTCGGATCGTCGTTTCTTGCGTCGCCCCCGCGACTGGAGCGTCGAGGCGGATCGTGCGCCGCGCCGGTGGGTCTCGGCTGCGCAAGCTTTGCTGGAGCGGCTGCCGCGCTGTGCCGGCGTTGCGGCGCGGGCACCAGCACTCGCGGACCGCGACGATCTCGGCCGTAGACGGCTGGGACTACCGGGGACAGTTTACTCAATTGCGGCTGGCGACGGATTGAATTAAGTAAACTGTCCCCGGAACTGCGGTCGGGCCGAGCCGTAAGTTATGTGATTACGCTGTTTCTGGGTCTTCAATCTGTTGATTGGTGGCCTGTTGAGCAATAGATGCCCAAGCGTCGAGTAGCCAAGGTGGAAGTTGGTCGTGCCGGTGGACGGCAACTCTAGCGTTAGCGTATGGCATCGACGGCCTTAGAACTGTTCGAACTAGCATGTTCGTAGGGCTGACTTGGATGGGAGCAACAGCATCAGGGGCGAGGGCAATATTCTCTCTGTTCTTGAGATACAGCGGTACGAGGTATTGCATACGCCCATAGTACCAGTACGACATTTGCAGCTTTCTGTTCAGCGACCACTGAATGGCACCGGAAACCGCACACATTTGCGCCACGGGCGGAGTGTCCGCCAGGAACGGAACGCGCTCAGCATTCTCGCCCAAGATGTGATCGTGCATCATCACGATCTCTCTTCCCATTGGAATTGTCGGCGGGTCCGGAATCTCCGGAGCGGGTGGGAGTTCCGGGGCGGAAATGCTTGATCCCGCCGTGACAAGGCGCCAAGGCTGTTGCGCGTTTTGGTTTTCTCCGAAAACCAAGTAGAGGGGTGTTCCGTACCGAGTCTGGAGATGACCTGCAGTGACGTAAAACTGATTGTGGCTGTGGGTGAACTTGCCTTGTTCAATAGCCCACGGAATGTGAACAGCAAGGTACTTTTCTAGGACGTAGTTGTTCGTTCCCCATTCCTCAGACAGCGAGAAAATGGGGACGGACCACGTTTTTATGAAGGGGGCAAAGCGGCGCCCCGAAAAACGTGGTCTGTCCCCTATTTTTTGATCCGGGGAATTACGGTGACACTTTACCATTTACACCGTGTTCCGCTCGCCCCAACGGCGCCTTTGCCACGCCCGGTGCCGCGGTGAGGCGCTGGAGGTCAAAGGGCTCGACCGTCGCACCGACGGCGTGCTGCTGCCGGATGCGCCGGAGGAGCCGATCTGGGTGATCGAGGTGCAAGGCCGGGACGACGCCAACATCTACTACCGGCTGCTGGTGGAGCTGGGGCTGGTCGGCGAACGTCATCCGGGCCGGGTCGTGCGCGGGCTGATTCTGTTCGCCACACCGGCGCTCGATCCTCGCACCGAGCCCTGGCACGGCGCCGCCCGGCACCCGGACGCCCCGTTGCCCCCTGTGTCAGGCTAGTTGTCGCCTCCACCTTGTAAG
>NZ_JABX01000037.1 GCF_001469165.1 Thiohalocapsa sp. ML1 | reverse complement strand
TCTGCGCCCCGCGGGGTGTAACGGGGCGACGAGGTCGGCAGCGGCCTTGGGACAGCGAGCGCGGCGGGTGGGCGCGGAGCGCCGGGAGGCGGTGACACCGCGGGAGCGGTGTCACCACAGAGAGAGTCGTCGCGCCAGTGGCTGCGTTGATGGCGCGGGACAACAGGCGCATTCCTTCGGCCCCCTGCCATGCCCGTCGCTTGACCGGAATGATGATCAAGGCCGGGCTGACATACCGGAGATCACCCGCTTTTACGGCATCATCATCAAGCTGTTCTTCGGTGATTACCCGCCGCCGCACTTCCACGCCGTCTACGGCGAATCTGTGGGGCTGTTCAACATCGAGACGTTGGGAATGATTGAGGGCGATCTACCGCCGCGAGCAAGGAAGCTCGTCATCGAATGGGCCGGCAGCTACCGGCAAGACCTGTAAGACATGCGGGCAACACAGCAGTTCAAGAAACTTCCTCCGCTGCAATGACAGCAACAGCCCCAAGATCAGGAGCGTGGTCCCCAGTGAAGGACACATCCTGGTCGTGACCTTCGACCAATGCCGTCCGAAAGTGCTACGACGTCCACCGTCTCGTGGAGCACGAGATGTTCGCCCCACCGCGACACCCAGCCCTGTTCAACAATGTGCGCGTGGAGCCCGGCGGTTCTGGCGTTTCCTGGGGGCCGGACATCGATATCAGCGAGTATGAGCTGTGGCAGCACGGCATCGAGACCGGCGGCGGCCTTGCGCCTGAGCCAGGGGGAGACAGGCCACGGATCACACTAGATCGCTTGACAGGGTCAGATGCGCACAAATGAGTCAAGTTTTGAACCACGCGTCGGGCTGGTCAGGCGCGTCGCCGACGCGCGGCTGACTGGGACCGCCGGCTTTCCAGCCGGCTCGGCGCCGTCGCGGCTCGATGCCGCGTCGGCGTCGCCTGGGCTGGCACAAGGGCACAAGGGCAGTCGCCCGCCCGGCGGCGCGGCATGGGCTGTCGCCCTGCTCCAGCGGAGCAGACCGCTTAGCCGCTGCTCCCGCGCATAGCGCTGAAAAAACGCCTTGATCGCCTCCGCCGTCAGCTCGCCCAAGCGCTTCGGGCGCATTCGCCTCCACGAACGCCTGGCCCGGACCCTATACCAGCGCCGCGCGCTCTCCGGAATGCGCTCCTCCTCCAGCAACGTCAGGTACCGATCCCACCCGGACGGCGCGCCTTCCTCGCGCCGTCGGCGCCCCGCGCCCCACGCCCCACGCCCCCGGGGGCACGCTCCGCTGCATGACGCAGCGCCCGGGCGCGCGGAGGATGGGTTACCATCCGGGTTTCCCTCTTGCGGTCTTAGGCTTTTTGGCTAGACTACGCCCAAGCAGAATGCTGAACACCAGGCCTAGCCTAACGCCCGAAGCACAGGCTGCGGCCCAAGTAACTGTTGGGCGAAACACGCCGCACCAAGCGACGACAACATCCAGGCTAACGGCCATGGCGACAAGCGCCACCCCGGGGGATGAAAGGCGCTGCTCGCCATGGCCGTTTCCCTCACCCCGGCCCTCTCCCAGAGGGAGAGGGAGATTAAGGAGCGCGTTACGCGCGACTTTCATGGTAACTGATTAGACATTGCATCCTATGGGAGTGAGTTTCCTTCATCAGCCAGAATGGCCACACCCGAACGCTTCAACCTATCTTGGATGGCATAAGGAGCAGAGCGGTGAGTGATATCCAGCGATTCGAGGATCTAATCGAGGAACTACGTGCCATTGATAACGGTCTCGCTCGCAAGGGGGTTAGAGTCGATGCGTTAACCCAAACTATAGAAAAGCTCGAACGACATCAACACAATGTCGAGGCGCTGGAGAATAACATAGCCGCCATTAGGTCAGAAATAATTAAACCAGTTCAAGCCGAACTAATCGAAAACAAGAAGGCAGGCAAATTCTCGATCCTTGGATTCTGGATTGGCGCTCTTAGTATAGTAGTTGCGATAGGAAGCTTGATTTACACGACTTTTTTTGTCGCTCCCACGACCCACCAAGAAATCGTTCACCGGATCGAACAAACGCGCGCCGCGATGAACGAGTTCGATAGGCAGTTCACCGAAAGCTTACGCGGATTGCAATCTTTCCCAGACGATTATGAAGGCCTTCTGGTGAAGGCGTTTTCTGAGGCGGGCGAGAGGTCTGAGATGATCTTGGCTCTAAATGGTAGTATTTCCCCTGACCAAGAAACTCGAACGACTTATGCCGGCCTCGTTTTTTATAACTTGAAGAGGGGGCGGTATCACGATAAGGCACTAGATTTTTATCTGGACCACTTCGACGCCTTACTTGAATACGGGAGGGAGGACGAGATTTTCACGGGCGCTCAGGCACTAGCATTGATCGACCCGCAATTGCTGGGTAGTCGAAAACGGCAGATTGAAGAGTTTTTTTCAAAGATCTTCGGCAAGCAAGGATGGTGCAAGACATCGAACGTATACACGCAGATCGCTAGAGCCTTGCACCATGAAGCGCCCGCAAATACGCTGCCAAAGAATCTAATGAATTCCAACGGATTATTTGATTGCGAACAATTTAATAACTATTGGGTGAAGCAAACTAGCGGATGATTTGGATAAACCCAATAATTATTCGGCGGTCGAAGGGTAGCCCAAGTGAGTGCCCAACATACGCCCTGAGTCGGTCTGTCAAGCTTTTCGGCAAAATCTCTCCACAGGCCACCAACAGGTAAAGGAAAAAGGGGTCAGAGCCGAATGGCGCTAACTTAAGCGGAAATCTCACTGAATCATGCACTTGGCGGCCCCCTTGCCGACTCAGTGCTGCTTCTTCGGATGCCCGTTGCGTCGCACCTCCTCACGCGCCTCAGGCCGCGGCTTGGTCATCAAGGGGAACGGTTTGGGCCGGCGCTTGCGCTGACGCGGCTCGATTCGCCCCGGTCTGAGGCCAACCCGCGGCTCGGCGATGAGCAGCAGCAACCCGTGGATGACCACGCCGTCATGGCTGGCGCCGCCGCGCGCATGCCAACTGATCCAGACCTGCACCGTATGCTTGAAGCTGAGTTGGCGGGGCACCTGGTCGGCGAGCATGGCGGCTTGGGCCATGAGCAGCCGGATCAGGTTGTAGGCCAACAGGTAGGCCCAAAGCCCCTTGCGCGCCATCTCCGGGGTACGGCAGCGCAGCGCCTCCATGCCGAGTGTCGTCTTGATGTTGCGCACGTCGAGCTCGACGTTCCAACGACGCCAATACAGGGTCTTCATTACGGTGACACTTTACCGTTTACACTATTTTTCTTTTCTCTCGTGCCGAGGCTCTGCCTCCGCAAGTCTCTTCGCGGCTCTGCCGCCTTGGTCCGTGCACTGGCGGCAGGACCCGGTGCCGAGGCAGAGCCTCGGCACCAGTGCAACCGGATGCGAGAGAACCGCACGCCCGGTTCTTTGGCGTGGCTCCGGGTGACCGGAGTCCCTGCGCCGGAGGCAGGATCAAGCTGCATGGTAAGTCGTTTTCCAAGCCACAGCCCGTTGCAGTTGTCCACTTTGGTTAATCGGTCGCGTCGAGAAGCCCAACAAGCGCATCGGTCCGACCGCCCGTCGCCGCGCTGTCGCTGCGCCCCGGCGCGGCAACGGGCGGCGCGCCAGCCTTAACGTTATGCTCGTAAACCTGACCGGGCAGAGGATGGCGGTCGCGCTTCAGGCCGCCCGCCGTGCCAGGCGCCGCCGCAAGTCCACCTCGTCCCATGGCACGCGGAAGCGGTCGTCCGGCGTCTGTTCGACGACGCCCCACGCCTTGAGCAAGGCGAGATCCTCGGCGACTTCCGCGGCGTCGCGCGACAGGGCTGCGGCGAGGTCTTGTGCGCCGCTCGGTCCGCGCCCGCTCCGTTCCTCCTGCAGTTTCCAGCGCCTCTCCTGAAACGATGGCTAACACCGCAATGGCGCTTGAGGCAGCCGGGCGGCGCCGCTAGCCTGTCGCCACGGCATCGCAACAGCAGAGGCAGGCCATGTGCGGGTTCTCCGGAGTGCTTTTCGCGGGCGAGCAGGCGCGGGCGGGTTTCCAGCCCGGGCTCGCGGGGTTCCGCCGCGCCGCCCAACGGGTCGCGCATCGCGGCGACACGGAGCACCGGGAGCGGCTGCTAGACCTGGTCTGGCTCAGCCACTTCCGACTCGCCTTCCAGGACGTGGTCGCAGGCCGGCAGCCGATGCCGAGCGCGGACGGCCGGCACGTCATCGTCTTCAACGGCGAGGTCTACAACCACCTGTCGCTGCGCCCGGCCATCGAGCGCGCGACCGGCGTGCGCTTCGTCACCCGCAGCGACACCGAGACGCTGATTGAGGGCTGGTGCGCCTTCGGCGAGGCCTTCTTCGAGCGGCTGGAAGGCGAGTACGCCTTCGTAATCGCCGCCGTGGACGGCTCCGGGCTCGTCGCCCACCGAGACCGCTTCGGCGTGAAGCCGCTGTTCTTGGGGCTCGGCGGCGACGTGGCCACACGGCGCTTCTCCTGCTTCGCACCGAGCTATGACTTCGGCTGTGCGCGGCTGGAATTCGCGAGCGAGATCAAAGGCATCGCAGCGCGCAAGGCCTGGTGCCGGACGGGACTGCTGCGACAGTTCACCGGCCTGTTCGAGCCCATCTGCACGCCCTTTAACGACATCATTCAGGTGCCGCCCGGCGGTGTGCTGTCGGCGCGGCGCGGCGCCTCGGGCCTGGTGTGCAGACTCAACACCTTCCCGGAGCCGATCCGCACGCGAACCAACGGCCCGATGGCGACGGAGGAGGCCTTCGAGGCGGCCATGCAGGCCGCAGTCAGCGAGCGCCTGCTGAGCGACGTGGAGCTCGGCGTTTACTTGAGCGGCGGCATCGACTCCAAGGCCATCGCCTTCGAGCTGGCGCGGGCGAAGGGCGGCGCCGCTGGGCTCAAGTCCTTCACCATCGGCTTCACGCAGGCAGGCTACGACGAGACCGATGCGGCCCTGGACTATGCCCGCTTCGTCGGCCTCGATCCGCACGTGATCCGCATCGACGGCCCGGCGTTGGACTATGCCTACCCGCTCGCGGTGCACGCGAGCGAGCTGGTGCAGCCCTTTACGAACGGCGCAGCCAAGTGGTGGCTCAGCCGGTTCGCCCGCGAGCACGTCAAGGGCGTGCTCACCGGCGACGGCGCCGACGAGGTGCTGTGCGGCTATCCAAGCTACCGCTATGCCAACTGGTGGAAGCATCTGCTGTGGAAGCGCGGGCTGCGGTTGCCCGAGCGCGGGATCGCAGCGCTTCTGGAGGCCATGCCGCTCGGGGCCTTCGCCGTCGACAGCCTGTATGCCCGCCGCTTCGCCGCGCACGGCAAAGACCCCTGGCTGTCGGGCTCCAGCGCCGAGGGCACCGGCGACGACTTCGTGCAGAGCCTGCGCGTCCTCGGCGTGCAGCACCCGCTGTTCGGACAGATCAGCAGCATCGCCGGTGCGCTGCTCGGGGCCGACGCAGCGGAGGCCTGGCTCAGGACCCAAGCCGAGTCCGTGCAGAGCTGGTTCGCCGCCGGCATCGACGACGGTGACGCCCGGCTCACGAACCCGCTCTGGGCGCTGGTGCTATGGCAGAACTACTTCGTGCGCTGCCACCTGCCGGTCTTGATCCTGAACTGGGTCGGCGACCGCATGGAGATGGCCAACACGCTGGAAGGCCGCACGCCGTTCCTGTCGAACCACGTCCGCCGGCTCATGCAGACCCAGCCGGACCGCGCCGTGGTGCTGGGCCTGCGCGACAAGATCCTGCTGCGGCGGACCTATCGGCGGCTGCTGCCGGCGCACTTCGTCGCGACGCCGAAGAAGCAGTTCAACGCACCCCTACTACGCTCCGAGCGGCTCATCGCCGCCTTCGACACCGACCGCGTCTTCGAGCACGCCGGCCTCGCGGAGCCGCAGCGGTTTCCGGCCCTGCAAGCGGCGCTCGCCGCGACCCCGGCCGACGACAGCTACCACCGCGCCCACCTAGGCTCCGCGGTGCAGACGGCCATTGCGCTCAGCGTGCTGCAGCGAACCCTGGTGGAGGAGGTCGAGCTGCCCCGGGACACCGGGTTTGAAACGCGCTACCTGCAACGCTGATGGCTTGAGCGAATCGGAGCACTGCGATGGCGATTGCCCGGCACACAGCACGCACAGCGCCCTGGACGGCGCTGCTCGTGACCCTGGCGGCTCTGCTGCTAGCAGGCCGGTTAGATGCAGATAGACCAGGCAAGGACGCTGCCGGGGCGGCGCCCAATCTCGTCGAGACCACGATTGAGGAGCTGCACTCGGCGTTGCTGAACGGTCGGCTCACCTGCGAGACACTGACCCGGGGCTACCTGGAGCGCATCGCGGCCTATGACCCGCCGCCCGAGGCCGTCGCGGCCAAAGCCCCGGCGCCGCCGCTGCCCATCCCGCTCACCACCGACACCGAGCTCAACGCCATCATCCGCGTGAACCCCAACGCCCTGGCGCGCGCCCGGGAGCTGGATGCGGAGCACGTTCGCCTCGGCCGGCTGCGCCGGCTGCACTGCATCCCGGTGATCCTGAAAGACAACTTCGACACCGCCGACATGCCGACGGAGGCGGGCTCCGTGGCATTGGCCGGCTCGCTGCCGCCGGACGACGCCCACATGGTGCGGCAGTTGCGCGCCGCCGGCGCGATCATCCTGGCCAAGTCGAACATGGGCGAATGGGCCTTCAGTCCCTATCGCACCATCAGCTCCACGCACGGCGAGACCCGCAACGCCTACGACCTCGCGCGCGTGCCGGCGGGCTCCAGCGGCGGCACGGCATCGGCCATCGCCGCCAACCTCGGCGTCATCGGCATGGGCAGCGATACGGGCAATTCCATCCGCGGGCCGGCGTCGCACCTTGCGCTGGTGGGCATCCGCTCGACGCTAGGCGCCACGAGTCGCGACGGCATCGTGCCGCTGCTCGCGAATCGCGACGTCGGCGGGCCGATGCTGCGCACGGTGGCGGACACGGCCCTGGTCTATTCCGTGGTGGCGGGTTACGACCCGGCTGATTCGCTCACCGAGGCCGCCCGCACACACCCGCCCGTGGGTCCGTTGCTGAATCTGACGGCGGACGCCCTCGCCGGGGCGCGCCTGGGCATGCTGCGGGCAGCAGTGGACACGGATACGGCGGACCCGGAGGTGATGGCGGTCTATGCGCGGGCCATTGCGGACCTTGAGCGCGCCGGCGCGACTATCGTGGATCCCATCGAGATTCCGCAGTTCGGCAAGCTCACCGCGGCGACCGGCTTTTGCAGCCGTTTTCGGCACGACCTCGCGCCGTACCTGGCGACCCTCGGCCCGGACGCGCCCGCGAAGTCGCTCGATGAGATCGTCGCCGCCGGCCTCTTTCTGCCGCGCCATCAGCAAGCCATGGACTGGGCGCTGTCCGCCGACGGCGACCCGGCCGCGCAGGAGCCGCCCTGCGTCGAGGTCGCGGGCGACCCGCGTCGCCGGGCATTGTTGGCGGCCGTGCTCGCGGCCATGGATGCCGCTGGTGTGGATGCCCTGCTCTACCCGAGCTGGAGCAACCCGCCCCGGCTCGTCGGCGACGACGAGAGCCCACACGGCAACAACAGCCCGATCGTCGCACCGCATACGGGCCAGCCCGCCATCACCGTGCCCATGGGCTTCACGGCGACGGGGCTGCCGCTCGGGCTACAGTTGCTCGGGCGCCCCTTCGATGAGGGCCGGCTGTTCCGCTTCGCGTTCGCCTACGAACAGGCGACGCGCCATCGAAGGCCGCCGCCGGGTTTCGGCCCCCTGGTGTTGCGCTGACGCAGCAGCAACTCAGTGACCGCCGCCCTTCAGCGCCGTGGCCATGCCCTCGATGGTGTCCTTGGCGTCGCCGAAGATCAGCGAGGTGTTGTCCCGATAGAAGAGCAGGTTGTCGACGCCCGAGTAGCCGGGGCGCATGGAGCGCTTGAGGAAATACACCTGGTTCGCCCGGCCCGCCTCCAGGATGGGCATGCCGTAGATGGGGCTCGACGGGTCCTCCTTGGCGGCGGGGTTCACGACGTCGTTGGCGCCCACCACCAGCGCCACGTCGGCGCCCTGGAACTGCGGATTGACCTCGTCCATCTCCAGCACTTGGTCGTAGGGGATGTCGGCCTCCGCCAGCAGCACGTTCATGTGCCCGGGCATGCGCCCGGCGACGGGGTGGATCGCGAACTTGACATCGACACCGCGGGCCTGCAACAGCTCCATCATCTCCTTCAGCGCGTGCTGCGCCTGTGCCACCGCCATGCCGTAGCCGGGCACGATGATGACCCTGCTCGCATCCTCCATCCAATAGACCGCGTCCTCAACGGAGGCCGACTTCACGCCCTTCTCCGCCGCCACGGCGCCGACGCTGTCGCCGCTGCCGCTGTCGGTGCCGAAGCCGCCGAATATCACGTTGATGATGCTGCGATTCATGGCGCGGCACATGATGAAGCTCAGGATGGCACCCGAGAAGCCCACCAGTGCGCCGACGATGATGAGCAGATCATTGTGCAGCGTGAAGCCGGTCGCCGCCGCTGCCCAGCCGGAATAGCTGTTCAGCATCGAGATGATCACCGGCATGTCCGCCCCGCCGATGGGGATAATGAGCGTGCCGCCGAGCGCAAAGGCGAACAGCGTCATCAACAGCAGCGACCAGATATCGCCGGTGAGCGCGAACTCCACCGCCAGCAGCACCGTCACGACGCCCATGAAGGCATTCAGCAGGTGCTGGCCTTCGAACTTGATGGGCGCACCGGACATGATGCCCTGCAGCTTCGCGAATGCGATCACCGAGCCAGTGAAGGTGATGGCGCCGATGACAATGCCGGCGGAGAGCTCGCCCATCAGCACCGAATTCAGCGTGCCGGCCTGGGCGCGGTTGACGAAGGTGCCGATGGCCACCAGCACCGCCGCCATGCCGACGAAGCTGTGCAGCGCCGCCACCAGTTGCGGCATCGCCGTCATCTGGATGCGCAACGCAATCACGATGCCGATGACGGCGCCAAGGGTGCCCGCGACGAGAATCAGCCCATAGTCCTGCACCTGCGACCCGAGCAGGGTGGCACCGAGCGCAATGGCCATGCCGAGCATGCCGAGCATGTTGCCGCGCCGCGCGGTGGCCGGGTGGGTCAGACCCTTGAGCGCAAAGATGAACAGCACCGCCGAGATGAGATAGGCGATGCCCTGCTGGTTGAGTGTGAGCTCCATTGCCGCGCCCCCCTTACTTGTTCTTTTTCTTGAACATCGACAGCATCCGGTGCGTCACCAGAAAACCGCCGAAGACGTTGATGCTGGCGAGCAGCACGGCGATAAAGCCCAAGCCCGAGGCAAACCAGCCCGCCTCGTCCAGCCCGGTCACGAGCAACGCCCCCACGAGCACGATGCCGGAAATGGCATTGGTCAGCGCCACCAGCGGCGTATGCAGCGATGGGGTCACACCCCAGACGACGTAATAGCCGATGAAGCAGGCGAGGACGAAAACGTAGAGGGCAGTGAGGGATTCGGACATCCGGTTGGCTCCAGTAAGGTTGTTCTTCCCGTCGATGGTCGGCGTTGCTGACGCATGCAGGGTGGAATCGGTGATCGGCTCACGCGACCGCGTGAAGGCTTGCTGCGCCCTGGATCAACCGTCTGTGTCGATGCCGAGATCCTTGCAGATCTTGTCTGCAAGCTGGTTATCGACCTCGCGGTGCCGCGGGACAGCCGTCCGACGGCGGCTGATCGGATGCCACCACCAGGAATGCTTCGCCCCTTCCCGCAGCAGCTCGCACCCGTTCGCGCGCAGGTGCTTCAGCAACTGCGCGCGCTTCATATCGCAATGCGTTCCTCGGTGAAATCGGAGCCGGCATCGCGCAGCGCATCCTGCCGGTTGAATTCGAGCGCCTCGCGCAGAGTGATGGCCAAAGTTTCCAGCAGATCCTCGCGGGTGTGCTCCTGGCAGTTGACGCCGGGCACCTCGGCGATCCAGCCGAACCACCATTCGCCGGTGTGCTTGACCACCGCCGTGTACTGATTCTGCATGGGTCAGCCTCCCAGAATCATCGCCTTGGTGATCTCGTCCTGCGTCAGATCCTTAAGTGCCAGCCCGGCGTCGGTCTTGTCCACCATGATCTCCAGCAGGTTGGCAAGATTCTTCGCATAGAAGGCACTCGCGTCCGCCGGCACCATGGCCGGGTAGTTGGTATGGCCGACGATGGTCACGCCGTGGCGCACGATGACCTGATCCGGCTCGGTCAGCTTGCAGTTGCCGCCCTGCGCGGCGGCCAAATCGACGATGACCGAGCCCGCGCGCATGCGCTGCACCACCGCCTCGGTAACCAGCTCCGGGGCCGGCCGGCAGGGGATCAGCGCCGTCGTGATGATGATGTGCGCCTTCGCCAGCTCGTCCGCCAGGAGCTGCTGCTGCTTCGCCTTGGCCTCGTCGGAGAGCTCCTTCGCATACCCGCCCTCGCCCGCACCGCTCTCGCCGAGATCAAGCTCGATGGGCTTGGCGCCCAAGGACTGGATCTGCTCCTTGGTTTCCGGGCGCACGTCGTAGGCGTAGACGTCGGCCCCCAGCCGGCGGGCCGTCGCGATGGCCTGGAGCCCCGCGACGCCGACGCCGAGCACCACCAGCCGCGACGGCTTCGCGGAGCCGGCGGAGGTCATCATCATCGGGAAGAAGCGCCCGTAGCAGGCCGCCGCCTCGATGACGGCGCGGTAGCCCGCGATGTTGCTCTGCGAGGACAACGCGTCCATGGACTGGGCGCGGGAGATGCGCGGCATGCGCTCCATGCCGAGCACGGTGACGCCGTTCTCGGCCATGCGCCCGAGCAACGCATCGTCGCCGCAGCTCTCGATCAGGCTGATGTAGACGGCACCCGAGCGCACGGCCGCCGCCTCGTCGTCGGACGGCCGTCGTACCTTGAGCAGGATATCGGCGTCGAAGCAGGCGGCGCGCTCGACGAGCTGGACACCAACGGCCGCGTAGGCGTCGTCGGTGTAGTGCGCGGCAACGCCGGCACCCTGCTCAAGCAGCACCTCGAAGCCGTGCTTGATGAGCTTTTGCGCCACCTCCGGCGTGGTGGCGACGCGGGTCTCGCCGGCGACAGACTCTTTTGGAATTCCGAGCTTCATGGGCGGGTGGCGGCGGTGCTAGTTGTGTTCTCGGCCGACGGCGAGCGCCGACGCATGGGCGCCGCATTATCGGCCGTGCCCAGACCGATCTCAAGGAACGCTGCGGCCCGCTTACCGGTGCTGCATCAATTCAAGCGCTCGCGAGCGCCGCCGCCAACTCGGCCAGCAGGTCCTCGTGCCAGAGCATGCACGGATGGCACAGCGCCGGGATGCGTCGGCTGTCCGCAAGGTCCCAGTCCGCGCTCGCCTGGGGCACGATCACGGCATCATACGGCGTCCAGTAGGCGAAGAGCTCCAGGTGGGCCAGCCGGTCCACCGTCGTGCCGAGCCGTGCGAGGAAATCGCTGCCGGGGCGCATCTGCTTCGCGCCCACGCCCGGATAGCCATAGGCCCAGAGCGTGCCCTGCATCGGCGCGGAGATGGCCACAAAGCGGTCCACCCGCGCATGGCCGCCCAGCTCCTGAAGGTACCAGCGCGACACCAGCCCGCCCATGCTGAAGCCCACGAGCGCGAAGGGCGCGTCGGCACCGAAGGCCGCGTCGATCTTGCCTTTAAGCTGCTCGGCCAGCGCCGGCAGCCCGTCCCGGCCATCGTTCGGGGTCAGCGACGGCGCCAGGCACTGGTGCCCGCGCGACTCCAGGTACGGCTGCAAGACCTTGAACTTGCTGCCGGTGTCGAAGATGCCGTGGACCAGGACGACGCGCATGGGAGGGGCTAGGGGCTAGGGGCTAGGGGCTAGTGAGGCAGAGCCTCAGACCGATCAGGGCGCGGCGCCTCTTCTTGCGCAGCCCGCTCGTCGGGGCATGGAAACAAGGGCCAAGGGCCAAGGGCCGAGGCGGGGCTCCCTTGGCCCTCGGCCCTCGGCCCTCTGCCCTCGCACCGCTCAGCCGCGCCGCCACGCCCCAGCAGCCGCAGGTCCGTCACCAGCGGCTCGGGCTCGCCGATGCCGATGCGCTCGAAGTCCGCCTGCGCCGGATTCAGCAGATAGTTGGTCTCGCTGGGAATGACGGTGCTCGGCACGGCGAGCACGGCGGTCTCTCGCCGGGCGAGCCAGTCGGCGCCGATATGGCGGAGGCGGTCGCGGCCGGTGGGCTCGCGCCAGTCGGCCGGCAGCTCGTCGGCGCGGATGTGCCGGATGGCGAGGTCGGCCGGGATTTCGGCGGGGATAGCGACATAGCGGGCGCGCAGCGGCTGGTCCTGCACCAGCATCTCCAGCATGGCCAGCGATAGATTGCCGGCGGTGTAGACGACGGCCCGCCCCTTGGGGTTCCAGCGACCGCCCCATCGGCGGGCGCCGTCGCCGGTGAAGGCGGTGCAGGCGAAGCGGGCGGTGGTGAGGCGCCAGGTGCGGGGCATTGTCTATCTCGCGCCGAGGTTCCGCAGCGGCAGGAGCGGACTGCGCCAAACGGCGCTGCCCGCCTTGCCGGTGCTGCTAAGCAAACACGCCGTGCTCGATTCGCCCCAGCGTGTCCATGACGCCCTCGGCGCCGATGTCGGTGTCGAGCAGGCTCAAGGGGGTGGCGCCGCCCAGGGCCGCGTTGGCGGACTTGAGCCAGTCTATGGCGGCGGCGGGCTCCTCAAAGACCTGCTCGGCACGGGCGATGACGCGGGCGAGGCGCACGAGCCGCGAGGACTCCTCCGCGTGCAGCCGGCCCTCCTGCTTGCGCCGGGCGAGCGTGCGCTCCGGGATGCCGACGGCGGCGGCAATGTCGGCCTTGGCGAGACCTGCATTGCGGGCCAGGGCGTCCAGGGCCGGCGCGGGCAGACCGCGGCGGATCAGGTCGACCCACTCGAGCTCGGAACGCGGCACGCGGGCAAGCACGGCGGCGCCGCCGAGGAGGTCATCGGTGGTCCGGTTCGCCTCGTAGGCAGGGCAAGCAAGCTCGGCGATGTGCATTCTGGCTGCTCCGACTGTCATTTGGCAGGAAGCCTAGACCAAAATGGCGGAGATGGCTACTTAGAGGGCCGAGGGCCGAGGGCCGAGGACCGAGGAACCATCCCAGCACTCGGCCTAGCTCCTAGATTGCTTGACGGCGCCAAATGCTTGCAGATGCGTCAAGTTTGGAAGGGGCGTCGAACTGGCCAGGTGCGTCGGGATCGAAATCGGGATCGGTCGCCACTCGGTTCGATGTCGATTTCGATAGCCATGCGCATGAGTTGTCGGTCTGCGGCGACGCCTCCCTAGCCCCTAGCCCCTAGCCCCTCGCTCCTAGCTCCTAGCTCCTTCCCCAATCAAACGCACCGTTTCGCTCAGCTCGCGATCCAGCTCCGAGAAGCGCTCCCAGTCGCCCTCCGGGATCTCCTCGCCCATGCGCATCAGCGCGCGGAACACGGGCGCCTCGGCGAGCCGCTCCGGCGCGACGCCATCGGCGAGCAACGCCTCACCGGCGTCGATGAAGCTGCCGATGAGGCGCATCATCACCGCCTGGCGCTGCGGCGTGGCGTAGCGGTCGATGTCCGAAAAGGCGGACTGGCGCAGGAAGGCCTGGTTGATGAGCTGCGCCGACACCAGCGTCAGGCGCTGACGCGGCGGCATCGCATCGCGGCCGATGATGCGGGCCATGCGCTCCAGGCGCGCCTCGTCCTCCAGCAGGGTCAGGAAGCGCCGGCGCAGCGCCTCCCAGCGCGTGCAGCCCTCGGTGTGCCACCAACGCGCGAGGCCCCGGGCGCTGTCGCTGTAAGACGTGAGCGGATGGATGGCCGGATAGAAGCGCGCCTGCGCGCGGCGCACGTCGAGCGCCCACAAGCAGCCGACGTAGCGTCGCGTGTGGTTGGTGACGGGCTCCGAGAAGTCACCCGAAGGCGGGCTCACGGCGCCCATGACGCTGACCGAGCCCGGCGCCCCGGCAAGCGTCTCCACCCGCGCCGCGCGCTCGTAGAAGTCCGCCAGCCGCGAGGACAAATAGGCCGGATAGCCGCCCTCGCCAGGCAGCTCGCCGAGGCGCCCGGACACCTCGCGCAGCGCCTCCGCCCAGCGGCTGGTGGAGTCCGCCATGAGCGCGACATCGAGCCCCTGGTCGCGGAAGTACTCGGCCACCGTGATGCCGGTGTAGATGCTGGCCTCGCGGGCGGCGACGGGCATGTTGGACGTGTTGGCGATGACGACGGTGCGCTCCAGCAGCGGCCGGCCGGTGCGCGGGTCTTCCAGCTCCAAGAACTCCGCCAAGAGCCCCGCCAGCTCGTTGCCTCGCTCGCCGCAGCCGACGTAGACGATGACGTCGGCGTCGCACCACTTGGCGATGGTCTCCAGCAACACCGTCTTGCCGGTGCCGAAGCCGCCCGGGATGGCCGCCGTGCCGCCGCGGGCGATGGGGAACAGGCAGTCCAGGATGCGCTGGCCCGTGAGCATGGGCTCATCGGCCGGCAGCCGCTTCGCCACCGGCCGCGGCAGCCGCACGGGCCAGCGATGCGACAGCGCAATGTCGTACTCGCCGCCGTCGTCGGTGCGCACGGTGCAGATGGCGGCGTCCTCGGCAACGCAGCCGGCGTCGGCCAGCTCGACGACCTCGCCGGGCGCGGCATCGGGCGGCACCAGGCAGCGCTGGCGCAGGCCTGCCGCCGGGGTCTCGGCCGCGTCCGGCCCGACATCGCCGACGATCGCCCCGGGTGCCACGCGATCGCCCACGGCGAGCCGCGGCGTGAAGCGGAAGCTGCCGGGCGGCGCCTCGCGCATGCCGGGCCGCACCCGGGCGGCGTCCACGCTGCTGTCCTCCACGCCGATGGGCCGCAGCAGGCCGTCGAAGATCCGCCCCAGGATGCCAGGGCCGAGCCGGATCGACAGCAAGCGCCCGCTGCCCTCCACCGGGTCGCCCGGGCGCAGGCCCGAGGTGTCCTCATAGACCTGCACCGTAATCTCCTCGCGGGACACGCGGATGACCTCGCCGAGCAGGCGTGCGTCGCCGACGACGACGGCCTCGCGCAGCAGGAAGGCGCCGGTGGAGGCGGCGCGCAGCACAGGGCCGCTGATCCAGGTGGTCGTGGCGCGGGCGTTCATGCGCGCTCCTCCGCTTGGGTGTTGTCGGCGGCGCGGGCGGCCAGTGCCAAGAGCCGCGCCTCAATGCGCGCACGGTCCTGCAGTAGACCGGCGACGCTCATGTCCAGCACCGCGCCGCCGGCGGCGACGACCAGCCCCGCCGCGATGTCGCCGTCGGCGCGCAGCGCGGGCTCCGGCAGCCCGGCATCGCCGAGGCGCGCGAGGGCCGCGGCGCGCTCCTCCTCCGGCCAGCCGGCGGCGTGGCGAATGGTCCAGCGCGCCCGCGGCAGCCGGCGCAGCGCCTGCTCCAGCGTCGTCTCCACCCATTGCCGGCGGCTCGCGGCGACGGCCCAGCGCTCGCCGAGCTGCTCGCGCAGCCGGGGCCACGCGGCGGCGAGCAGCGCCGCGTCCGCGGCCTCGCCAAGGCGACGCTCGGCCGTCGCCCGCTCCGCCGCGGCGGCCCGCAACAGGCCCTCCGCGCGGCTGCGCTCGGCGACGACGCGCCGGTGCAGCAGCGCGCGCTCGCGCCGGTGGGCCTCGTGCGTGATGGCCGCCGCGCGCTCGGCGGCCTCCGCCAGCAGTTGGTTGCAGGCCTTGTCGCGCTCGTCCTGCACCAGCTTGAGCAGCGCGCGCTCGCGTTCTTCGGTATTCATTCCGCCAACCCAAGCTGACGTTTCAGCGCCGCCATGCGGTCCGGCGGCACCACGTGCCCGAGGATGTCCGCGACCACCAGCATCGGCGGGCGCTGCTCGGCAATAGCCGTGTCCCGCTGCGCCGCCGGCAGCGCCGCGGCCTGCGCCGCGGTAATGACCACGAGCGCCACGTCGGCATCGGCGCGCAGGCGCTTGACCAGCGCCGGCGTGTCCGCCGCGGCCGGCGTGTGACAATCCGCACCCGCGAGCCGCCAGCCGGCGGCGCTCACCGCATCACCGATGAAGACGCAGCGCCCGGCCATGGCGCTAGAGCCTGTTCAGGATCAGCACCGAGACGATGAGGCCGTAGATCGCGATGCCCTCGGCGAGGCCCACCAGGATCACGACGCGGCCGAACAGCTCCGGCTTTTCGGTGAGCGCGCCCACCGCCGCCGCGCCGATGGTGGCCACCGCGTAGGCCGCACCCAGGGACCCGATGGCGGTGGCCGCCGCCGCCGTCACGAAGCCCCAACGCTGCACGCCCGGGTCGATGATGCGCTCCGTGATGGCCACGACATCGGTCTCGGCGAAGGCCAAGGGCTGCCACATCAGCAGGCTCGCGAGCGCCGCCACCAACACGGCGGACAGGAACAGCGATGCGGCGACGAAGACGGACTTGGTCATGAGGGACCTCCGGTGACGACTGCGGGGGGCGCCGGCAGCGGGCTGAACACCCGGCCGGTGCCGCGAAGAAAGCGGTTGAAGAGCTCAAACAGCACCAGCCGCGTGGTCTGGATCGACACGACGAGCCCCTCCAGCAAAATGATCAGGACGTTGCCGGCGATGAGGATGATCGGCGCCGCCCAGCCGGGGGCGGCAACCGCCATGGTCACGATGGCGGAGGACAGCGCGGCATGGGCCAGCGCAAAGGCACCGACCCGCGCGAACGACAGCGTGTTGGTGAGGAGCTGCAACCCGTTCTCGGCGAGGTGCCCAAGCGCCGCCAGCATCCCCAGTAGCCGCTGCGCCCGCGCCCAGCTCCCGATCACGTACCAGCCAAGCCCGAGTAGCGCCAACCAGCCGCCGCCCACCCCGGGCAGGGCGAGCATCAGCACCAGCCCGAGGTACAGCACCAGGAGCCCCGCATCCACCTCCACCCAATGCCGCAGCCGGCCCGCGCCGCGGGCGCCGAAACCGGCGAGCAATTGCCCCAGCGACAACAACAGTACGGCGAAGCCGAGGGGCACCGCGAGCACCGTGAGCGGCTCCTCCAGCGGATGCAGCCAGAGCGCCGGGATCAAGTGCTCGACGCCGAACACGCTGCCAAACAAGAAGCCGAACAGCGTTGCCGACGCCCCGCACAGCACCAGCAGCCGTGCGGCGTCGAAGCGGCGCATGAGCCAAACGCCGACGGCCACCAGCACCAGCCCCTGCCCCACGTCGCCGAACATATAGCCGAACAGCAGCGGCACGACGACGGCGAGCAGCGGCGACGGGTCCGCCTCATCGCCGCCCGGCACGCCGAGCGCCCGCGCGAACAGCTCGAAGGGCCTGATCCAGGGCGGGTTGCGCAGCACCAGCGGCGGGCGGGCGCCCGGCGGCGGCGGGGCGAAGCGCAGCAGCGCGCGGGTGCCGGCGCGCTCCAGCGCTGCCGTCAGCGCGGTGCCCTCGAGGTCATCGGTCCAACCCGTGATCCAGGACAGGTGCTCGCCGGCACACTCGAGACCGCCGACCCGCCGGCTGAACCAGTCGAGCCACAGCACCTCGCCCAGGCTCGCATCAAGGGCGTACTCGTCGAACAGGCTGTCGAGCTCCGCGGTCAGGTGCACGGCACGCCGCGACAGGAAGCTGCGCCGGGCGCGGATGCGCGCGTGCGCCGTCACGGCGTCGCCGCGCAGCCAGCCCGGGCGCACGACGATGCGCCCCTGCTGCGCCTTGACCCGCGCCTTGGCCGCCTCCAGACGCTCCGCGGGGGCCAGGATCATCCAGCAGTCCTCCGCGTCCCAGGGCACGGAGCGGGCCAGCGCCGGCGCCGGCAGGTCCAGCACGGTGCCGCCAGGCAGGATGGCGCAGAAGGTGCCCAGCAGCGGGCCGGACGCGGTGATGCGCGAGAAATCCAGCATGCTGCCGCGCAGCTTGCCGATGATCTGCTCCAGCCACTTAAGGCCGGTCAGCTCTTCCTCGACGGCCTGGAGCTGGTCGATGAGTGGGTCCGCCTCGCACCGCCAGGCCTCAATGCGACCGAGCGCCCGCTGCATGACCTGCGTCGGCGCGCTGCCGAGCGGCCCACGCCGCAGCCGCCCGCGCTGCCAGTAGCGCTGGTAGCGCGGCAACAGGCGCTGATACTCCGCGAGCCCCGCGGCGATGTCCCTGAGCGGTTCGTCGGCAGCGTCCGGGCGGCGCAGCTCCAGCTCCACGGCGCCGGTGCGCGCAAGCTCCGCCAGCGTGCGCACGGATTCCGTGCGCGGGCACAGCACCTCGAACCAGCGGGTGGCGAGCGGTCGGAACATCAGGCCGCCTCCACCGTGCCAAGACCCGCGGCATCGGCCGGGGTCGCCGCGAACAGCGCCCGATCCAGCAGCGCGCGGCGCAGCCGCTCCAGGTCGAGCGCAACGAGCGCGAGGTACACGAACGGCGCCGCAGGCGACAACCCCAGCCCATGGAACCGGAACCGCAGCCGCTCGCGCAGTTGCTGGCGCAGCGTCCAGGCCGCGGGCGGGCTGGCGCGCCGAAAGGCGTCCAGGTGCTTGCCGAACAGCGCGACGAGCCCTTCCAGGTCCGCCCGCACCGCGGCCGGCGCGTCGGGCCAGCGCTCGCGCCAACCGGCGAGCCAGACCTCGGCAACCGGGTCCGGGGACTGCGCATCGAGCAGCGGCGCGATGCCCGCCACGTTCAACGGCCGCGTCTGCCAGGCGCCGTCGTCGTCGAGCAGCGCCGCCACCGCCGGCAGCAGCACCGCCCAGTGCGGCAGCGCGTGGCCGGCGCGCTGCTGCTCGAACAGCGGCAGCAGCGCCGCCCAGCCGGTCCAGGCGACGGCGCCCTGCCAGGGCGGCGGCACGAAGCCGCGGACGGCGTCGATCTCCTCGCCCAGCAGCCCGCGCACCCCGGCCTCGATGTCGTGCGCCGTGCTCGCGGCCGAGAAGCCCTTGACCCAGTCCCGCAGCGGGCCGACGCGGGCATCCTCCAGCCAGGCACCGAGCGCGCGGACGCCGCTCAGGCGCCGCCAGTCAGTCTCCGCCGCCAGGGCCGCGTAGCGCGCCTGGATGCGCGCCTGCGCCAGTGCGAAGCCGCGGCAGACCGCGCTCACGGGCTTGGCTCCGCGTCGCCGCCGCCGGTCAGCTCCGCCGCGAGCCGCGCGGTGAGCCGCGCCACGGTGGCCGTATCAGGGCCGGCGGCGGGCGGGGCGCTCGCGGCCGCCGCGGCAAGCTCGGCCAAGCCGCGCTCGATGCCGCGGTCGGCGATGTGGTTCGCGGCCTGAATACGCCGCTCGGCCCGGCTGGCGATGGCGCGGGCGGCGCGCCCGGCGGCGGCGACCTGAGCGCGCGCGCGCTCCCGGCAGTCGGCGATGGCGGCCCGCGCCTCGGCCTCGGCGTCGAGCACCCGGTTGAAGGCCGCGTCCACGGCTTGACTATCGATGGCCCCATGACGCTCGGCCATGTGCGCCCCCTCTGTGCTTATGTTGTTCTCGTTGTGCCGCGCCGGCCCTGCTCAGCGTAGCCCGGCCTTCGTCATCAGGTTGCGCACATGATCGACGGGGATTGCATAGCTGATGCCGGACGGCTCCTTGATGGCGGACTCGCGCGTGCGCTTCACGTAGACGCTGTTGATGACCCCGATGACGCGCCCCGTCTCGACATCGAACAGCGGGCTGCCGCTGTTGCCGGGATAGGCCACCGCGTCGAGCTGCAGCACGGAAAAGGGTGCCGACAGGCGCTTGATCATCTCCGGCGTCAGCTCCCTGCCGGAGCCCACGGGGGACGCCACCGGCGCGATGGCCGCCACCGTCGCGCGGTGCGTGGCCGAATACAGCCCGAGCGCGTTCACGAGCGGATAGCCGGTAAACGCCGCCCACTGCCCCTCGCGGATGTCGGCCGTGCGCCCGAGCGCGACGGCCGGCAGCGCGGCGCCCTCGAAGCGCAGCAGCGCCAGGTCGTGCTCGGCGTCCCGGGCGATGAGCTTCGCGGGGCGCATTTCGGTGCGATTGCCGGCGGCGGGGCGGTAGACGGCAATGGTTTCGCGACGGTCTGCGTCGAGCTTGGCGGGCACCACGTGGGCATTGGTGATGACGTGGTTCGGCGCCACGACGAAGCCCGTGCCGCGCGGCTGCTGCTGGGTGGCGCGAATGGCCATATAGGTACCGATGGCGACAACGCTCTGCTTCATCTTCGCGGCAGTCGCGGGCAGGTCCGCCGCGACCGGGAGCGCCGCCAGCAGCAACAACGCGCCCGCAAGGCGCAGTGCCGCCCGGCCCTGGCTGCGCGGGCTGGCGGTGGAATGGATCGGGCTTGGTTGTGGCATGCTGGGCACCTTGTCCCCTCTGATTGGAATATTAGTACAAACTCATAATCTCAACCTGGGACAGCGGCAACCCCGGTGGCGCCGAGCGCAGGCCGCGGACCCCGGCGCCCAGGCTCCCCGACGGACGCGCGCCGGCGCATGACCCGCGTCAACGTGCGCGGCGTCGACGGACCGGAGGCAGCGACGGCACGCCGAGCGCCCGCATCCGCGCCTCGGCGGCGACTGATCCACGACAAGCGCGCATGCCGCGACACTGGCCAGAGACGGCCCGCATTGGCTACTCTGCGCGCCTTGGTAGCCGGCGGCGCTGCCGCTGCCGCCGCCCGCCTCAAGCCCGCACACCGCCGGAGCCCCTGATGGACGACATCCTGCAACGTCTGCTCGACGCCGAGATGCGCGCCGAAAGCATCGCGCACACGGCGGAGCAGGAGCGCGAGCGCATCATCCAGGCGGCCGTCGCCGACGCGCGTGCCGAGGACCAGCGCTTCACGACGCGCATCCCGGACCTGCACCGGAGCTTCATCCGCAAGGCCGCGGACCGCGCCGATCAGACCATCGCCGAGCTCAAGCGCCGCTACGACGAGCGGCACGTGCAGCTCCGCAACGTCGCCGAGGTCCGCGAGCAGGACGCCCTCGACACCGCCTTTGAGCTCCTGATCGACCCGGCCCGCTGAATGCACGCCCGCGCCAGAGCCGCGCCCCGGCCGCACCGCCGCGCAGAGCACGCGCCGAGCCGCCGCGCATGAGCACCAGCAGCCAGGCCTATCTCAATACCCGCGTCACCGCGATGGCGACGCGGCTCTTTGATCCGGACGCGTTGCGCCAGGTCGCCGGGCTGTCGCTACCCGAGCTGGCCGAGCGCTTCGGTGTGCAGCCACTGCTCGAGGAACAGCTCGACGCCCGCACCAAGGCCCGCGCCGTGGAGCAGGCACTGATCCACCGCTTGCTTGCGGACCTCGCCGTGCTCATCCGGCCCATGCACGCCGCCGAGCGCAACCTCCTGCTGACCTGGGTGCGTAAATACGCGCTGTTCAATCTGAAGACGCTGATCCGCGGCAAGCTCTATGAGCTGGATCAGGACGAGATCCGGGCGAACCTGTTCGACCTGCCGCCGCGCGTGCGCCTGCCGCATCAGGAGCTCTACCGCGCCGAGAACGTGCTGGAGCTGCTGCGCGCGCTGGAGCGCGGGCCGCTGCGCATCATCGCCCGGCAGGCGCGGGAGTCCTACGAGCAGCGCCGTGACCCCTTCGTGCTGGAGGCCGCGGTGGACCAGCGCTACTTCGCGGAGCTGGCACGCAGCGCAGAGCTGCTGCGCGGCGAGGAGGCCCAGGCCGTGCAGCAGCTCGTCGGCGCCATCCTGGACCGCACCAACCTGATGTGGCTGTTGCGCTTTCGCTTCTCGTTTCGGCTCTCACCGAGCGAGACCTTCTACCAACTGGTGCCCTCGAAGCGGCTTCTGCACCGCGACCGGCTGCTGGCGCTCGCGAACATCGACAGCTTTGAGCAGGTGATCGAGGCGCTGCCGGCGCCGCTGGACCGCATCCTGGCCGGCAGCCGGAACCTCATCGACGCGCAGCACCGCGCGGAGGCCTATCTGGTGGCGGAGTGCCGCCGCGCGCTCGCCGGCAGCCGGTCCGCCGTGAGCCGGGCGCTGGCCTACCTGGTGCTGCGCGAGCATGATCTCTTGCTGCTCTACGCGCTGGTGCAGGGGCGCCTGCTCGGCCTGCCGCAGCAGGTGGTCGAGATCGCCATCGACCTCGCCGACCCGGACTGCCCGGTCGACGCCCGCGCCGCCGCCTGACGCGCCCGCACCGCGCCTGTACCTCAACTACTGCAAGACCCGATGCCCCCGATCCCGATCAACGCCGACAGAGTGGCCACCCGCACGCTGGAGCTCATCGCCACGCTGGTGCCGCTGCCGATGCAGCACGTGCGGCTGTTGGTGATGACCGACGACCTGCCGCAGGCGTCGCTGACCCTCGCCGAGACCGAGAGCTTCCACCCGGACCACCGCCTGCCCGAAGCCAGCGTCCTCGCTGAGGCACCGGGACGCGACTACCGGGAGCGCTACCGCCAGGCCGCCTCGCGGCTCGACAAGATCGCCAAGCTCGTGCCGGTGCCGGCGGCACCGCCCATCCGCCAGCTCCACGTCGTGCACCCCGACGAGCTGATCGCCGTCAGCCTGCTGCTGCGCGAGCGCTGGGAAGAGGCGTCGCGGTTCGAGGAGGCCTTCCACCGGCTGGATGAAGAAGAGCGCTTCCTGCGCGATCAGCAGACGGCGCTGGAGAACTTCGCCAACCTCAAGATCGACCTCGGCAAGCTGCGCACGAAGACGCGCTTTCTGGACTTCTACGTCGGCGTCGTGCCGCGCGAGAACGTAAGCCGCCTGCAGGGCGCCGTGCAGCTCGCTGGCCATTTACTGTTTAAGTACCTGGAGCGCGCCGACAGCGCCCACGTCATCATCGTCGGCCCGCGCGGCGAAGGGGAGGCACAGCTCGACTCCGTGCTCACGTCGGCCGGCTTCCAGGCGCTGCCGATCCCGCGCGGCCTGGCCGACACCGACCCGGCGCAGAAGCAAGAGGAGCTCGCGACCCGGCGCGCCGAGATCGCCGGCCAGCGCGAGGCGCTGCAAACCGAGATCGCGCAGTGGGAGCAGTCCAACCGCGAGATGCTCGTCGATGCGCGCCGCACGCTGCTGCTCGCGGAGCCCTTCGTGACCCTGGACCCGTCGATCCGCAGCCTGGGCCAGCTCGCGGTGCTGGCGGGCTGGGTGCCGGCGGCGGCGGTGGCTGGTCTGGAACAGCGGCTCGAGGAGACGCTGGTCATGCCGTTCCACCTGGAGGCGCGCGAGCCGCGCCCGGACGAGCGCCATCTGGTGCCGACGGTGGCGGTCAAGAACCGCTGGCTCGCGCCCTTTGCGATGCTGGTGAAGCAGTACGGCATCCCGCAGTACGGCGAGGTGGACCCGACGCCGCTGTTCGCGTTCACGTTCCTGCTCATGTTCGGCTCCATGTTCGGCGACGTCGGCCAGGGTGCCGTCATCGCCGGGCTCGCCTGGACCTTCCGCGCCAAGCTCGGGCGCTTCTGGCTGTTCGGCGTCATGGCGGGCGCAGCGTCGATCGTCTTCGGCTTCCTGTACGGCAGCATCTTCGGCTACGAGGAGATCCTGCCGGCACTGTGGAAGAGCCCGATCCACCATCCGATCCTGATGCTCCAGATCGCGCTCGGCTACGGCGTGGCGTTCATCGTCGTCGCCTGCCTGCTCGCGACCTACAACCGCTTCGCCGTGCGCAACATCGCCGGCGCCTGGTTCGGCCACCACGGCCTGGTCAATCTGGCCTTTTATTTGGCGCTGGTCGCGGGCGGGCTGAACGTCGCGCAGCAGGGCAGCTTCGGCACCTCGCCGACGCTGGTGGTGCTGGGGAGCCTCGCGGCACTCGCCGCCTACGGCTGGCGACATTTCGACGCGCCGACGAGCGAGAAGGTGCTCGTGGTCTTCATCGAGACGCTTGAGACCGTCATCGGCTACGTGTCCAACACCTTGTCGTTTCTGCGCGTCGCGGCCTTCAGCCTGAACCACGCGGCGCTATCGCTCGCGGTGCTGACCCTTGCGGGCATGATGGGCACCACCGGCCACATCATCACCGTGATCCTCGGCAACGTCTTCGTGCTGGTGCTGGAGGGCGGCATCGTCGCGATCCAGGTGATGCGGTTGCAATACTACGAGGGCTTCTCGCGCTACTTCTCCGGCGATGGCCACGAGTTCGCACCGCTACGCCTCAAACGCGGCGCGGAGGCATCCTGATGACCCCGATCATCGGCCCTCGATCCCGGCTCCTTGGCCCTCGGCATTTGGCCTCAGCCCTCGGCCCTCAGCCCTCAGCCCTCAGCCCTCAGAAAGCGATACCTCCGTTTAGCCCCAAGAAGGCAATTCCCTCCGTTCAGAATTTTGGAGACCTGAAGCATGTACTGGCTTGTCGCCCTGATGTCCTTCGCCATTGTCGGTCTGATCGCCACCGGCCTGTACCTGGAGCTTAGGCCCGCCGCGACGCTCCGGCTGCCGCGCTGGAGCGCGCCGGCGATGGGCACACAGCTCCTGGTGTTCGTCGGCGCGCAGCTCGGCCTGCTCATGCTCGGCATCAACGAGGCCTTTGCCGAAGAGACCATGGAGATCGTTGAGGTCACCGAAATCACCACCGGCATGGGGCTTGCAATCCTCGGTGCCGGCATCCCGACCGCGCTCTCCACCATCGGCGCCGGCATCGCGGTGGGCCCGATCGGTGCCGCGTCGCTTGCCGCCATCACCGAGAAGCCCGAAACCCTCGGCCGCACCTTGATTTACCTTGGGCTCGCCGAGGGTATCGCCATCTACGGCCTGGTCGTCTCCATCCTGCTGCTGAACCGGATCTAATCCGAGCCGCGGCCTGAGACGACCCGAACCGGAGGCATCGCCCCATGGCAGACCCAGCCGCCGAGCGCGCCGCGGTGGCAGCCGCCGCCGACGCGCCGAGCGTAACGCGGATGCTGTTCCTCGGCGCCGCGAGCCTCGCCGACGGGTTTCGGCTCATCGGGTTCGAGACGCATCCGGACCCAAGCGCGGAAGCGGTGGACGTCGTCTTCCGGGCGCTGCGCAAGTCCCGCGAGAAGGCCTTCGTCATCGTGGATGAGGCGGTCATGCGCTCCGGGGCGGCCAACCTGGCCCGGGTGCGGCGCGAAGGCGGGCGCATCGTCGTCGTCTCGGTACCCCCGCTGGCAGGCCCGGTGGAGCTCGAAAGCGAGGTCGCCGAGCGTCTCTCCGCCATGTTCGGTTCCAGCAATCTGCTGAAACCCAGCCCCTAGCCCCTAGCCCCTAGCCCCTAGCCCCTGAACTCATGGTTACCCAAGCACACGAGCTCGAAGAGGCGATCCTCGCCCGCGCCGAGCGTCTGGCGAACGAGTACCGCGAGCGCGCGAACCGCGCCCGGGACCAGATCCTGCGCGACGCGGCGGACAAGCTCCGGCTGCGCGAGCAGCGCGAGGAGGCCATCGCCAAGGCGCTCGGCGAGCGCACCTATCGCCAGCAGGTACAGGCGGAGGAGCTGAAGCTCCAAAGCCACCTCGACCGGGTACGCTGGAATCTGGTGCGCGACGTCGAGCACCGGCTCGCCGAGCGCATGCGCGCGCACTGCGAAGACGAGCCGGCGTACCTCAAGACGCTGACCGGCTTCATCGCCACCGCCGCGGAGACCATCGAGCACCCGAGCTTATCCGTATCCGCCAACGCCAGGGACGCCAAGCTGCTGCACGCGCACTGGAGCGACGTCGGCGCCGCACTGCCTGCGCACAAACAGGCGACGCTGGCCGAGACGCCCATCGACGCGGTGGCCGGTGTGCTGGTCACCAGCGACGACGGTCGTATCCGCGTCGACAACACCTTCGAGGGCCGCATGGCGCGGCTTAGGCTGCGCATTCAGCAGGCGATTCTGGAGCGGCTGGTGCCGAATGGGTTCGAGACCGGCAGCGTGTTCAGCGGCTGAAGTTTGAAGTGCGAAAATGTGAAGTTTGAAGTTTGAAGTTTGAAGTGCAGCCCTCGGCCCTCGATTCAGGTTACCGGCAACCATGAGTAAAGACCGCCTCGGCGTCGTTCGCGACATCAACGGCCCCATCGTCACCATCGACCTCCCCGGCATCCGCAGCGGCGAGCAGGTGCGCATCGGCGAGATCGGCCTGGTCGGCGAGGTCATCTCGCTGTCCGGCCGCCAGGCCGTGGTGCAGACCTACGAGGCCACCGACGGCGTGCGCCCGGGCGAGCCCGCCGTCGGCCTGGGCTGGCCCTTGTCCGTAGAGCTCGGCCCCGGGCTCATGGGCGGCATCTTCGACGGCGTGCAGCGGCCGCTGTCGAAGATCGCGCTCCAGTCCGGCGACTACATCGCGCGCGGCATCGACGTGCCGGCGCTGGACCGCGCCCGGCAGTGGGAGTTCGAGCCGAACCGCGCGCTGGAGCCCGGCCAGCAGGTCGGTCCCGGCAGCGTGCTCGGCACCGTGCAGGAGACCGCCACGGTGCTGCACAAGATCCTGGTGCCGCCGGGCATGGCGGGGGAGTTGGAGGAGGTCGCGCCGGCCGGCGAATACGACATCGAATCCACCATCGCGCATGTGCGCGATGCCAAGGGCACCAGCCATCGGCTCGCCCTGTACCACCGCTGGCCGGTGCGCCGACCAAGGCCCTATCGAAGACGCGACGACGGCGTCTCGCCGCTGATCACGGGCCAGCGCGTCATCGATACCTTCTTCCCGCAGCTCAAGGGCGGCAAGGGCGCCGTGCCCGGCCCCTTCGGTGCCGGCAAGACCGTGGTGCAGCAGCAGATCGCGCGCTGGTCCAACGCCGACATCGTCATCTATGTCGGCTGCGGTGAGCGCGGCAACGAGCTGGTGGACGTGCTGGAGAGCTTCCCGAAGCTCGAAGACCCCTACTCCGGGCGCAAGCTCATGGAGCGCACGCTGCTGGTGGCCAACACCTCCAACATGCCGGTGGTAGCGCGCGAGGCGTCGGTGTATGTCGGCCTCACCGTCGCCGAGTACTACCGCGACATGGGCTACGACGTCGTCATGCTGGCGGATTCCACCAGCCGCTGGGCGGAGGCGCTGCGCGAGGTGTCCGGGCGGCTCGGGCAGATGCCGGTGGAGGAAGGCTACCCGGCCTATCTGTCCTCGCGGCTCGCCGCCGTTTACGAGCGCGCCGGGCGGGTCGAGACCTACGACGCGGGCTCGGGGTCGGTCACCTTGATCGGCGCCGTGTCGCCGCCGGGCGGGGACTTCTCGGAGCCCGTGACCAGCCACACGAAGGACATCATCGAGACCTTCTGGGCGCTGTCGAAGGAGCTGGCCGACGCCCGCCACTACCCGAGCATCGATTGGGTCACGAGCTTCTCGGCCCACGTGCATACCGCCGCGCAGTGGTGGCACGAGGAGGTCGACCGGCGCTGGGAGCAGCGCCGTACCGAGGCGCTAGCACTGCTCGCCCGCGACGCCGAGCTCTCGCGCATCGTCAATCTGGTGGGCCCGGAGGCGCTGTCCGATGCCCAGCGCTGGCAGCTCGAAGGCGCCTCCCTGGTGAAGGAAGGCGTGCTGCAGCAAAGCGCGCTCGATGAGGTGGACACCTTCTGCTCGCCCGAAAAGCAGTTCGCGCTGCTGGACCTGACCCTGTCGATCTACGACAAGGGCATGGCGCTCATCGAGCTCGGCGTGCCCGTCGCAGAGCTCGCCGAGATGCCGCAGCTCGCCAAGGTCCGCCGCTGCAAGTCCATGTACAACAGCGACCAGGTGGACAGCATCCGCGCCTTTGCGCGCGAGGTGGAGCAGGCGTTTGAGGGCATCCGCATCGAATACGCGAAGCAGACGACCGACTAGACGACCGGATGAAGAGCGGGCCGAGGGCCAAGGGCCGACAAAGGCGCGGGAACGTCGTCGTTCCGCGCTGCCGCGAGCCCCAGGCTGAGCGCTCTCCGGCTGCCCCGCAATACGTGCTCCTTTCCACTCGGAACTTCCGCCCATGAGCATCAAAGAATACCGAACCGCCAGCGAGGCCCGCGGCGGACTTATCTCGGTCAAGCACACCCCCGGCATCGCCTTCGGCGACCGCGTGCGCATCACCGACAGCCGCGCCGAGACCCGCGACGGGCAGGTGATTCGGGCGGCGGACGACGAGGTGCTGATCCTGGTGTTCGAGGGCACCGACGACTTGGACCTGAACGATATCTGGGTGCGCTTCCTGGACGAGCCCGTGGAGATCGCGCTGTCGCCCGAGATCTTAGGCCGCGAGTTCAACGGCTTGGGCGAGCCCCGGGACGGTCGGCCGCCGGTGCTGTCCAACACCCGCCGACCCGTGAGCGGCGCCGCCATCAATCCCGCCGCACGCACCTATCCGCGAGAGTTCATCCAGACCGGCATCTCTACCATCGACGGGCTGAACAGCCTGGTGCGCGGGCAGAAGCTGCCGATCTTTACCGGCTCCGGCCTGCCCCATAACCGGCTCGCCGCGCAGATCGTGCGCCAGGCCAAGCTCAAGGACGAGGACACGAGCTTCTCCATCGTCTTCGCGGCCATGGGCGTGTCCTACGCGGACGCGAAGTTCTTTCGCGATGAATTCGCCAGCTCCGGCGTGCTGCGCAACGTGGTCATGTTCGTGAACCTTGCCGACGACCCGCCGGTGGAGCGTCTGACCCTGCCGCGCACGGCACTGACCGCCGCCGAGTACCTGGCCTACGACTTGGACCGCCATGTGCTCGTGGTCATGACGGACATGACCTACTACGCCGAGGCGCTGCGCGAGGTGGCCACGGCCAAGGGCGACGTGCCGGCACGCAAGGGTTATCCGGGTTATCTCTACTCCGACTTGGCCGAGATCTACGAACGCTGCGGGCGCATCCACGAGCGTCATGGGTCGATCACCATGATGCCGGTGGTGTCCATGCCGTCCGACGACATCACCCACCCGATTCCGGACCTCACGGGCTACATCACCGAGGGCCAGATCGTGCTCTCGCGGGAGCTGAACAACCAGGGCATCTACCCGCCCGTGCACATCTCGCCCAGTCTCTCAAGGCTGATGAAGGACGGCATCGGCAAGGACGACACCCGCGAGGACCACCCGCACGTCGCCGCCCAGCTCTATGCCCTGTACGCCCGCGCGCTGGAGACGCGCAACCTCGCCAGCATCATCGGCGCCGATGAGCTGTCCGAGCGCGACCGGCGCTACCTCAAGTTTGCGGACGACTTCGACAAGCGCTTCGTCGCCCAGGACGAGGCCGAGGACCGCAGCATCGACGCCACGCTGAACCTGGCCTGGGAGCTCATGAGCGCCTTCCCGCGGGACATGCTGACCCGCATGTCGGAGACGGAGCTGGCAAAGTACTATCGAGCAACAGAGTAGGCGCGGATCTCGGGCAGAGTCGCGCGCTACCCCTTTTCTTTACCATGAAAGTCGCGCGCGGCGCGTTCCTTAATCTCCCTCTCCCTCTGGGAGAGTGCCGGGGTGAGGGCAACGACCATGGCGAGCGGCGCCTTTCATCCTGCGGGGTGGCGCTGGTCGCCATGGCCGTTAGCCTCTAGCCAAGAGGATATCGAGATGAACGTATCCGCCCATGCTCCTGACAGCCTTTGGGGTGAAATTCCGGAGGTTTCCGAGATCGACTCGGTCAAGTTCGTTTTGGAGGAACAGGCCCTGGCGCTGAAGAGGAACACAAAAGGCTTGCTCTATGGAATAGTCCAGATGAAGACCCGAGAAGGCCGCTTCATAGTTTCGTTATCGATAGTCGCGCCCAGCCTCGATAATTACACGCAGCAGATACTTTCCGTAACCCACGGAATCGATTCGTTTCCTGCGACGATAAACGATTCCCCTGACTGGCCAGCAACCGAATGTAGCGATATTACGGAGTTCAAGGAAGCCGTAGGAGAGCGGCTGCAGTCCGAGCGCGTAAGGAAACTCATTCGAGGGCTATTGGGGATGATGCGGCCGGCGCCTGATTTTGAGAAACCGTTCGCGTGAAATGCGATCGATTTCCCGGACGGGCCGTTAGTCGAGAATGAACGCCCAAGACGTGACCTGCACCACCTGCCCCGCCGCCTGCTGCCGGCTCGAGGTGCTCTGCATCGGCGACTATGACATCCCCGAGCACCTGACGGACACGGACGCCGAGGGCTATCTCGTCATGCGCCGGCTCGACGACGGCTGGTGCGCGGCGCTCGACCGTAGCGCGATGCACTGCGGCATCTACGCGCTGCGGCCCCTGCCCTGCCGCGAATTCGACATGGGCGGGTCGGATTGCATGGCCGAGCGCGCGCGCTATGCGGCCGGGCGCGGCTGACGCTTGCCATAATCGGGACCACTTCCGCAACACGAGGCGATGCCGCCAGGTCCGCTGTTGCCAAGCCCGAGCCCCGGCACGAGGCCCCGGCCAACGCCGAACGGCTGTCCGCGCTGTACGAGATCGACTACGTCGATTGGCTCCTTGAGAACGCTGCGCTCCTGCGCACGGGCCGATTGGACGCGTTGGACACGGACAACATTGCCGAGGAATTGGAGGGTATGGCGCGCAGCGAAGCCCGGGCGTTACGTCGTCATCTGCGGGTACTGATCACCCACCTGCTCAAGTGGGAGTACCGGACGGACCACCGAAGCAGCAGTTGGCGCGGCTCGACCTACAACGCGCGGCGTTCAATCCACCACCGCCTCGACGAAAGCCCAAGCTTGCGCAGGCGGCTTGCCGATATCGTCGCGGAACTGCACTCGGACGCAGTCTTCAACGCCGCCAACGAAACCGGTCTGCCCGAGGCGACCTTCCCTGCCGAGTGCCCTTACGGCATCGAGACGCTGCTCGACCTGGATCATTGGCCGGGTGATCCCTGAGCGGAGCTTGAACCGAAGCTTGCGGGGAGACGCTGCTCGTGGTCGTGATCGCGCGACGATCGATTACGACAACGACAACGACAACGACGGAGCGTCGCTCATCGCACCGCCATGAGCTGCCGATAGACCAGCACCGCCCCCCAAGCCAGCGCGAGCAACATGATCAGGCTGCCGAGCAGATGGCTCGCCTGCGCAATCTGCTGGTCCATGCGGATCAGACCCGTCTCGGTCAGCAGGTACTCCCAGTCGTGGAAGCCGTAGGGCGCGGAATGGCCGAAGTTGCCGCCGAGCAGCGGCAGTTGCCCGGCGCGGGCATCGTTGATGTAGGGCGCGATGTCGATGAAGTTCTGGCCGAACCACCACAGCGCCACGGACGCGCCGAACGGGTCGCGGGTCTGCAAGAGCAGCACCAGCATGGCAATGAGCGGCATCAGGAGTTGCCCGAGCGTGCCGCCCAGGGAGCCGATGAACTGGCCGAAGATGCCGAAAAAGACATGCCCGGCCTCGTGGAACGGCAGGTTCACCAGGTGCAGAAACGACTGCCCCGCCGCGTTGCTCGCCACCGACGAGGTGATGAACCACAGCCCCCAGACCACCAGCAGCACCAGCAGCGCCGCCCGCGCCCAGCCCGTCGCCGGGTCCGCGTCCGGCTCCGGCAGTAGGAGCGCCAGGAGGCCGGTGCGCGCGTGCCGAAGCATCGGCGCCGCCCGCGCCGGCTCCCGCAGTACGGGCTCCGGCGGCGGCGTGCCGTCCGGCCGCGGGTGGTATTTCCAGTATTTCTCGAACACGACACCGCAGGCACCGCAGATGGACCGCCCGGCCTGGCCTGGTGCGCCGCACTTCGGGCAATCCACGGCCGCCGCCCGTCAGCCGTCCGGATGCATGCGCGCGACGATGGCCGACGTGCTGCGGTCCGCCACCAGCGGCACCAGCACCACCTGCCCGCCCCAACCCTTGACCTCGGCGGCGCCGACGACCTCGTCCTCGCGATAATCCGCGCCCTTCGCCAGCACGTCCGGGCGCAGCGCCCGGATCAGCTCGATGGGCGTGTCCTCGTCGAACAGCACGACGCCGTCCACCGCCGCCAGCGCGGCCAGCACCCGGGCGCGGTCCTGCTCGCCAATGAGCGGGCGCTCCGGCCCCTTCAGGGCGCGCACCGAGCGGTCCGTGTTGAGCCCCACCACGAGCCGCTGCCCGTGCCGGCGCGCGCGCTCCAGGTAGGTCACGTGGCCGACGTGCAGGAGATCGAAGCAGCCGTTGGTGAAGACGACACGCTCGCCGGCCGCGCGCCACGCCTCCACCTGCGCGCGCATGTCGGCGAGGCCGCGCACCTTCGCGGCCTGCTCCAGCGCCGCCTCGCCGGCGATGGCCGCGGCCAGCTCCGCCGCCGTGATGGCCGCGGTGCCGCGGTGCCCGACCACGACACCGGCCGCGAGGTTCGCAAGATGGGCTGTATCGATGGGGTCGAGTCCGGCGGCAAGCCCCGCCGCGATGCTGGCAATCACGGTGTCGCCGGCACCGGAGACGTCGAACACCTCCCGCGCCACCGCCGGCACACGCGTCGGTTGCGGGTGATCGCCATCCAGCAGCGCCATGCCCAGCTCGCCCAGGGTCACCACGACCTGGCGGAGCCCGAGTGCCGCCCGCAGCACCTCGCCCTGCGCCAGCAGCCCGTCCAGATCCGTGGCATCCGCGCCCGTGGCGAGCGCCAGCTCGGCGCGATTCGGCGTCAGCAGGGTCGCACCGCGGTAGCGCGAGAAGTCGCGCCCCTTCGGGTCCACGAGCACCGGCAGCCCGCGGGACGCGGCGGCATCGATGAGCCGTGCGCAGACGTCGGCGCTCAACACGCCCTTTGCATAGTCGGACAAGAGCAGCACCTGTGCGTCCGGCAAACGCGCGAGCACCGCTTGCACCAGTGCATCCGCGAGCGGCGCGGACAACGCGGCGGTGTCTTCGCTGTCGATGCGCAGCATCTGCTGACCACTCGCGACGACGCGGGTCTTGCTCGTCGTCGGCCGCCCCAGGTCCACCAGCACGGCGGCCCGGTCCATGCCGGCGGCATCGAGCAGCGCGGTCAGCGCCGAGCCGTCGGCGTCCGCCCCGCACACGCCGGCGACGGCGACGCTCAGCCCGAGCCCGATGAGATTGCGCGCGACGTTTGCGGCACCGCCGGCGACGACCCGCTCGCCCCCCAAGCGCAGCACCGGCACCGGCGCCTCCGGGGAGATTCTGCCGACGGCCCCGGTGAGATACCGATCCAGCATCAGGTCGCCGACCACCAGCACGCGGCGGGCGCCGAAGCGCCCGGCGACGGCAGCCCGAACCCGCTCCGGCACGCGGAACATCAGCGCGGCCCCTGCCCGCCGGTGCCCGTCACCTGCCGCTCCACGAGGTCGCAGACGATGTGGCCGATGACGATGTGCGCCTCCTGGACGCGCGCGGTGACGCCGGACGGCACCGTCAGGCACAGCTCGCAGGTCTCGGCGAGCCGCCCGCCGCCGGCGCCGGTGAGACCGACTCGAAACACGCCGCGGCCCGCGGCGCGCTCCATCGCCCGCAGCACGTTGGCGCTGTTGCCGGACGTGGACAGCCCCACAAGCACGTCGCCGTCGCGGCACAGCGCCTCGACCTGGCGAGCGAACACGGACTCGAAGCCGTAGTCGTTGGCCACCGAGGTCAGGATGGAGCTGTCCGTGGTCAGCGCGATGGACGCGAGCCCCGGCCGCTCGCGCTCGAAGCGGCCCACCAGCTCCGCGGCCAAGTGCTGACAGTCCGCGGCGCTGCCGCCGTTGCCCATCCAGAACACGCGCCCGCCGCGCCCGAGGCAGACACCGATCTGCTCCGCGAAGCGGGCGATGTCCGGCGCCAGCGCGGCGGTGTCGTTCAGCACCGCAACGTGAGCGGCAAAGGTGGCGTGGATCAGGTCTTGCATTGCGGCTTCGGCGTCGCCCGGGCGGGCGCGCGGTTGAGCTAACGACAGTCCGGCAGTATGCCGAGGGGGTTACCCCGCTGGCAACGCGGCGCACCCCGCGGGCGTCAGTCCGGCGCCGGCGCCGTCGCCGGAAACACCTGCTCCATCGCCAGGAACAGCCCCGCCGCCAGCGCCACCGCGACCCAGCCGATGACGACGTGCGGCGTGCCGGTGAGGATGCCCTCCCCGAACCAGGCCGCACCGAGCGCCAGCGCGACCACCCGTAGCGTGTTCGCGATGATGACGGCGGGCACCGCGAGCAGCGCGTGCAGGAAGCGCGGCCGGAACCCGGCGTGGCGCAGCAGCACCGTCCACCACGCGACCCAAAGCAGGTTCTGCAGCAGCGTGAGACCGGAGCAGGCCGACGTGACGCTGACCTTGAGCTCGCCCCAGCTAAGCTCCGTGCCGGCGAGCCGCACCTCGCCCGGGCCGACGGACAGCAGCCCAGCGGCCAATAGCGCCGAGAGCCGCCGCAGCGGATAGCTCAGCGCCGCCTCGAACAAGGGCAGCACCGGCACGAACAGAAACAGCACCAGGATCGGCGCCGCCAGCCGCCCCGCCATGCGCGCGCCGAACAGCACCACCACCGCGCTCAGCAGCAACAGCGCCAGCGCACCCTGGAGCAGCACCGGCCGCAGCGCCCCCGCCAGCGGCGAGGCAAAGCCGGCGACGGCCGCGGCCAGCGCCAGCCCGACGCCGAGCCAGACGCTGTCGCCCTGCCCCCAGCGCAGCGTGCCGGCCTGCCGCAGCCGATGCAGCAGCAGCAGGGCGGCGGTGCCGACCAGCAGCAGATGCGCCAACGGCTCCCCCATGAGCACGCTCGGGCGCTGCGCGAGGAGCCCCGCTGCGACCAGCAGCGCGCCCACCGCGAGCGGCCACCAGCGGGCAGCCCCCGCCACCGCCTCTGCGTGGCCCGGCACGCTCATGGCGTGCGGTGGCAGCTCATGGCGCCGGCGCCGTCCAAGGCGCCTCGCGCACGAAGTCCCCAAGCGCCTGCTCGGCGCTTGCGTCCGCATCGCCCACCGCGGTCACCAGCGTCATCGAATAGCGCTCCCCCGGCGTGAGCCGGCGTTGCAGCCGCAGCCCGGCGAGATCGCCGCTCGAGCGCTGCGGTGAGGAGAACCAATACACACCGGACAGCCGCTGCCTGCCGCGCGCCGCCGTCAGCACGCCGGCCGCCGGCGCCTCGGCCCCGAAGCCCAGTCCGTCCGCATCGCGCAAGGCCTCATCCCGCGACAGGCGCCAGCCGCTGCCGCTCAGGCAATACTCCGGCGTGTGGAGGGCATGGACATCGTCGCTTTCCACCAGCAGCACGCTCACGCGCCGGCCGTCGCGGGTGCTATAGAGCCGCTTGCTGAGCCGGCGGCTGTCGGCGAACAGCCGCTGTTCCGCCGGCGAGACCGGGATCTCGGCGCCGAGCCAGGACCCGAAGGCCCACTCGTCCTCCACCAGCGCGACCGGCGGGCCGAACGCGGGCGGATTCAGCGCCAGGACGAGCCCGGCGGCACCGACCAGCACCGCGACCGCATAGGCCGTGATGGCCGGTCGCGGCGCGCCGAGCCGGCCGAGCCGCCCGAGCCAGGCGAGCAGCAGCCCGAGCGCGAGCGCCCCGAGCGCGACCCCCGCCTTCAGCAGCAGCACGCCCGGCCCCGCCGGCGCCGACCAGCCGGCGAGCCCGAGCAGCCCGCCGAGCGCGATCCAGCCTTGCTGCAGCAGGTAGCCCGTGGTGGGCAGCGCCAAGAGCCCGAGCAGCAGCGCCGGCAGCAGCAGCAGCGCGACCCGCCCGCCGTTGAGCAGCCAGGCGACGGCCCAGCCGCAGGCGAGTGCCGCCGCCGCGAGCGCCACGCGCACGTCGAGCGCAAGCCCGAGCACCGCGACGCCGACGCCGAGCGCCAACCAGGGCCAACCGGCGTGATCGACGGCCGAGCCTGCGTCCGACGGCACCGCCGAGAGCAGGTCCAGCACCAGGAACCACCACAGACAGCCGAGCAGCAGAAACACCCAGCCCCAGGCGTCGAGGGGCGAGGAGAACCAGGCCCGCCAGATCCAGGGCAGACTCGGCGCCAATAGCGCCAGCGTCAGCAGCGGCGCGGCGAGCACCCGCGCCATCGGCCACGCGGCCGGGCCGGCGCCGACGGCACCCTCGGCACCCTCGGCACCCGCCCGCGTGCTCATGTTGCACCGCCAGTTGCACCGCCAGGGCGGGCGCTACCCAGCCGGTCGAGCAGCGCCTGGGCCTCGGCATGCTCCGGCGCCAGCCCGAGCACGGCACGGGCGGCCTCTGCGGCGCCGCCGTCGTCCCCCAGGGCGGCGCGGCGCTGGGCGAGATTCCAATGCGCGTCCGGCCAATCCGGTGCCAAGGTCGCGGCCCGCTCCGCCAGGGTCAGGGCCTCCGCGGTGTCGTCGAGCAGCTCGGACAGGTTCACCATGGGCAGTGCCCAGTCGGCGCTGGTGACAAGCAGGTCGCGGTAGCGCTGCTCGGCCTCCTCGTTCGCACCGGCCCGCTGTGCCAGCAGCGCGCGCTTGAAGGCGATGTAGCGGTTGTCGGGATGCTGTGCCGCGGCGGTGGCGAGCACCGCGCGCGCGGCGTCCCAGCGCGACTGCGCCATCAGCAGGTCCGCCGCGGCCAAGGCGTAGGGCGCGCGCCGCGGGTCCGCCGATGCCGCCTCGGCATAGGCCGCGGCGGCCGGCTCAAGCTCGCCCTGCGCCTCCAGCAGACCGCCCCGATAGGCAAGGCCGCGGGCACGGGTCGCGGCATCGCTCGATGCCGCCACCGCCGTGGCCAAGGCATCGGCCGCGGACCAATCGGCGCGTTGCATCAGCACGTCCATCAGCGCGGCCTCAATGCGCGGGTCGGCGCGCCGGCGATAGGCCTCGCGCAGCAACGCCTCGGCGGCGGCGAGATCCCCTGCACGCGCCGCCGTCACACCCTGCCAGTAGCTGCCCACGGCGGCCTCGGGTAGGGCCTCGGCAAGCGCCCGGAACTGCGCCGCGGCGCCGTCGAAATCGTCAGCCGCGAGCGCCGCCCGGCCGGACACCTCCAGCGCGGCCGCGCGATGCTCGGGGTCGTCCTCGAGCGCGCTCGCAAGCGCACGCGCACGCTCATCGTCACCAGCCAGCAGCGCGGCGCGCGCCGCGACGAGCTGTGCCGATGCAAAGTCGGGCAGCAACCCAAGCGCGGCATCGGCAAGCATCTGCGCGCGCGCCGCATCACCGCCGTCGGCAAAGGCCGCGGCGCGCTCCGTCAGCAGCGTTGCGACCCGCGCGCGCCGCTCCGGGCTCACGACCCCGGCCTGGATGCGCGTCAAGGCCGCCGTGACCAATGCGGGATCGCCGAGCTCGGCGCCGACGTCGAGCTGCATCCAGCGGTACAGGTCGCGGCCAGAGAAAAAATCCGCGGCCCAGCCCAGGTAGTCGCGCGCGGCGGCGGCGTCGCCGCCCAGGTAGCGTTCGATAGCCTGCAGATAGTGTCGGGCGGCGAGATCGGCGGCATCGGTACCCGCGAGCGCGCGCCGAAGCTCCATGACAGCCGCTGCGTCCTGCGCGGCGCCGCGGAGCTCGGCGAGCGGGACAACAAGGTCCGGCAGCGGGCCATGCGCGTCCATCAGCGCGCGATAGTCCTGCTCCGCCTCGCCCGTGCGCCCCATCTGCCGATACAGCGACGCCCGGGCGGTCAGCGCCTGCCGGCCGGCGTCGCCGGGCACGGACACGAGCGCCGCCAGCGCCGCCTCCGTGTCACCGGCGCGCAACGCGATCTGCGCGAGGCCAATGGCGGCCGCGGCGGCGGTCTCCGGGTCACCGGCGAGCCTGGTGTAGCGGGGCTTCGCACGCTCGTCATCGCCGTCGAGAAAGGCCAAGTCGGCGAGCAGAAGCTGCACCGCCGGCAGATCGGGGTCCGCCGCCTCGGCCTGTGCAACTGCCTCGCGCGCACGCGCAAGATCGCCACGCAGCAGCGCGGCGCGCGCGACGAGTGCATGACTGCGGCCGTCCAGGGAACCGCCGGCCTCGGCGAGGGCGGCCTCGGCGCCGGGCACGTCGCCGGCGGCGAGGAGCGCGCGCGCCTGCTCGAAGCGCGCGTCGGGATGCAGCGGGTCGAGCTTCGCGAGCGTGCCCCATTGCCGGGCCGCCTCTAGCCAGCGGCCGTCCGCGGTGGCGAGAGCGGCGAGCTCGGCAACGGCGGTGTCGTCGTGCGGGTCCTGCGCGAGCAGGGCTTCCAGGGCGACGCGCTGGCCGTCAGCGTCGCCGCTGTCGCGTCCATGGTGCACCGCGATGGCCGAACCCGAGATCTGCTCGCGGGCGACAATGACCACGAGCGCAAGCAGGCTCACGATGGTCATCGCCGCGACAATCGCGGCGATCAACTTGGTTCGGCGATGCCGATCAGCCGGCGCTGCGGGTGCCGTCATCGGCGCTCCCATCATGGTCCCGTGCGCCGCGGCGACGAGCGCGGCGGCGCGCGTAGGCGCCGAACAACGAGGCGCTGATGAACGCTGTCGCCATCGAGCCGGCCTCCGGCGCGCCGGTAGGCAAGCTCGCGATGTCGATGGCCGAGAACGGCGAGGCGGTGAAGGTGAACACGATGTCGTTGAAGTCCTGATCGCCGAGGTTGTAGAGGTCCTCGACGCCGAGGATGACGCGCTCGTTGACCACGTCGGCGATCATGGCGACGTGGCGCAAGCCGTCCGGGTTCAGGTGGTCCAGCGTGTAGTAGGTATAGCCTTGCGGCCTGTTGAAACCGTCGGCCTGGAGCCAGAAGCCGATGTTGGTGCCCGCGTCGAACACGCCGAGATCCACGGTATCGCCGGCTTCGAGCCCGCCGAACTTCTTATTGTCGGCAGCGCCGCCGCCGATCTTGTCGATCTCCTTGCTCGCGTTCGCGAAGATCGTCTGAGTATCGAGGATGTTGTTGTCGTCGTCGAACAGAAAGTAGCCGAAGCTGTTCTTGTAGCCGGCACCCTCGTCGATGAACGTAAGCGACACCTCGGCCTTTTCGAGCAGCCGAAGGTTCGGGTCCACGGTACTGTTGACGAAAGCCCTGTTGACCGTCTGCTCAGGCAGCAGCGCCTGGATCGCGTTCAGATCCTTGGGATCCATCTCGATCGAGTAGATGCTCTTGGACATGTCGCTGATGGCCAGCGCCTGGGTCGCCCCCAGCACAAGCCAGAGGCCGGCAGCGCACGCCAGCGCCCGTTGCGCAGGGTAAGTCTTGCCGAAAACAGGTGAAATCTCGTGTGTCATCTTGGGGTAATCTCCTAGACTCTAGCGAGGCAGAGCCTCAGACCAACCAGGGCACGGAGCGTCGTCTTACGCCGCCCGCTCGTTCGCGTAAGTGCAACAAAGGGCCAAGGGCCAAGGGCCGAGGAGGTCTGCCTTGGACCTTGGCCTTCGGCCTTTTTGCCTCAAGCGCCGTTTCGTCGTGAAATTTGACTCACCTGCAAACATTCCACGCCCCCAAGCAACCTAGTTAATGATAGTCCAGGCACGGCCCGGCGGAACAAGTTCTCGGATGCCCGCCGAGCCTCATGCCGATGCCTTGCCCAGCAAGCAGCAGCCGCCAGCAGCCATAAATAAGCAAAGACCGCGCCATATCGCAGAACGGTTCCGTTGCGCTTGGCTGCTCGGCGACGAACGGCAGCAAGCAGCCGGCCGAGGCCAGGCGGTTGCCCCACCCTACGGGGATGCTGTTGTTCGTAACCCGGGGCTGTGCCAACCTGCGTCGCGCGGTCGCCACAGCCTGTCGGCCAAGGCCGGCTTGCGGCCGTTGCAGTTCGCAAACCGGCGCACGGCGCGTCGCGTTTTGCAATGCTGCAATAAGGGTTTTCATCAGCACCCAGCGGGTCGGCGCATTGCCCGTGCCCCTTGGCACCGCCCAACCAACATGACCATATCGCAAGCGCAGATCAGCACAGCCGCGGACAACCTTGCAGCGGCCCCCGCAGCGCAGCCGCGGCTCAAAGTGCTCGTCATCGACGACGCACTCGATCTGCGCGTATACGTACGCGCGCTCCTGCGCAAATGGGGCTTCGAGGCCGTGCTCGCGAGCAACGGTGCGGAGGGGCTGGAGCGACTGCGCGCCGGCGACATCCGGCTCGTCATCTGCGACTGGATGATGGACGGCATGAGCGGCCCCGAGGTCTGCGCAGCCATTCGGCGCGAAGACTTCTCGCACTATGTTTACGTCATGCTGCTCACCGGCCGCACCGAGGACACGGACCTGGTCTACGGCCTCGACGCCGGCGCTGACGACTTCGTCGGCAAGCCGTTCGACGCGCAGGTGCTGCGCGCCCGCCTGCAGGTGGGCGTGCGCATTCTCGGGCTGGAGGAGCGCCTCGCCGAGCAGAACCGGCGCCTCAAGCAGAGCCACGACGCGCTGGACCGCGCCTACGGCCAGATCCAGAACGACCTCGCCGCCGCCGCCCGCATCCAGCGCGAGTCGTTGCCGGTGTCCGACGCCAGCATCGCGCCGTTGCGCGCGGGCTGGCTGTTCCTGCCGGCCGCGAAGATCTCCGGCGACAGCTTCCATTTTTTTCCGGTGTCCGCCGACGAGATCGGCTTCTATCACCTGGACGTCGCCGGCCACGGCATCCCGGCGGCACTCCTGTCGGCGAGCCTGAGCCGCTCCCTGGTGCCGCATGCCAGCGCCGCGGGGTCGGTCGCCGGCAGTGGCACCTACCTGGACCCCGCCGCCCTGCTGGCCGCGCTGAACGCGGAGCTGTGCAACCCCGACGGCGAGGTCACCAGCTACGCCACCGTCATCTACGGCGTGCTCGATCCGCACACCGGCGCAGGGCGCATCGCGCTGGCCGGGCACCCGCAACCGCTCCTGCTGCGCGCCGACGGCTCGGTGGAGCTCCTGCCGAAGGGCGGGCTGCCGGTGGGCATGTTCGACAGCGCCGCGTACGATGCGGAGCGCTTCCACCTCGCCCCCGGCGAGCGCCTGATCACCTACAGCGACGGCATCACCGACTGCTTCGACATCGACGGGAACGCGTTTAACCTCGACCACCTGTGCCGGCTCCTAGCCGCGAACCGAGCACAGAGCAGCGCGGACCTGGCCGAGCTGCTGCGCGAGACCGTGCTGGGCTGGCGCGGCGATGCAGAATTGGAGGACGATGTGTCCCTCCTGATCATCGAGCGCCCCAGTGCCGCCGAGTGAGTGTCACCCATGCAGCGCGAGGACATCCATTTCAGCAGCGATCCGCAGGGCATGGCCTGGCATGCGTTGATCGAGGCGCGCCTGATGCCGCTGGCTCGCGCGGCGGGCTGCAACGATATGGAGGTCTTCGGCCTGCAGCTCGCCCTGGTGGAGGCGGTCAACAACATCGTCGAGCACGCTTATCGCTTGACGCCCGGACAGCCCATCAGTGTCGGCTGCGAGTGCACCCCGGCGGCGCTGCGCTTCGAGCTCCGCGATGAGGGCATGCCGATGCCGCTGCCCCTGCCGAGCGGCGAGCCGGCGCCCGCGGAGGCGGACGGCGGGCGCGGCTGGCAGATCATCCGCGCCGGGTTTCCGGATATACACTACGAACGCGTGGACGGAGTCAATCGATTGACGCTGATCCGACCTTTGCCGACAGCAGTCTGACTCGCGCCGGGGGCCGGCCCCGCACACCGGGCAGCGCTGACCCGCCCGGCGGCGCGGGGTCCGCACAAGCCGTCGGCGAACCCCTCATTGACGAGATCACCTAACCTGGAGCCAGCTCATGAGCCTCACGCACAGACAAGAACACGACGTCGACGTCGTCACGCTGCCGGAACGCCTGGTCATGGCCAACGCCGGCGAGGCCCGCGCCGACCTGAAGCAGATCATCCAGTCCGGCAACGGCCGCGTCGTGGTTGATCTCGGCGAAACGCTGTTCATGGACTCGAGCGGGCTCGCCGTGGTGGTTGCCGGCCTGCAGGCGGCGCGCAAGATGGAGGGCGACGTCTACCTCGCGCGCATGAGCGATACCATCCGCGCGCTGTTCGAGCTGACGCGCCTGCACACGGTGTTCCAGATCTTCGACGACGAGGCCGCCGCCGTGCGCGCCTTCGGCAAGGCAGACTGACACACCCGAGCGCCCACGCTGCCGTAACCCGAACGGAGGCCAGCATGACCAGCACCGCCGACAAGCGTTTGTCCATTGTCTGCTTCATCGATGCGCTCGGCTGGGAGGTGCTGCGCGGGCGTCGCTTCCTTGAAGAGCGCCTGCCGCACCGGCGCAAGCTCCGCTCCACGTTCGGCTTCTCGTCCGCCTGCGTGCCGTCCATCCTGTCCGGCCTCACGCCGCGGGAGCACAAGCACTGGTCGTTCTTCTACTACGACCCGGCCAGCTCGCCGTTCAAGCCACTTAAGGCCTTGAGCGTCCTGCCCCGCAGCATCGTAGACCGCGGGCGGGTGCGCAACCAGTTGAGCAAGCTCGTGAAGCGCGCCTACGGCTACACCGGCTACTTTCAGCTCTACAGCCTGCCCTTCAGCCGGATCGGGCTGTTCGACTACTGCGAGAAGAAGGACCTGTTCAAGCCCGGCGGCCTGAACCGCGGCGAGAACATCTTCGACCTGCTGGAGCGCGCGCGGGTGCCCTACCACGTGTCCAACTGGCGCGAGCCGGAGGACGCGAACCTCGCCGCCGTCAAGGCCGACATCGAGCGCGGCGACATCCGCTTCGCGTTCCTGTACATGGCCGCCATGGACGCGCTGCTGCACGACGTCGGCAAGGAGAGCCCGCAGGTAGACGCCAAGCTCGCCTGGTACGAGCGCGAGCTGAACGCGCTGCTGGAGGTCGCCGAGCGGCACTACGACGAGGTGCGACTGTTCGTCTGCTCCGACCACGGCATGGCCACCGTGCACACGCACATCGATCTCATGGCCCGCATCGAGGCGCTCGGGCTCGCCTTCGACAAGGACTACGTTGCCACCTACGACAGCACCATGGGCCGCTTCTGGTTCAAGCACGAAGACGCCCGGCGGCGCATCGTCGCCGCGCTGGAGCAGGAGCCCAACGGCCGCATCCTGCCCGATGCCGAGCTGGCAGCGCTCGGCTGCGATTTCGACGGGCACCAATACGGCGAGCTGATCTTTCTCACCAACCCGGGCGTCATCATTGTGCCGAGCCACATGGGCCTAAAGCCCATCACCGGCATGCACGGCTACCACCCCGATGACCCGGACTCCGACGCCGCCCTGCTCAGCAACGTGCCGCCCCCCGGCGACCCGCAGGCCATCACGGACGTATTTCACGTGATGAAGTCGGAGGCTGGATTGGGGGGAGAGGGGCTGGGGGCTAGGGGCTAGGGGCTAGCGAGGCAGAGCCTCAGACCGACCAGGGCACGCCGCCTCGTCTTGCGCAGCCCGCTCGTCGGCGCATTGAACCAAGGGCCAAGGGCCGAGGCGGGCTCCCTTGGCCCTCGGCCCTCGGCCCTACTCCCTCAAGCGCCTTGTCGCCAGGAAACTTGACATACCTGCCAACAGGTGGCGCCGTCAAGCAATTTAGGGAATCGTGTCTGCGGGCGTTGTGCGCCCGGTGCGCCGAGGCATTGGCTGGTGGGCTTGCCCTAGCCGGGGATGATGCCCGCCAGCTCGGCGCCGGTTGCGGCCGTGCCCAGCGCGCGCAGCCAGCCGGTGAGCTGGGCCGGGTCGGTGCAGGCGTCGATCCGCTGGCGCAGCCCCTGATCGAGCACCAGCCCCTTCGCCTCGGCAAGGCCGAGCACCGCCTCGCGCAACCCGCCGAGGCGACCCTCGTCGATGCCCTCTGCCTTACCCTCCGCGCGCACCCCATCAAGCCCGTCGTAACCCGCGCGCTGCAACAGATTGCGCAGGGTCGCGGCATTGGCCGCCTCGGCATCGTAGAGGGCCTCCACGGCCACAGGATTGCGCAGCACGCCGGGCGCCTCCAGCAGCTCGCCGGCGACCCGGGTGAGCATCGGCTGGCCGGGCGCATGCACCTCCACCCGCCGCGGCAGGCCGAGCCGCACCACCCAGACCCAGCGCGTGCCGGCACCCAGCAGATCGGCGATCTTCTCGCGCAGCTCGGCCTCGTCCTGGCCGGTGTCGGCATACTCCACCGCCAGCGGCGGCACGCCCTGGACCCAGCCGGGCCGATTCGGCACGTTGCCGACGGCCACGTCGGGCGCGCGCAGCGTGTCCGCGGACAGCGCATAGCCGGTATCGACACCGGCCTCCGCGACGTCCGGGTCGGTCGCCAGCACCTGCGCGCCGACCAGGTTGGCCTTGGCGCCACGCCCGCCGGTGGGCAGGCAGGCCACCGGATGGCCGCCGGACAGCTCGTAGGGGTCGCCGGACTTGAGCTGATCGACGCGGAAGGGTCCGCGCTGGCCGGCGAGGGCTTTGTGGGTCATGGGCAGGCTCCACCGCGAACGGTTGCGGTTGTGTCGGCATCTGTGCCGAATTCTAGCAACGCGGCGGGCGGGTCGCGCGCGGGGTGGCGCTCGGCTCGACGCGGGGGATGCCTGTCCTGCGCGGGGCCACGTCAGCCACCCGCCGGCGGCGCTGCATACGCATCACCACACCAACCGCCCCAGCACCCGCTCCCGCAGCCCCCAACTGTCCGCGTAGCGCACGTGATTGATCCAGCCCTGCACGGCAGCGTCGAGCTTGGCGAAGCTGATGCCGCCGGCGCGCCAGGCCGCGAACGCGGCCCCCAGCCGCCGCGTCGCCGCCACCACCTTGCGCGCCTTGACCAGCCGGTGCGTCGGATACAGCACGAAGCCGAGCCAGGGCAAAAACAGGCGGCCGAGAGGCCCGCCCGGTGAAGCGCACGGCGATCGCCGTTCACGTCCCCCGCTTATACACGTCGCCACGGTTGCCGATGATGAGCACATACACGACCAGTCTGTCGTCCTGGATCTCGTAGATTGCGCGGATCTTGCCGACCCGAAGGCGGTATAGCCCAGGCTCGCCGCGCATGGGTTGAACATCCAGGCGGGTTGCATCGCGGGGGTCCAGCGCCAGCAGGTCGAGCCTCGCACGCACCTGATGCCGTCGCGGCGCTGGCAGCCGGCGCAGGAAGCGGACCGCGTCCTTGTGCAGCTTGAGGCGGTAAGCCGCCATCAGAGGCGATCGCGAACGTCCTTCCAGTCTTCAAATTCGCTTTCGTCGCCCGCCTGGAGCTGCCGGCGCAGGGCGTGAATGCGCGACAACTCGGCCTCGCCCAAGGCGTCGTCGTCGTCGAACAACTGGTACTGCTCCGGCGACAGACCGCGCAGGTAGTCCAGCAGGCCCGGATAGGCGCGTTCGTCGATCTCGAGGGTCAGGGTCTTCATGGGTGACAACGGATGGACCAAGTCGGTTGCTGCATCGGGGGACTGTAGCCGCGTCCGAAGCCGACGGCAATCCGCTCAAACAGTTGCGCCGGGTCGCCGGCGATCAGCGGATAGTGGTCCAGCGGCGCCTTGCCGGTGGTTGGAGCCCGCCGCACGGTGAAGGAGCACATGCGCGGCCAGCAGCAAAGCGAGCAACTGGAGCGGACCCTGCGTCGGGTGCTGCGCGAGGAGCTCGCATCAAGCCAAACGGACTGATTGAGCGTCACGGATCGAAGCCGGGCTGGCGCAAGCCGGCAGACCGCGGCAGTCGGATGGTGAGGCGCCACGGGGCTTGCGCCCGGTGGCGGCGCCTCGGTTTGGTATGCGTCCGACGGCCTTGCTGGTCACCCAGCGCGCCGAGCTTCGGCGGCCGTGCGGACGGGACGCACCCGCGCCATCCCTCCACCAACCCTCCGCAACTTGATCAGAGATATCTAGCCAACCGTAATCGACAAGGCCTGTCGGACCCTGAGTCGGGAAAGGGGGATGTGGCCGGCACAGCACACGCGGAAACCCAGCGTGTTGTTCCTGTTGTCGATGTTGTTGCGGTTGCGAAAGGCGGCACGCGACGCGGCCTGTTGATTGTTCCAGGACCCGCCGCGCACCGCGCGCCGATGCCGGGGCACCCCACCGGTTCCACCGGCTGCGCTCAGCCTAGGCCACGGCGAGCACCAACGCGAGCCCCAGAGCGAACACTTTAAGTGCTCATCCGAAAAATCGCGCGTGACCGCGCTGCGCGCGGTGAAGACAGCGACGCGGACGTCAGCGATCAGCGGACAGCGATGCAGCGATCAGCGGATGGGGCCGGCACAGCACACGCGGAAACCCAGCGTGTTGCTCCTGCCGTCGATGAGGTCGCGGTTGCGAAAGGCGGCACGCGACGCGGCCCGTTGAAGGTCCCAGGACCCGCCGCGCACCGCGCGCATCTCGTCGCCATCCAGCGAGACATCCTCCAGGTCGTCGAACTTGTTCAGACACCACTCCCAGACGTTGCCGGCGCAGTCCATCAGGCCATACGGGGAGCGGTTGCCGGGGTATAGCCCGACGGCCGTGGTCTCGTTCAGCTTGAGTGGGCCGTCGTTCTCCGCGGTCTCGTCGACGTTGGCGGCGCCGCTGGTGTACTCACCCACCCAGGGAAACTCGCGCCCGTCCATGCCGCGGGCGGCCTTCTCCCACTCCAGCTCCGTGGGCAGGCGGACCTCCTGCTGGTCGGTCAGATCGCCCCTCGCACGCAGTCGCGCGGTCAGCCAACGGCAGAAGGCCACCGCCTCCAGCCAGTTCATGGCCACACGCGGGCGATTGCCGGCGGTCCATTTGTGCTCGTAGGCGGTGTACTTGTCGCGCGGCCACCAGGCGTCATCGGCATAGTCGTCGGCCTGGACGAAGGCGCGGTACTGCGCGTTGGTGATGGGATAACGGGCGATGCGATAGGCGCCGGTGGTGCGCTGCTCGCCGTCCTGCCAGATGAGCTCGCCGGCCGGCACCTCGCACCAGGCGATGGCCGGCAGGCCGTCGGCATCGACGCCGATGCCGTCGCGGTCGTCTCCCAGCGCGTCCAGCAGGTCGCCGACGGCGACCCGGTGCCGGTACCAGCGCTCGGCGTCGGGGCCGGCGAACAGGGCGTCGATGTCGATGCCGGCGCGCAGCCAGCCGGCGATGTCGCTGCCCTGCTCGGCATCGCGCTCACGCAGTTGCCGGACCAGCTCGGTCAGGGTCTCCGCCTTTCGCTCGAAGCGGGTCAGGGTGTGCAGCAGGTGGCCGCGGGCATCCGCGTCGCCTGCCGTGTGCGCTTCAAGCGTCAGCGCAAACAGTTCCGCTGCGTCGTCGTGCGCCAGGTAGTGCGCCACCAGCGGCTCGTCCTTGACCAGGCCCGGCCAGAGCTCCGCCGCGTCGAACAGCCGCCGCAGGTCGTCCAGCATGTGGGTGGGGAGGTCCTTGTCCCGCCGCCCTTCGGCATGCCAGCGGCGGGCGTCGCGCTGGACCTGCGGGGCGCGGATCAGGGCCTCCTTGCGGCGCCCGATCCAGTCCGCGAGCGCCGGCCAGGCGCGGAACAGGGCCTCGTGGGCGACCTCGACGACGCGGCCGGCGGGGGCGTCGGGCTCGGTGCGGGGCGCGTCGAGGGCCTGGGTCCGCGCCGCGCCCTTGACCAGCAGGCGCGTGTCCGTGGCGGACAGGGCGTCGACGAGCTTGCGTGCATCCGCATCGTCGTCCCAATGGCAGAGATCCTCGCGCTTGCGGGTCGCGGCACCGTCCGCCTGCACGGTCAGGAGGCGACTGAAGACCCGCGGCAGCACCTGCTCGGCCTCGTCGCCGACGACGGCGGCGGCCTTCTCGGCGCGGTCGCGGATGATGCGGTCCAGGCCGGAGACGGCGGGGGCGGGGGCCGCGGCTTCGGCTTCGGCTGCGGCTTCGGCTGCGCCGGCATCCGGCGGCGGCAGATAGTCCGTCAGGCACATGCGCGGCTGCTCGCGCAGGCCGGCCGCGTGCTCCCGGCGGCAGCGGTCGTAGAGGTCCTTGAGCGCGAAGGCGAGCAGCGCCAGGCTGCCGGGCTGGCCGGCGGCGTCCTGCACCAGCCGGCGGGCCAGGTCCGTGTCCATCTCGGCGCGAGATTCCGGGCGCAGCTTGCGCGCGAGCGGCCCGGTCACCATGGCCGCGAGCGCGCCCGTGTCCGGGGCGTCCACGTGGTACTGGCTGCCGTCGTGGTTCATCTCGGCACGCAGGCCGCGGTGGGCGATGCAGGCGTCATGAAAGTCCGAGCGCACGGTGGCGACGACGCGGAACCGGTCCAGGTGCAGCGCGGCGGTGAGCCGGTCCAGAAACAGCGCGGACAGCGCCTTGTCGATGCTGGTGAACAGCTCCTCGAACTGGTCGATGATCAAGAGCCATTCGGCGTGCTGCGGCCGGCCGGCGAGCACGCGCGTGCGCAGGTCCGCGAATGCCTGCGGATCATCCCGCAGCGCACGGGCCTCCTGCCCGCCGTCGCGCAGCCCGAGCACCCGCGGCTCGGCTTCGCGGAGCCCCAGCAGCAGCGTTCTGAAGGGGTCGGACAGCCCTTCGTCCGCCGGCTTCATGGGGCTGATGACCCAATCCGCAGAGCCCGCGATGGGTGTGCGCGCGGCGTCGTGCAGGCTCGCCCAGAGCCCGGCGCGGGCGAGCGAGGACTTGCCGGAGCCGGAGCGCCCGGTCACCAGCACTAGCCGGCGGCCCTGCTTGCCCTGGAGCTTGGCGAGCAGCTCGCCGGTCTCGGTCTCGCGGCCGAAGAAGATGGGCGCCTGCGTGTGGTCGAAGGCGGCCATGCCGGGATAGGGCTCATGGTCCCAATCCGGCTGGACCTCGAAGCCGGGGCAGCCGAGCCGGGCGGCGAGGTCCGCGATGCGCGGGCCCGCGTCGGCGTGGTTGGCGTAGCGCTCGCGGGCCTCGGCGAGCAGGGCGCAGAGGGGTGGCAGCGGCGGGCCGCCGGGGAGCGCGACCGGCGTGCGGAGCGTGCTGCAATGGCGGACCAGCTCCCAGGCGGCGTCTCTGGCGCCGCCCGCCCAGGTCATCTCGTCCAGCACCGGGTGCCGCGTGCCCAGGGCGCACTCGGCAAAGCCCCGGCGCGGGCCTTCCTGCTGCCAGACCGGCAAGAGCACGAGCAGGGACTGCAGGTCTCGGAGAACGGCATCGTCGAGGATGGCATCCTTTGGCATCGCTCCCGTGTGCGCCCTGTGCGTCGAATAATCGCTGCATTCTAGCCGACGCGCAGTCCAACCGCGCCGCCTGGCGGCAGCGGGCGCGGTCGCCGGATGCGATCAGTTGCAGCCGAGCAAGCGCAGCAGCTCGCGGACCTCGGCGTCGCGCCGCGGATCGCCGGGGAAATCGCGCCCGATGGCATCGACGAGCATGCAGAGCGGCGGCTTCGCATCCTTGTGAAAACCGGCGGGAGGCGCGCAGGCCTGGATCACGGCGTGTGCCGCGTCCTTCGCGCTGCCGGAGAGCGGGATCTCGTCGAGCAGTGGATGGCCGTCGCCCAAGGCGTTGCCGATGATGCGCTGCCGGGATCGCGGCTCGCGCCAGCCCGGCAGCTCGCACAGGAGTTGCTGCGCCCGGATCCGGGTCGCCTGATCGACGAGGCAAGCACCCGCGTCGGCCCGCACCTGCGGCTCGGAAGCGGTGCCCGCATCGGCACCCGGTCTAGCGGGAGCCGGCTCGCCGGCAGCCGATGTGGTGCGCTTGGACCAAACCCAGACAACGAACGCGATGAAGGCGGTCGCCATGACCGTATCGGCCACGCCGCCGGAGCGCGCCGCAAGCCAGTCCAGCAGCGGGCGCCAGGTGTCGGCAGCCCACAGCAGATCCCACACCGAGGCCAGCCATGCAGCGACATCCGCGGCGACGGCGCGGATGCCGTCGAGCAGGCCTGTCGCGGCGTCGTTTGGCGCCGACGGCGAAGCCAGGCTGACGGCGCTATGTCTACCGCTTTCCGTAGGTACTGTCATGATCCGGCGCGATGCTGAGCAAACGGATGAACGCCCCTTCGCGATAGGCCGTTGCGCGCCTTGACCGGGTGATCCGCAGCGAATACAGCGCGGCGATGCCGGGGGGCGGCTCGACGCTGGCGATCTTCTCCCACTTGAGGCCGGCGTCCCGATAGACCTGATCCCAGGTCAGCCGCCGCAGCTTGTTGAGCGTTTCAAGCGCGGCCTGCCGGTCAGCCTTTTGCAGGCCGAACAGACCCTCCTGAAAGACAGGGTTGTTCAGATCCAGGCGGACCTTGGCGCCGTCTTCAGGCATCGTCCTCGGCGAGCCTGCTCAGCACCCGGTCGGTGGCACGATCATCGGCCGGGTTTGCGCTCGCCCAGTCGAGAGCGCGCTCAAGATCAGCGGCGGCCTCGGGCTGCAAGAGCCAGCGTTCGTTGTCCGGTACCACGGTTGCCGTGCGCACCAGCCAGACGCCGGGCTCCTGCTCCTCCACCAGCACCTGCCGGCCGGCGTATTGCTTGCCCAGCGAGATCTGGCCGTTGCTGCCGACCATCTTCACCATCGTCGAGGTTGCCGTCGTGCTCATCACGGAATCCTTCGGTTATCGTGCAGAACGAAGGCACGATAGCACTGGTGCGGGACGGCTGCACATCAAACGCCAGCATCGGCTTCGCAGCGATCAACGCAGAGGACCACCTGAATTCTGCCGACGCTGCGTAACCTCGGGACCTGTCACACAGTCGTAGTCAGCAACGGAGCCAAGCCATGCCCACACGCAACGTTGTTCTGACCGATCACCAGGACGGCATCATCGGCGATCTCGTCGCGAGCGGTCGCTACCAGAACGCGAGCGAGGTGCTGCGCGCCGGTCTGCGCCTGCTGGAGCAGCGCGAGGCGGAGGACGCCGCCCGGCTGGATGCCCTGCACCGGGCCGTCGCCGAGGGCATCGCGGACCTGGCAGCGGGGCGCTTCGAGACGCTCGCGAGCGCGGCTGACGTCGATGCCTACCTCGACGCCATCGACCGCGAGCCGCCGTCGGACAGGCCGGCGGCATGACCCGGCTGGTTATCTCGGCGGCTGCCCGCCGGGATATCCGCCAAGCCCTCGATCACAGCGCCCGGCATTGGGGAGTCGTGCAGGTGATTCGCGTACTGCACGACGCGATGGACCTGGCGCAGGCGTTGGCGCGTGCCCGTTGAGCGCAATGTCGCATCAACCGCCCAGGATGTACCCGACATCGATGGCCGTGGCCTCGAAGGGCGGCAGCTTGACCGGCTCCGCGGTGTCGTCCGGCGCGGTGAGGGTCGCGACGATGCGGTAGGTGTCGCCTTCCAGCGCGTAGACGACCAGGGTGCGATCCTCCGGCCAGATGAGCCAGTAGTAGGGCACGCGGTGGCGTTGGAGCAGCAACAACAGGGTCAGGGTGTCCTTGCGCTCGTGGCCGGGTGAGACGATCTCGCAGACCCAGTCCGGGGTCAGCTCCACCACGCCGCGCGGGCGTTCCGGCATACGCTCTTTGCGCCAGCCCGCGAGGTCGTGGCTCGGGCACTGGTGGGCTTCGTAGGCGACGCTGATCTCGGTGGCGATCCACCAGCCGCCCGGGCCGGACTTGCGGTTGAAGGTTCCGAGCTCCTCGCGGGCGGCACCTTGCGCCATACCATGCTCGCCACGGGCCATGGGGCGGCGGACGATCTCGCCGTCGATGAGCTCGACGCGCTCGTCGGGCTCGGCGAGCAGATCGGCGACGGTGTAGAGCTTGCGGGCTTCCATCGGCTTGCCTCGCTGGGGTTGCGCTCGGGTGGTCGTCAGGCGCATGCGGCGCCCGAACGGCTCTCGCAACAGGCTAGCGCAGGCGACGCCGCGATGCGACCGCTGAGCTTGGTGGTATGGATTGCGTCGGCTTGATGGCACCGGCGCTCCAGCGCCGCGTGACAGCGGTTCATCCGACCGCCGCGATAGGTTGCCCAGTGTCAATAGTGCAACTATGCTCATGAAGATGGACGGCATCGAGAAGATCTTGCGCAAGGCTAGGGAGAACCCGGCGACTCTGCGCTTCGCCGAGCTGCGCAAGCTGTGCGAGCACTTCTTCGGGGAGCCGCGGCAGACCAGCAGCCATTTGATCTTCAAGACACCATGGCCGGGCGACCCCAGGGTCAATATCCAAGACCGGCAGGGCAAGGCCAAGCCCTACCAGGTCCGACAGGTACTCGCGGCAATAGACAAGCTCGACAATGATTGACCCGCAGCACTACACCTATCGCGTGATCTGGTCGGCGGAGGACCGGGAATTCGTCGGCCTCTGCGCGGAGTTTCCGAGCCTGTCGCACCTGGACGAGACCCAGGTCGGCGCGCTCCGCGGCATCGGCGCGCTGGTCGCCGACGTCGTGGCGGACATGCTGGCCGGCGGCGAGGCGCCGCCGACCCCCATCGCGGATCGGCACTATTCGGGGCGCTTCCAGGTGCGGGTCACGCCCGACCTACACCGACGCCTGGCGATCCGGGCGGCGGAGGCGAACGTGAGCCTGAACCGCGTCGTCAGCGATCAGCTTGCCAAGCCTTGAGGGCCTGCCGACGTTGCCGCGTCGGCGGGTCGCCGGGCCTCGATGGTGGCGATCTTCGCGACATCGCCCTGACGAAGGCGCGTTTCGGCGTCAGAGATCGGCATAGGCCGCCGCGTCCGCGTCCGAATGCCATTCATCGAATGCCATTCATCGAAGGTGTGGAAGGGGTCGTCTACGGGCTCGGCCCACCGCTTGGTGAGCATCACGCGGCCTTCCTCGAGTCGGTATTCAAGCTCGTCGCCGGCCTCGAGGTGCAGCGCCGCGCGCACCGGCTGCGGGATGGTCGTCTGGGCCTTGCTCGTGAGCTTGCTTGTGATCATGGTGCAGCCGTGGTCGGTAAGGAACTTCCTTGGGCGAGGCTAGCCGGTGACCGCCCGGCGGTCAACGCGACAGGGAGCTTGCGCCTTGGGATCGCGGGCTGGTAAGGATGCCCGCTGACCCTTTTGCCGGCAGGCGGTGCCGACACGGCCCTTGGCGGTTCCGACAGCGGCCTTACCTGCGAGGCTGATCTCGGCATTTCCCCGGCCCTCGGCCCTTCCCCTGCCCATGCAACCAAAAGACACGACAAACAACGAGGCTTTCAAGGGTTTCACCAACCACGAATGCCCCTTCCTGCCCTGCCACAAGGGTGTCAAGCGGGAATTCAACTGCCTGTTTTGTTATTGTCCGCTCATCGCGTACGAGTGCCCGGGGCCGTACCTGGTGTTCGAGGACAAGCACGGCCTGCGGCGCAAGGACTGCTCCGCCTGCAGCCTGAATCACGACGGCTACCGGGCGTCCTGGGCCTTCATCCAGAAGTGGTTGGAGCAGCCCGTGATCTGGAACGGCCACGAGCAGAGCCCTCGCTATCTTCCCAAGGCGCGGCAAGCCGCAAGCGGCCCCGCGACCGCCGAGCCCGACGACGCAGACGAGCGCTGAGAAACCATCTCCATCCGGCCGCCGCCCGCGGTGGTGGTCGCAGCGTTTGCATCGCCGCCGGCTTCCCGGCGCGCGCCGAACCGAACGAGCCCGGCGCGGCGCCATCAGGCACGCCGCGTGCCTACAATTCGCTGACGAACCGCCGCGGCCCCTCGCACCCGCCGGCGCCAACCCCACGGCAGTAACGCTATGACCGACCGCACCGCCCTCCTCCACCAGCACCTTAGCCGGCGCATCCTGATCCTCGACGGCGCCATGGGCACCATGATCCAGCGCCGCAAGCTCGAGGAGGCCGACTACCGCGGCGAGCGCTTCGCGGACTGGCCGCGAGACCTCAAGGGCAACAACGACCTGCTGGTGCTCACCCGCCCGGACGTCATCGCCGACATCCACGGTGAGTACCTGGCCGCCGGTGCGGACATCATCGAGACCAACAGCTTCAACGGCACCCGCATCGCCATGGCCGACTACGGCATGGAGGAGCTGGCCTACGAGATCAACGTCGCCGCCGCCCGCCTCGCCCGCAAGGTCGCCGACGGCTACAGCACGCCCGAGAAGCCCCGCTTCGTCGCCGGCGTGCTCGGGCCGACCAACCGCACCGCGTCCATCTCGCCGGACGTGAACGATCCGGGCTTTCGCAACGTCGACTTCGACACCCTGGTGACGGCCTATGCCGAGTCCACCCGCGGCCTGATCGAGGGCGGCGCCGACATCATCCTGGTGGAGACCATCTTCGACACCCTGAACGCCAAGGCCGCGCTGTTCGCGGTGTGGCAGGTGTTCGATCAGGACGGCGTGACACTGCCGATCATGATCTCGGGCACCATCACCGATCAGTCCGGCCGCACGCTGACGGGCCAGACCACGGAGGCCTTCTACAACAGCCTGCGCCACGCCGAGCCGCTCAGCATCGGGCTCAACTGCGCGCTGGGGCCGAAGGAGCTGCGCCAGTACGTCGAGGAGCTGGCCCGCATCGCCGAGTGCCGCGTGTCGGCCCACCCCAACGCCGGCCTGCCGAACGAGCTGGGCGGCTATGACCTGGGGCCGGAGGAGATGGCGGAGGAGGTCGTGGACTGGGCGCGCCAGGGCTGGCTCAACATCGTCGGCGGCTGCTGCGGCACCACGCCCGATCACATCAAGGCCATCGCCGAGGGCGTCGCCGGCATGGCGCCGCGCCAGGCACCGACCATCGAGCCCGCCTGCCGGCTCTCGGGCCTGGAGCCCTGCAACATCACCAAGGACAGCTTCTTCGTCAACGTCGGCGAGCGCACCAACGTCACCGGCTCCGCGCGCTTCCGGCGCCTGATCAAGGAGGGCGACTACGACACGGCGCTGTCGGTGGCCGTGGAGCAGGTGGAGAACGGCGCCCAAGTCATCGACGTCAACATGGACGAGGGCCTGCTCGACGCCGTCGAAGCCATGCGCCGGTTCCTGAACCTGGCCGCCGCGGAGCCGGACATCTCGCGCGTGCCGGTGATGATCGACTCCTCCAAGTGGGAGGTCATCGAGACCGGGCTGAAATGCGTGCAGGGCAAGCCCATCGTCAATTCCATCTCCATGAAGGAGGGCGAGGCGAAGTTCATCGAGCAGGCGCGCCTCTGCCGGCGCTACGGTGCCGCGGTGATCGTGATGGCCTTCGACGAGGTGGGCCAGGCGGACACGCAGGCGCGCAAGATCGAGATCTGTACCCGGGCGTACCGGATACTGACCGAGCAGGTCGGCTTCCCGTCCGAGGACATCATCTTCGACCCGAACATCTTTGCCGTCGCCACCGGCATCGAGGAGCACAACAACTACGCGGTGGACTTCATCGAGGCCACGCGCCGCATCAAGCAAACGCTGCCGAACGCGCTGATCTCGGGCGGCGTGTCCAACGTGTCCTTCTCGTTCCGCGGCAACGACCCGGTGCGCGAGGCGATTCACGCCGTGTTCCTGTTCCACGCCGTGCAGGCGGGCATGGACATGGGGATCGTGAACGCGGGCCAGCTCGCGATCTACGACGACCTGCCCGCCGAGCTGCGCGAGGCGGTGGAGGACGTGATCCTGAACCGCCGCGACGACGCCACCGAGCGGCTCTTGGATCTGGCGCCCAAGTACAAGGGCGACGGCGCCGTCGCCGAGAAGACGGAGGACCAGGAGTGGCGCAGTTGGCCGGTCGAGAAGCGGCTGGAGCACTCGCTGGTCAAGGGCATCACGGACTTCATCGAAGAGGACACCGAGGCCGCCCGGCAGGCTGCCGACAAGCCGCTGGAGGTGATCGAAGGCCCGCTCATGGACGGCATGAACGTCGTCGGCGACCTGTTCGGCGCCGGCAAGATGTTCCTGCCGCAGGTGGTGAAGTCCGCCCGCGTCATGAAGAAGGCGGTGGCCTACCTGTTCCCGTACCTCGAAGCCGAGAAGGCCGCCTCCGGCCAGGCGGGCAAGAGCAACGGCAAGTTCCTGATCGCCACCGTGAAGGGCGACGTGCACGACATCGGCAAGAACATCGTCGCCGTCGTGCTCCAGTGCAACGGCTACGAGGTCATCGACTTGGGCGTCATGGTGCCCGCGGAGACGATCCTCACTCGCGCCCGCGAGGAGGGCGTCGACATGATCGGCCTGTCCGGCCTCATCACGCCGTCGCTCGACGAGATGGTGCACGTGGCCAAGGAGATGGTGCGACAGGGCATGGACATGCCGCTCCTGATCGGCGGCGCAACGACGTCCAAGCTGCATACGGCGGTGAAGATCGCCCCGCAGCGCGCGGCGCCGACCATCTACGTCGTAGACGCCTCCCGTGCCGTCGGCGTGGTCAGCAACCTGCTGAGCAAGACCCAGCGGGAGCGCTATGTCGCGGAGATCGCCGCGGAATACGACAAGCTCCGGGTCGAGCGCGAGGCCAAGGGCAGCGCGCGCAAGTCCATGGCCCTGTCCGCGGCGCGCGCCAATAAGGTGCCCGTCGATTGGGCCGCCTATGCGCCGCCGCGTCCCGCCATCCTCGACGACCAGCCCGCCCTGCCGGAGGGCCTGGACCTGAAGATCAAGGTGGAGCGTGCCGGCGACGGCGTGATCCTCACCATCCACGAGTATCCGCTGGACGATCTCAAGCGCTACATCGACTGGTCGCCGTACTTCAACGCCTGGGAGCTGGCGGGCAAGTACCCGGCCATCCTGGATGACGAGGTCGTCGGCGAGGAGGCCCGCAAGCTCTTCGACGACACGCTGCCGTTCCTGGAGCAGATCGTGCAGGAGCGCTGGCTCAAGGCCGCCTGCGTCTGCGGCTTCTTCCCGGCCAACAGCGTCGGTGACGACGACATCGCCGTCTATGCGGACGCGTCCCGCAGCGACAAGCTCGCCGATCTGCACATGCTGCGCCAGCAGATGCTTCGCTCCGCCGCCAAGGGCCAGCCGAACCTCTGCCTCGCGGACTACCTGGCGCCCGCGGACAGCGGCACGCCGGACTGGATCGGCGCCTTTGCCGTCACCGCCGGCATCGGCATCGACGCCCACGTGGCGCGCTTCGAGGCCGACCACGACGACTACCACAGCATCATGCTGAAGGCGCTGGCTGATCGCCTCGCCGAGGCCTTCGCGGAGCGCCTGCACCAGCTCGTGCGCACGCACCTGTGGCGCTACGTGCCCGGCGAGCAGCTCGACAACGACGCGCTGATTGCCGAGCAGTACGCCGGCATCCGCCCGGCGCCGGGCTACGCCGCCTGCCCGGACCACACCGAGAAGGGCACGCTGTGGCAGATCCTCAAGCCCGACGAGCGCATCGGGCTGACCCTCACCGAGAGCTTCGCGATGCTGCCGACGGCGGCCGTCTCCGGCTGGTATTTCTCGCACCCGAGCTCGCGCTACTTCGGCGTCGGCCGCATCCAGAAGGATCAGGTGGAGGACTACGCCGCCCGCAAGGGCATGACGCTGGAGCAGGCCGAGCGTTGGCTCTCGCCGGTGCTGGGCTACGATCCTTAGAGATGAGCGCGGGCGAGGTCTCGCGCGACGACGCCAAGACGCAATGGGAGCCAGGATGACAAACAGCGACCTGACCATCGAGATCCTGCGCGAGATCCGCGACGGCATTCGCGATCTGCGCACCGATTTCATGCAGCGACTCGACGAGACCAACTCGCGGCTCGACCAGACCAACGCGAGGCTCGAGAACGTCGAGCACGGCCTGCTGGATCTCGGCAAGTTCATGCGCCAGATCGCGCTCGATCAGGCCCGGCATGAGCGCTTTCACACCCATCACGTCGACATCCTGGAAGACGACATGAAGGATCTGAAGGTCCGCGTGCAGCGCCTGGAGGATCGCGCAGGCGCCTGACGAATCTGCCCCCGTCGCCCTATCCGAAGGATTCCCCGCTACGGAGAGCCGGCGGTGCAGACGGGCGCAACGCACGTGTAGACGCCGCACGATCGGCTGCGATTTCCCGACTAGGAAAGCGTGCGCACACGCGGAGGTTGCCGATCGAGAAGCGGCTGCGCCCGGATACTGTCAGGCTGAGCTCGCAGCGACTCGCTGCAGAACCTTCCGTGACAACAGCAGGCGTCCGGGCTGTCCGGGCATGGGCACGAAGCCGAAGTGCCGGTAAAACTCCGCTGCCGCGGTGTCCTTGGCATCCACCAGGAGGCCGGTGACCGCGAGCACCGCGCTGGCCTGCTCCACCTTGCGGCAGGCGTCGAACAGCAGCATCGAGCCGAGCCCACGCCCCTGAAACGACTCGTCAACGGCCAGTCGGCCCAGTAGCGCCACCGGGACCGGATAGCGCGGCAGCCTGCGTGCAAGCTCCTGCGGCAGGTCTTCGCATCGGACCGAGCCGGCACTGAGGGTGTAGAAGCCGGCCAAGCGGTCTTGCGTCTCCCGCGGCGTCGCAACGAAGACCCGAGCGACGCCGCGTTTGACATCCTGTGAAGCGTAGCGACGAATGTACGCATCCGGTTGCACCGTCCCACATTGAAAGCCTGCCCTGTCGACTTTGTCGTCGAGCGACCGGATGCGGAACCGCGTCACGCTGATTCGACGTCCGCCGCATGACGCCGAGCGGCCCTGAGCAGCGCCGGGCTCGGCTCCGCCGGCGCATCCAATGCGGTCAGAAATGCAGTGAAGTCCGCTTCCGGCAAGCTGATGGATTCGCGCTCTCGCACCACCTGCTCGGCCGCCTGAACCGCCCTCGACAGCACGAACTCGGATAGGGTCACGCGTGCATGGCCGGCAGCCCGATCCAGCAAGGCCCGGGTCTGCTCGTCGCAGCGGATGTTCAGTCGACGTTCTTTGGTGCTTGCTTGGGGCATCGCTCGGGTCGGCTCGGCTGGGATTTGGGCAAAATTGTGCGTCCGATGTGAGTACAAAGCAAGCAGCATCATCGCGCCGATTGGTTGGGTTACGATCCTTGACACCGCCGATGTCCCGCGACGGCGCACCAACGCGCCCACGTCGACATCCTGGAAGATGATATGAAGGATCTGAAGGTCCGCGTGCAGCGCCTAGAGGACCGCGCCGGCACCTGACGCGGCCGGAACCCATGCCATGAGCACGCCGTTGCCGACCGAGATTCCCGCGCCCGACGCTATACTCCGGCGCAGACATCCCCGACTACGGAGGCGCAACATGACAGCCCAACCCGTGCCACAGCTCTCCTTCGAGGACTGGCTTGCCATCGAGCGCGCCGCCGAAGACCAGCGCAGCGAATTCGTCGCCGGCGAGGTCTTCGCGATGACCGGCGCGACGGAGCAGCACAACCTCATCGTCGCCAATGTCGTCCGCGAGCTCGGCAACGCACTCAAGCGCAAGCCCTGCCGGGTCTACCCGAGCGATCTCAAGGTCCGTATCGAGGCCGACAACGTCGGCACCTACCCCGACGCCATGGTGATCTGCGGCGAGCGCGCGTTCCACGACAACCGCCGCGACGTGGTGACCAACCCCACGCTGATCGTCGAGGTGCTGTCGGAGTCCAGCGAGGCCTACGACCGGGGCGACAAATTCGCGCATTACCGCACCTTGCCGAGCCTGCAGGCTTACCTGCTGCTCTCGCAGGAGCGCGTGCAGGCGGAGCTCTTCGTACGCCAGCCGGACGGCACCTGGAAAATGCTGGCGCTCGACGACCCGGCCGAGCGCATCCCACTCGCCGTCTTCGACGCCGAGCTCATACTCGGCGAGCTCTACGACAAGGTGGAATTCGCGGCTCGGCCGGGCTGAATCGGACCGCCAAGCCGATCGATTCCGAGCCAACCCCTGGAATGCCGGCGATGCCGAACCGCAAGCGCATCGGCTCAGACTGGGCGATGCAGCGGCTGCTGCGTTCCGAGGCCAGCCTCGGCATCCTGGATGGGTTCCTGAATCGCCCGGTTGCAGGTGCTCCCTTGACCCGCGGGCGGTGCGGGGCGAAGGGCAACCTGCCCCTCATCCTCGACTCTGCGCTCGCCGACGGCGTGCGGCGCTGGCGCGTCGGGCACCGGAGCTGTTATTCGACGCCGTAGAGCTGCCGCGACTCCGCCAGCTCCCGCAGCGCGTCCGCGAGGTCGTCGGTGTCCTCGTCGGCCGCGCGATGCCGCGCCAGCATGTCGTGGCCGAGTGCTAGCCAGTGGGACCGCGCCACCGCGGCAAGCTGCGCCAGCGGCCAGGTGCCCTCGCCCATGCGCCAGGCATCGTATGCGGCCGTGAGTCCGGGGAATAGGTGCTTGCGCATGTTGTTCAGGTTGCCCACGTAGAAGTGCAGCGCCGGGGCGTCGGCGCGCTCGGCGAGCTTCGGCAGGGTCACCAACGCATCGGCGAGATGATCGCGCACGGCACGGGCTGCCAGCTCCGCCGGCGTGCCCACGAGGTCCGCGACCATCGCGTTCCAGGCGGCGTCGCCCAGCAGCCGGCCGGCCTCGTACTCGCCCTGCTCGTGCAGCAGCGCGTTGTCGATCTCGCGGTCGGTCATGGCGTCCAGCGCGCCTTCCAGATCGCCGTCGAAGTCGTAACACGTGAAGGCGCGGCCCAGGGCGTTGTCCGGGCGGTTCCAGCGCCAGCTTTCGAACTTTTCCCAAAGCATCCGCCGCAGCGACTCGCGGCGCAGGAAGATGCTGTTGCCGAGCGTCATCGCCGGCGGCGCGGCGAGATCCCGGGCGTACTCGCCGGCGGCAACAAAGACGGTGTAACCGCCACGGCGCACCCGCCGCGCCAGCCGGCCCAGGAAGAAATGCGGCTTGGCGCGGTTGCCGAGGCCGCTGCTGTAGACCAAGCCCTCGTCGGCCAGGGATGCGTTGATGGCGGCGGCGTCGAAGGGGTCGTAATCGCGCCCATGGATGGACAAGGGCTTGAGCTCCGCGTCTTCCAGCCCTTCCCAGAGCTCCTCGCGGGCCGCGAGCCAGTCGCCCACGTCGTCCTTGGCGAGGGGCGCGCCGTAGGGGAGCTTGCGCTGCCAGCGGTAATATTCGCGCATCTTCATCAGGTACACGCACAGCGAGAAGTCGGCGCCGTGTCTGGCATCTGAAACGTCGCAGTTGTACTGCACCGCATCAGTGAGGGTTTCGATCTCATGGGGCTGCATGCCGGCGACCTCAGGGGCTGGCGGGGCACGGCGATCGACCACAACGGCTGCGCGCGGTCCCGCGGACGAACCTATTCCTGAGTGCAATTGTCGGGCAAAACGAAAGCAGTTCAAGCGTTCCCTCAGCAAATCCCTCGTACCGCGCGTCGGCGCCTTTGCGCAGCCGCGCCGCCGCCCCCACGTGCGCGTGTTGATAGTCACGCACCACAGGAGAATCAGCACCATGGCGCTGCGCATCAAGAGCCATTGGCAGAACGAGGAGGTCGACCGCTCGCTCGCCGACGTCGGCGGCGCGCTGGCCTTCATCGCCTTCCGCATCGCCACGGACAAGGCCATCACGCTCCACTGCGAGCGTTTCGTCTACCGCGACGACGCCCAGCGCATGCTGGTAATCCAGGAATACGTGATCTTCCTCGTGCAGATCGCAGACCGGCTCGCCCATCGGCGCTTCGACGACGACCAGCGCCGAGAGCTCATCACCGCCTTTGCCAAGAAGTGCTTTGAGCACGTGCAGGACAACAGCCAGGACCTGCTCGGCCCCGGCGACTACGGCTCGCCCTTCATCGCGCGACTCAACGAGCGCTCCGCCGAGTACGCCGAGCTCACCGTGGACAAGGACGGCCCCTCATACGGCTTTTTGCGCCACCTGGGCTTCGAGATCCAGCAGCTCATGGGCGACGCCGAAGAGAACCGCTGGGTCATCGACCAAGTGATGGACAAGGACGGCTGGGACGCCTACAAGCGCTTTGCCAAGGCCTTTAGAGACCTGTTCGAGTAACCAGCGCCGATGCGCGCCTTGGGCGTCCGCCGCGACCAGAGAATTCCCGACAGGATCAGCACCAGCCCCAGCAGGTGACCGGCCGTCGGCTCCTCATCGAGAAACAAGATGCCGATGCCGACCGCCCAGAGCGGGATCAGGTAGTTCATCTGCGACGTAAACGACGGACCCGCGGTGCGGATGAGCCGGAAGTAGATCACCATCGCCGTCGCGGTCGAGAAGAGCCCCAGGAACCCCACAGCGCCGAGCACCGCTGGCGTCAGCGCCGCTGCCGCATCGGCGAGGCGCGCACCGGTCCAGGTGTCGAGCCCGAGCGGCAACGACAACAGCGCGGCCAGCGCCGTGGTCGCCGCCGCCGTCGGCAGCGCATGGCTCGGCGGCTTGAGCCGGGCCAGGATCGCGGACGTGCCGTAGCTGAGCGCCCCGGCGAGCACCGCGAGCATCGGCAACAGCGGGCCGCGGTCGCCACCGACGGCGAGCAGCGCCTCCGGGCCGATCAGCACGACGATGCCGGCGAAGCCGATCAGAAAGCCCAGCACCCGATTGCCAGTGAGGCGCTCGCCGGGCACGAAGACGTGCGCGAGCCCGAGTGTGGCGAGCGGCATGATTGCCATCAGGATGCCGGCGAGCCCGCTGTCGATGAACCGCTGCCCCCAGGTGATCAGCGAGAACGGCAGCAGGTTGCCAAGGACGGCGATGAGGCCGAAAAAGAACCACAGCCGCACCCCACGCGGCACCGCCTGGCGCAGCAGCCAGGCGAGCCCGACCAGCACCAGCGCGCCGAGGCCGAGCCGCGCCGTGACCACCCACTCCACCGGCAGCGCGCTCACCGCAAGCTTAGTGAACAAAAAAGACGAGCCCCACATCGCCGTCAGCGCGAACAGGCTGAGCCACTCGCCGGGGCCGTGGCGATGGGCGCTCATGGCGCCGGCGCGCAGGGCCGAGGACCAAGGGCCAAGGGAGCCCGCCTCGGCCCTCGGCCCTCGGCCCTCGTCTCCCCTGCCGCGACGACCGGATTGCGCGCGACAGCGCTCGGTGCCCCGGTCGGCCTGAGGCTCTGCCTCGCTAGCCCTGGCACACCGAACACCAATAGGTCGATCGCGGCTGTCGGCCAAGCACGGCCCGGCGCACCGGCGTCCCACAGTGAAAACACGGCAGATCGCGGCGTCCGTAGACCCAGAGCCGGCCGCGACCATCGGCCACGAAGCGCGTGGTGCGGGCGCCGCCGCCCAGATTCTCGCCCAAGAGCGCAGCGGCGCGCCGATACAGCGCGAGCAGGGCCGCGTCGTCCAGATCGCGGATGCGCGCGAGCGGTGCGCGCCGCTCCAGGAACAGCACCTCCGACTTGTAGACGTTGCCGATGCCGGCGGCGATGCGCTGGTCGAGCAGCAGGTCCACCAGCGTGGTGTCGGGCGCGAGAAAGGCGGCGACGCGCCGCCGCAGCTCGGCCGGCGCCACGGCGTCGCGGATCAGGTCAGCGCCCAACCGCGCGGCCTGGTCCGCGCGCTGGAAGCCGGACCTTCGAAGCCACTGCACCTCCTTCGCGTTGAAGCAGACGAAGTCGTCCGTTTCGGTGCTCACTACGACTGACGCCTGCCGCCGCGGCTTCCGCCAGTCCGCCCCGCGCGGATACCTGTGCCAGGCGCCGTACATGCCGAGATGGCTGCGCAGCGCCGTGTCGTCGTCGAAGGTCAGGAACAGGTGTTTGCCCTCACTGGTGACCCGCAGCACCCGCCGAGCGCCCGCCGAGGCCCCGAACGCCGGATGCAGCCGTACCGCCGTGACGACGCGGCCCGCCAGCGCAGCATCCAGATACACTGCGAGCTTGTGGATGGTGTCGCCTTCGGGCATGTCGTCGTGTTACCGGCCCCGAGCCAGCCGCGGAGGATAGCCCGTTGGCGGCGCAGAACGCGCACGGGCCAAAAAAACCCCGCCCGAAGGCGGGGGAACACGACAAGGAGTCAGAGAGCTTCATGGAAGCTCGACGGCTTTGAGCCGCCGCCAGCACGAAAAGTTCAGCCTGCCCGTCCTGGTTCTACCCGCCGAAAGTCATGGTATTTTCCCGCCCGGGAACATGCGGGCAGCAGCGCATCGGGGCTCGCACCGAAGGACCGGACACGGACACGGCAAGGCCGCGCGGCGACCGCCCACAACGCACAGCGACCATCGCCCAAATGCCGCAACGACGACTCGCCGCGGCTCGCGAGCCGCAACCGCACCGTCAGGCGACATGAGAAACTGACCCACTAACGACATCGCATTCACGCCATGCCTCAAACAGCCGCGGGCAGGGACATTGGTTCGCACCGATGCCGCGATGCACGCAAACCCGGCCCCAAGCGCTCCCCTTTTTGAGCAGGCACGCATTTTGAGCAGGCACGCATTCGGAGATGACCCGATGCATCACCGCGCCTGCGCCCGATGTCACCCGCCGCGGGCGCTGGTCACCATGCAGGATTGCAACGCTGGATTGCAACGCTGGATTGCAACGCAGCGCCGACTTGAAACCCGCGCGCCGGATGACGACGTAGCGCCGACCGAGTTCGTGAGATAAGCAATTTGAGACAAGCAACGCGGATGGGGTTGAGACGCCGCGGAAGAGTTGTGCTACATTTCGTGCATCAGGTCCGGCAGGCACCACCCGAGCGCCCCCCACTCGCAGCCTGCCCACTCCGACTAGCACGCCACCGGCGCACGTGACCCGTGCAGCCGCGGCGGTCGGTGATTGGACCGACGCATTGCCTCTCGCTGCGGCAGCCGACCCGGCCGCGCTGGCCTTGCCGTTTTTGCTCCCGAGTACCTCGACCAGCGCGGGCACTGCCGCTGCCCGATGGTCAAGACCATGGCGCACTTCCGCCGAGCCATTCCCACAGGACAGCCAATGACTGGTGCCGGACGAGCACGTCTGCCGAGCCTCTGCCCCGGTCACCGCCGACGCGGTGGACCCGGCTCCGGCGTGCGCATGGCAGCCGCCGCTGTTCGGCCTTCCCCGTCCGGTGCGCAACAACCATCCCCGGCCGCCCTCCCCGGCGGCCGATCCTTCAACCGCGGCCCTGCGTGCTCTGTGCACCGCGCGCCGCGCCCTGCGACGGGGATCTCCCTCCGCATCACAATGAGGTAGTGAATGAGCGTACGCATCACCGGAGATACGCTTGCCCTCGACAGCAAGCTCGTCCGCCGAATCAACCAGCACGCGGACAACCTGCAAAGCGCGACACCGGACCAGCCCCTTGATCTGCAAGTCCGCATCGCCGAGGAGTTCGATCAATTGCGCGGTCACCGCGTCCGCTGCGAGCTCGTAGCCACGCTGTCCGCCAAACGCCAGATCATCGTCCGCGAGGCGCAGAAAAAGGCCGAGCAGGCCATCGACACGGCCTTCGCGGGCCTCAAGACCAAGCTCCGCCGCCAGCGCATTCAGAGCTTGGGTAGAGAAGGTGCGGCCCAGGCCCTGCGCGCCACCGGCACCTGAGCGAAACCGCACGCCTTGGCTCTCGGAATCCGGCGCCCCCAACCACGCCCGCGCGCACCGCCTGCACCCCGAAAGCGCCAAGCGCTGCCCCGGGCGGAGTCCGGTCAGAACAGCCGCAGCCGAGACAGCCCGGCATCCACGGCCACCACCTGCCCCGTCACGGCGCTCGCCTCCCCGAGCAGCCAGACAGCCGTTCGCGCCATGTCCGCCGCCGTGCCGATGCGCTTCAGCGGGTGGCGCTCCGCCGCCGCCCGGCGCTTGTCGTCGGAGCCGAGCAGCCGCTCCGCCAGCGGCGTATCGGTGAGCGTCGGCGCGATGGCGTTGACGCGGATGCGTGGTGCGAGCTCCGCCGCGAGCGAGCGCGTGAGCCCCTCCACCGCCCCCTTCGCCGCGGCCACCGCGGCATGGAACGGCATCCCGGTCTGCACCGCAACGGTACTGAACAAGAGCACCGCGCCCGCATCGCTCTGCTTGAGCGCCGGCAATGCGGCCTGCAACGTCCGTACGGCGCCGAGCAGGTTCAGCTCCCACTCCGCGTTGAAGTCTTGCTCTTTGAGCCGCTCGAAGGGCTTGAGCCGGATGCCGCCCGGGCAGTAGACGACGCCATCGAGCCGCTCCGGCAGCACCGCCGTCGGAAAGGGCTCGGTCAGCGCGTCCCAGCGGTGACCCTCTGTGCCGGGCAGGTCGGGCGCGTGCTCCGGGTGTCGGGACAGGTGCAGGACGCGATCGCCGCGCTCCACCAGTTCCTGCAACAGGGCCGCACCGATGCCGGAGCTGGCGCCGACGATGAGATAGTGTTTGGCGTCGCGTTGAGACATGGCTGATTGCTCCATCGATGGCTTCGGGGCAATGGACATGACGGCGGACGAAACATATACAACCAACACCAATGACTTCGAATACCTGGACAAACCATCTTCAAGCGCCCCTGTAGCCCGTTCAAACCAACCGGCCGACGCCCAGGCCGGGGCTGGAAATCGCCGCGAGGCACCGCACTTCCTTACCTGACGGGGGCGACGTGACCGCGGCCCCGCGTCACCAGGGGCGCGCGGTCGCGCGCGGGCAGAGCAACAAAGGCAGGTGGACCTCATGAAGATCGGCATCATTGGCGGCACCGGATTCGTCGGCAGCTATCTGCTCGACAGGCTCGCGGCAGACGGCCACAGCATGCGCGTGCTCACGCGCCCGGGCAGCGAGGGCAAGCTGCCGCCGCTCACGGGCGTCGAGGCCGTGACGGGGGACGTGGCGGACGAGAGCGCGCTGCGGGAATGTCTCACCGGCTGCGACGCGGCGGTGTATCTCATCGGCATTCTGCGCGAGGTGCCGAGCCGCGGTATCACCTTCGATGCCCTGCAACGCCGCGGGGCGGAGCGGACCGTCGCCGTCGCCGAGGCGCAGGGCGTCAAACGCTTTCTGCTCATGAGCGCGAACGGCGTCGATGAGGCCAAAACGCCCTACCAGACCACCAAGCTCGCCGCCGAAGAGGCCCTTAAGGCATCAAGCCTCGACTGGACCATCTTCCGGCCGTCGGTAATCTTCGGCCCGCCGCAGGGGCGCATGGAATTCTGCACCCAGCTCAAGCAGGAGCTGATCGACAGCCCAATGCCGGCGCCGTTGTTCTACGGCGGCGTGCTGCCCAAGGACCCGGGTGGTTTCCTGCTCGCGCCGGTGCACGCGGAAGACGTCGCTGCCGCCTTCGCAACCGCGCTGACGAGCCCCGAGGCCGTTGGTAGGACCTACGAGCTGTGCGGCCCGGCCGCGGTGAGCTGGAAGCAGATCCTCACCACCATCGCCCGCGCCTCCGGCAAGAAGAAGCTGATGCTGCCCGCACCGGTGTTGGTGGTCGGATCGGTGGCATCGGTGCTCGGCCGCTTCGAGTGGTTCCCGGTGACCCGCGATCAGCTCACCATGCTGCTCAGCGGCAACACCTGCACCGAGGACGGGCTGGCGGCGCTCGGCATCGCACCCATGCCATTCACCGAAGGCAACCTTGCCTACCTGACCGCACCGAGCGCCTGACCGCGCTCGGTGCGGCGCCGCCGAGGGCTCTGGCTCAAGCGGCGCCGCCGCTCGGGCGCTGCTGCTCCGGACGCAGCTTGGGGGTGAAGTAGACATCGGCGTCGTCGAGATCGACGTCGCGTCCCTTGGCGTCGATGAGCGGCTGCTCATAGTCCTTCCAGCCGCGCAGGCCGGTCTGCAGCGAGGCGACGTGCTCGTAGCCCAGCACCTGCATGGAGTGCGCGGCGAGCACGCTGCGATAGCCGGAGCGACAAACGACCACGACCTCGCGCCCCCGTGCCTGCACCAGCTCCGGGATGGTCTCCTCGTAGTCCCATTCGCAGGCGGACTCCAGGATGCCGCGCGGCACGTTGATCGAACCCGCGATATGCATCGCGTCGAACTCATAGGGCTCGCGCACGTCCACCACGAGCAGATCCGGGTTCTCGGCCAGGCGTTCTTCCAGATCCCAGGGCATGATCTCGCGGATATCGCTGAGGCAATTGCGGATCAATTCCAGAAAATTCTTCATGCGGTTGTCCAAGTGCTGTCGATGGCGCCTGTTGTAACCGATATGGATGGGCGCCGCGGCGAAGAACGTCAACCGGGGCGAGAAAGAACACATACCGAAGCGCTCGGCGAGTGCTCCGCATCAGT
>NZ_JABX01000036.1 GCF_001469165.1 Thiohalocapsa sp. ML1 | reverse complement strand
CGGCGGCGGGCACGGAGCAGGCGCGCCTGAGCGGCCATGGCGGCAAGGTCTGGTCGGTGGCCTGGGACCCGGCGGGGGCGCTGCTCGCGAGCGCCGGGGACGACGGCACCGTGCGGCTCTGGGATGCGGCGGCGGGCACCGAGCTGGCGCGCCTGAGCGGCCATAACGGCCGGGTCTTGTCGGTGGCCTGGGACCCGGCGGGGGCGCGGCTCGCGAGCGCCGGGTCCGATGGCACCGTGCGGTTGTGGGATGCGGTCGCGGGCACTGAGCAGGCGCGCCTGAGCGGCCATGAGGCTGGGTTGGTTGCTTGGGGCTTGTTCGGTGCGCTCGTGTGGTTGGCCTCGGACCCGTGGGGGTTGTTTGGTGGGGTCTTGTCGGTGGCCTGGGACCCGGCGGGGGCGCGGCTCGCGAGCGCCGGGTCCGATGGCACGGTGCGGCTGTGGGATGCGGCGGCGGGCACCGAGCTGGCGCGCCTGAGCGGCCATGACGGCTCGGTCCGGTCAGTGGCCTGGGACCCGGCCGGGGCGCGGCTCGCGAGCGCCGGACACGACGGCACGGTGCGGCTGTGGGACGCGGCGGCGGGCGCCGAGCTGGCGCGCCTGAGCGGCCATGGCGGCTCGCTCCGGTCGGTGGCCTGGGACCCGGCCGGGGCGCGGCTCGCGAGCGCTGGGCAGCGCGACGGCACGGTGCGGCTGTGGGATGCCGCCGGCGGCGATCTGCTGGGCTGGTTCGTGACCCGCGGCGAGCAATGGATCGGTTGCCTGCGGAGCACCGGGGGCCTTCGGTGTCGCCGCCATGACGACGGCTCGCTGGTCTTCCGCCGCCCCGGCACGCCGCGGCTGGAGCCCCTGCCGCTCCCGCGCCGCGCCGCGCTGGCGACGCTGGAGGCCGCAGCCGCGGCCGATCTCCGGCAGCCGGTGGCGGTGCCGAACGGCGTGCTCGCGGAGATCAAGGTGCAGGTCCGCAACCCCGGCACGGAGCCGGTGTACTGGATTCAACTGGTGCCGGGGCAGCCGACGCGGGACGGCTTCGTGCTCTGGCCCTCGCCGGCCCTGCCGAAGCTGGGCGCGGGCGCCTCCGAGACCCTGGTGGCCCGGGTCTCCTACGCGCCGCGCTATGACCCTGACCGCGGCCATCCGGCCGGCGCCGAGGCGCGGCTGGACTTCGCGGTGCGGATGGACCAGGGTGAGCCGATCCCGCTCCAGGTGCAGGTGGAGGGGCAGGTGCCAGAGCTGGCCATTACCGAGGGACCGACCAAGAGTCCGGAAAGCCGCACGTTGAACCTGCGCCTGCGCAACAACGGCGGCCAAGCCCTCCGGGACGCCCGGGTCCGCGCGACCCTGACCGGACTCGCCGCGCCGGCGGATACCCTGGAACTGGACACGGTCGAAGTTGCAGAGGTACCGGCCGGCGACAGCATCCCGCTGGCTTTCGCGATCCGTGACCGCATCGCGGTTGCCTTCGGTCTAAGCAGTCCCGTCAAGCTCGGGCCCGACACCCGCCTGACCCTGACCGTCGACGACACGGTCTGGCCCGTGCACCGCTGGACCTTCCGGGACCTGCCCATCGCGATCCTGGCCCCGCCGACACAGCAGGCCGCCCTACCCGTCCCGGCGCTGCCGCTGTTGGCGCTCGTCGCCGGGCTCACGGCGCTCGGGCTCTTCTTTGTGCGCGAGTTCACCCATCCCCTCACCCGCCGGCTGGCCGCGGAGCCGGCGGCGCTGGCGGGCCTGGGGCTCGGCACCCTGCCCCGCGCCAAGCGGCTGCTCAGCAGCACGCGCCGGCTGAAGGGGCTGCTCGCCGGCGCCGGCATCCATCGGGACTGGCTGGAGCGGGCGCTGGCCTTCGACGGGTTGAGCGCCGAGGCGCGGGTGCGCTGGCTCGCGGGTCGCTTGGCCGCACACTGGCAGCGCCGCGAGGGCCTGGGCGACGGCGCGCGGATGGCGCGGTTCGACCTCACCCTGCCGGAGGACTTTCCGCTGAACCTGGTGGACGGCCTCTGCCCGGTGGCGCTGCCGCCGGCGGACTGGGGCGATGAGCAGGTGCTGGACGCGCTGCGGCCGGTGGGCGAGCGGGTCTGCCTGCTGCTGGGCGCCAATCCCGAGCAGCGCGCGCGGCTGTCGCGCCGCTGCCGCTCCGAGGGCAACTGGTGGGTGGCACCGGACGACGGCGAGCTGTCGGCGCTGCTGCTGGCGCCGCAGCCGCTGGAGGCGCTGTCCCGGCTCATCGCCGACTACGTGAAGGTCGCCCGCATCTCGCCCTACCAGACCGGCGGCGGCGTGCAGAAGGAGGCCGTCTTCTTCGGCCGCGACCAGCTCCTGAGCCACATCCAGCACCGCGAGCCGGCCAATTACCTGCTGGTGGGCGGGCGCCAGCTCGGCAAGTCCAGCCTGCTGCTGGCACTTCAAAGGCGCTATGCGAAGGACCCCGCGGTGGACTGCCGCTATGCCTCGCTGGGGCTGGACCCGATCCCGCAGCTCGCGCTGGCGCTGGGGCTGCCGGTGGACACGGGCGTGCAACGGGTGCTGAAGGCCGTCGGCGACGTGGCGCCCGGCCGGCGCCGGCTGCTGCTGCTGGACGAGGCGGATGTCTTCGTCGCCCGGGACGCGGCGGGCGTGCTCGGGGAGGCTCGCGGCGCGCCCTACGCCTGCCTGAACGCGTTCCGCTCCTACAGCGACGCGGGGCGCTGCCACTTCATCCTGGCCGGCTTCTGGCAGCTCTACCGCAGCGCGAGCCTGGAGTATCACTCGCCCATCAAGAACTTCGCCGAGACGCTGACCGTCGGCGCGCTGGAGCCGGACGCCTGCCGGGCGCTGATCCGGGAGCCGCTGGCGGCGCTGAACCTGCGCCTGGCCGCGGACGCGCTGGTGGAGCGCATGGTGGCCGCCACCGGCCGGCGCGCGAACCTGATCGCGATCCTGTGCAACGAGATGCTGAAGGAGACGAGGCTCGCGACCCGCACCTTGGGCGAGGCCGACCTCGAACGGGCCATGGACAGCCGGGCGCTGCGCAGCGCCCTGGATGCCTGGTCGGAGCTGACCACGGACCCGGCCGCGGCGCGGCTGGACCGGATCATCTGTTATGCGCTGGTGGAGCGGGAGGACTTCAGCTTTGCGGAGGTGCTGGATGTGTTGGATGGCATCGGGGCGGGGGCGGTCTGCGCAGCGGACATCGGGGTCGCGGCGGTCCGCACAGCGGACCCTACGCGAGCGCCGGCGAGCCCGGAGGCGATCAAGGCGTCGCTGACGCGGCTCGAGATCGCCTTCATCATCGGCCGCTCCGACGGGCGGTACTTCTGGCAGGTGCCCTTGTGGCGCGAGCAGGTGCAGGCAGAGGAGCCGGCGCGTCTGCTCGCGGCGGAGCTGGGTTGAATCGGCGGGCGGGCGCGGGCGCCGAGGCTTGGTCGGCCCAAGCCGGGATACCGCCGAGCCGCCCGAAGCTCCGGTTGCGCACTTGTAATCGGTTGATTACGATCCAGCTCAATGTTCACCATCAAGCAAACGCTGGCGTTCTCGGCCTGGCTGCGGAACATCAAGGACGACTTGACCACAAGGAATTAAGCATGAGCGAAAGAATCCGCATCGCCGATCTGCCCGAGCTCGATGTCACCGAGTACCTGGACGACGATCAAGCGATCGCCGAGTATCTGACGGTCGTGCTGGAAGAAGACGACCCCGCCGCCCTGGCGCAGGCGCTCGGTACCGTCGACCGCGCTCGCGGCATGACAGAGATCGCGAAGGCGACGGGCTTGGCGCGCGAGGCGCTCTACCAGGCGTTGCGCCCCGAGTCGCAACCGCGCTTCGACACCATCAACCGCGTTTGTCATGCCTTGGGCGTGAAGCTGGTGGCGCAACCGTTGCGCGTTGCCGAGGGCGAAACGGATTAGGTTCCCCCCTAAGCGCCGCGATCGGCCCCGCGGGCATAGACAAACTGCCCCATTGCGCCGGCGCAGGAAGGGCCCTTGATCAGAAACGGTGCAGCCCCCCTCGTCTCCCGGCGGCGCACTACCGCAGATGCGCGCCCCAGCACCCCGGAATGCGCGCGCCTGCACCACCCCACGACGCCCGTCAGCCGCGCTGAACGTTGTTGACCACACATCGCGCCCCCGCTATCGTCATCTCCCGAGCCAACCTGGACGCTCCGTGTGGCTGGGGGTTTCCTATCCGTCAATTGCCACGACCATAGCCCGACTATAAGATTGCGCGCAGTTCAGTCGGACCTTATAAGACGTCGCGAGATTGAGAGAATGAACGTATACACAGAGGTTTACAATAAATGTCGGCAACTTTGCCAAGTCAAAGCCCTCGCCGCGGACTGGAAGGACATAGAGAGCGGCCTCAAGTCTCTGCTGGAAGCCAATGGCCCGTCGGTTGCGGATGCGGACGTGTTGGACAAACTCCGAGAAAGAGTCGATAGCGCCGCGAGTTGGACCCTGTTTCGGAGTAATGCACGGGCCGAAGCGATAGTGGCCGGCGCCCAACCAGGCAAAAACGGATTTCAAGACCGCGCGGCGCTGCTCAAGTCCATGTACCATTTCTATCTGGTATCAAAAGCGGGCGGCCAAAGCATATGGGTCGTTGATCACCCGACGGCCTATGGGAAATGGGTATTCGATGTTCTCAGCGGCAAATCCGCTGACAGCTTAAAAGTTGATTTGAAAGACGAGCTGGAAGTCTTCGGCGGCGGCAACCGCAAGATGATGTCCGAATCCGTGCAATTGGCGAGAAAATGGAGTGCAGACGTCGAAGTGGCATTGGGCGGCAGGAAAGACGACGTGCGGGCCAAGGTCGAGCGTTGGTTTCTCGACGGCAGCAGCGGCGATTTGGATGTGACCATCGCCAAGCTGGCCGCGGGATTCCGCAAGATCACCGCAAGTTGCAACTCCAATGCCGTGATTTTTGCCGATCGCCCGCACCTGCGCGCCAGTGGTGATTATGATTCCACCTTTGCCTCGGTCAACGCCGGCGACAGTATGCCGGTCATTTACATCTACCAGCTTTTCCTGAAAACCGGCCGGCGAGACTGGTTCGGCAACATTCCCAAGTTATGGCTATGCGCCTTGACGGTGATTCACGAGCTGTCGCACAAACTCGTCTCGACCGACGACATCAAATACGACTACGAGGGACTCAAGCCCGGACCAGGATTCACCAGCGACCAAGCCCTCAAGAACGCGGATAGCTGGGCTTATTTCGCTGCCGACGTCGTGGGCGCCCTGTCCAAAGGCACCCTGAACAATACCCTGGTGTAATCGTATTTGCGGCGCGGAAGCCTGCAAGCATGCATAAAGCTCTTATTATTCTTGCTATTCCCTGGTTTTTGAGCGCGAGCGAGGCCGTTGAGCCGCCCTCGAACCAGGGCGTAATGGCCAACGAGGTAAAAGCGATGGAAAAACCCAAGCGCAGAGGCTTTATTGCCGATCCAGTCTCGAAAGGCGGTATTCGTTACGAGGTGTTGCGCGGCGCCCGCGCCCGCGGGTTCGAGCAAAACGGCGGCATCATCGCCGCGATAGACGAATCCACGGGCGAAGAGAAGTGGACCCTGGTCGTCTACGAAACGCAATACGATCCGGACGAAGAGAAAGACGTTCAGGACGTGCTCATCAAGAAAATGAATTTGTCCTGGTGGGGCAGCAAGCTCATTGTGACCAACGAGCGTGAAGAGGTTTACGATGTCGATCTGAAGACGCAGCAGGTCAGCAAACGCTAACCCACTCTATCCGCGACCTGTAGCTCGGAGGCTCTGCCTCACTAGATTGCTTGGCGGTGCCGAATGTTTGCAGATGAGTCAAGTTCCGAGCGGGGCGTCGGGATCGCTATCGAAATCGAACCGAGTGCCAACCGATTCCGATAGCGATAGCGAGGAGCACGACTCGTCGGTCTGAGGCGAAGCCTCGTTAGTGCTTCGCTACCCGAATCCCGAGACCGGAGTTTCGTCGTTGTCGAGGGGACTGGAGCGTTGACCTCCAGGTCAACACGGCGCCAGAGCGGGATGCAATGCACTGGTGTCGCGACTGGGGAGCCGACCGGGAGGTCGGCTCTCCGGCCCGGCTCCAGCTCGGCGACGGGCGGGGTGCTTCGCTGCCGAGTCTTCGCCGGGCCTTGATCGTTATCCCGGCCCGCGCCGCGGGCTCCGCACGTAGCCAGGGCTTCCAGCCCTGGTGGCGTCAGGCCAGGATGGCCTGACTACGCAGTCGGCGCGACCGCGTGGCCGGAGTTATGATCAAGGCCCTTCGCCGTTCCCGCGCATCACTGCCCCGGGGCGCAAAGCGCCCTTTGAGGCGCGACCGCGGGAGCGGTGTCGCGCAATGGATGAACAGACAGCCGCCGCCGGCGCGCTGGGCCAGTATCAGCGCACCCACCCGCCTGCAATTGTCGCCCGTCGGGAACGGGCGACGTGGCTCCGGGCGTTCCGGTCAGGAGACCGGCACGCCTAGAGCCCGGCGCTTGGGAGACGCGAAAGTCCAAAAAATGTCGTATGTGAAAAAATCGATGTCGGCGATTATCGTTGCATATTTAAAGCGGCACTTTTAATTGGCAATGATGATACCTCGCGCCATTGGCTCAAAGATCGAAGCTGCCCTGGCAAGCCAGGCCGCGGTCGCCCTCATCGGCCCGCGCCAGGTCGGCAACACCACACTCGCCCACGAGATCGCCACCTACATCGACCTGCTGGTGGACCTGCTTCTGGTGCGCCGACTACCGCCGTTTCGAGTCCAGCGCATAGCCCCGGCGGATGCCCATGCCCGAGCTCTCCCTAAGCACACTGACCGTGGCGATCGGTTCCATGATCGCCGACCGCGAGCAGTTGCTCGCACGCATTGCGTCGGAGCCGCCCGAGGTGGACGAGGCGGAACCCCTGTCCGAGGCGGTAATGGATATCGACCGCGCGCTGGGCGAAAACGCCGATGTATACGAACGCCAGCGCCAGGGCAATCGAACCTATCCGGCGTACGAGACGCTGATCGCGGGGATGCAGCGGGCCTAGCCTGCGAGTCGGACGGGCGTCGGCGCATCCCGGGCGGGGCGATTCGACGAACGGCCAGCGGATCGCTCGACTGTATGGCGCGCGACAGCCGCCGCCGCGGCGGCTAACATCTGCGCCGCCGGCAGTGGATTGCGCGCTTGCAGCGACGGCGCCCATCCAGCGCAGCGGCGCCAAATTCAGCCGCAAACGGCGTAGGCTGGTCGGGCTCTGACGTGAAAACCCTGCGCCGGCAATCGCCGACGCGATCGGCTTCGGCGCGCTCGCCGGCAGGGCAGGCCCCGATGCCACCGAAAACCCATGGAGGTTAAATCATGGCGGAAGCAAACAAGAGCGCAATCAAGCGGCTCCTGGCCGGGCTCACCAAGCAGACCGTGCTCTGGTCGGGCCTGACCATCGGTATCCCGGTGCTGATCGCGGCGCTCTGGATCGGCATCCTGTTCTGGATATGGGACAAGCCCGACATCAACCCGGGGTTCCAGGACAAGGCCAACGCCGACCTCAGCCGCGACAAGAAGGGCGCCCTGCTGGCGGAGGCCATCACGTATCAGTTTCGGCGCCGCCTGAACGACCAGGGCAACTGGGTTCCCAACGACCTGGTGATCTTCTTCGACCGCAACGCGGCCTGTGCGGCCGGCATCAAGGGTGAGCCCGGCGGCATCTGGTACATGACCACGGAGATCTTCGAGGTCTTCGCCGACCGCACCGCGCGCATCGGCGGCTCGTCCCAGGACGACCCGCGGCTCACCAACGCCGCCAAGAAGTTCAACTATGACCCGCGGCGCTGGGGCCTCTCCTGGCTCGGCGGGGCGGACTCCCGGCACGAGTACGAGCTCGGCTTCAAGGACTTCGACGATTATGTCAGCGACCTGCGCGCCGGCAACGCCGTAAGCAACGTGCGCTCGGACGATCTGGCGGCGCTGCTCACCGAGGTGGGTGGCCAGAACGGCGCCATGGACAAGATCTATTCGCGCCTGAACGACGCCGACACGGTGCCGCCCGAGCAGCGTCGCCAGCGGGTGTATTCGGCCATCTGCGCCTCGGCGGTGGCCGCCGACACGCTTGCGGCCGTGCGTTCCGCCTACGCGTCGGACTTCGAGGAGGACGCGCTGGTGGCGCTCGACGAGGCCATCAAAGAGCTGTACCGGGTGTCGCAGTTGTACCCGCCGATTGTCCTGAACGGCAAAGACGACAGCCTCTGGCTGGTCAACCATGCGCGCAACATCGCGGCCATCCTGTCCACGAGCTTCGACCCAATCCTCGACGCCGCCCGCTCGCTGCCGGGTGGTGACGTTGCCCGCTGACGGCGCAGGCCACCGCCTGATTGTCTGATCGTCACGGCGCTCCAGCGCCGTGACGCAGCCCGAGCCGCGCCAGCGCGGCGTGCCAGTCGCGGCTCCCGGCGGATCTTGGTCTCGGCGTCGCTATTTCACCTTCATACCGGGCTCGGCACCGGCATCCGGGCTGAGAATGAAGAGGTCCTTCCCGCCCGGCCCGGCGGCGAGCACCATGCCCTCGGACACGCCGAAGCGCATCTTGCGCGGTGCCAGATTCGCGACCATGACCGTGAGCCGCCCTTCGAGGTCCGCCGGGGCGTAGGCCTTGCTGATGCCGGCGAAGACGTTGCGGGTCTCGCCGCCTAGGTCCAGCGTCAGTTGCAGCAGCTTGTCGGCGCCCTCCACCGGCGCCGCCCGGGCGATGCGGGCGATGCGCAGATCGACCTTGGCAAAGGTCTCGAAGTCGATGGTGTCGGCGATGGGGTCTTTTGCAAGATGGTCAGTGGCTGCTGCCGCGCCTGCATCGGCGCCCTGCCCGCCCGCCGGCTGCCCGGCCGCGGCGAGGTCTTCCTTGGATGCCTCCAGCACCGCGGCCACCTGCGCCGGCTCCACGCGGACCATGAGCGGCTCGAACTTGGCGATGGCGTGATCGAGCAGCGGCGTGGCGAGGTCCGCCCAGGTCAGCGGCTCGATCTGCAAAAAGCGCTCGGCGGCCTCGGCGGTGCCGGGCAGGATGGGCTTGAGCCAGCCGATCAGGAGCCGGAACAGGTTCAGCCCTTCGGTGCAGATGCCCTGGAGCTTGGCGTCTTGGCCGTCCTGCTTGGCGACCACCCAGGGCGCCTGCTCGTCGATGTACTGATTCGCGCGGTCGGCGAGGGCCATGATCTCGCGCACGGCGCGGCTGAATTCGCGCCGCTCGTAGGCCTCCGCGATGGACTGCCCGGCGGCGACGAAGTCCTCGAACAGCGCGGGCTCGGGAAGCTCCGCCGCGAGCCGGCCGCCGGCGCGCTTGGTCAGGAAGCCCGCGGTGCGGCTCGCGATGTTGACCACTTTGCCCACCAGGTCCGCGTTCACGCGCGCCTGGAAGTCGTCCAGGCTGAGGTCGATGTCGTCCACCCCGGGGCCGAGCTTGGCCGCGAAGTAGTAGCGCAGGTACTCGGGATTCAGATGGTCCAGGTAGGTGCGCGCCTTGATGAAGGTGCCGCGGGACTTGGACATCTTCTGCCCGTCCACGGTCAGAAAGCCGTGGGCGAAGACGGCCGTCGGCGTGCGGAAGTCGGCACCGTGCAGCATCGCCGGCCAGAACAGGGCATGAAAATAGATGATGTCTTTGCCGATGAAGTGATACAGCTCGGCGGCACTGTCCTTGCCCCAAAAGGCGTCGAAGTCGAGCCCGGCGGCGCGCCCGCGCTCGCTCTCGCAGAGCTGCTTGAAGCTCGCCATGTAGCCGATGGGCGCATCCAGCCAGACGTAGAAGAACTTGCCGGGGTGGTCCGGGATCTCGAAGCCGAAATACGGCGCGTCGCGGGAGATGTCCCAACCCTTCAAGCCCGCGTCGAACCATTCATCGAGCTTGTTCGCCACCTGGGCCTGCAAGCCGCCGCCGCGGGTCCATTCGCGCAGCATCGGCTCGAAGTCGGCGAGCCGGAAGAACAGATGCTCGGACTCGCGCTGTTCCGGCACCGCACCCGAGACCACCGAGCGCGGGTTCTTCAGCTCCGCCGGCGAGTAGCTCGCCCCGCAGGCCTCGCAGTTGTCGCCGTACTGATCGGCCGCGCCGCACTTGGGGCACTCGCCTTTGATGAAGCGGTCCGGCAGGAACATCTGCTCGACCGGATCGAAGGCCTGCTCGATGGTGCGCGACTCGACATGGCCCTTGTCGCGGTTGCGCTCATAAATCAGCGTCGCGCAGTACCGGTTCTCTTCCGAATGGGTGGAGTGATAGTTGTCGAAGCCGATGCGGAAGGCGGCGAAATCGGCCTTGTGCTCTTGGGCGACCCGCGCGATGAGCGCCTCCGGCGTGATGCCCTCGGCGCGCGCCTTCAGCATGATCGGCGTGCCGTGGGCATCGTCCGCACAGACGTACCAGCAGTTCTGCCCGCGAAGCTTCTGGAAGCGCGCCCAGATGTCCGTCTGGATGTATTCCACGAGATGGCCGATGTGGATCGGCCCGTTGGCGTAGGGGAGCGCGCTGGTGATCAGGATGTCGCGGCGGGTGGTCTGGCTGGGGTCGGATGCGGTCATGGTGCGGTGCGCAGGGCTTGCAGATCGCCGGGCAACCGCGGAAAAGGTGGCCCGTGCAAAGCGGGCATTATCCGGGAAGGGTGGACGGCGGGGGAAGCGGCGGCGCGGTGGTGGCGGGGGCTTGCCGCAGCAGCGTTCTTTGACGGATTCCTTGAAGGCACCAACCGCGTGCCGACGAGTCGAGTTTGACGAGGACACCCGGGGGTTAAGGGCCGAGGGCCGAGGGAGCCCTCCGCGGCACTCCGGGCAAGCGGGGGCAGGAGCGGCGCGCCAACGCCGCTCGTGCGCCCGTCAGGGCCGCAGCTCTGTCCCCGGCTGTACCGTCGAGCCCGGAAGCTCCTCGAAGGCCGAGAACTCGGAGCGGTCGATGACGCCGTCGCCGTCCTGGTCTACCTGCCAGAACTCGTCCAGCAGGCCCTTGCGCCCGCCCGCCTCGCCCTTCGACAGCACGCCGTCGCCGCTGATGTCGAGCTCGTTGAAGCCCGGTGCGCCGATCTCGGGGCCGAGCCGCGGTGACGCAGCCGGCGGCAGCGAAGCACCCGGAGGCGGATCGAAGGTCTGGAAGGCGGCGAACTCCTCGCGGTCGATGAGGCCGTCGCGGTTGACATCGAAGCGCGCCCACTGTCCTGACAGCGGCGACCGGCCCTGGACCTCGGACGGGTCAAGCATCTGGTTGGTGTCGAGATCCATATCCTCGAAGCTCGGGGGTGCGTAGTAGACCCCCTCGCCGCGTTGCGCCTGGGCGCCGAGCGGCAGCAGCAGCGCTGCCGTGACGCTCGCGGCCACAAGAACTTCGCGATATTGCGTGTGCATGCTGTTTTCTCCGGTTGTCGGGCCGGCACCCTGGCGCCATCGCATCGAAGGCGCGGAGCCGACCGCACGCCGACGGCGCTCTGCGCAATCGGCTTCGGGGACGCCTGTTGCGTCCTGTTATCCCGGAAAAAGCATCGGCCGTGCCAGCAAGGGACGGCGCGGCGGGGCCGCAGGTGGCTTGTCGTGTGCGGCGCGGCGGCGGGGTCACCTGCCCCGCCGCTCGGGGCATCTGCCCCATCGCCCTCGGGCGCCGAGTCGGCGACCTTGGCCCTTGGCCCTTGGCCCTGTCCCCGCGCGCGCGATCGACGCAGAGCTTGACCCCAAAACGCTATGCCGGGCGACCGAACAGCCGAAAGTGGTTCTCCGCCGTCAGCTCCGCCACCGCCGGCACCGACAGGCCCCGCAACTCCGCGATCTTCTCGGCGACATGCGCCACGAAGCGGGGCTCGTTCTTCTTGCCGCGGTGCGGCACCGGTGCAAGATAGGGCGAGTCGGTCTCGATGAGCAGCCGGTCCTGCGGCACGCGCCGCGCGACGTCGCGCAGTGCCTCGGCGTTCTTGAATGTGATGATGCCGGAGAAGGAGATGTAGAAGCCTAGGTCCAGCGCCTGCCGCGCCATGTCCCAAGTCTCGGTGAAGCAGTGCATGACGCCGCCCGCGGCCTCGGCGCCGGCCTCGCGCATGACGGCGATGGTGTCCTCGCGGGCGTCCCGGGTGTGGATGATGAGCGGGAGCCCACTCTGCCGTGCGGCCTCGATATGCACGCGGAAGCGTTCGCGCTGCCAGTCGAGATCGCCGTCGTTGTAGTGATAATCGAGCCCGGTCTCGCCGATGGCGACGGCGCCGCTCGTTGCGGCCAGGCGCACCAGATCCTCGACGTCAGGGTCGCGGGCGCCCTGCTCGTTCGGGTGCACGCCGACGGAGATGGACACGTCCGGCTCGCCGGCGACCCGCGCGCGCATCGCCTCGAAGCCCTCCAAGTCGATGCAGACGCAGAGCATGTGGCCGACCCCGGCGGCGCGGATGGCGGCCATGAGGTCCGCAAAGCTGCCGCCGTAGGGCGTCAGGTCGACGCGGTCAAGGTGGCAGTGGGAGTCGATGAGCATGACTCAGGCGCCGTTGCTGGGATGTTTTGCTGATGACCGGGCGGCGCGCGTGCTTGCCCCGCCGGAGCCGGATCGGGCCACGGGGCGTCGGCGTGCCCGGCAGGATTTACATCGTATGGGTCGGACGCTCGGCTTCCAGGCTGCCGGCGAGGTATTCCTCGATTTTGCGCCGCGCGTCGCCCTTGTCCTGATCGCTGAACTGGATGCCGACGCCGATCTGGCGATTGCCCTCGGCACCGATGGGCGTGATCCAGACGACGTTGCCGGCCACCGGAATGCGCTCTTTCTCGTCCATCAGTTGCAGCAGCAGGAACAGCTCGTCACCCAGGCTGTAGCGCTTGCTGGTGGGGATGAAAAGCCCGCCATTGCGCACGAAGGGCATGTAGGCGGCGTACAACGCCACCTTGTCCTTAATGGCGAGGCTCAGGATGCGCTGGCGGCCGGCGGGAAGTGAATCGGGATCCATGCGTGGGGCTCAAGTGGTGGTGCGGTTGGGCGCTTGCGCGCGGCCGGCGGTCAGCGCCGCCCAGCGCAGCAGCAGCGCCTCGAACAAGAGCTGCTTGTTCACCGTGGACAGTGCCTCGGCCCGGGCGGCATAGACCTGTTGCAAATACCGGTGGCCGGGCTGCGGCGGTACCCGGGCGGCCAGGCCTCGCAGCCGGTCGCGGTGATCCGGATTGGTCAGGTGCTTCACCTGCGCGTCGGCGGCGAGGCGCAGCGCGTCGCTGATCCAACCCGCGAGCCAGTCCAATACTAGTGCGGGGTCTAGTGACTGCCAAGCCTGGGCAACGCCGAGCGGATCGGCGGCACCGGCCGCGACATCACTCAGGCCCTTGAGGCAGCCCTCGCGGGCGGCCAGAAGCTCCGCGGAGCCGAGCTCCAACGCCCGCAGCGGCGCGCCGTGAGCGATGGCGAGCAGGCGCTCCGGATCGAGCCCCTGCGGCAGGCGCTCGCGCAGCCATGGCAGCGCCTGCGCGGCGCTCGGGAGGCGCAGATGCAGGCGCTGGCAGCGGCTGCGGACGGTGGCCGGCAGGCCCGAGGGCGTCTCGGACACCAATAGCATCAGGGTCGATGCGCTCGGCTCCTCGAGTGTCTTCAAGAGCCCATTGGCGGCGACTCGGTTCATCGCCTCCGCGGGGGCGATGCGAAACACGGCGCGGCGTCCGCGGCTGGTGGTCATGGCCTGGCTCGCGCAAAGCTCGCGCACGGCATCCGCCTTGATCTCGTGGCTCTTGGATTCCGCGTCCGGCACCAACCGGGTCAGGTCGGGATGATTGCCGGCGGCGAGCAGATGGCAATCCGCGCACTGTGCGCAGGGCAGCCCCGCAGCGGTGGGCCGCTCGCACAGCAGCGCGGCGGCGAGCAGATCGGCAAACTGCCGCTTGCCGATGCCGGCGGGCCCGGTCATGAGCAGCGCGTGGCCGAGCCGGTCGCCGCGGATGGCGGTCGCCAGCGATTGCCAGGGTCCGTCGAACCAGGGCAGCGGCACCAGCGGCACGGGGTCGGACAGGATCATGCCGGCTCCGCGCCAGAGTCCGGCAGGGGGTTGATGCGCGTGATGTAGTCCTGCATCACGGCGCGCGTGCACGCAGCGACGAGCGCCGGCTCACGGGCGGCATCAATGCGCACAACGCGCGCGGGCTCCTGTTGCGCGCGCGCGAGATAGGCGCCGCGGACAGCCTCGTGAAAGGCCTGCTGCTCCTGCTCGAAGCGATCCGGCGCCGAGCGGCCTCGCGCGCGCGCCAGGCCCATGGCGGCGGGCAGGTCGAACAACAGCGTCAGGTCAGGCCGCAGTTCATCCTGCACCAGTTGCTCCAGCGCCGCGATGCGCGCCGTCGGCACACCGCGACCGCCGCCCTGATAGGCGTAGGTTGCGTCGGTGAACCGGTCGCAGACGACCCAGCGGCCCGCCGCGAGCGCCGGGCGGATGAGCCGTTGCACATGCTCGGCACGGGCCGCGAACATCAACAGCAGCTCGGTGTCGCCGTGCATGCCGGCGTTGGCTGGGTCGAGCAGCAGGCCGCGAATGCGCTCGGCGATGTCGGTGCCGCCCGGCTCGCGCGTCAGCACGACATCGCACCCGGCCTCGCGCACGCAGGCCGCGACGGCCTCGCGCTGCGTCGACTTGCCGGCGCCTTCGATGCCTTCGAGCGTGATGAAGCGCCCGCGCCGCGGCTGCGCCGACATGCTCAAGCGTCGGCCGCCGCCGTGGCGCCCGCCTCTTCGCCCGTGGCCTCGGCGTCCTCCGTGTCCTCGGCGTCCTTGGCCTGCATGGCCTCCTCGTCGCGGAGATTGGCGCAGGGCTTCTTGAGCTGGTAGTGCTGCACCGCGCAGTTGTGCTCTTCGTACGTCGCCGAGAAGTAGTGGCTGCCGTCGCCCCGCGCGACGAAGAAGATCTCGTCGCCGTCGGCGGGGTGCAGCACCGCGTGGATCGCCTCGCGCGCCGGCAGCGCGATGGGGGTCGGCGGCAGCGCCGGGATCACGTATGTGTTGTAGGGCGTTGCCTGACGCAGGTGCTCGCGGGTGATGTTGCCCTGGTAGGCGTCACCCAGGCCATAGATAACAGTGGGGTCGGTCTGGAGCTTCATGCCCTGCTGAAGTCGCCGGGCGAAGACACCGGCGATGCGCGGGCGCTCGGCGGCCTTGCCGGTCTCCTTCTCCACGATGGAGGCGAGGATCAGCGCCTCATAGGGGCTGTCGATGGGCAGGTCATCACCGCGGGCGGCCCATTCCTCTGCCAGCACCGCCTGCATGCGCTTGTGCGCGCGGGTCAGGATCTCGACGTCGGACGTGCCGCGCCGGTACAGGTAGGTATCCGGATAGAGCCAGCCCTCGGGATGCTCGGCATCGATGCCGAGACGCTCCATGATCTCGGCATCCGACAGGTTTCTGAGCTGGACATCGAACACGCCAGCTTCCGCGATCGTCTTGATCGCGTCGCGAAAGCGCGTGCCCGGCACGATGGTGACCGGAAACTGGATCGACTTGCCGCTCGCGAAGAGCGCGAGCAGGTCACCGGGACGCATGCCGGGTTCTATGGCGTACTCGCCGGCCTTGAGGGCATTCTGGCGCTCGGTTTCGTAGGCGTGCAGCGTGAACAGGAAGCGGCTCGGGATCCAGCCGCGATCGGCCAACTCATGGGCCACGCTGCGGATCGTCGCCCCATCGGGGATCTCCAAGACCGCCTGCTCTTCCAGCGCCACCGGCGTGGCGAGAAAACCCTCGTAGAGTTGCCAGCCGCCCCAGGCGGCGGCACCGCCGGCCAGCATCAGCACGAGCAACGTCGAGAGTATGGTCTTCATGCCGGGGTCTCCGGTTCAAGGGCGGCCTTCCGCACCCGTTCAAGCAAGGTCGCCGGAATGGCGGCGGAGTCAAAATATCGGTCCCGGACGCGCTCGACCGGCAGCACACCCAGCAACGCGTTGCTGATAAAGAGCCCGTCGGCCCCGAGCAGTTCCGGCAACGGCAGCGCGCGCTCAATGAAGCCGATGCCGAGCGCAGCCGCATGCTCGCGCACCACCTCACGCACGGTGCCGGCGACGCCGCAGCGATCCAGTGCCGGCGTCACGATGCCGTCTTGGAAGACGGCGAACAGATTCGCCGCGGTGCAGCAGATCGCCCGTCCGTGGTGGTCGCACATGATGCCGTCGTGCACCGCGGGATCGGACCACTCGGCACGCGCGAGCACCTGCTCCAGCCGGTTCAGGTGCTTGACGCCGGCCAGTCGCACATTGTCGCCGAGTCGGGTCTCGCACAGCGTCAGCCGAATGCCGTCTTCCGCGGCGAACACTGGCCCGGGCAGCCCGGCCGCAAAGGTCAGGATGCGGGTCGGCGTCGGCAGCGCGGGCGGCGCGTAGCCCCGTGGCCCGCTGCCGCGCGTCACAACCACCTTGAGCACACCGTCGGGCGCCGGCGCCCCGGCCAGGAGGACCTCGACCTCATCCCCCAGCAGGGTGGCGTCGGGTGATGCAATGGCCAGGCGCGCGCACCCGCGCTGCAAGCGTGCAAGGTGTCGTGCCCAGAGGCAGGGCTGGCGTGCGCGCACGGCGACGGTCTCAAACAGCCCGTCGCCATAGAGGAGACCGCGGTCCGTGACCGGCAGGGCAAGCGCCGGTCGGCCGTTGATGAGCGTCAGCGGCGGCTCCACCGCAGACACGCAGCCTTGGTGGCAAGCCCTGCGTCAGATGCGCTTGAAGATCAGCGTGCCGTTGGTGCCGCCGAAACCGAAGGAGTTGCTCAGCGCATACTCGATGCGCATCCGGCGTGCCTCGTTTGGCACGTAGTCCAGATCGCACTCCGGGTCGGGCGTGTGATAGTTGATGGTCGGCGGTGCCACCTGATCGCGGAGCGCCAGCACGCTGAAGATCGCCTCGGCACCGCCGGCTGCGCCCAGCATGTGTCCGGTCATGGACTTGGTAGAGCTCACGGCGACCTTGTACGCATGATCGCCCAGCGCGAGCTTGACGCCCTTGGTCTCGGCGATGTCGCCCGCGGGCGTTGAGGTGCCGTGGGCGTTGATGTAGTCGATGTCGCTTGGATTGATGCCGGCATCGTCCATCGCGAGCCGCATGCACTCGGCGGCACCAGTGCCGTCGGCGGACGGTGCGGTCATGTGATAGGCGTCGGAGTTCATGCCGATGCCGACCAGCTCGGCGAGGATCGGCGCGCCGCGCCGCACGGCGGCCTCGTACTCCTCCAGCACCATAACGCCGGCACCGTCGCTCAGCACGAAGCCGTCGCGGTCTTTGTCGAACGGACGGCTGGCGCCCGTGGGGTCATCGTTGCGCGTGGACAGGGCGCGGGCCGCCGCGAAGCCGCCGAGCCCGACAGGCGAGGTCGCCATCTCGGCACCACCCGCGACCATGGCATCGACGATGCCGTGGCGAATCATGTACGCGGCCTCGCCGATGTTGTGCGTGGCGGTGCTGCATGCCGAGACGATGGAGAAGTTCGGCCCCTTCAGGCCGTACTTGATCGAGATGTCGCCGGCGACCATATTGACGATGTTGGCCGGTACGAAATACGGCGAGATCTTGCGCGGACCACCCGCCGCATAGGCGGCGTAGTTGTTCTCGATGCCGGTGATGCCGCCGATGCCGGAGCCCACCGCGACGCCGATGCGTCTGCGCGTCTCATCCGTAATCGGCAACTCGGAGGTGTCGATGGCTTGGGTGCCCGCGGCCACGCCGTAGTGGATGAAGGCGTCCATCTTCCGCGCATCCTTCTTGGAGACGTACTGCGTCGCGTCGAAGCCGTAGATGGGCCCGCCGAAGCGGGTGCTGAAGGGCCCGACGTCAAAGTGAGTGATTGGCTGAATGCCGCTGCGCCCGGCAAGAATGCTTTCCCAGGCGGAGGCGATGTCGAGACCGACTGGCGCGACGATGCCGACCCCAGTGACGACGACCCTTCTACCTCTCATGCTTCACCTCTCGAAGACCTTCAACAGTGCTTTGCACCGCGACGCGGCGATATTGCCTTGACGTGGACGCGGCGGATGTCCGCGCTGCGCCCCGGAGTCAGGGTTGGATCACTTGTTCAGGTGCGTGTTGATGTAATCGATGGCTTCCTGGACCGTGGTGATCTTCTCCGCGTCCTCGTCCGGGATCTCCGTCTCGAACTCTTCCTCCAGCGCCATGACCAGCTCAACCGTGTCCAGGGAGTCGGCGCCGAGGTCATCGACGAACGACGACTCCAGCTTGACCTCTTCACCCGTCACCCCGAGCTGCTCGACGACGATTTTCGTGACTCGCTCTTGAACGCTCTCACCAGTGCTCATGCTGCTGTACCCTCTTGACGAATAGGCGCCGCGTCCACACGCGACCGCGGTATTCTAGTGACAAATCACTGCCGATAAAAGCTCGAAACAGCTTTACATCGGAGACCTAACAACTTGACGCGGCCTAATTTTTGATTACGCCCGTCAAGCCATGTACATGCCGCCATTGACATGGATCGTCTCGCCGGTGATATATCCCGCTGCCGGCGACGCGAGAAAGGCCACCGCGGCCGCGATATCCGCGGCCGCGCCCAGCCGCCCGAGCGGGATGGAACCCAGCAGGGCCTGACGCTGCTCATCGCCCAATGCGCGGGTCATGTCCGTGTCGATGAAGCCGGGGGCGACGCAGTTGACCGTGATGCCGCGGGAACCAACCTCCCGCGCCAGGGACTTGGTAAAGCCGATCATGCCGGCCTTGGCCGCGGCATAGTTGGCCTGGCCCGCGTTGCCGGTGGCACCCACGACGGAGCTGATGTTGATGATGCGCCCCTTGCGCGCCTTCGTCATGGATCGCAGGCAAGCCTTGGTGAGCCGGAACACCGAGGTCAGGTTGGTCGCGATGACGGCGTCCCAGTCCGCCTCCTGCATGCGCATCAGGAGCCCATCGCGCGTGATGCCGGCGTTGTTGACCAGAATCCCGGGAGCGACCCCAAAGGCCGAGCCGGCGCTCGCCAAGGCGGCCTCGATGGACGCGGCGTCGGTGACGTTGAGCTCGAGCCCGATCACCTTGCGCCCCTCGCCGGCGAGCTCATCGGCGATGCGCGCGGCGCCGGCTGCGGTGGTCGCCGTGCCGGCCACGGCAGCGCCTTGCGCCAGCAGGGACTCCGCGATGGCCCGCCCGATACCGCGACTCGCGCCGGTCACCAGCGCCACTTCACCGTCAAGCATGGTTCATCGCCTCCAGAGCTTGGTCGAGTCCGGCCGAATCGAACACCGGCAGTGTCGTGATGCTGCCGTCGATGCGCTTGCCGAGACCCGCCAGCACCTTGCCGGGGCCGGCCTCCACGGCGACGCTGATGCCCATGCCGGCCAGTGCTCGAATCGTTTCCACCCAGCGCACCGGGCTGTAGAGTTGCCGGACCAGGAGTCCGCGCAGATCATGCACGTCTGTGGCCACGGTTACCGTGACATTATGCAGAACCGGCACCGCGGGCATGCGCAATGTCGTCTCAGCAAGTCTTGTGCCGAGCTGCTCGGCCGCGTCGCGCATCAGCGCGCAGTGGGACGGCACGCTGACCGGCAGCACGACGGCACGCTTGGCACCGGCGCCCTTGGCCGCGGCGACGGCGCGCTCGACGGCGCCGCGCTGGCCCGCAACCACCACCTGCCCGGGCGCGTTGAAATTGACCGCCTCCAGCACCTCTCCCTGCGCCTGTGCCGCGCAGAGCGAGATCACCGCGTCCTCATCCAGGCCGAGCATTGCGGCCATCGCGCCCTCGCCCGCCGGCACGGCCGCCTGCATCAGCCTGGCGCGCTCGGCCACCAGCTTGACGGCGTCGGCAAAGTCGAGCGCCCCCGCGGCCACCAGCGCGGTGTACTCACCAAGGCTGTGCCCGGCCATGGCTGCCGGCATGGGTCCGCCGCGCGCCTGCCAGCAGCGCCAGACGGCGACGCCGGCACTGAGCATGACGGGCTGGGTGTTCTCGGTCTGATCGAGCGCTGCGGCCGGCCCCGCCGCGGCGAGCTGCCACAGATCGCGCCCGAGCACGGCGGAGGCCTCCGCGAACGTCTGCTGCACCTGTGGCTCTGTCCGCGCCAGGTCCCCCAGCATGCCGAGCGCCTGGGAGCCCTGGCCGGGGAAGAGAAAGGCGAGTGTCGTATGCGTCATCGGGAGCGCCGGCGGGCTGTAGCAAAAGGGACGGTGCGTGGCTCGTGCGGGCGCGTCAATAGCGCAGCAGCACCGCGCCCCAGGTAAAGCCGCCGCCGAAGGCCTCCATCAGCACGATCTGCCCACGCTGAATGCGGCCGTCGCGCACGGCCTCGTCGAAGGCCAGCGGCACCGAGGCGGCGGAGGTGTTGCCATGCCGTTCTACGGTGACGACCACCTGCTCCATCGGCAGGTCGAGCTTGCGGGCCGTGGCCTGAATGATGCGCAAATTCGCCTGATGCGGCACCAGCCAATGAATGTCGGCACGGGTCATGCCGTTGGCATCCAGTGCTTCGTCGACGATTCGCCCGAGCGTGGTGACGGCAACGCGAAACACCTCATTGCCGCGCATCTCCATGTACGGCGAGCCATTGCCGCCGTTGCCGATGCCCGCCGGCACCTGCAACAGCTCGCGGTGGGCGCCGTCGGCATGCAGGTGCGACGAGATGATGCCGGGGCTCTCGTCCGCACCCAGCACGACCGCGCCGGCGCCATCGCCGAACAGCACACAGGTGCCGCGGTCGGTCCAGTCGATGATGCGCGAGATGGTCTCGGCACCCACCACCAGCGCGCACCGGGCGGCACCGGTGCGGATGAACTGATCGGCGACACCCAGCGCATAGACGAAGCCGGTGCAGACCGCCTGAATGTCGAAGGCGGGGCAGCCGCGAATGTCCAGGCGATGCTGCAGCAGGCAGGCGTTGCTCGGGAAGATCTGATCCGGCGTGGTCGTTGCGACGATGATGAGATCAATGTCGGACGGCGCGATGCCGGCAGCGTCGATGGCCCGCCGCGCCGCGTGCTCGGCGAGGTCGCCGCAGGTCTCGCCGTCCGCGGCGACGCGACGCTCGGCGATGCCGGTCCGCTCACGGATCCAGGCATCGGTCGTGTCCACCATCCGCTCCAGGTCCTGATTGGTGACGACCTTCTCCGGCAGGTAGCCGCCGGTGCCGAGAATGCGGGAGAAGCTGCTCATGCGCTCGCCCGCACCGGCACAGGGTTCAGGTGCGCCGCAACCTCGTGCTCGATGCGCGCGATGACGTTGGCTTTGATCTCGTGCAGGGCGATGTGGATCGCATTCTCGAATGCCATCGCGTCGGCGCCGCCGTGGCTCTTCACGACGATGCCGCGCAGGCCGAGCAGGCTCGCGCCGTTGTAGCGACGGGGGTCGGCCTGCCGCTTGAACGCGCGCAACGTCGGCAGCGCGAGGAGCGCCGCGAGCCGCGACCAGAGGTTGCGGCGGAAGTGCTGCCCCAGCATGTGCGCGACGAGCTTCGCGACGCCCTCGCTGGACTTGAGCGCGACGTTGCCGACGAAGCCGTCCGCGACGACTAGGTCCACGTCGCCCATGAAGATGTCGTCGCCCTCGACGTAACCGGCATAGTTGAGGTTGCTCGCGCCGATGAGCTCGTGCGCGCGGCGCACCTGATCGTTGCCCTTGATCTCTTCCTGGCCGATGTTGAGTAGGCCGACGCGGGGCCGTGCAACACCTTCCACGGCCTTCACCAGCTCACTGCCCATCACCGCGAACTGGAACAGGTGCTCTGCGGTGCAGTCGACATTGGCGCCGAGGTCGAGCATATGGGTACGCCCGCGTCGGGACGGCATCGCGCTGATGATCGCCGGCCGGTCCACGTCCGGCAGCATCTTCAGCACAAAGCGTGCGGTGGCCATCAGCGCGCCGGTGTTGCCGGCGCTGACGCAGGCATCGGCAACCCCCTGCTTTACCAGGTCGATGGCCACGCGCATGGATGAGTCCTTCTTGCCGCGCAGCGCACGCGACGGGAGCTCGTCCATGCCCACCGTCTGACTCGCATGATGGATGCGGATGCGTTCGCGCTGCTCCGGCCGCGATTGCGCGGCCAGCAGCGGTTCCAGCACGTCGTGCTGCCCCACCAGGACCAGATCCACGGACGGCGCGCGCGCGAGAAAGGCGCACGCAGCAGAGACCACGACCTCTGCGCCATGATCGCCACCCATCGCGTCCAGCGCGATCGTGGCTTGCCGGCTCACTGCCCGCTGCCCCGCGGTGCCACCTGCGGACACTTACTCGGATTCAGAGCGGTCGACGACCTTGCGGCCGCGATAGAAGCCGTCGGGCGTCACATGATGCCGGCGGTGGACTTCACCGGTGGTGGGGTCTTCGGACAAGGTCGGCTTGGACAGGGCGTCGTGCGAGCGGCGCATGCCGCGCTTCGACGGAGTCTTGCGGTTCTGTTGAACGGCCATGATGGGTCTCTCTCGTATCCTTCTCGCTGCGCACGCGCGAACAACGTGCACAAAAGGGCTGATTCAATGGCGGCGCTTGAGCGACTCAAGTACCGCGAAGGGATTGTCCTTGGCGCGCACCGACGTGTCGGCCGATTCGTCCGGCTGCTCGTAGTGCGGTGGCCGACAGGTGCCGGCCGGGTGGCGGGCCACCGCCGGCAGTGCCAGCAGCAGCTCGTCCTCCACCAGGCCAGCCGGGTCCACTGCACCGTCTTCGGGCAGCAGCGGCTCGTAGTCCTCCGGGAGTTGCGCGGCCTGATCCAGGCCCACCACCACCGCGAGGGTGAATTCGCTCGCCACCGGCAACGAGACGATGCCGTTACAGCGCTCGCAGGGCAGACGAAGCGTCGCCGTCACCTCGCCCTGGACCAGGGCCCGACCGCCTGCATCCCGCCGGAAGCTGAGCCGGTAGGCCACAGACTCCTCGCCCGTTGCAGGCTCGCAAATCACCTGCGCGAGCCGCGGCAGCCTCACCAGCGGCAAGGTTCCGGTGAGCTCCCGGCCGATCTCCGCAAGCCGTCGCGGATCCACCGAGTCTGGAAACGGGTCGCACATAAGCCGACAAGGGTAACTCACTGAGGTAGGACCGGCAAGGGGCCAGCGCTTGGACCCGCCTTGTTATCGGCGCCAGCACCGATCCCGCGGCGCGCCGGGCGCGGTGCCTGTGCGCGCACGGCGCCGATCAATTCCCGGTCAGGGCGAGCAGTATGCCGGCGGCCACCGCGGAGCCGATCACACCGGCGACGTTCGGCCCCATGGCATGCATCAACAGGAAGTTGTGATGGTCCGCTTCGAGTCCGACCCTATTGACGACCCGCGCCGACATGGGCACGGCGGACACGCCGGCCGCGCCGATCAAGGGGTTCACCTTGCCGCCCGTGACGCGGTGCATCATCTTGCCCATGATCACGCCGGCCGCGGTGCCGATAGAGAACGCGAGCGCCCCGAGCACCAGAATGCCGAGGGTCTGCAACGAGAGGAACGTGTCCGCCGACAGCTTCGAGCCGATGGCGAGCCCGAGCATGATGGTGACAATGTTGATGATCTCGTTCTGCGCCGCACGGCTCAGGCGTTCGACGACACCGCATTCCCGCAGCAGGTTGCCGAAGGTCAGCATGCCGATCAGCGGCGCCGCCGACGGCAGCAGCAGCGCGCAAAGGAGCAGCACGACCAACGGAAACAAGATGCGCTCCAACTGCGACACTGGCCGCAGTTGCTGCATGACGACGCGACGCTCCGCCTGTGTCGTCAACGCGCGCATGATGGGCGGCTGGATGATCGGCACCAGGGCCATGTAGGAGTAAGCCGCAACGGCGATGGCCCCGAGCAGGTCCGGCGCCAGTCGCGATGCCAGGAAGATCGCGGTCGGGCCGTCCGCGCCGCCGATGATGGCGATGGCCGCCGCATCCTGCAGCGTGAAATCGAAGCCCGGCACGAAGTTCAGCAGCACCGCCCCGATCAGTGTCGCGAAGATGCCGAACTGCGCGGCGGCCCCGAGCAGCAGCGTCGAGGGCCGGGCGATGAGCGCGCCGAAGTCCGTGAGCGCACCGACCCCCATGAAGATCAGGAGCGGGAAGATCCCGGTCTCGACCCCGACGGCGTAGATCATGCCGGTCATGCCGTTGGGCCCGCCGATGTCGGCCACCGGAATATTGCTAAGAAAGGCGCCGAAACCGATGGGCACGAGCAGCAGCGGCTCGAACTTCTTGGCGATAGCCAGATAGATGAGCAGGCAGCCCACGGCCATCATGAGCGCCTGGCCGAAGTCCATGTTGGCGATGCCCATGGACTCCCAGAGCTTCAGCAATGGGTCCATCGGCGTCAGCCCAGGCTCAGCAGCGGTGCGCCGAGGGCCACCGCGTCGCCCGGCTTCACGCGAATCTCCTGCACCTGGCCGGCGCCTGCCGCACGAACCTCGGTTTCCATTTTCATCGCTTCCAGCACCAGCAGCACGTCACCGGCGCCAACCTGCTGGCCCGGCTGCACCGCAACCCGGACGATGCTGCCGGCAAGCGGGGCCGCCACGATCTGCGCCGGGCCCGCGGCGACCGCGGTCGGCATCACAGCGCTCGGCGCGGCGGCGATGGACTCCACCGCGCCTTCCGGCGACACGGTGACGGCGTAGCTGCGCCCATCGACCTCGACCCGGTAGCGTTCCGGGCCGGCCGGTGGGGAAGCTGCCGCCGGCTGCGCCACGGGCATGGCCGCCGCCGCGGCCTTCTCTTTCGCATCCAGCTCCCAGGGCCGCGGCTCGAAGGCGCTCGGGTCATCCCGGTGCTCCAGGAACTTGAGCCCCACCTGGGGGAACATGGCGTAGATCAGCACATCGTCGATCTTCGCCGCGGCAAGCCTGAGCTTGCGCTCCGCGGCGATGCCGTCGAGCTCCGCCGTGAGCCGATCGAGCTCCGGTACCAGCTCGTCGGCCGGCCGGCAGGTGATGGGCTGCTCGCCGTCGGCGAGCACGCGTGCCTGCAGCGCCGCGTTCACCGGGGCCGGGGTCGTGCCGTAGGTGCCTTTCAGCACACCCGCGGTCTCGGTGGTGATGCTCTTGTAGCGCTCGCCCATCAGCACGTTCAGCACCGCCTGGCTGCCGACGATCTGGCTCGTCGGCGTCACCAGCGGAATGAAGCCCAGGTCCTCGCGCACGCGCGGGATCTCTTCCAGCACCTCATCCATACGGTCCTGTGCGCCCTGCTCGCGAAGCTGATTTTCCATGTTGGTCAACATGCCGCCTGGCACCTGTGCGACGAGGATGCGCGAGTCCACGCCCTTGAGGGAGCCCTCGAAGCGCGCGTACTTCTTGCGCACCTCGCGGAAGTAAGCGGCGATTTCTTCCAACAGCTTGAGATCGAGCCCGGTATCGCGAGGCGTCCCCTCAAGGACCGCAACGAGGGATTCCGTCGCCGAGTGACCGTAGGTCATGCTCATGGAGGAAATGGCCGTATCGAGCAGGTCGATGCCGGCCTCGGCCGCCTTGAGATAGGTGGCCGTGCTCATGCCCGTGGTGGCGTGGCACTGCATGGCGATGGGGATCGTGCAGGTCGCTTTCAGGCGCGAGACCAGCTCTTCGACCACGTAAGGACGCATCAGCCCCGCCATATCCTTGATGCAGATGGAATGGCAGCCCATATCCTCGATGCGCCGGCCCATGTCCACCCAGTAATCCATGTTGTGCACGGGGCTCACCGTGTAGGACATGGTGCCCTGGGCGTGGGCGTCGGTGCGCAGCGCCGCGCGCACGGCCTGCTCCAGGTTCCTCGGATCGTTCATCGCATCGAAGATGCGGAATACGCCGATGCCGTTGGCGGCGGCGCGCTCGACGAACTTATCCACCACATCGTCGGCGTAGTGGCGATAGCCGAGCAGGTTCTGCCCGCGCAGCAGCATCTGCTGCGGCGTATTCGGCATCGCCGCGTGCAACTGCCGCAACCGCTCCCATGGGTCCTCGCCCAGGTAGCGGATGCAGGCGTCGAAGGTTGCTCCGCCCCAGCTCTCCATCGACCAGTAGCCAACCCGGTCCAGCTTGTCTGCGATGGGCAGCATGTCCTCGATACGCATCCGCGTCGCGAGCAAAGACTGGTGTGCGTCGCGCAGCACGAGCTCGGTGATCCCGAGGGGTTTCTTCTCAGTCATGGGGGCTGATCTCTGGGAACGGCGAAAGGGGGAACATCAGCAGCGCCGGTGCGTCAGCGGCGGCTGCCGGCGTGGTCGGCCCGGTAACGGGCGATGGCGGCGGCGATGACGGCCAGCGGCGCCGCATCCGCCCCGCCGGCGGCGACGAGGGCGGATGAGGGCATGGGCTCGGGCTCAATGGCGATGGGCGAGATCCTCAGCGCCGCCCAGGACATGACCCGCAGAATGCCGACCAGCAGCAGCAGGAAACTAAAGACGATGGTCATGCCGATGAGCATGATCACCAGGCTCTCGATCAGCATCGGCGTCGGACTCATGGCGCTGGCCTCAGGTGGCGCCGGGCGTCAGCGGGCATCGAACGGATGCCGCACGACGACGGTCTGCGCCCGGTCCGCTCCGGTGGAGACGATATCGACGGGCACGCCACCGAGCGCCTCGATGGTCTCCAGATAGCGGCGTGCCGCGGCCGGCAGCGCGTCCAGCGAGCCCGCGCCGACGGTGGATTCGTCCCAGCCGGGCAGCTCGATGAACTGGGGCTTGACGCGGGCGAGCGCGTCGGCATCCACCGGCGGGGCGTCCAGCAGGGTGCCGTCGAGCTCGTAGGCGGTGCAGATGCGCAGCGTCTGGATGCCGTCCAGCACGTCCAACTTCGTGATGCAGAGACCGGAGATGCTGTTGATGATGAAGGAGCGCTTGAGCGCCACCATGTCCAGCCAGCCGCAACGGCGCTTGCGCCCGGTGGTGGCGCCGAACTCGTGGCCCTGGGCGCCCAGGTATTCGCCGTCGGCATCGAACAGCTCGGTCGGGAAGGGCCCGCCGCCGACGCGGGTCGTGTAGGCCTTGACGATACCGAGGATGTAGTCCAAATCACGGGGTCCGACCCCGCTGCCGCTCGCGGCACCGCCGGCCGTGGTCGTGGACGACGTGACGAACGGATAGGTACCGTGGTCGATGTCCAACAGCGCCCCCTGCGCCCCCTCGAACAGCAGGTTGGCGCCCTCACCGCGCATGCGCGCGAGCCGCCCGATGATGTCGTCTACCATGGGCGCCAGTTGTTCGCCGTGGCGCAGTGCCGCGTCCAGCGTGGACGCGAAGTCCACCGCCGGGGCGTTGAAATAGTGCTCAAGGGCGAAGTTGTGATACTCCAGCACCTCGCGCAACCGCTCCTCGAAGTGGGCGGGGTCCATGAGCTCGCCCAAGCGGATGCCGCGCCGGGCGATCTTGTCCTCGTAGGCCGGGCCGATGCCCCGCCCGGTAGTGCCGATGGCCTTGGCACCGCGGGCCTGCTCGCGCGCGGTATCGAGCGCAATGTGATAGGGCAGAATCAGCGCACAGGCCGGGCTGATGCCGAGCCGCTCGCGCACAGGAATGCCCCGCTCCTCCAGTTTCTCGGTCTCGGCCAGCAGCGCCTCCGGCGACAGCACGACGCCGTTGCCGATGAGGCAGCGCACGCCGTCATGCAGGATGCCGGACGGGATCAGGTGCAGGATGGTCTGCTGGCCGTCGATGACCAGCGTGTGGCCGGCATTATGGCCGCCCTGAAAACGCACCACGGCATCGGCCCGCTCGGTGAGCAGGTCGACGATCTTCCCCTTGCCCTCGTCGCCCCATTGGGTACCGATGACAACAACGCTCTTACCCATGTCGCTTCACTCTCCGCCGGCCACCGACCGAATCAAGGGGCCACAAGTTAACACGATGTTCATCTGCGGGCGCCGCACACCGTTGGCGCGCTGCGCGCGGCCGGCGGCGCCGACCTCCCGCTAATCGCCCGTGCGCTGCAAGATCCAGCGCTCGCCATCCTGCACCAGCAGGTCCATGCCGGCGCCGTCGTCGCTGCCGGCAGCGTCCGCCAGCCGGTAGCGGACGCAACGGCCCGCACGGCGCAGCCGCTCGACCTCCGCCGTGAGCGCGGGCTCCGAGCGCCAGGGCGCGAGCACCGGCGGTTGCCGCTCGGTGGCCGCGTCCGGCGCCCGGCCCTGGGAGACGAGCCCCTTGAGGTCGGTGCTGAAGCCAACGGCGGGCCGGGAGCGCCCGAAAACGTCCCCGATGTTGTCGTACCGCCCGCCGCGGCCAATCTCGAGTCCCCAGCCCGGCACGAAGGCCGCGAACACGATGCCGGTCTTGTAGTGATAGCCACGCAGCTCGGCCAAATCGAAGTGCACCGAAAGGCCCGGCAACCAGCGCGCGGCCTCCTCGGCGACGCGCCGCAGCCGGTCCAGCGCCGCCTGCACCGGCGCATCCGCCGCCGCGAGCACGCTGCCGGCGCGCACCAGGGCATCGTCGCCGTTCAGCTCCGGCAGCGCGAGCAGCATGTCGCCCACGGCGGCGGCGACGCCGGCGCCGTCGATGAGCTCATGAATCTCCGGGATCGCCTTGCGCTGCAACGCATCGAAGAGCGCCATCTCCCCGGCCCGATCCAGCCCCGCCTGCCGCGCGAGGGCGCGGAAAATGCCCACGTGGCCCAGGTCGACGTAGGCGTTGTCGACGCCCGCCGCCTCCAGGGTCGCCACCAGCAGGCGCAGGATCTCCACGTCGCTCTCGACGCCGTCGTGGCCGAAGATCTCGGCACCGATCTGAAAGGGCGCGCGACTGCCGGCGAAACCGTCGGAACGGGTATGCAGCACCGTACCCAGATAACAGAGCCGCGTCGGCGCATCGCGCCGCAGGCGATGGGCGTCGATGCGCGCCACCTGGGGCGTCATGTCCGCGCGGATGCCGAGCAGCCGCCCGCTCACCTGATCCGTGAGCTTGAAGGTCTTGAGATCCAGATCACGGCCCGTGCCCGTCAGCAGGCTGTCCAGGTAGTCGATGAAGGGCGGAATGACGAGCTCGTAGCCCCAGCTCGCATACAGGTCCAGCAGGCGCCGGCGCAGGGTTTCGATGCGCGCCGCCTCCGGGGGCAGCACCTCGTCGATGCCATCCGGCAGACGCCAGCGTTCTTCGTTCATAGGGCTGGGATCACGGGCTGGGATCACGGGCTGGGATCAAGGGCTGGGATCAATTGAACAGGTACAGAAGGGCTACGCCGATGAGCATGCTGATGAGCCCCGATACTCGCAGGCTCCGATTGTCCAGACGGGACACCTCCAACAACATGCGCCGCATCATGGTTGGCGCAAGGAAAGGCATGACGCCTTCCATCACGAAGACCAGCGCCAGCGCTATCAGCAGTTCGTGCCACATGGATCAGGGGTACAGACCAGGTTCCGACGCGCCGGCAGGCGCGGCGCCACGCCCGCACGAGCGAAGCCCGTGCGGGGCGGAAACATTACAGAGCCCAGGGCGAAATGTCTAACGGCGCGGGCGGAGGGCGGGGCTAGGGGCTAGGTCCTAGGGCTAGGTCCTAGCGAGGCAAAGCCTCAGACCGACCAGGGCACGGCGCCTCGTCTTGCGCAGCCCGCTCATCGGCGCATTGGGCCAAGGGCCAAGGGCCGAGGCGGGCTCCCTTGGCCCTTGGCCCTTGGCCCTCGGCCCTTTTGCCTGCAAGCGCCTTGTCGCCATGAAACTTGACGCACTGCGCGCATTCGGCGCCGTCAAGCTATTGAGGTCCCGGCGGTGTGCGGTGGGTGCACGCTCAGGGCAGACGGCTGTAGTTGTAACCGCCATAGCCAGCCGGCGCCCGCGGGGGCGCGGCCGCCTGCGGCGGCTCCGATGCGCCAGCCGGAGGCTCGCTGCCGCGGGCACCGGACTGGTTGCCGAAGAACTTGAAGAAGTCCGAATCCGGCGCCAGCACCAGGGTCGAATCCCCCTTCCCGAAGGACTCCCGATACGCGTTGAGGCTGCGGTAAAAGGAGAAGAACTCCGGGTCCGCCTCGTAGGCGGTGGCGTAGATCTCCGACGCCTTTGCATCGCCCAAACCGCGCGTCTCCTCCGCCTCCCGGTAAGCATCTGCCAAGGTGACCGTGCGCTGGCGGTCCGCGTCGGCGCGGATGCGCTCGGCGGCCTCCGAGCCCTTCGCGCGCAGGTCGCGCGCGACGCGCTCGCGCTCGGCACGCATGCGGTTGTACACGGACTCGCTGACCTCCGGCGGCAGGTCGATCTTCTTGACCCGCACATCGACGACGTCCACCCCAAGCTCGCTGGCCTGGGCGTCGATCTGCTTGGTCAGCGCCGCCATCAGCTCTAGGCGGTCCTCCGAGACGACCTCCTGGATGGTGCGCTTGCCGAACTCATCGCGCAGGCTGGTGTTGATGCGCTCGGACAGCAGGCGCGCCGTGCGCGCCGAGTCACCGCCGGTGGAGCGGAAGAACTGTGCCGCGTTGCTGATGCGCCACTTCGCGTAGGAATCGACGATGACGTCCTTTTGCTCAATGGTCAGGAAGCGCTCCGGGCGCGAATCCAGCGTCTGGATGCGCGCATCGAAGGTCACGATGCTGTTCAGCACCGGCACCTTCAGGTGCAGCCCGGGCTTGTAGTCGCTGCCGATGATCTCACCCAAGCGCAGCTTGATGGCCGTCTCGTATTCCTTGACGACGAAGGTCGAGGCGTAGACCAAGAGCGCGAATAGCGCGATCGCGGCGGGAACTAGCACTTTCTTGTAGTCATCCATCAGCGGCTGCTCCGTTCACGGGCGTTGGCGCGGGCGCGCGGGTCCGGCGTGCTCGTGCTCGCGGTGGTACTGGACTGCGACAGGCCCGACGCCGGGCTCAGATTCGCCTGCCGCGGCTCGGACTTGCGCATGAGCTGGTCGAGGGGCAGGTACATTAGGCTGTCCCCGCCCGGCACGTCGAGCAGCACGGTGTTGTTGGCACTGAGCACGCCCGCGATGGTCTCGAGATAGAGGCGCTCGCGGGTGACATCGGGCGCCTTGCTGTACTCCGTCAGCACGGCCGTGAAGCGTGACGCCTGACCCTGTGCCTCCGCAATGACACGGTCGCGATACGCCTTTGCGTCCGCAATGGCGCGGGCGGCTTCACCGCGGGCCTGGGGCAGAATCTCGTTGGAGTAGGCTTGCGCCTGGTTTTCGATTCGCTCCTTGTCCTCGCGTGCCTTGATGGCGTCGTCGAACGCCCCCTTCACCGGGTCTGGCGGCTTGGCCGGCTGCATGTTGACCGACGTGACGAGCAGGCCGGTCTTGTACTGGTTCATCAAGTCTTGAACGCGCTCGCGGATGGTCGCGGCGACGGCGCTGCGGCCCTCGGTGAGGATGAAATCGAGCTTGCTGCCGCCGATGGTCTTGCGCACGACCGTCTCGGTGGCGTCGCGCAGGGTCTTCTCGGGGGACTGGTCCTGGAAGAGATAGTTCGCCGCGTCTTCGATGCGCGACTGAACCGTCAGCTCCACGTCGACGATGTTCTCGTCCTTGGTAAGCATCGACGCCTTGTGGCTAAAGGACGAGATCTCGTCCACGTTAACGATCTGTACGCTCTCGACTGGAAACGGGATGTGCCAGTGCGGCCCGGGCCCGGTGGTTTTCGCATAGGCACCGAAGCGCGTCACGACGCCGCGTTCGGCCGGATCGACAATGTAGATGCCGGTGAAGAGCCAAACGATGAACAGCACCGCCGCGATGATGCCGATGGTGCGCTTGCTGATGTCCGCGCCACCACCACCACCGCCGCCGGCCCCGCCGCCGCCCTTGCGTCCGCCTAAGAGCCCACTGACGCGCTCCTGGAGCTTACGCACAATTTCATCGAGATCCGGCGGACCGGCATTGTTGGGGCCGCTGCCCCATGGGTCTTTGCCGCCGCCTCCGGGCTCATTCCAAGCCATAATGTCTCCGCAAGTCGTCAGTGTAGGTGGTTCGTGGATGGTGGCCGCGGCGACGTGCGCTCGACCTGCTCCGAATCCGTTGCCCAGATGCGGCGAAGTGCCGCCCGCGGCAGATGATATCAAGCCGATCGCCGGGGGGGACGGGGCACGAGCGGCGACCCGGCAGAAGGCACCCGCGGCATCAGCGCAGTGGCAGCGCCTCCGCGGCCGGGGCCGCCGGAAGCGGGGCTTCCGGCGCGCCAGCGAGCTCGCATAGTCTCAGGCTCACGGCGTCCAGGCCCTGTCTGACCCGCTGCCAGCGGGTCTGAGGCATGCTAAAGGCCATGTCCCAACCGCCGAGCTCCGTGGGCGAATCGTGCTCGATGGCCGCATTCCGATACAGCCAGGCGCGCAAGGCGCCATCTTCCGGCCCCAGCAGCAGGTGTTGGAGGACCGTCGCGTGGCGGAGCCGCTCGGCGATGGCCGCGCTCAAAAGCTCAAGCCCTGCGCCTGTGACAGCGGACAGCCAGACGCGTTCAACCCGGCCCCGGGCATCCCGATCCACGCGCGCGGCCGTGGGACCATCGGTGTCCGTCAGCGCGTCGATCTTGTTGTACACCATGATGCGCGGCACCTCGTCGGCGCCGATCTCGGCCAGCACCGTGTCGACGTCGCGGATGTGGCGCGCGCGTTCCAGCGGGTTGGCATCGACCACGTGCAGCAGCAGGTCCGCCTGGCGCGTCTCCTCCAGCGTGGCCCGAAACGCGGCCACCAGCTCGTGCGGCAACTGGCTGATGAAGCCGACGGTGTCGGCCAGCACCGCCTCCTGTCCGCCGGGCAGCGGCAGGCGGCGCAATGTCGGGTCGAGGGTCGCGAACAACTGATCGGCCTGCAGCACGCCAGCATCGGTGAGCCGGTTGAACAGGGTCGATTTGCCGACGTTGGTGTAACCCACCAGGGCCACCGTCGGCACCTCGTTGCGCTCGCGGGCGCGGCGGCCCTGCCCGCGCTGCACCTCGATGCGCGCGAGCCGCTCGCGCAGCACGGCGATGCGCTTGCTGAGCAGGCGACGGTCGGTTTCGAGCTGCGTCTCGCCCGGACCGCGCAGCCCGATGCCGCCCTTCTGGCGCTCCAGGTGCGTCCAGCCGCGCACGAGGCGCGTCGACAGGTGCCGGAGCTGCGCGAGCTCCACTTGGAGCTTGCCCTCGAACGAGCGCGCGCGCTGCGCGAAGATGTCGAGGATCAAACCGCTGCGGTCCACCACGCGGCATTGCAGCAGCCGCTCCAGGTTGCGTTCCTGTGCCGGGCTCAGCGCGTGGTCCACGATGGCGAGCTCGGCCTCGGTCGCCGCGATCAGCGCCTTCAGCTCGTCTGCCTTGCCGGTGCCGACGAAGTACTTCGGGTCCGGACTCGCGCGCGTGCCGCCGAGAAAGCCGACCGCGGTCGCCCCGGCGGCTTCGGCCAATTGCTCAAGTTCTTCCCTTGCATCTTCGGGCAGGTCAGTGCCAATGGCGAGCTGCACCAGCACGGCGCGCTCGCCGGACGTGGGCCGGTCAAACATCAAGTGGTTCCAGGTAGGCGACAACGCGGGTGGCGGAGCGCACAGACCGGGCCGCCCGCGCATGGCAGGCGGCGCGGTGGTGTCCGCGCGGGGGCAAGACCGGACCGAGGCGGGGCGCCCGGCCGAGGCCGGGCAGGCGCAAGACGAGCAGGCAGCGGGCGCTCAGCTGTTGCCCTCCTCCGCATCCGCGTCCGTGGCGGGCAGCTTCACGTTGCGCGCGGGGACGACCGTGGAGATGGCGTGCTTGTAGATCATCTGGCTGACGTTGTTCTTCAGCAGCACGACAAACTGGTCGAAAGACTCGATCTGCCCCTGCAGCTTGATACCGTTCACGAGGAAGATCGAGACCGGAATCCGCTCCTTGCGCAACGCGTTCAAAAAGGGATCTTGGAGACTTTGGCCCTTTGACATTGTCTTCGGCTCCATATTGTTCGCAGCACCGGTCGGTTGTTCCGCAGCCGGTGTTTTCTGTTTCTTGTGATGCACCAAAGCCGGGAAAATAGCACATCGACGCCGCCGCTGGCGTGGAAAACCGCATTCATTCGCATCGGGGATTTCGGGCGTCGAGACCGGCGTGCGCGGGCGGGCCACCGCACCCGCCGCGCCACCAGAGCACCTTATCATGGCGCCCCCTCCAGCGCGCGCCGGGCCAGCACCAGCGCCTCTGCATCCGGATTCGCATCGTCCCAGAGCCAGTGGCAGTCGGGCTCCGCGCGCAGCCATGTGTACTGGCGCTTTGCGAGCTGCCGCGTCGCGGCGATGGCGCGCCGGCGCATCTCCTCGGCATCACAGTCGCCGTGCAAGTGCTCCCAGAGCTGGCGGTAGCCGACTGCGCGCAGGGCCGGCAGCGACGGCGTGAGGTCGCCCCGCGCGATCAGCGCGCGGACCTCGTCGGCGAATCCGGCGGCCAGCATCGCGTCGAAGCGCAGCTCAATGCGCCGATGCAGCACCGCGCGTTCGCGCGGCGAGCGCACGAGCTTGAGCGTCGGCAGGTCCAGTCCCGCGCCAGCATCGAGCCAGAGCGCGCTCATCGGCGCGCCGGTTGCCACAAAAACCTCCAGCGCTCGCTGCACCCGCTGCGGGTCGTTCGGGTGGATACGCGCCGCCGCCGCCGGGTCCACCTCGGCGAGCCAGCGGTGCATGCCGCCGGCGCCCAAGGCGCGCGCCCGCGCCGCCAGCTCGGCGCGCAACTGTGGGTCCGCCTCCGGCAGCGGCGACAGGCCCCGCAGCAGGGCGCGGAAATAGAGCATGGTGCCGCCCACCAGGAGCGGCACCCGGCCTTGGGCACGGATGTCGTGGATGGCCGCCAGGGCGTCGGCACGAAATCGCGCCGCCGAGTAGGCCTCCGCCGGGTCGCAGATGTCCACCAGCCGGTGCGGCCAGCGGGCTAGGATCTCGGGCGAGGGCTTCGCCGTGCCGATGTCCATGCCGCGGTAGACGAGCGCGGAATCCACGCTCACGATGTCGCAGGGCAGCGCGGCGGCCAACGCGAGCGCGAGGTCGGTCTTGCCGGCGGCCGTCGGCCCCAGCACCAGCAGCACCGGCGGGCCGGGCTGGCCGGAGCTGCCGGGCGCGCCCGTCATCTCAGCGCCCGCGCAGGAAGAGCGCGTCCAGCTCTCGCCGCGTGAGCCGGGTCCAGGTGGGGCGTCCGTGGTTGCACTGATCGGCGCGCTCGGTGCGCTCCATGTCGCGCAGCAGCGCGTTCATCTCGGGCAGCGTCAGGCGTCGGTTCGCGCGCACGGCGCCGTGGCAGGCCATGGTCGCGAGCAGCCCGTCCACCTCGCCCCTGATCCGCTCACTGCTGCCCTGCACCGCCAAGTCCGATAGCACGTCCCGCAGCAGCCGCTCCGCGTCGGCGTCGGCGAGCAGCGCCGGCACCTCGCGCACGACGAGCTGCGCCGCGCCGAGCCGCCCGACCACAAGCCCGAGCCGCAGCAGCAGGTCCGCATGCTCGTCGGCGACGTCCGCCTCGGCCCGGCTCACGGCCACGGCCACCGGCAGCAGCAGCGGCTGGCGGGCCAGCTCGCCGCCGTGCACTGCGGCCTTCAGGCGCTCGTAGCCGATACGCTCGTGGGCGGCGTGCATGTCCACCACGATGAGGCCGTCCGGCGTCTCGGCGAGGATGTAGATGCCGTTCAATTGGCCGATGGCGAAGCCGAGCGGCGGATACGCGCCTGCGTCCGCCGCCGCCGCGTCGGGCTCAGCGATGGGCGCCGGCTGCTGGAAGCGCCAGCTCGCCGCGCGGCTCGCGGCGGGCGCTGGCGCCTGCCTGTAAGCGCTGCCGGCGTCGGCGACGCCGAGCGGCAGGGGGCGCGGGGCCGGCTGGCCCGGCCAAGCGGCGCCCGCGTCGTCGACGCGCGCCGCGAACGCCGACTGCGGGGCGCCGTCCGGCTGCGGCGGCTGGACAGCCGCCTCGGCCCCCGCCGCGCCGAGCCGGCGCCCGTCGGCGAGCCGTCGATGCAGCGCCCGGAAGATGAAATCGTGCACCTGCCGCGATTCGCGAAAGCGCACCTCGTGCTTCGCCGGATGCACGTTCACGTCCACTTGCCGGGGCGGCAGCTCCAGGAACAGCAGAAACGCCGGCTGGCGGCCGTGATGCAGCACGTCCCGGTAGGCCTGGCGCACGGCGTGCGCGACCACCTTGTCGCGCACGAGCCGCCCGTTGACATAGAAGAACTGCATATCGGCCTGGCTGCGCGCAAAATCCGGGCTTGCGACGAGCCCATGCAGCCGCAGCCCCACGGCGGACTCCTCCAGCGCCAAGACATGGTGCAGGAAGTCCTCGCCGAGCAGCCGACGGAGCCGCTCCGGGTCCAGCGGCTGCGACGCGGCCGGCAGCTCCAGCGACGCGCGCCCGTTGTGCGTGAGCGTCAGCGCCAGGTCGCTTCGCACCAGCGCGAACCGGGTCAGCAGTTGGTCGATGTGCCCGAGCTCGGTCTTGTCGGTGCGCAGGAACTTGCGCCGCGCCGGCACGTTATAGAACAGATCGCGCACCTCCACCGTCGTGCCCACCGGCTGCGCTGCGGGCTCCGGCGCGGCAACGCTGTCGCTGCCGTCGCAACTGAGCCGCCAGCCGTGCGCCTCCTCGGCGCGGCGCGAGCTGATCGAGAAGCGCGACACGGACGCGATGCTCGGCAGCGCCTCGCCGCGAAAGCCGAGCGTCGCCACGGCGTCCAGGTCGGCCAGGGTCGCGATCTTGCTCGTGGCATGGCGCGACACCGCGAGCGGCAGATCCTCGGCGCCGATGCCTGCCCCGTCGTCGGTGACCCGGATCAGCTTGGTGCCGCCCTGCTCCAAGTCCACGCGCAGGTTCCGGGCACCGGCGTCGAGGCTGTTCTCGAGCAGCTCCTTCACCACGGAGGCCGGGCGCTCGATGACCTCGCCGGCGGCGATCTGGTTCACGAGCTGGGGCGGCAGCGGGCGGATGGGAGAGCGGGTGGGCGACATCGCCGGGATGAAAGCAGACCCGGCGGCGGCCCGCAAGTCGGCCCGGCCGCCGCGCGCGCTGGCACTGGGATACAGGCTCGCCGAGGTGGTGACGCCTTAAAGCGGCCGTCACCTGGCCGGGCGACATCGACATCGCCCCGGAAACCCTCTACGACGAGGGCTGCAACAGCAGCGACGGCTGTCGGCATGCTGAAACGGTCAACCCTGGCGGACACGCTAATGCTCCAGGTCGCATTGGCATGAGCGCTACTCCGAGCCACACCCGACTTGCCTATCCGCGACCGACGCAGCATTCACGTTGGGCCTCATGCCTTGGCCCAACCTAGGGCGCTCCATCGGGATCGCCATCACCCAACAGCGCCGAGAGGTCCCGCCGACCGTGCAGGACGCGCCAGATGTCGATCTGGCCGGCGTCGTCCACGTAGAAGATCAAGTAGGCCGACCGCTTGATCGGCCAGTTGCGCAGGCCAGGGATGCCGAGCAGGTCCGCGTAGCGCCGAGAGCCGATGGCCGGATGCGTCGCGAGCGTGCGCAGCGCGGCTTCGAGTTGGGCGGCGAACTGCGTGCTCAGCATCGGTCCGCCCTCAGCCCGATAGTCGGCGAGGATCGCGTTGATGTCGGCTTCGGCGAGCGGCCGGATCCGCAGCGTTCTAGTCGTCATTCGGGCCGATCACTCGGCGATCTCACCGGCGGCGCGCATCCGGAGCTTGGCGAGCCAGGCGTCGTCGATGCGCGCCGCGGGTCCGGAGTCGCGCCCCTCCAGCAGCTTCTCGCGCAGCGTCTCGATATCGCGCTCGCGCCGAATCAGCTCGCGGAGATACTCACTCGTGCTGGAGTAGCTCTGGCTTGCGACCTTTCGATCCACGAAGTCGCGCAAGTCGTCCGGGAGGGAGATGTTCATGGTGGCCAAGGCTGGCGCTCCGCGGGTTGGCAATCTTTGCCAAGCCTAACACCGATCGACACACGGCCCCCGGCCAAACACAGCCGCGCTGCCGATCACCGAGGCGCCGCCCGTGTTGGGCCTCGGTATCTGCGCGTCACGCCCCAGCCGCCGGGCGGCGCTCAGCCGTCCGGCGCTGCCGGCGGGCGGCGATAGGCGAAGCCCGGCAGCAGCGGCCCGTCGGTCAGGCGCACGGCGCTGAGCTCGAGGTGGTCATAGCGCCGCGCGACCTCGGCGAAGGACGTGTTGCCGGATGCGGGCAGTGCGCCCAGGTCGTCGCGCCCCGGCGAGTCGCCGGGGTCGCGGGCGAAGCGCGTGCCGGGCGGCGGATACTCCTGGAAGTAGTCGATGATGCCCTCGACCAAGTGGTCCGCGAGCCGGTCCTGATAGCTGCCGCTCTTCAGGCGCTTCTCTTCATCCGGGTTGGAGATGAACGCCGTCTCCACGAGCATGGAGGGGATGTCCGGCGACTTCAGCACCGCGAAGCCCGCCTTCTGAATCTGCGTCTGGTGCACGTCGCCCAAGGCGCGCAGCTTCGACAGGACCCGCTCCGCGGCGATGCTGCTGTGCTCGATGGTCGCGTTCTGGGTCATGTCGAGCAGCACGCTCGCGAGCACGTCGTTCTGTTCGGCGAGACTGACGCCGCCGATGAGGTCCGCGCGGTTCTCGCGCTCGGCAAGCCAGCGGGCCGCCTCGCTGGTGGCGCCGCCGTTGGACAGCGTATAGACGGACGAGCCGCGCACGCGCCGGTCGGTAAAGGCGTCGGCGTGGATGGAGACGAAGATGTCGGCGCTGTGCTGCCGGGCCCGCTCGATGCGCTTGCGCAGCGCCAGAAAATAGTCGCCGTCGCGAATCAGCACGGCCCGCATGCCCCGCTGGCGGTTGATGCGATCGGCGAGCTTGCGCGAGATGGCGAGTGTCACGTCCTTCTCGCGCGTGCCCGAAGGTCCGATGGCCCCGGGGTCCTCGCCGCCGTGGCCCGCATCGATGGCGACGACGACATCCCGGTGCCGGGCACCCTTGGGCTGCACCGACAGGTGGCGCGGCGCCAGCGGCGGCTCGGTGCGGCTCGCCACCTGCACGCGGCCGGGCGCGGACTTCGGGGAGACGTCGATGACAAGGCGGTGGCCGTACTGGCTGTTCGGCTCCAGCGCGAAGCTCTTGGCCCGCACCGCCTGCTTGAGATCGAGCACGACGCGCAGGTCGTCACCCTCGCGCACGCCGCTGCGCAGCGAGGCAATGAGGGGATCGTCCCCGGCGGACGCGGGCAGCTCGCCCACGAGCTTGGCATCGGCGATATCAATGACGAGCCGGTGCGGCCCGTCCAGCGCGAAGATCTTGTGCCGCACCGGCGCCGCCGTATCGATGACGATGCGGGTGTTGTCCGGTGCACTCCAGATGCGCGCGCCATGCACCTTGACCTGCGCCGCCAGCGCGGAGCTGGTGGTGGCAAGCAGCAGCAAGGCGAATAGAGCCCTGATCACGGCGGTCATGCCGAAGCCCCCTGCATGTCTCCGATCTCTTGTATGCGTTGCATGGAGGATAGCACCCGACTCTGAGACATTCCATGTCGAATCCGTCCGTTGGCGCACATTCTTAACGCGACACAACGGCATTTGTAGTAGGGATCAGACGGTCGCGTTATTGCCACGCGGCGGTACGCGCAGGCGGCATGCCGCCGGTTGGGGGGGAGCCGTCGGCATGAGGGCTAGGGCTAGGGCCGAGGGCCGAGGGCCGAGGGCCAAGGAGGGCTCCCTTGGCCCTCGGCCCTCGGCAAGCCGTCATAAGCAATCTAGCTCGCCGGCAGTGCGCGCGGCAGGGCCGCCGCCAGGCGCTCGCGCCATGCCGCTGCCGGGGTCAGCGTGAGCAGGCGCCCGCCGTCGTGCGGGGTGATGCGCACGCTGAGGTCCGGCGCCGGCAGGATGCCGGCACCACGCTCGGGCCATTCCACGAGCACCAGGCTGTCGCCGTCGAGCAGGTCGCGGATGCCGAGGTATTCGAGCTCCTCCGCGTCCGCGAGCCGGTACAGATCCAGGTGATGGACATGGGCGGACGGCAGCTCGAAGCTCTCCACCAGCGTGTAGGTGGGGCTGCGCACCGGGCCGGTGTGGCCAAGCCCGCGCAGCAGCCCGCGCACCAGCGTCGTCTTGCCGGCACCCAGATCGCCGTCCAGGAACACGAGCCCGCCGGTGCGCGCGAGCCCCGTCGGACCGCACAGCAGGCCACCCAGCGCGGCGCCCCAGGCGAGCTGCGCGGCCTCGTCGGGCGCGTCGCGGACGATCGGGTCTGGGGTCACATCGGGTCTCCGTGCGGGTTATTGGTTTTCAGTTGTTAGTTGTTAGTTGCTTCGACTGCGGCTTACGAGAAAGCAATCACTCAAACTCGATACGCTTCGGCACAAAGAGCCGCGGCAGCGCGGCGATGACATCACCGGCGAGCAGGCCGCGGTCGGCGCCCGCCGCGGCGAGGTCGGCGGCGGCCGCGTGGGCACAGACGCCCGCGCTCGCGGCCTGCTCCAGCCCGAGCCCCTGCCCCGCCAGCGCCGCGATGATACCGGTCAGCGCGTCGCCCATGCCGCCGCTCGCCATGGCCGGGTTGCCGTCGCTGCACACCGCCACCGGGCGCTGGCCGGGGCCGGCGATGAGCGTGCCCGCGCCCTTGAGCACGACGACGCCGCCGAAGCGGCGCTGCAAGGCCTCCACCGCGGCAAAGCGGTCTTGCTCCACGTCACGGACGGCGCAGCCCAAGAGCCGTGCCGCCTCCCCCGGGTGCGGGGTGAGCACCCAGTCGTCGCGCCGCACGGGCTGCCGGGCGAGCAGGTTGAGCCCATCCGCATCCACCACCAGCGGCCGGCCGAGGCCGAGCGCGGCGTCGAACAGCCCCCGGCCCCAGTCGTCCTGCCCGAGGCCGGGGCCGATGGCGACGACATCGGCCCGCGCGGCGGCGTTCGCGAGATCATCGGGGTCAGACACCGCCTGCACCATCAGCTCGGGCCGGGTCAGATTCAGCAACCCCGCGTGCGCGGGATGGGTCGCGATGCTGACCAGTCCGGCGCCGGTGCGCAGCGCCGCCTCGCCGGCGAGCCGCACCGCACCCGTGGTGCCGGGGGCGCCGCCGACGACCAGCACGTGCCCGGCGGTGCCCTTGTGCGCGTCCCGGGGCCGGCGCGGGATCAGCTCGCGCTCCTTCTGCCAGTCGATGCGCCGGGCCGACAGCACCTCGGTGGCGTAGATGGCCGGCGGCACACCGAGCCCATCGAAGCGGATCGCGCCGCAGCAGGCCGGCCCGCGAGCGGTGAAGAGCCCGCGCTTCAGGCCGATGAAGCTGATGGTCGCGGCGGCGCGCACCGCGGTGCCGAGGATGGCGCCGGTGTCCGCGTCGAGTCCGGACGGGATGTCCAACGCCAGCACGGGCGCCCGCGCCGCGTTGACGGCGTCGATGGCCTCGGCATAGCGGCCGGCAACCTCGCGCGCGAGGCCCGTGCCGAGCAGCCCATCGACGATGACATCGACATCGACCGGCAGGCTCCGGTACGGCTCGGGCACGCCCCCGCGGGCGCTGAAATCCGCCGCCGCCGCGGCGCTCGCGTCCGACAGTTGCGCATGGTCGCCGAGCTGCAACAGCCGCACGTCGCAGCCGGCCGCAAGCGCCGCCGCGCCGACGACATAGCCATCGCCGCCGTTGTTGCCGCTACCGGCGAGCACGGCGATGCGCCGCGCGTGCGGCCAGCGCTCGCGCAAGAGCGCGAAGGCCGCCGTGCCGGCGCGGCGCATCAGCTCGGCGGCCGGGATGCCGTGGCGCTCGATGGCACAGCGGTCGAGCGCGCGCACTTGCTCGGCCCGATAGAGGGCATAGGGCAGACGCGCGCAGGGCGTAGGCTTAATTTCCGGCATGTCGAGTAGGAAAGTACGGGGTTATCCCAGTTTTGGCAGTTAGGGCCGAGGGCCGAGGGCCGAGGGTAAATCCTTGGCCGCATCCCAGCGCCTTTGCTCTGTGGCCGCTGTCCTTGCCGCGTCTTCACGACATCGGTCAGGACGGGCGGCAGTATTGTGCTGTCCCTCGTCTTCCATGCGAAGCTTGAGCCCCGTGAGCAACCCAGACCCCTTGCCGCAGCCGGCACCCCACTGCCCCGCTTTGCCCAACGGCGAGGCCGCACACCTCGCCCGTGCCATCAAGGCCTGGGGCGCGGAGCTCGGTTTTCAGCAAGTGGGTATCGCCGATTGCGATCTCAGCACCGCCGAGCAGCGCCTCACGGACTGGCTCGGCCGCCACATGCATGGCGAGATGCACTGGCTCGCCCGCCACGGCACCAAGCGTACCCGCCCCGCGGAGCTGGTGCCGGGCACGCTGTCGATCATCTCCGCGCGCATGGACTATCTGCCGGAATATCAGGTCAACATCGAGCAGGTGCTGCGCTCGCCGGCGCAGGCCTTCGTGTCGCGCTATGCGCTGGGGCGGGATTATCACAAGGTTCTGCGGCACCGCCTGCGGCGGCTCGCACAGCGCATCGAGGCCAAGGTCGGTGCCTTCGGCTATCGGGTGTTCGTGGACTCGGCGCCGGTCATGGAGAAGCCGCTGGCCCAGAAGGCCGGGCTCGGCTGGATTGGCAAGCACACCAACCTGATCAACCAGCAGTCCGGCTCCTGGTTCTTTCTGGGCGAGATCTACTGCGATCTCCCCCTGCCCGCCGACCCACCGGCCGCCGACCGCTGCGGGCGCTGCAAGGCCTGCATCGACATCTGCCCGACGCACGCCATCGTCGCGCCCTATGTGCTGGACGCGCGGCTGTGCATCTCCTACCTCACCATTGAGCATCCAGGGCCGATCCCGGAGCCGCTGCGCGCGCGCCTCGGCAACCGCATCTACGGCTGCGACGACTGCCAGCTCACCTGCCCCTGGAACCGCTTCGCCCGCCAAACCGTCGAGACCGACTTCCTGCCCCGCAACGGCCTCGACACCGCCACGCTCATCGAGCTGTTCAGTTGGGACGAAGCGGAGTTTCTGGCCCGCACCGAGGGCAGCGCCATCCGCCGCATCGGGCACGAGCGCTGGCTCCGAAACATCGCCGTCGCGCTTGGCAACGCGCCGAAATCCGTCAAGGTGCAGGCAGCGCTCGCCGCCCGCGGCGACCATCCGAGCGACCTGGTGCGCGATCACGTGCGCTGGGCGCTGGCGGCGCAGTCCTCTTGAGCCCGCGCGGGCTCCGTTACCTGCCCTCCCGCAACCGGGCCGGGCCGGACAGCCGACCTCCAGGTCGGCTCCGCAGTCGCGACACACCAGTGCATCCCGCTCTGTGGCCGTGTTGACCTGGAGGTCAACACTCCAGTCAACGCCCGTTAACACCGCGAACGTTCGATTACGACCACGATTACGACGACGACGACGAAACCACGGTCGCCGACGTCGCCCCGTTCGAAACTTGACTCATCTGCAAGCATTTGGCGCCGTCAAGCAATCTAGTGGCGTCAGGCCAGGACGACCTGACTATGCAGGCGACCGCTGCTGTGGTCGGAGTTATGATCAAGACCGATCCCGCGGCCCTTGGCGACGCGCGTCTGCCAGGGGACCGGCACTCGTGCACCATCAACGCAACGCCGACCCTTGACCCGACCTGTACACTCGGCCAGCGAAATCCGCACCACATCGCACGCATGGACCTAAAAACCGGGCTGCCGCGCAATCTCGCCCCCGGCGCGCGGGTCACCATCCGCGACGAGGACTGGGTGATCCGCCGCGTCGACCTCAGCGACGACGGCGGCCATGCCCTGACCTGCGACGGACTCTCGGAGCTGGTGCGCGGCACCTCCGCGATCTTTCTCGACCGCCTGGAAGACGACATTGCGGTCCACGACCCCGCGCACACGGAGCTGTTCCAAGACACCAGCGACTTCTTCACCGACACCCTGCTCTACCTGGAGAGCCAGCGCCTCGGCACCGTCGCCAACGACGCGCACATCCACCGCGCCCACCAGGCCGTGATGCAGCCCGCGGACTACCAGCGCGTACCCGCGGAGAAGGGCCTGCGGCAGGTGCGCACCCGCATCCTCATCGCCGACGGGGTCGGCCTCGGCAAGACCCTCGAGGCCGGCATGCTCGCCACGGAGCTGGACATCCGCGGGCGCGGCCGGCGCATCCTGGTGGTCACGCAGAAGAGCATGCTGACGCAGTTCCAGAAGGAATGGTGGTCCCGCTTCACCATCCCCTTGGTGCGGCTCGACTCTGCCGGCATCGAGCGCCTGCGCAACAACATCCCCTCCGGCCACAACCCCTTCAACTACTACGACAAGACCATCATCTCGATGGACACGCTGAAGGGCAACGGCGAGTACCGCAACTACCTGGAGCGCTCGCGCTGGGACATCATCGTCATCGACGAGTGCCACAACGTGGCGATGCGCAAGGGCGATGCCGCCTCCTCGCAGCGCGCGCGGCTCGCCAAGCAGCTCGCCACCAAGTCCGACACCCTGATCCTGCTCTCCGCCACGCCCCACGACGGCTCCGCCCGCAGCTTTGCGTCCCTGATCTGGCTGCTGGACCCCACCGCCATCTCGGACCCGGACGACTACACCCGCGCCGACCTCGACCGCAAAGACCTCTTCGTCCGCCGCTTCAAGAAGGACATCCAGGGCCGGGCCCGGGATCAATTCCCGGAGCCCGCGACGCGCCGCCTCGCCGCCGCGGCCTCGCCCGCGGAAGAGACCGCCTTCCAGGCCGCGCTGAGCATCCCGTTCACGCAGCGCGGCGAGTGTACCGAGGGCAGGCAGGGCGAGCTGCAGCGCGTCGGCCTGCAAAAGGCCTTGTTCTCGAGCCCCGCCGCCGCCGCGGCCTATGCGCAGCACCGCATGGACAAGCTCAGCCGGCAGCCTCGGCTCACCGACGCCGAGCACGCGGAGAGCCAAGCCTGCGCCGCCTTGCTGCGGACGCTCGACGCCATCGCACCCGAGCACTTCAGCAAGTACCAGCGTCTCTTGAGCGCGCTGCGCGACCCCGCTGCCGGCTGGACCGGCGCCGACACCCACGACCGGCTGGTGATCTTCTCCGAGCGCATCGAAACACTGAGGTGGCTCCTGGCTCACCTGCCGGGCGACCTCGGGCTCAAGGGGCCGGCCTTCAGCCTGCTGCACGGCGGCCTCGCGGACATCGAGCAGCAGGAGATCGTCGAGCGCTTCGGCCAGACGCACGACCCGCTACGGGTACTGCTCTGCTCCGACGTGGCCTCCGAAGGCCTCAACCTGCACTACCTCTGCCACCGGCTCGTGCACTTCGACCTGCCCTGGTCGCCGATGGTGTTTCAGCAGCGCAACGGCCGGGTGGACCGCTTCGGTCAAGTACACAGGCCGCGCATCGACTACCTGCTCACCCAGTCGGGCATCGAACGCATCGAAGGCGACCTGCGCGTCATCGAGGTGCTGGTGCAGAAAGACGAGCAGATCAGCCGCAACATCGGCGACCCCGCGTCCATCCTGCGCAAGCACAGCATCGAGGCCGAGGAGCAGGTGGTCGCCGACGCCCTGGCCGACGGCATGAGTGCCGAGCAGTTCCAGCGCGAATGCATCGACGCCGCCCCCGCCCCGGACGCAGCGGACGACGACGACTGGGAAGCCGCGCTGTTCGGCGGCGGCGCAGACGCAGCGCCCGCCGCCCTGCCGCCGGAGCCCCACCGCTGCTTCGAGGACATCTACACCTTCGCCAAGCACGCCATCGCCACCATCCCGGAGGCCGCCGGCTATCGCATCGACGACCAGGCCCGCATGCTGCGCCTCGACCCGCCCGCCGACCTGCGCCGGCGCCTGCGCCGGCAACTGCCCGCCGAGGTGCTGCGCGAGACCGATCAATACGTGCTCTCGGCCGATCGCGGCATCGTCGAGCAGGCCATCCAGCGTGCCCGCGAGCAAGACCGTCAAGGCGCCGCCTGGCCCGACATCCAGTTCCTGTGGCCCCAGCACCCCATCTGCCGCTGGCTCATGGACCGGGTCATCGGTGCCGTCGGCCGCCGCCGCGCCCCGGTGCTCGCAAGCCCGCGGCTGGCGGCAAACGAGCACGCCTTCCTGATGCTGGGCCTGATCCCGAACCGCAAGGGCCAGCCCCTCATCGCGGACTGGAAGGCCATCGTGCGCCGCGGCGCGGCCGACTACGCCATCGAGGACTTCGACGCCTTCTGCGCCCGCGCCGACATCGGCGAGCGCCGCCTGCCCAATGCCAAGCGCCCGCTCGACCTGCCGGCGCTGCAAGCCGCTCTCGGCGATGCGGTCGCGACCATGCAGCTCTACGTGGAAGAGCAGGTGCGCCAGTTCAGCGCCGCCCGCGCGGCCGAGGTCGCGCGCAAGCTCGCGGAGCTCGGCGCACTGCGCGGCGCACAGGAACGCCAACTGGAGCTGCGCCTGGCCCGGTCCGACCAGCCCGAGCAGCTCAAGCAAGGCAAGCGCGCGCACCGCAGCAAGGACATCGAGGACGTGTTCACCGAATACGGCCAATGGGTGAAGAACAGCCTCGAGGTCGAGCCGGTGCCCTTCGTGCAGGTGCTCGCCGGGGTGGCGCGCCCTGGTGCGTCCTGACCGCCTTCTGCGAGTACGGCGCAACTGAGCAATGGACACCCCAGACCGCTTCGATGTCTTCCCCGGCATCGCCAACGAGAACGCCTTCTACAGCCACCACTTCTTTGCGCACGTCTTCCAGTCGCGCATCAAGGATTGGCTGCAGGGGCAGGCGGCGAGCGGCGAGCCGGACCCCCAGCAGCACCAAGACCCCGTCGACAAGCGCCTGCGCCGCCTCGCCGCGCCCTTCTTCCAGCAGCACGCCGCCTACCCGCCGGAGGCCGACTTCGCCGCCCGGCTGCTCTGGCATCAGCGCCTGCACCGCGGCCTGCTCGACGCGCTCGGCTACGCCCTCGACCCGCACGAGCGCGAGTGGCTCGGCGGCCAGCCCCTGCCCATCTGGGCCGCCATCGGCAAGGGCGGCGAGCAGGCCGCGGACCTGCCGGAGCTGGTCGTCCTGCCCGCCTTCAACCCGGAGCAGAAGCCGCGCCCCGACGACCCCGCCACCGACCCGCTCGCCGTCACCTACTCGCCGCGGCACTTCCGCATCGAGGACACCCCGGCCGCCTATCTCGACAAGCACAGCCGCACCCCGCGCCCGCTCGCGGCGCTGTTGTCCGACGCGCTCTTCGCCGCCGACCATCCGCCGCGCTTCGTGCTGCTGGTGGGCGAGCTGCAATGGCTGCTCATCGACCGCTTCAAGTGGCCCGCCAACCGCTGCCTGCGCTTCGACCTGGAAGACATCCTGGGCCGGAAGCCGCCGGCCACCCTCACCGCCTGCCACGCCCTGCTACACCGCGAGGCACTCTGCCCGAGCCAGGGCGACGGCCTGCTGGACCGGCTCGACGCCGAGTCCCACAAGCACGACGCCGGCGTCAGCGAGGATCTCAAATACGCGCTGCGCGAGGCCATCGAGCTGCTCGGCAACGAGGCCGCCCGCCAGCTCATCGCGGACCACGACTACAGTTTCACCGGCAGCGTCAAGCCGCTGGACGCCGGCCGGCTCAGCACCGAGTGCGTGCGCCTGGTCTACCGGCTCATTTTCCTGTTCTACATCGAGGCGCGCCCGGAGCTGGGCTACGTGCCCATCGACAAGAGCGACGTCTACACCCGCGGCTACAGCCTGGAGCACCTGCGCGAGCTCACGCTGACGGACCTGCACACCACCGCCGCGCAGCAGGGGAGCTATTTCGACCAAAGCCTGCGCAAGCTCTTCGCGCTGGTGGCGGACGGCACCCGGATCGCGCACCGCAGCCTCACCGGCGCCGCCACGGTCAACGCCTTCGAGCTGCCGCCGCTCGACAGCCGCCTGTTCGACCCCGCCGGCACGCCGCTCCTAAACCGCGTCCGCTTCCCGAACCACCTCTGGCAGCGCGTGCTGCGCGGCCTGTCCTTCGCCAAGGACCCGCGCACCCGCCGCACCCGCCGGGTCAGCTACCAGGCGCTCTCCATCAACCAGCTCGGCGCGGTGTACGAGTCGCTCCTGTCCTACCGCGGGTTCTTTGCCGCCGAGGACCTCTACGAGGTGATGCCGGCGCCGAAGCAGTCGAAGCCCGCGCGGGTTGGCGATGAGGACGATGCCGACGCCGATGCCGACAGCGACAGCGACGACGAGACCGGCGACGCCGGCGAGACGGACTACGGCGGCAGCACGGACCTGCTCGGCAACGGCTGGTTCGTCACCCGGGACCGCATCGGCGACTATCACAACAGCGAGAAGGTCACCTTTCTGAACGCAGAAGGCCGCCGGGAGCTGCGCGTCTACCCCAAGGGCAGCTTCATCTACCGCCTCGCCGGGCGCGACCGCCAGAAGAGCGCGAGCTACTACACGCCGCAATCCCTGACCCAGTGCCTCGTCAGGTACGCGCTCAAGGAGCTACTGGCGGACAAGAGCGCGGACGACATCCTGAAGCTCAAGGTGCTGGAGCCCGCCATGGGCAGCGCCGCCTTCCTGAACGAGGCCGTGAACCAGCTCGCCGAGGCCTATCTCGCCCGCAAGCAGGCGGAGCAGAAGCGCCGCATCCCCCACGACCAATACCCGCAGGAGCTGCAAAAGGTCCGCATGCGGCTCGCGGACGCCAACGTCTTCGGCGTGGACCTGAACCCCATCGCCACGGAGCTGGCCGAGGTCAGCCTCTGGCTCAACGCCATCTACGGCGAGTCCGATGCCCAAGGCCGGCCGCTGCCGGCGCGGGTGCCCTGGTTCGGCTACCAGCTCTTCAACGGCAACTCCCTGGTGGGCGCCCGGCCGCAGGTGTTCAGCGCCAAGCAGGTCACCGCGCCGCGGCGCATCAACCACTACGCCAGCGACTACTACGGCAAGACCAAGTCCGAGCCCAACCCGGATTGCTACATCTACGCCACGCCGCGCCGCGTCACGCCTGCCGAGCCGCGCCAAGACGACGAGATCTACCACTTTCTGCTGCCCGACGAGGGCCTGTGCGACTACGCCAACAAGGCCGTCAAAGAGTACTTCGGCGACGAGCTGAAGCAGATCAAGGATTGGCAGAAGGCGCTCACCCGCCCCTTCTCCGACGTCGAGCTGCGCCGGCTCACGCAGCTCAGCGCCCGCATCGACGCCCTCTGGCGCGAGCACGCGGAACAACTGGCCAAGGACCGCGCCCGCACCGAGGACCCGCTGCCCGTCTGGCCCGACACCGGCCCCGATGCGAGCAGGCCCAGCGTCACCAGCCGCGCGAGCAAGGAGGCCACCCGCAAGGCCGGCATGCTGAGCGAGGACGCCGACACCGCCACCGCCTACCGCCGCCTCAAGCTGGTGATGGACTACTGGTGCGCGCTCTGGTTCTGGCCCCTGGACCAGGCATCCACCCTGCCCACCCGCACCCAGTGGATCACCGAAATCGGCGCCATCCTGGACGGCAACCTCATGGACATCGACGAGCAAACGGAGCTGGACCTGTCCCCGCAGCCCGCCCGGGTCGAGCAGCAGGTGCTGGTGCCGGACGTCCAGGGCACGCTCTTCGACGACCTGCCCGGCCAGCGCAGCCTCGCCGCCGCCACCGAGACCCGGACCCTGCACGACCGCTACGGGGAGCTGCGCATCCGGCGCCTGCGCGAGCACTTCCCGCGCGTCGCGCAGGTGGAGCGCCTCGCGGAGCGCTACCGCTTCTTCCACTGGGAGCTGGCCTTTGCGGACCTCTTCCGCTGGCACCGCCCCGCGCCCCGCGGGCAAGGGGCCGGGAGTGAGGGCGAGGGCAAGGCGGAGAGCGGCGGCTTCGACCTCATCCTCGGCAACCCGCCCTGGCTCAAGGTGGAGTGGGAAGAAAAGGGCATCCTCGGCGAGGCGGACCCGAAGATCGCCATCCGCAAGATGAGCGCCTCCGAGCTGGCGAAGCGCCGCGCGGCCCTATTCGAGGAATGGCCGGACATGCGAGCCGCCTGGCTCGGGGAGTATTGCGAGCAGGCGGGGATGCAGGCGTTCTTGAATGCCGGGCAGAACTATCCGCTGCTGAAGGGCGTTCAGACCAATCTATACAAGTGCTTTTTGCCGCAGGCGTGGATGTTGAGCAATGCCCGCGGCGTGTCGGGCTTTCTCCATCCGGAAGGGATTTACGATGACCCGAAGGGCGGGCTCTTTCGGGCTGAGGTCTATCCGAGGCTGCGAGCACACTACCAGTTCGCCAACGAGCTGATCCTGTTCGGTGACGTCGACCACCACGCCAAGTTCAGCATCAACATCTACGGCCACGCGCAGCAAGCGCCCGACTTCACGCATGTCGCGAACCTGTTCCTTCCGCAGACCGTCGACGCCTGCTTCGACCACGACGGCTCAGGCCCAGTGCCGGGCATCAAGGCCGAGCAAGACGGCGGCCGGTCGACTTGGAACACCGCCGGCCACCGCGAGCGAATGATCCCGGTCGGCGAGCACGAGCTCGCGCTCTTCGCAAAGCTCTATGACGAGGCCGCCACGCCGCCGCTGCAAGCCCGACTGCCCGCGTTGCATGCGCGGCAATTGCTAGCGGTGCTGGAGAAGTTCGCCAGGCAGCCGCGGCGTTTGGGAGACCTGAAGGGCGAGTATCTGTCCTTGGAGATGTGGCACGAGACGAACCAGCAGAAAGACGGCACGATTCGGCGCGAGACGCGCTTTCCGGACCACCCCGGGCAATGGGTGCTGTCCGGCCCCCACTTCTTCGTCGGCACGCCCTTTTACAAGACACCCCGAGCAATCTGTACGGCCAACGGGCATTACGACTGCGTTGACCTTACCGCCATTACAGACGACTACCTGCCGCGCACCAACTACGTGCCCGCATGCTCGCCGATGGAGTACGCTGAGCGGACGCCGCGAGTGCCGTGGGCGGATGCAACTACCGAGGGAATCCGCCGCGTGGCCGATTTCTACCGTCTCTATTGCAGAAGGCAACTTAGCCAGTCAGGAGAACGGACCTTATCGGGCGCTATCGTGCCTCCAAATGTCGCCCACATTCACCCCGTAATTTCCACAACCTTTCACACCGAGGATGTTCTTCTCGATTTTGCTGCATCCGCTTTTTCGATTGTTTTTGACTTCTTCATCAAGACTACTGGCAAAGGTGATTTATACGAATCCGTTCTGCGCCTGCTACCCATTCGCTCGCGCGCTGAGATTTTGTCTCTACCAGCGGCGAGAGCGCTTGCGCTCAACTGCCTCACCACCCACTACACCGACCTCTGGCAATCCTGCTACCAACCCGACTTCCGCGACCAACGCTGGTCCGTCGACCCGGACGACCCGAGCAGCCCCCCATGGTCCGCGTGCCTGCGGGCCGACAAGGACTTCTTCGCCAACCTCACCCCCGCCTGGCAACGGAACTGCGCGCTGCGCACCGACTACAGCCGCCGCCAGGCGCTGCTGGAGATCGACGTGCTGGTGGCCCAGGCGCTCGGCCTGACGCTGGAGGAGCTGCTCACCATCTACCGCGTCCAGTTCCCGGTGATGCGCCAATACGAGGCCGACACCTGGTACGACCAGACCGGGCGCATCGTCTTCACGCCCAGCAAGGGCCTCATCGGCGTCGGCCTGCCGCGCAAGGCCCGCAAGGCGGACCGCGACGCCGGCATCAGCTACGGCCTGAAGACCCCGGACCGGGAAGAAACCGACACCCTGCTCGGCTGGGAGGACGTCCGCGACCTGCCCGCCGGCAGCACCGTCACCAAGACCTTCTGGGACGACACCCTGCCCGGCGGCCCGCACCGGCGCACCATCACCTACCACGCCCCCTTCCTCCGCCCCGACCGCGAGCACGACTACCGCCTCGCCTGGACCTTCTTTCAGCCCGACAGCGCGGACCCGCGCGCCGCGAAACAGCCACAAGACCAAGACCCGCAGCAGGCGTGACATGAACCTCTTTCAACTTGCCGGCGACAACACCGCACGCCTTCAGCAACAGGTGGACGATCTGCGCCGTGTCCACGAGGGCGACCACGACGCCACCGGCCGCATGGACCGCTTTCTAGAGCAGATCCGCGCTGCCGGACGGATCGGCGTCAATATGCGTTTGTTCGTGGCAGCGAGCGTCTTCCGCGACGGCGCCTACCTGAACCGCTACGAGGTAGCCGCCAGGATGGCCGCAGCGTCCGGTCGCGCGCCGTCGTCGCTCGGTGCAACTGACGGAGGTCTCCACATGCTGACACTCATCGCCCTGTCCCCCGCAGACGGCTGGGCCGTGGTCGCGTCCGCCGGCCGTTTCCTGCTCGTGCGGCCACCGTATCGCAGGCAGCACCAAACGCCGGTGGACAAGGCCTACATCGAAGCGGCAGTGCTGCGGCTCGGCTTTGAGCACCTGCGGCAGCCGGCGGAATTCCCGGACTGGGCCGGCCTGATTGCGCACTTGAACCAGACCGTTGCAAGCACCCGCGCGGCGCTGGGGCACGAGATCAATGACCCCGCGCTTGGCGAGCGAACCCTGGCCGTTGCGCCGGAGTCCGTGTTGGACGGCATCCTGGATCAGGCAAGAAGCACCCTGCTGCCGGACCCCAACGCCTGGCTTGGCCTGGAACGCATGCTGTCCGCCATGCTGCGCGTGTCCACGGTCACCGGCACGCCGAGCCTGCTCAACAAGGCGCTGGATCTGCAAGACGACATCCGCGAGGCCCGACGCAAGCGCGACGAAGGTCTGCACCAGCTTGCCGTTGGACCTTTAGATGAGACATACCATGCATGAGTCCCTGAGCCTCAACCGGGCGGCATTGGCACACATCTGCCGTACCCATCGCGTGCGGCGCCTGTCCCTGTTCGGCTCGCAGTTGAAGGGCACCGCGAGACCGGATAGCGATGTGGACCTGCTCGTGGAGCTCGAGCCCGACGCACGTCCGACGCTGCTGGACATAGCGCAGATAGAAATCGAGCTGTCGGAAGCGGTCGGCAAAAAGGTTGACCTGCGCACGCCCGAAGATTTGAGCCGCTTCTTCCGGAATGAGGTTCTGCATACGGCAGAGGTGCAATATGTCGCCGGATGACCGCTGGCGGCTCACGCACATGCTGGAGGCAGCAGAGCAGGCGCTGTCGTTCGTGCAAGGCCGACAGCGCGCGGATTTGGACACGGACCCGATGCTCTGTCTCGCGGTGACTCGGGCAGTCGAGATCGTCGGTGAAGCCGCCGCTCGGGCATGACACCCTGCCCGCTGCCCCGCACCGGCGCGCCATCGCCGACTAGGCCCCACCAGGCCCCGTGCCTGCGGCCTGACCACGAGCAGGACTGCCGCGGGCTCCGCGGCTTCACCGCCGCGCAGCCCCTTCCGATGCACCCGGCTCGGACCCTCGCCCGTGCTACGCTTTGTGGGCACATTTCCTCGGAGGCAACCCGATGGAGCCACTCGACGTCTTCTCCGTGCGCGATCTGCGCACCCGCTCCGGCGACCTGCTTAAGGACGCCGAAGCGGGGCAGCTCGCCATCATCACCAAGCACGGCCGGCCGGCCATCCTGGCCGTGCCGTTCGACCAGCGCCTCCTCCAGCAGGGCGTGCATCGCGCGCTGGCGCTGGCGCTGTTCGAGCAACGCCGTGTCACGTTGGCCCAGGCCGCCAAGCTGGCGGGGCTCTCGCTGGATGCCTTCATGGATCTATTCGCCGTCCCAAGGCCGCTGCCGACCTCGTCGCCCCGTCACACCCCGCGGGGCGCAGAGTGCCGAAGAGCGCGTGACACCGCAGGAGCGGTGTCACGAGCAGGACCTCGGGTCATTGCGGCCGGAACGATGATCAAAGCCGTCACGGGAAGCAGTGCTTCCCGCACTGGGTTCCCAAGCAGCGCATGCTCAGCAACCAAAACCCCGCTGACACAGGATGAGTCGGAATGAGAATTCCGAATTGCAGCAACGTCGAGGTAGAACAACGGAAAGTCGTCGACTATCTTCTTTCTACTGAGCACCCTGAAGGTGAGTCGAAAGCGCGCTTCTTTCTTGGCTGCGGATTCTCGCGGGACAAATGGGAAGTCCTCGCATCCGCATTGGCGAAACAAGCCGAAGAAAACGACTACTTTCAGTCTATTCAGGGAAGATACGGTACCAAGTACGTCATAGTTGGCCCCATCTTGGCACCAAATGGCACAACCCCGCCGATCAAGACAATCTGGATAATCGCTGACGACAAAGAATGCGCCCGCCTGATTACCGCTTATCCCTTATCATAGGTAGAGGCAATGATTAAAGAACATGACAGAGTCATTCTGACGGAGGCCATGCCACAGCATGGACTAGAGCCCGGAGATATCGGGGCTGTCGTCTACGTTCATGGTGACGGCAAAGCCTACGAAGTGGAGTTCGTCACGTTAGACGGCGAGACAGCCGCGGTTTTGGAGCTCGAATCGCGTCAAGTCAGGCCGATCGGCCCGCACGAGATTCCACATGCCAGGAATCTTCGCGCTGCCTAACGCGGCAGCGCCGGGACCGTGACCGCAGCTTCTGCTCTTCGGCGTCTTCGCGCGACGATCCAGCCAGCGGATGACGCGGTGTCCGATCGATCACTGCCGGTTCACCGCTGCGCACCCTGCCGACGAACCCGGGGCGGACTGTCGTCCGTGCTACGCTTTGTGGGCACATGTTCCGAGAGGCAACTTCCCGGAGGCAACCCGATGGAGCCACTCGACGTCTTCTCCGTGCGCGATCTGCGCACCCGCTCCGGCGACCTGCTTAAGGACGCCGAAGCGGGGCAGCTCGCCATCATCACCAAGCACGGCCGGCCGGCCATCCTGGCCGTGCCGTTCGACCAGCGCCTCCTCCAGCAGGGCGTGCATCGCGCGCTGGCGCTGGCGCTGTTCGAGCAACGCCGTGTCACGTTGGCCCAGGCCGCCAGGCTGGCGGGGCTCTCGCTGGATGCCTTCATGGATCTCTTGGCGCCGCTCGGGCTGGCCGCCGTGGATTATCCGGCCGCGGAGCTGACCGAGGAGCTGGACGCGGCGCTGTAGCGGCACGCGGGCGGAGGCCGGGATGAGCGGGGTCGTCATCGCAGACGCCGGGCCCTTGATCGCCCTGGCCCGCATCGAGCACCTGTCGCTGCTGCCGACGCCCTATGGCACGGTCACGGTGCCGGAGGCCGTCCTGGCGGAGCTGCGGTTGGATTCCGACCGCCCGGGCGCGCGCCTGCTGTCCGCCGCCCTCGGCGCCGGCGTCATCGAGGCGCGCGCGCTGCCGCCGCACCTGGCGTCGGACCTGGCACAGCTCAGCCTGGTGCTCGACGCCGGCGAGGCTGCGGCGATCCTGCTGGCCGAGGCGCTGTCCTGCCGCTTCCTGTTGATCGACGAGCGGCGCGGACGTGCGGTTGCGCGCCGGCGCGGCGTCCCGGTGGTAGGCCTTGCCGGCGTGCTGCTCGCCGCGCAGCGCCATGGTCTGGTGCCGTCCGTGGCACCGCTGCTCGCGGCGCTGGCAGAGCACGGCTATCGGCTCTCGGACAGCTTGGTGCGGGAAGTCTTGCGGCTAGCCGGCGAGACCGGGGCCACCGGGTAGGCTGGGCAAAGGCCGCTGAGCCGTGCCCACCCTCCGCCGCGTTGGTACGCAGCTGGTGGAACCGCTGCGCTTGTTCCACGGACTTCTGATCGTCCCCACAAGTGCTGCGGGCTCCGTGCGTAGCCAGGGCTTCCAGCCCTGATGGCGTCACGCCAGGATGGCCTGACTACGCAAGCGGTCGCTGCGGTGGTCGGAGTTATGATCAACGCCACCAGGATGGCCGTTGGGCTTAACGACACCCTGCCCGGCGACCTGAAAACGATCGACATCGGAACAGCCAGACTATGACGACGATGACCCTACAGCTCGACGACGCCAAGGCCGACGCTTTCCGCGAGAAGGCACGCCGCATCGGCATGGAGCCTGAGCAATTGCTGGCCGAATTCATCGACGACCTGATCAAGCAGGAGAACGATTTCGAGGCAGCCGTCGAGCGCGTCCTGGCGAAAAACCGGGATCTGTACCGGCGCCTCGCCTGATGCGGTATCTTTCGGTTGACCAGTTGCTGGAGCTGCACCGCAGCGTCATCGCCGCCACGGGTGGCGCCGGCGGGGTCCGGGATCTCGGCGCCGTCGAGTCGGCCGTCAATCAGCCGCGTGCCGGTTTCGGCGGCGAGTATCTTTATGCCGATCTCGCCGGCAAGGCTGCGGCACTCTGTTTCTCGCTGGTTTGCAACCATCCATTTCTCGACGGCAACAAACGCGTCGGACATGCGGCTATGGAGGTCTTCCTGATGCTTAACGGCCACGAGATCGTCTGCCACGTGGACGAGCAGGAGCGGGTGATGCTGGAGCTTGCGGCCGGGGCGATACCCCGGGACGCCTTTACTGACTGGGTCCGAACGCACACCGTGCCGGCGCCCGGAACTTCCTCGGGCTAGGGAGCCGCTCCGCCTCGGCACCCGGTCTTGGCGACTCCGGGGCCAGCTAACGCGCCTTGTCAGGAGACCAGCGCGAGCCGAGCCCCGGCAAGACACAACAAAAATGGATGCCTGAGGAACGCACAGATGCTCCCGTCGCTGGTCATCGACGAGGTCCGTCACGGCATCGCCGAGACGCTGCGCACCCAGTTCGAGCCCTCCACGGAGCACTTCAAAGACGCGGTGCGCCGGCTGATCGAGGCGCCGACCTGGGTCAAGGGGCCCTACGTGCAGCTCGGCATGCCCTTCGTCGCCGGCGAGAGCGGCAAGGGCTTCTTCAAGGGCTTCGAGACCGAGCACGCGGCGCATCTGCACCAGGAAGAGGCCTGGCGGCGCTGCGCCGTGGAGGGCCTGTCCACGCTAGTGGCCACCGGCACCGGCTCCGGCAAGACGGAGTGCTTTCTGTACCCGGTGCTCGAAGACGCCGCCGAGCAAAAGGCCCGGGGCAGGCCCGGCATCAAGGCCATCGTCATCTACCCGATGAACGCGCTGGCGGACGACCAGGCCAAGCGCATCGCGGAGCTGGTGCACCGGACGCCCGCCTTCCACGGCATCCGCGCCGGGCTCTTCGTCGGCTCCGGCAAGGGCAAGTACAAGCCGGGCAAGGCCGGCACGTCGCCGCGGCCGGATGCGCCGGTGATGGGGCCGGACTCGGTGATCACGGACAAGGACGTGCTGCGCGATGATCCGCCGGACATCCTGCTCACCAACTACAAGATGCTGGACTTTCTGCTGATCCGGCCGAAGGACCGGCCGCTGTGGCGCTACAACGCCCCGGACACCTTGCGCTTTCTGGTGGTGGACGAGCTGCACACCTTCGACGGCGCCCAGGGCACGGACCTGGCCATGCTGATCCGCCGGCTGCGCCACCGTCTGCACTGCGACACCGATGGCAATCCGGGGCGGCTCATCTGCATCGGCACCTCCGCCACGCTCGGCGACGCCAGCGACACCGGCCCGCTGCGGGAGTACGCGGGGCAGGTGTTCGCGACCGACTTCGACGCGGGCTCGGTCATCGTCGAGCGGCGCCAGGGCTTCGATGCCTTCATCGGTCAGAACGTCGTCGAGCACCTGATCCCGGACGACGGCACCGTGCTCGCGGCCATCGCACAGCGCACCTTCGACCGGCCGCAGGAGGCGGTGGCGCGCTTCCTGCCCGCCTTCTTCAGCGACCCGGACAGCCTCGCCGAGCTCACCGCGGGGCTCGACACCGGCCCCGGGCGCGTGCGGCTGGGCGCGGAGCTGAAGAAGCACCTGCTGTTTCAGTCGCTGCTGCGCACCGCCACCCGGGCGCCGGTCACCGTCGAGGAGATCGCGGACAAGCTGAAGCGCACCCTGAGCGCGCGTCTGCAACAGGAGGCCACGGCGCTCATCGCGGCGCTGCTGACCCTGGTGGCCTGGGCGCGGGCGCCCTACCCCGGCCAAGCGGTGAACGCGGACACGCCGCCGGAGACGCTCGGCTTCCTGGTGACGCTGCGCGTGCAGCTCTGGCTGCAGGAGCTGCGCCGGGTGCTCGCGACCGTGAGCCGCGACCCGGCGCAGATCGAGCTGTCCTCCGAGGCGGCCGTGCTGACCCGGCGCGAGCGCCTGCGCCTGCCGCTGGTGCAGTGTCGCCACTGCCACAGCACCGGCTGGCTGGCGCTGAAGCCGCCGCAGCAGAGCCGGGTCGTGAGCGCGGCCGATGCCATCTACGCGGCCTTCTTTGCGCGCCACACGGACCCGTTCGTCGCGCGCATCTATCCGCGGCCGGCGGCAGACGACGCCGGCGCGGCGCGGCCCCTTCGCCCCCTTCGCCCCCTTCGCCCCTTGGTGCCGGTGCTGCGCCAGAGCCTGTGCGGCCAGTGCGGCCACCTGAGCAGCGAGCACCTGACCCAGTGCCCGCACTGCCAGAGCGAGGACGTGCTGGCCGTGCATGTGGTCTCGGCGACACGCACCTTCGAGCCGCGCGGCACCGACGACGCCAAGCACAACGCCCGCCAGGTGACGGTCCACGACGACACCTGCCCGGTGTGCGGCGAGCGCGGCGGGCAGCTCATCATCGGCGCCCAGACCACCAGCATCGCCGCCCACGCCGTGGAACGGCTCTGGTCCGCCCGGCTCAACGACCACAAGAAGCTGATCCTGTTCTCGGACTCGGTGCAGGACGCGGCCCATCGCGCGGGCTATATCGAGTCCAAGACCGAGACGCACCTGATGCGCGCCGGCATCGCCCGGGCGCTGGCGCTGCTGCCGCCGGACGATGCTGGCGCGCCGCCCTGGGGCGAGGCGCTGGAGGCGCTCGGCCGCGCGTGGCTGGACCCGGCGAGCCCGCTCGCGCTGGCACCGCGGGACTTCGTCGCGCGCTTCATGCCGCCGGGCATGGAATGGCTGGCCGACTGGCGCAAGCTCAAGGACACGGGGCAACTGCCGGCGGGCTCGCGGCTGCCGCAGATGCTCTGCCAGCGCATGCAGTGGCGGGCGGCGGAGGAGTTTGCCCATCGCTCGGATCGCGGGCGCACGCTGACGCGGGTCGGCATCGCGGCGCTGTTTCCGGATCTGGCCGATCTCGACGCCCTGTCGCGCACCCTGACCCCGGCGCTGCGCGAGGCCGGCGGCGGGCTCGAGGACCTGTCCGCGGACCGGGTGCTGTTCTGGGCCCTGGGCACGGTGCTAACGCTGATCCGCGCCGGCGCGATCTTCCACCTGGAGCTGGACCGCTACGCCGAGACCGGCGATTACAACGCCTTTCAGTTTGCGCCGCAGCGCAAGCATTGGCTGCCGCATCGCGGCCGTGCGGACGCGCCGCGCTTCATCGCCCGCGATGCCGGCCCGCTCCGCTTTCTGCACTTAGAAGAGCGCGACGGCAATCCGCTGCTCGGCTGGGCGCAGCTCGCGCTCGGGCTGCGCCTGCATTCGCCGGGCATCATCACGCTGGCCTACGAGGAGCTGCTGAAGGCGCTGGCGCAGGCCGGCCTCGGGCGCTTCGTGCCGCTGGACCACAAGGGCCGGCGCGCGGAGGTGTTCGGCCTGGAGCCGGGCCGGCTCCGGCTGTATCGGCACCTGCGCCGGCTGGTGACGCCGTCCGGCGCCCAGGCGCTGTGGGTGCCGGCACAGGCGGCGGAGGCACTGGCCGGGCTGCCGGCCTGGAACAGCCCCGCGGAGACCCTGCGCCCGGAGCCGGCCGCGGCGCCAAGCTGGTGGCATGCGCGAATGCAGCAGGGGGACATCACCCGCGTCATCGCCCACGAGCACACGGGGCTTCTGGAGCGCGATGAGCGCGTTGCGCTGCAGGATCGCTTCATGGCGCCGGAGGCCGCGTGCGAGCCCTGGTACGAGAACCTGCTCTCCGCCACGCCGACGCTGGAGATGGGCATCAACATCGGCGCCCTGTCCAGCGTGATGCTGGGCGGCATTCCGCCGAACCAGGCCAACTACGTCCAGCGCGTCGGCCGCGCCGGGCGCCGGGACGGCAACGCGGCGGTGCTTGCCATCGCGGATGCCTCGCCCGACGGGCACGACCAGTACCACTTCGCCAACCCGCTGGAGATGCTGCACGGCGCGGTGGAGCCGCCGGCCATCTACCTGAACGCGGCGGAGGTGCTGCGCCGGCAGCTCTATGCCTTTTGCTTCGACCACTGGGTGGCCGAGGAGAACCCGAGCCTGCCGGACAAGCTGAGCGAGGCGCTGGATCAGGTGGCGAAGGGCGGCGGCGACACGGCGCACTTCCCGTTCAACTATCTGGATTTCGTCAACCGCCACGAGCCGGTGTTGTTCGATGCCTTCTGCCGGCTGCTTGGCGACGCGCTGACCAAGGAGACGCGGCAGAAGCTCGCAGATCTCCTCGCCGGCACGGAGCAGCAGAAGCACCTGCGGGCGCACTTTCTGGCCTACTTCGAGGAGACGCACGCCGAGCGCGAGTCCTGGAAGGCGCGGCGCAAGGCCATCAACGCCGAGCTCGGCCGGCTGCGCAAGCGCCCCGAGGACGAGCAGACGCTGGCCGAGATCGACCTCCTGGAGAAGGAGCGCGACGGCCTCACCGAGCGCATCCGCCAGCTCAACAACGAGTACCTGCCGGAGGCGATGACCAACGCCGGCCTCCTGCCCAACTACGCCTTTCCGGAGGAAGGCGTCGCGCTCACGACCATCATCCACGGCAGCCGCAAGACCGGCGCGGAATACGCGGTGCCGGTGCACCGCTACAGCCGCCCGGCCCACGCGGCGCTGGCGGAGTTTGCGCCGCGCAATACCTTCTTTGCGCACAAGAGCAAGGTCGAGATCGACCAGATCGATCTCGGCGTCGAGCCGCCGGCGGCGCATCGCTTCTGCCCGGCCTGCCACTGCCTGACCCCGCTCACCGAGCCGGAGAGCCAGTCCGCCGCCTGCCCCCAGTGCGGCAACACGCACTGGGCGGACGGCAGCCAGGTGCGGCCGGCGCTGCGGCTGAAGCGCGCGGTGGCGAATATCCGCAGGCAGGAGAAGACTCGCATCACCGAGACCGACGAGGCCCGCAATCCGCGCTACTACGAACGCCAGCTCCTGATGAACTTCGCCGGCACGGACGTGCGCAGCGCCTGGACGCTGGCATCGGCGCAGGCGCTGTACGGCTTCGAGCTCATCGCCCGCGCGACCTTCCACGACCTCAATCTGGGCCAGCCGACGCCGGTCGCCGCGCTGGACAACAGCATCGTGATCGCCGGCAACGACAGCGCCAAGGCCGGGTTCTCGTTGTGCCGGGGCTGCGGCATGGTGCAGCCCGCGGGCTCGAGCCCCAGGCATGAGGAGCGCAAGCAGACCCACACGCCGGACTGCCCGCATCGCCACGGCAAGGGCAGCGAGCATCTGCTGGATCGGCTGTTTCTGTATCGGCGCTTCGAGTCCGAGTGCGTGCGAATCATGGTGCCGCAGGGCTTTGGCTCCGGCGAGCGGACCACCTATTCGTTCATGTCGGCGCTGCAACTGGGGCTGCGCAAGCGCTTCGGCGGCAAGGTGGACCACCTGCGCTTCGAGACCATGGCGGAGGCAGGCAGCGCCGAGGGCGCCGGCAAGACCTACATCCTGATCTACGACTCGGTGCCCGGCGGCACCGGCTATCTGCAACACTTGCTGGGGGGCGATGCCGATACGCTGACGCAGGTGCTGGCGGCGGCCCACGCCGTGATCCGCGATTGCGCCTGCCAGTACATCGAGGGCACGGACGGCTGCTATCAGTGCGTCTTCCACTATCGCCAGGGCCGCAACCGCAAGCACATCTCCCGCGCCACCGCGCTGGAGCTGCTGGAAGCGCTGGTGGAGGGAGAATTCCAGCGCGAGTCGGTGGGCTGCCTGTCCGAGATCTACATCAACCCGGATTTCGGCTCCGAGCTGGAACGGCGCTTGCTGCCGGCGCTGCAGGCGCTGGGCGGGCAGCCCGATGCGGATGGCGGCAAGCTGCCGCCGGTACAGGTGACGCAAGACATCAAGGCCGGCAAGACGGCCTATCTGCTGGCGGCGGGGCCGCACAGCTACTGGGTGGACACCCAGGTGCCCATCGAGGACGCCACCTCGGGGCAGACCCTGTGCCAGCCGGACTTCGTGATCTCGGCCACCAAGTCATCCAGCCCGATGCGGCCCGTCGCCGTGTTCGTGGACGGCTGGCAGCATCATCAGGGCTCGCTGCCGGAGGACGCCCGCAAGCGCGCCACGCTGATGCTGCGCGGCGCCTATCGGGTGTGGTCCGTGACCTTCGAGGACATTGAGGCAGCGACCAAGCTCGCCGCCGGCACCGACCTGGAGAGCCCGCTCGGCGTGCTGATGACGCCATCGGGGCAACAGATTCCGGCCGAGCAGCTACCGCAGGTGCCGCCGGCGGATCTCACCGCGAACGCCATCGCCCTGCTGCTCCGTCTGCTCGGCCAGCCCTGCCCCGCGGAGCAAGACCCCTTGAGCCGCCTGCAATCGACGGGGCGCCACTTGCTGATGCGCAGCGTGCTGCGGCCGAACGAGGTGACGGATGGCATCAAGGCGCGCAGCACGGCCGTGCTCGGCGCGCTGCCCGACTGGTTGAGCGAGGACGGCCAGATCGACCGCTGGAGCGTGCATCTGCAGGGGCCGGACAAGCAGCTCGTACACTGGGTCGGCATGGCGGCACCCCGGTTCCTCACCGGCAAGAGCACGTCGGACTATCCCTTGGGCGGCGCCTTGGTGCTGAACGACGCCGCGATCGCCGCCGATCCCAAGCACGGCCGGGTGCACTGGCGGCAGTGGCTGCGCCTGGCCAACCTGCTCCAGGCCACGCCGGGCGTGGTGCTGCTCACCGAGTCCATGCTGAATGCGGGCGCGACCCTGACGGTGCCGAAGCCGCAAGCGCAGGCACCACCGGCGGCAGCGAGCCTCGGCTGGGCAGAGATCCTCGACGCCGCGGAGTTTCTGGAGCGCCTCAGGCAGGGCTTCCTGTACCTCGGCAACGCGGGCGTGCCGGCGCCCGATGCCATCGGCGCCGAGATCGACGACGACGGCGGCTACCGAGTGGCGGAGGCGCTGTGGGAGGTTGCCCGGGTGGTGCTCCTGACGGTGGCGCAGATGGAGTGTGCAGCGAGCTGGCAGCGCGCCGGCTACGCGGTCATCGAAGAATCCCGGAACTGGTGGCTCGCCATCGAGCATGCCCTGCGAGGCCGGAACCCATGAAAGACGACGTCAAGATCATTGTCAGCAACGACGTCATCAAGCGCATGACCGCGCTGCCGGCGGCGGTGCAGACCAAGGGGCTCGAGTTCATGCTCAAGTTCCAGACCGACCCAAGGAGCCCCGGCATCAACTACGAGACCATCCGGGGCGCGCAGGACAAGAACCTGCGCTCGGTGCGCATCGATCAGGGCTATCGGGGCATCATCTTCCGGGCGCCCCGGGACAATGTGTTCGTCTGGCTGCACATCGACAAACACGACGATGCCTACGCCTGGGCGACCAAGCGGAAGCTGAGTGTCAATCCGGTCAACGGCGCGCTCGGCCTCACGAACGTCGGCTTCGTCGAGGCAACGCTGCAGCGTGCGGCAACCGCGGCGCCGTCCGAGCCTGTGCCCGTCTTCTCCGGGCTCTCCGACCGGGACCTTATGGCGCTCGGCGTGCCGGAGGAGATGCTGCCGGCGGTGCGGACCATCCGCTCCGAGGGCGACCTCGACGCCATGCAGCCGGAGCTGCCCGTGGAGGCCTACGAGGGCCTGTTCCTGGTGCTGGCGGGGGACCCCGTATCGCGCATCCTGGCCGAGCGCGAGACCCGCGTGGACCGCGACATCGACCCCGAGGACTTCGCCGCCGCGGCGGATCGGGACGAGAGCCGTGCGCGCTTTTACGTCGTTGCAGGCGAGAACGATCTGCAGGAGATCCTGGCAGCGCCGCTGGAACAGTGGCGCGTCTTTCTGCATCCCGCGCAGCGGCGACTAGCAACGCGCCACGTCAACGGGCCGAGCCGCATCCTGGGCGGTGCGGGCACGGGCAAGACGGTGCTCGCGATGCACCGCGCCCGGCATCTGGCCGGCACCCTGGTCGGCACGGACGGGAAGCTCCTGTTCACGACCTTCACGACGAACCTGGCACTGGACATCGAAGACGGGCTCAAGTCCATCTGCGCCCCCGAGCAACTGCGGCACATCGACGTGATCAACCTGGACGCACTGGTGTTCCGCCTGCTGAAGGCGCGCCGCTACGAGCACGAGATCGCGTTCGACTTCAAGGCCAAGTGCGAGCCCATCTGGGCGCTCGCGATGGCGGACTTCGACCCGTCACTGGATCTGTCGCGGGACTTCGTTCGCGAGGAATTCGAGCAGATCGTGCTCGCGCAGGGGCTCGCATCGCGCGATGACTACCGCGAGGCACCGCGCCGCGGCAGGGGCGTCCTGCTCTCGCGCAAGAAGCGCGATGCGCTGTGGGAGATCTTCGAGAACTATCGCCTGCAACTGAGCGCCAAGGGTCTGAAGGAGCCGGACGACGCCTACCGCGATGCCTGCGCCCTGTTGGCGGCCGAGGGCAAAACGCCCTACGCGCACGCCGTTGTGGACGAGACGCAGGACTTCGGCCCGCAGGCGTTGAAGCTGATCCGCGCGCTGGTGCCACCGGGGCCGAACGACCTGATGTTCGTTGGTGACGGACACCAACGCATCTACGCCAAGAACAAGGCCAGCATGGGCGCTTGCGGCATCGACATCCGCGGCCGCGCGCGCAAGCTTTACCTGAACTATCGCACCACGGAAGAGATCCGCCGCGCGGCCATCGCGCTGCTGGAAGGGGTGGAGGTCGACGACTTGGACGGCGGCAGCGATGAGCTGTCCCGCTACCGCTCGCTGCTGCACGGCCCGAGCCCGGAGCAGATCGAAGGGGCGTCGATGGAAGACCTCCGCGATGGCATCCGGAGCTTCGTCGGCCGCTGCCTGGATGACAGGCCGGACGCCAAGATCGGCGTGATGGCCAACACCCTGAAGCTGCGGGATCAGCTCGTCAAGCAGCTTCGGGAAGCCGGCCACAAGGTCGCCACGGTCGAGCACCGCGAGCGCCTGAGTCGCAAAGATGCACGGATTTTCGCGATGACACTGCACCGGGCCAAGGGGCTCGAGTTCGACGCCGTGGCCATTGTCGTGAACCGCGCGCTCGATGAGCGCCTGCGCAAGCTCGTCTACGTCGGTATGACGCGCGCCAAGTGGGCGGCACGCGTTTATCGCTGAGCTGCTCCGTCCAGCAACGCTTCAAAATTTCGATGCCCTTGAGGTCGGGTTTCGCTGCGCTGACTCGATCCCGGGAGGGTACCGGTAATTTCTAAACCGTCACCCGGGATCAAACCCGCAACAGCTCCGCGCGATAGTGCCTGAGCTCCGCGATGGACTCGCGGATGTCGTCGAGGGCTTGGTGCTTGTTCTGCTTCTTGACGGCCTCGGCCACGTCCGGCGCCCACAGGCGCGCGAGGATCTTGAGCGTGCTCACGTCCAGGTTGCGGTAGTGGAAGAAGGCCTCCAGCCGCGGCATGCAGCGCGCCAGAAAGCGGCGGTCTTGGCAGATGCTGTTGCCGCACAGCGGCACCTGCTTCGGCACGCACCAGCGCTGCAGGAAGGCGAGCGTCGCGGCCTCGGCCTCGGCCTCGGTCACGGCGCTGTTGCGCACCCGCTCCAGCAGGCCGGACTGGCCGTGGTGGCGGGTGTTCCAGTCATCCAACGCCGCGAGCACCGCCTCCGGCTGATGGATGGCGAGCACCGGGCCTTCGGCGAGCACGTTCAGCTCGGCGTCGGTGACGATGGTCGCGATTTCCAGAATGTGGTCCTTGAAGGGGTCGAGCCCCGTCATCTCCAGGTCGATCCACGCCAGGTTCTCCGCGCGCTCCATTGGCTTCTCCCGCCCCCACCACGATGTGCCGAGATGGTAGCGCGATCGGGCCCGCCGCGGGCTTGCTCGTTGCTAGAATTCAACCCCAGCAAGAACCGGAGAATGCCATGACCCTGCTCTCAGCCCTGCGCCGCCCCCTGATCCTTGCCTTGCCGCTGGCAGCCCTGCTCGGCGGCGGCGCGCTCGCCGCGGCGGAGGCGGCCGACCCCCACGCGCTCGTCGAGCAAAACTGCACGAGCTGCCACGGCAGCGAGGTCTACACCCGCCCGGACCGCAAAATCGACTCCCTGAGCGGGTTGAAGACCCAGGTGGAGGCCTGCAACACCAACCTGAACACCGGCATGTTCCCCGAGGAGGTCAACGCGGTCGCGAACCTGCTGAACGAGGAGTACTACAAGTTCGGCGAGTGACCCCCATGCGCCGGACGCCGCCGGGCCTGCGGGTGATGGGCTGATGCCCCGGCGGCGGCTGTCGGAACGTCAGCGCGAGCGCATCCAGGCGATCCAGGAGCGCCGGCGCGAGCGGCTCGCGAGCCGGACCGATGCGGTCTTGGACGAGCTTGACGCCGATGTCGTCGGCGCCGAGGCCGATAACGGCGTCGGCGTCGGCGCCCCGCAGTCCGGCCTCATCGTGGTCCGCCATGGCGCCCACCTCGCGGTGGAAGACGCCGCCGGCGCGCTGCACCACTGCGTCGCCCGGCGCAACCTGGGCCACCCGGTCTGCGGCGACCGCGTCGTCTGGCAGCCCACCGAATCCGGCCAGGGCATCGTCACGGCGCTGGCGCCCCGCGACAATGTCCTGAGCCGCCCGGACTACAGCGGCCACGCCAAGCCGCTCGCGGCCAACCTCACGCTGATGGCCGTGGTCGTGGCCCCGGAGCCGCCGCCGAGCGGCTATCTGCTCGATCAATACCTGGTGGCCGCGGAGCTCATCGGCGTGCGCGCGCTGATCGTGGCAGCGAAGATGGACCTGCTCGACGACGCCGGCCGTGCCCGGTTTCTGGCGGCCCTGGCGCCCTACCCCGCGCTGGGCTATCCGCTCTGCCCCATCAGCATCCACGGGCCGCCGGGCACGGGCGCGTTGACCCGGCACTTGGCGGGCGAAACCGCGATCCTGCTCGGGCAGTCCGGCGTCGGCAAGTCGTCGCTGGTGCAGGCGCTGCTGCCGGACCAGGAGATCCAGATCGGCCGTCTATCCACGGCCACCGGGCTCGGCCGGCACACCACCTCCGCGGCGACCTGCTATCGGCTGCCGGGCAGCGACGGCGGGCGGCTCATCGACTCCCCCGGCGTGCGCAGCTTCCGCGTCTCGGGGCTCACCCAGGCCGAGCTCGAAGCGGGCTTCCCGGAGCTGCGCCCGCTGCACGGTGGCTGCCGCTTCCGCGATTGCCGCCACCAAAACGAGCCGGACTGCGCCGTGCGCGCCGCGGCGGCGGCGGGGGCCATCGACCCGGGGCGGCTCACGCGCTTTCTCCAATTGCGCGACGGGCTGGTGGACACGTAGGTCGGGGCCATGCCAGCCCGCCCGATGGGGCGGTGGGGTTCTATCGAAATCGCTATCGAAATCGAACCGAGTGCCAACCGATCCCGACCTCTGCGCGCGGGGTAGAGAGGCGCGGCAACGGCGGAGGCTCGGCAGCGAGGCACTTGCCCTCCCGTAGCCGAGCCGGAGCCGGGCCGGAGCCGGGCCGGGTCGGGCCGGTCCGGGCCGGAGAGCCGACCTCCAGGTCGGCTCCGCAGTCGCGAAACCAGTGCATCCCGCTCTGTGGCCGTGTTGACCTGGAGGTCAACACTCCAGTCAAGCCCGTCAACATCGCGAACGTTCGATTACGACCACGACACTTGATGCCGGGTCGGGCCGGTCCGGGCCGGAGAGCCGACCTCCGGGCCGGAGAGCCGACCTCCAGGCCGGAGAGCCGACCTCCAGGCTGGAGAGCCGACCT